>JAAYAY010000028.1 GCA_012719125.1 Planctomycetaceae bacterium | reverse complement strand
TTGACGACTGGTTGGATGATAGAGAAATGTGGTGGGCCCGCATACCACTCTCCCATCCGGACCTGGTTGGAGAAATCATCAGGACGCTGAAACCCCTTATCTAGGCCGTTCATGGACGGCCCACCCTCGCCCCTCGGGCGCACTGAGGGGCGTGGGTGGATCGTCCAATTCCTGTTTCGGGGTAATGGCCCCAAACTACAAAAGGGCCGAGTGCCCGGAAAGGTTTCCTATGTTTTCTAACATGGAAAACACCAACGCAATGGACAACATCAATAACGACGTGAAGAGTACGAGCGCTCCTCCGGAGGTGGGCGCCTGCCGGGATGAGCTTGTGCGTGAACTTGACGCCTATCTCGGTGGCCCGGCGCGTGTCACGACGGTCGAGCCTGGTGGAGGGGCGTTGGCCGAAATCGTCGTGCATCGTGCCCAAGATAGCATAGGGTCTGCTTGCGGCGCGGCGGACGAGCATTCGATCTGCATCCATGCGGACAGGATAGAGGTCCGACGCTGGAGCGACGGGGCGAAGCTCGCAGAGTTCGCTCGACCGATCGAGGCAAGACGCGTTGCCGGCGAGGTCATGGATGTCGTCGATATCGACTGGCAGTTGCTCGAGCACGTCCCGTATCGCGAAATCCATCGATACTTGGAGGCGGTCTACAAAGACTCGAATCCCATATTTATTGAGGTGGAGGACGGGCCGCTCAGCGGATACCCGGAGACGGTCCTCGACCTGGGACACTTCGAGGGTCCGGTACACGTGGTCTACCGCGGAGATCGTGTTGAGGTACAGCCATACGTCGGCGGCGTACCGCAGACGACGGAGACGATTGATTTCTGCGAGCGTGATCTGGCGGAGTGCCTCGATGAACTCCGCGAATCTCTGAATGATCTCACTGTGGGGCAGGCGACCGGCGTCGCTCAGTAGTCGCCTGGGCCGTCCACGGACGGCCCACCCTCGCCCCTTGGCCAGCCAAGGGGCGAGGGTGGGCCTCCACCAATAAACCTGGAGAGAATAATGGCAAAGAAGAAACAAAAGGGCCTGGACACGGCAGAGGTTGCCGACATGATGTGGGACGCGATCGATACCCCACGCATTGTGAACCGCAGGGGCAGCTTCTATCTCTACGAAGACGGCATCCACAGGAAGGCTGAGGATGGCGAGATCAAGAAACTCGCTCTCGAGTTTACCCGCAATCTGCCGGGCCAACCAACCCCATCTGCACAGTTCGTAAACGCCGTAGTCGAGGGGCTCGCACACCGCACCTTCATCGACGGCACTAAGAATGCACCGTTCCAAATTGTCGGGCTGAATGGGAATGAGAGCAGCTCCCTGCTCGTCTGCAAGAACGGCGTGCTCGACCTCTCCCCGATGTACGGGGGTAGCCAGCCCGCGCTCATCCCGCACAGCCCGCACCTGTTCGCGGTATCAAAGACCAATTACGACTACGACCCCGGTGCGGAGTGCCCGCTGTTCCTTGACTGGCTGGACCGGTTCACCTGCGATGGCGATGGCGACGTCGACGAAGACGTCAAAATCCTGATTGCCGAAATCATCTGCTATATCCTGCTCCGCGACCTCAACTATCACAAACTGTTCGTGTTCGTCGGCGACGGGGCGAATGGTAAGTCGGTGCTGTTGAAAACGATCACCATGTTGATCGGTAAAGATGCCTGCTCGTCATTTGCCCTGGAGCGGCTCGGCCAGCGGTTCGCCATGTCTGGTCTCGTGGATTGTGCCGTCAACATCTGCGGGGATGTCGGCACTACGAGCAAGGTATCCGAGGGACTGCTGAAACAACTCGTCGATGGGTCGCTCGTCGAATCCGAGGCGAAATTCAAGCCATCAGTTAGTACACGCAACCAAACCCGTCTGCTGTTCGCCACGAACAACATGTGGCGAATCCTCGACAATACCGACGGCATGTGGCGACGGATCGTATTCATCGAATGCCTCGCAAAGATTAGCGCTGCCGAGAAAGTAAACGACATCGAGAAGAGATTCGTGCCGGAACTACCTGGCATCCTGAACTGGGTGCTGTCCCACGCCCCGGCCCTTATCGCCCGTGGCGACTTCATCGAACCGGAAGCATGCAAGCGAGCCCTCCTGGCGGAACGCTCCGATGCGAACAGCATCATGGCCTGGCTCGAAAACTGCGTCCACGTCGACGGCGAGACCTTCGTCGGGCCGAAGCACCCTGTCTACCTGAAGTATGCGTCGTGGGCGGAGGATCGTGGGTACAAGGCAGTCGGTGCATATCGGTTCCATAAGGAACTCAAACGGCTCATGAAGCCGCACATCGATGGTGGGAAAGTGAAGATGCGGGTGCGTGGTGTGGCTCGCGGTGAGCCTACCCGGGGATGGTCTGGATTCAAGATTACCACCTCAGAGGACGAGGGAGGGGTGTACTTCGATAAACAGCGAGAAGAGGCAGAACGGGAGCAAACACGCCAGATGGAAGCGGAACGCGAAGCGAGACGGGAAGCGGCCATGGCAGAAGCTGCCAAGCTCGAAGCGGCCAAACGGGACACAACCGTCGACAGCGAGGCTGAGATGGACCGAATCATGGTAGCACTCGGCTCAGCCAACTAGGAGCAACAGCCATGAAAGACGACCGACTACTCAGCATCGACGAAGTCGCCCAGCGCCTCGGCGTATCGACCAAAACCGTCAAGCGTCTACGTGCCGACCCAGGCTCAGACTTCCCAAATGCCGTCCGCGTCGGCCGTCGCGTACTATGGCGGCTCTCCGACGTGCTACGGTACATCGCAGACCTTGAAAGCTGAATATTGTTGGAACAACCACGGCCTGCTTTCCTGGGATGGGTGAAAGCAACTACCAACCCCAGTGAGGACAAACCATGGCTTACACAGTCTCGCTATTTCAGCCACCCATCACACGCAAGAAGAAGGACGGAACGAAGTACAAGACCAAAGGAGAGGTCTGGTGGCTAGCCTGGCGCGACACGCGAGGCAAGCTGTATCGCAAGTCATCTGCGAACATCGTCCGACTATTCACCGGCGAATCCATAGGTATCAAGAACAAGCGAATCGCCCAACAGTACGCCACTCGCCTTGAGGAACGATTCGCACAGGGCGAATTCAGCCTCACCGGCACAATCGCGGAAGAGAAACGCCGACCGCTCACCGAACACTATACCGACTATGAGAAGGTCGTGCTTGCCCGGGAGGGCACCGCGGACCACAAAGCAGACACCATCAATCGCGTCAAGAAAATCATCGACGGATGCGGCTGGAAGAGTCTCGACGACATCAAGAAGGGGCGATTCGAGGCCTGGCTCGGAGAGCAGAAGACCAAGACAGGCCAGCCAATCGGCCGCGAAACCAAGAATCGGTACATCTGGGCGCTGATGAACTTCGCCGCATATCTCGTCGAGAATGGGAGGCTCAAATCGAACCCACTCCCTGGCCTCAAAAAGGCGAAGAAGAAGGACAAGGACAGGAAGTATCGCCGCATACCGCTCACCTGGGAGCACGTTGTGTTGCTCCTGAAATCGGTCGAGGAATCCACCATCACCAGGCGCGGCCTCACCCCGCTGGACCGGTCCGTCCTCTACCGCCTCGCCATCATGACCGGGTATCGGCGCGGTGCTCTCCGCAAACTCCGCGTGCGGGACTTCCAACTCGACGGCGACCAGCCCACAGTCATCCTCCCGGCCGATGCTGCCAAGAATGGATCGGAGACGCCCCCTACGGGCCTCGGAGTCGAGCTGGCTGGAATCCTCCGCCGATACGTCTCCTACCAGGAGTTGGGACCAGATGACCACCTGTTTGCCCGTCTGCCGGATCGAACCGCCGAGGTGCTCCAGGCGGACCTGGAGGCTGCCGGGCTGCCGACCGTTGATGGGCAGGGGCGCGTGGTCGATTTCCACGCGCTCAGATACACCTACAACCACCTCCTCTCATCGAGGGGGGTGGACCTTGGGACCAGGCAGAAGCTGATGCACCACTCAACTCCGGAGCTGACGGCGAACACCTATGCCCCGGTGGTGGATGTTGAGTTGATCAGGGCGTCCGCCTCCCTGCCAGGGGTCCCCACGATAAGTGATTCTATCCTTCCCCCCGCCGGATGCGATTCTGGCGTGGAATAGTGTTGGAACGTTTGTTGGAACAACTGGGGTCCCGGCGAGTCTTTTCGTGTCCCTTCGGGGGCCTTCGGAGCGGCTGTGGTTGGCGTGTCATGGGCGCATGAAGGAGGGCCGCAAAGTGCTTTGTAGAAAGCCTTTGCGGCCCTTCGAGTACCTTCAGGACCCTTCTGGTCCACAATGCGGAGGGCAAGGGAGTCGAACCCTCAACCGGTTTCCCGGCACCTGATTTCGAGTCAGGCTGCTAGCCATTCGCGTACCCTCCGTTGGACATCGTAAGTTGCTTCTGTGCCTTGATTTCCGTCGAGGCTTGAGCTAAACTTGAGAAAGTCGTTTTCGAGTCTGACGCCCGTTTTGACGCCCGGCCAGGCGTCGAGCGGGTTTCTCAAGCTAAAGTTTTCAAGGAGCAACAAGCGATGTCCACCGCCGATTCTACCACAATCCAGAAGCCTGCCAAGCCGTATCCGGAGTTCCCACTTTACGCACACGCCTCGGGGCGCTGGGCCAAGAAGATTCGGGGCAAGACCCACTTCTTCGGCAAGTGGGAGGACCCCCAGGCGGCCCTGCGGAAGTTCCTCGCCGAAGAGGACGATCTCAAGGCTGGCCGGAAACCGGGAAGAGTGGCCAAGGCAGGGCTTACGGTGGAGCAGATGGTGTTCCACTTCCTGACCGCGCAGAAGCCACGAGTCGAGTCGGGGGATATGAAGGTTCGCACGTGGGAAGAATACGAAGACTACGGAGATTGGCTGATTCGCGTGCTGGGAGCCAGCACGCCGGTCGAGGAACTCGGGCCCGCCGACTTTCGTCGCCTGCGGGCCGACTTCCAGAAGACCCACAAGAGCCCCAAGTCCATCCTGGGGGACATCCGCAAAACGAAACGGATTTTCAATTGGGCCGGGCCCGAGCAGGAAGGGCTGCTTGACCGGATGCCTCGCTTTGGTGATGGTTTCAAGCCCCCGGGCAAACGCATCATGCGAGCCCACAAGGAAGAGCAAGGGAGCCGCTCCTTCACCGCCGAGCAGATCCGTGGCGTCCTAACCGTGGCCCACCTCAACCTGAAAGCGATGGTCCTCTTGGGGATCAACTGCGGCTACGGAAATATGGACTGTGTCAAACTCACGACGAAGGCCATCGACCTGGATGGTGGCTGGGCCACCTTCCCCAGGACGAAGAATGCGATCCCCAGAAGATGCCCGCTGTGGCCGGAATCGGTCGCCGCTCTGCGGGATGCTTTTGCTCAGCGAAAGAAACCGAACAAACCCCAGCATGCTCGACGATTCTTCATCACCCAGTTCGGCCAAGGGTACAAGGCCGAGAACCTCAGCCGCGACTTGAAAAACGCCTTGCAGCGGGCCGGTTTCGGCCGCGAGGGGCGCTTCTATGATCTACGGAGAACCTGCTCCTCTATTGGGATGCAGGTTAAAGACGATGATGCCATGCGAACCATCATGGGTCACACGCGCGGCTCCGACGACATGCTGGCAGTCTACAATCAACTGAGCGTTTCGGATAGCCGGCTCTCAGCGGTCACCCAACACATCCACGATTGGCTGTGGGGCGGTTCGGTCAACACCTGGGCCGATTCCGCCTGTCTGTAAAACAACCACCTGACTCGGCCGCAAGTGCCATCCTTAGACTACCACCGGGCCTCGCGAATGTCAAAAGGCCAGCCGCCGAACCCCGAAGGGCTCCAGGCGGCTGGCTGGCAGCCGAGGGATGGGGACCTCGGCCGCTCTCCCCGGGGAGGAGCTATGCCGAGAGGTGAGGTTAGTTTCTCTCGGGCTCGGCCGGGGGTTTTTCGTCCGCTACGGCCTCCCCACGACGGATCAGCGCGGCCAGCCGCCGCTGTTCGGCGGCTTCGGCATCTAGCTTTTTCGCCCCGGCTTCCCTCCACTCCTGGACTTCCTTTTCCCAGGCGTCTCGTGCCTTGCGGTAGGCCGCTACGTCGCCTGTCTGTTCCAGATCGCGCAGCATCCGCTCGGTCTTGCGCACGTCTTCGGGTGAAAAACCGATTCCGAACCGCGCTTTCGCGAGGTTCGCTCGCGCGTCGACCAAATCGCTCTCAATCTTCGCTCTCGCCTCGGCTGCTGCCTGCTGGGCGCTCGATGCCGCCTCCCAGGCGCTCGATGCTTGCCGCAACTGCTCGATGCGCCGATCTCGTGCGGCGCGCTCGGCTGCCGTCCGGCAGACCTGCGATTCCAACTCAGCGAGTCTCGCAGCGTGGGGGTTGCCGCTGTGGACCTTCGGCGCAATCCGCAGCGCGTCCTGCGCAATCCGCTCTCGCAGCGAGCGGCTATCCGTAGGAGTGACCCCACGCAGCATCTCGCGACTGGTCGGTTCGCGCCCCAGCCGCGCGGCCAGATCGGCCTTGATTCGTGCGTGATCGGCCTCCATCTCGCGCCGCGCACGTTTCTTGTCGCTTCCGTCGCTGATACATTCGTACTGATATGCTTTTCCGGTAATCGCAGATCGAAACTCTCCACCAGCATAGTTCTCATTCAGGCTGTACATGTTGCCTCCACAGAATGTGTTCAGTTTCCCCAGCCGCCTGGGCATAACACCCCCAAATACGGGGGCTGGTGTTCAAATCGCCAATCTCGTATTCTCTCTCTCGCCCGATCCCGATGATCGTCGTTCCGCGAATCTCATACGTGAGATTCCCGGGGAGGGGCTGCCGCCTCGCGAGCGCCAGCAGGCGCTGCAACTGCCGTTCGGTGTCGTCGCGGTAGAAGTAATACTTCCTCGCGTGTAGGGCTTTCTTATCACCAAGCATGACTTCGCGCGGCTCTCGGTGTTCGCTGATCGGCTGATCGGCTCGCGTATCAGCGGCCTTCGCTTTTTCGCGCTCGGGTCCAGGTCGCATCTCCCACCATCTCATCTGTTGCTCCAACAGTGCGGGCAAGTTTTGCGTAATTGCGCGATGGAGTTCTGCGCATCCTCCTCAGTCTCGCAATGAGCGAGGAAGCTCATGATATGGCGGATGTAATCGTATCGACAGCGGCTCGCAATAGCGAGCTTGCGGCAGATTTTCCCGTTGAGTTTCGTCATATTTGCTCCTAGGGTAAATATACCCGCAAGGCGCTACGAGCGCCTTGCGGGATGCGATGGGAGCGGAACTACGAGTTCCGCAACTGTTCGACCTCACTTAGCAGCGCCTGAAAGACGCTGTGTTCGATGTGCCTCCCCGAGTCGGCCTCGAAGTCGTGCTTGACGACTCGGGCCTCTGCTGGGGTGATTGGATTAGGCACGTTCTCCGCAATCCACTTGCGGGCCGCAACAGCGGCCACGCCTGCGTAGCCGGCCACGCAACAGCGGCGCACAAACATTTCACCAGGATTCACCATTTTCTGCCTCTCCTCTCCGCATCCGCATGATGCGATCGTACTTTCGCGGCTCCAGAGCTTCGACTCTCGGCCGGGAATATCCTCGGATTCCCCGGCGTTCCCACAGGAGCGCCCAGCAGTTTTCGCACCGGTCTGAATACACGGGTTCAATCTGGTTGCCACAATCGATGCAGAGCCTCATTTGGCCTCCAATAGCAGTTGTTTGCATCTCGCGCCCCAAGCATCCATGATTTCGTGCCGTAGCTCCTCATCCTCGATGCGCTCCTCCAGAGATAGGTAAAACGCATCACCCATCGCGTGAGCCAGGCGGACCACGGCCGTGCGGTCGAGCAGGTCGCGCTCCTTGATCGCGCGCTCCACGTCGTCGACGGCCAGCCGCCGCGCGACTTCGAGCAGGGCTGCCGTTTGGCCGGCCGAGCCGGTCGTCAGAGACTCCTCGACCAGCAGTCGAATCAACGCTAACTCGTCTGCGAGTGAGCGGTCTTGGCTCTCGCGAATTTCATCGAGCCGCTTGGCTCGTTTTTTGTCGATGTGATAGCGCATAAAAAAGGCCGCAAAAGCGGCCACCTGATTTGGGTTGTTGTGTTGTTGGTCAGGGCATCACAAAACAGCCTACATGAATCTTCACACTTGTCTCTCTTTTCAGTATGTGTGTGTAAGAAGTATTCCGGGGCCAGTTCATCACGCTGGCCCCGGAATGAAGTCAAGCAGGAGTCCGGTGCCTGACCGTGTTTTTGATTGTGATTCCATGATATTCGCGTGGGCGGACGCCGGTTGCATCGAGCGTGCTTGACCGTTCGCACTTTGCCCACGGGCACGCAGATCGCAGTAGCATCCCCATCGATCGTGGTGAGATGGGGTCAATGTCTTCGGCAACGCACCACTGCACCCAGAGCGTATATAGCTCATTGACTGTTACGCGGCCGTGTGGGTCACGGATGAGATGGTTTGCGACGAATTGCTTAATCGGTGAACTTTCCGACGCGAGTTCTTCTTTCAGCGCAACGCTGCTCGCGGGCCGGGTGAATTGCCACCGCTTGCGAAGCTGTTGCAGACCTTGGATGGACCAATTCAGGATTCCGGGTAGTTCCAGCGCCAACTTTGCTTCCAATTCGGGGTCTTGATCTTGCCCCTCAACGTGTTCGGGATGATCGGGCGGCAAGAAACTTCGGGTGAACTTCAAGACGATGAGGCGATTGAACAGAGCGCCGCTGGGATCATCGAAAACCAACAGATCGTTCGTCGTTGCAATGAGTTTTCCCGATAGAGTCTCGCTGACGATATCCCGATTTTTGCCATTGATGTCCAGAGTGTCGTTACCTGAGATGATGTTAAGCATCTCGACAATCTCAGACGGCAATCCTTTCTGTGGTGCGCGGACATCGGGGATCATGATGATTGACTTTCCCCGAGCACCCCACAGATGGAATTGTTTCGTGATGTTACGGATTGAGATTGAGGTTGTGTTTTCGCGGCCAACCATCTCGCACAGCATACGCACGAAGACACCTTTGCCACCTCGCGAGGCCCCCTGCAAAAGCATCAGAACTTGCAGGGGGTTGTCGGCCAGCAATGTATAGCCGGCGATCTCCTGCGCAAGCTGGATAGCTTCTGGATCGTCCTTCCATAGCTCCTCAAGGTAGGTGTTCCATCGCGGACAGGTCGCATCGGGATCGTAGTCATACGGCAGCTTACTGACTACGAACATCTCTGGCGTGTGTGGGGTCAAGACGAGACTACTCAGGTCTACGACACCGTTGGCGCAGACGATCGAATCCTTGATCGGTCGGCCATCGAGCCAGCAGGGCGCTGCCACCTCAATCTCTGGCACGATGCTCGTCAACACACCATAGACGCTCGCTACCAGCTTCTCGTTCACGCTCGGGGGTGATGCGTTGAGCCCTTGCTTGCGTTGCCAATCAGCGTACTCAGCGAACACACGCATCATGGTGCGGCGAATATCACGCTTGATGGCAGCGGGTTTGTGCTCAACATAGACTCCCGCCTGATACTCGTAGATTGACTCTTGGTACAACACACAATGCGGGTGGCCTTCCAGGTGGCGACGCGCCAGGCACTCGGCATCACCGATGCCTGTGGGTAGTGCCGCCTTGGCCGTCTTGTCAAAGTCGGGGTCGATCGCTTTGCGAATTTCCTTCCAGCCCTTCCCGGCACATTTCCTGTGCTTGCACTTCGCGGTAATCACGCCCTCGTCACTCTGCCAAATCCAGGCCCCACCATCTGTCTCTTCCGGCCGGAAGGGACACTTGATGTCCCATAGCCAGCCATCGCCCTTGCGCTTGCGGGGCTGGAACGGGTGATTGTGCTTCGTCAGGAACCCTTCCACGTCGAATAGGATCGGGTTGATTTCTTCCGGCACGGGGACTACCGCATCCGGCAACGAAACTACACTGGCCACGGATTCGAGTAGCTCACGAGTGAGAACTTCCAGGTGCGGTGGGGCGTCCACGATCTTGGCAAGACGATGAGGACGTTCAGGCGTCTCGGGGGCGCGACGATTCATCGTGCCGGGCAGCCGGCCGACACGACCGGGATTGTAGACGGTCTGGTCCACACCGGGGAACTTTGCGGCGAGTGCGATCAGGAACCGCTCGATCAGGCCACCGTCGTCAGCAGGTAGGTTGACGCGATACCAGACTTGGTGGCCATTTCCCGAGGTAATCAGAGCCGGCCGGGGGAACCCCAGGCCCGACAGATACTCGATACATTGGACGGCAGCCACTCGCGTGGCCTCAAGCTCGGCCTCGGTGCTGTTCGTCTTCTCGCCGTCGGGATAGACTGCGTCAAAGTCAATGAAGCATGCCGTGCGAGTGCTAATGTTGTGGTCGCCAACCAACTTCTGGCTGTCCTGCCAAGTGCCAATGTCGATCGCATTGGTAGTAACCCAGACGGCGACCGTCTCGGGCTGCTCGCTACGCTCGGCGGCATAGTCGGCGGCATCATCCAGATCGGCGAAATTCCGACCGTAGACGCCCTTCGCGCCTTTCACCCGAATCTCAATCCAGGCGGCTCGCGGGTGAATGAGGCGCAAAAAGCGCAGGGAATCATCGTAATCGCTGTGAAACATGCTGTGGACTCCTAGTGAGATGCCCAGATGAGATTCTTGGTTGGTTTGGGCGGGCCTACCAAGTGTTGTCCGCACTATGTCCGTACCGCGCCGGACTACGAACCAATGCCGCGGATGCTGTAAGTGACTTATGGCAAAGGTGTTACGGCAAAATCCGTCCGCAATGTCCGCACTATGACCCGGATTTTGCCATGGTGAGTCACCTACGTATGTAGGGTGCGCTCTGTACGTTCTGTGTATTACTTGCTAAAGAGCCGATCTATTTTGAAAAAAGTGAGGACAGTGAGGACGTTTGTGACGCAAGACGTTACGTAGCAACATCTTAACACCGTCCTGACACTCAAAATCGTAGTCCGGTCACTGCGGACAGTGTGGACGTATCTACGCGGTGAAAGTGACCGCAATCCACCCGGATGGGGATACTATCCCCGCCAGAATGGGTGTGTTCGGCCGGTCGCGGCTGGAAACTGGATGCTGGCAGGCCGTGAGAAAACGGCCGATTGCTTCAGTAACAGTTGCCATTTGCCTTCTTCTTTCTTGTTTGACGCGTTTTTGTGACGCTCAAGTTGAGCGTCACATGAGCGTCACACTCTTAACTTGTTGCTGCATAAGGGGTTACCTCTCGTGTGACGCTCGTGACGCTCAAAACAACCAAGTCACGCATATAGGCGCAAGTGTGTTCTTTGATTTACACTCTAACGGGGACCCCCCTACCCCTAAATAGAAAAAACACTATTGCGCCCTATAGGCGAATTTGGCCGTTTTGAGCGTCACGAGCGTCACAGACACTCTAAAGCATTACTATGAAAGGTTTTACGTCTGTGACGCTCATGTGACGCTCAAGTTGAGCGTCACAAAAACGCGTCGATTGAGACCCGCAAGCCACCCGGATGGGGCTACTGAGCCCACCATGATGGGGATGTTCGGCCTGCCAGCCGCGTCAGAAAGGGAAACCACGGCTGGGACCAAAACTGGATTCTGGTGGCTGGCGGGTTACGCGACGATCCGGCCGTCGACCACCGAAACCTCGACCGGCAGACTCAGGCCGACAACGCGTTGCCTTCCCATTTGGTCGACGGCCAACTTGTAACCGCGCGCGGTCAAATCGGCGAGAATTCTGCTTCGCGGCCACTTCCGCTTCTGGTTCGGGTACGTTTCGCGGAAAAGTCGAACGATTTCCGTCACCGGGGCCGAGCCGCCTGGCTGACATCTCTGGATGATTGATTCGAGCATGGTGTGTTCCTTTGGTCGTTGTGATCGCCCCTATACAGGGATGAGCTTTCCCCTTGAATTTTGACACAATTCGTCCCTATTTATATAAGCGGGCAAAACGCCCGTAAATTTTCACCCTGCGTCGAAATACTTCAACGCGGCAGGGGAAGCTGCCAATTCTCACGCGCGGTTAGAGCGTGTAAACGCTCCACCTCAGACCGCCCCGGCCGCGATCCGCCGCGCCAGCCAGTGAATCCCGCACAATCGGACCCCCAACCTGCGAGATTCCTGGACCGCCAACTTGCAGGCCAGCTTCCGGGGGATGCCGTCCAAGAACAATCGAGCCTCAAATCCCAGCAACGCGGTCGTGCCGCAATGCGCGGCCACGGCCCCAACCGGCCGATCCCCGTCAAATAGGATGTAAACTCCCCATCCAGCCCGCCGGCCGCAGCGGTATTTGCGTGATCCCAGGTGACCGCGCTTGGCTCGCCGCTTTTCGAGTGTCGCTCTGTATCGATCGGGGTGCCGCTGCCGCCACCTCTGCCACTTCTCCGCCCCAGTGAATGCCATTGCCTATTTCTCCTATTCAGTAGCGCTTTTGCTTGACTTCCGCCAAAGGTATGGTATGATTGCCTATAGAGTAGCGCTAACTTCACAAAGCGCTACTATGCTGCAAAACTGAGGTGACACCGTGCCGAACACCAAAGGCCAGAAATTTCCCGCCGAGCCGCTGACCCCGGCCGAAGCCAAGAGCCTGCTCGCGGCTTGTGGCCCGTCATCCATCGGCCTGCGCAATCGAGCCCTGCTCGTCCTGCTGTGGCGTGCCGGCCTGCGAATTGCCGAGGCGCTGAGTGTCCATCCGCGAGACCTGGATGACGGCGTCTTACGGGTTCGACGCGGCAAGGGCAGCAAGGCTCGCACCGTGGCCCTGGACCCCGAGGCGCTCGCCGTGGTCCAGGCTTGGCTTGAGCGCAAGGCTCGGCTGGGGATCGCCGGCCCGATCATCTCCACGCTGCGAGGCGAGTCGGTGCTGGCCTCCTACGTCCGCAACCTGCTCCCCCGCCTCGCGGCCAAGGCCGGGATTGCAAAGCGTGTCCATGCTCACGGCCTGCGGCATTCCTTCGCTGCCGGGATGGCGGATGAGCAGATCGACATCCGAGTCATCCAGCGAGCGCTCGGCCACTCCAGCCTCGCCACGACGCAGCGATACGTCGATCACCTGCGGCCGACCGCCGTAATCGACGCGCTCAAGGGTCGCGTCTGGTAGGAGGGTCAAATACCCAGGGGGGTCTATTCCAGGCCCCGCGCCGCGCACCGCCCCCGGCGCTAAGCGCAGCGCGGCGCTTATGATGTTCCAGACGCCATACGCCGCATTCAACCACTCACTGCGGATCAGAACACCACCCCGAATCTCCGACGCAGCCACGGGCCTCCTAGGGCCCTTAAAATCGATGCGTGTAAACGGTCTGTGTAGCGAGCGGTCCAAGGTGCTGGGTCCGGGCCCCGCGCCGGCCCGTGGGCCCGAGCCGGTGGGGCCGTCCCGCCCCGAGCAGGTGAGCCCGAGTCCGAGCCGGCTGGGCCCGAGCCGGCCCCGCCCGAGCCGTGAGCCGTCCCGCCCGAGCCCGTGGACCCGAGCCCGTGGGCCCGAGCGGGTGGGCCGCGACGGTGGCCGCCCGAGTCCCGAGCCTCGGACCCTGTGGCCGGGCCCCGAGCCGATCCCCGAGCCGATCCCCGAGCCGCACCGATCGGCGAACACCGAATCGGTGATTCGGTATGCCGAGCGGCTGGCGGGCCCCACCGCCAGCCCGCCCCACCGCCCCACCCCTCACCGCATATTCGGCGCACATCCGGCGCGATTCGGCGCGGACTCGGCGCAGCCCCGAGCCGGCCAGCCTCACCGCTACCAGTATCATTGATACTGAGACGGTTCAATTTCCCGGCTCGATTTTCACCACGCCCTATGTCCACGCTGTAAATAGAGATACTGAAAGGGTTTGGGAATCGCTGTTTTGGCTAACCCCACCATTGGGTGGAATCGTCATAATCACTACGACCGCAACGTCAATGGAAAGACATCTGTTCCGATTGTAGGGCCCCCAAATTCCGCCCCGCCGGTGCCGCCGGAACCCAGGGCGGGTCAGATTCGGCAGACCTGACAGAACCCCTATAACCCCACCCTGCCCCTGCTCCTTCGACCGTGGTGGCGGGGACGTGGGATGACTGCCGCGTCAGAACCCGCCAGCCGCACTGATACTGTGATTCGGGCTCGGGCCTGGGGCCGGCTCGGGCCGACCCCCGGCCCAGCCACCAGCCGCAGTGATGCTGTGTTCGCTCGCTCAAGCCCCATTTGAAAACCCTAAAGACTTTCGATCAGCACAACCGATACAATCCGCATGGCTTACCACGGAGGAGAAGTATGCGGACGATAGCGGTGCTGTTGCTGCTGGCATCGCCAGCAGCAGCCCAGATCACTGGGAACGTCGATTACCTGTACTGGCGGGCGAATTCCAGCGATTTCCACCACTTCATAGACCGAGGGCCCAGCACAGAGCATGCTGGCAGCGGGGTCCGTGCCGGAATTGGCTACCGACTCAACTGCTGGGAGGCATCGTGGAACTACACGTACTATGCCTCGGATGCGTTCGGGGAGCAGAGCTATCCCATCAATAACTGGGTGGAGTATTTGTCCTGCGACGATGACCTGGATTACCAAGTCCACGACCTGCAACTCTTGAGACGCTTCTGTCTTGGTCAGTGCTGTGAACTGGACATCTTCGGCGGCTTCCGCTGGGGGCAGATCGACAGGACTTCCCAGAACCTCTGGTTGCAGGATGTCACTCCACAAGGCCAGCACAGCTACCTAACCAGTATCTCCCGGACCGACTCGTATGGTGGCCGCCTGGGTGGTAACTTCCGGGTCCAACTCACTGAGTTCCTCAGTTGGTTCGCCAGTGGTGCATTCTCTGGCCTGCTATCCACAACGGATACGGTCTCGCACGATCTGAACACGATCGTGCCAGGGCGTCATTGACGCCCGTATTAGTCCGCTAGAGGGGTGTTTCGGGGCTTGCCGGAAAGCGAGAGAATTGGACCTAAGTCGTTGCCGGATTGAGATTTGGGCTTATATTTCCCATTTCGCCTAGATTGCCCAAAGTGCCAAGATTTCGATTTCGAGTCAGGCTGCTAGCCATTCGCGTACCCTCCGGCTGGGTTTAAGTTTAGTAGGTCCCTGGTCTTATGACAAGGTCCCGAAGGTACCGGTTCGGTGCCAAAAAGGCTGGTGGCCGGAAGGTGCAACGGCTGGTTGGCGTTGCTTCAACTCGTCCGAGTTTCTCTAGCTTCGCAGATTCCCGACAGATTGAGCAGTTTCGCCGTGGACCCACCCGAGTGGTTTTGCTAGGATTCTGCCTTCCGTAGACGCAGGGAAGCGTGCGACGGGCATGCGAAGTCGCTAATACGGTAAAGGGCGACGATGAAAGTACTGGCTCTGATTGAGCGCCCCCACCACGTGTGCTATCGCTATCGCATTGAGGCGTATGCGGCGGCACTGTTTGAACGAGGGCTTCAACTCGAAACCATCCCACTCCGGCATAGTGGTGCCCCTCGCATTTTTCGCCTGCCGGCGGCGGCCGAAGCCGACGTCGTGATCCTGCAACGCAAACTTCTACCCCGCTGGCAGTTGCATCTGCTACGCCGTTTTGCCAAGCGACTCGTCTACGATCTGGACGACGCCGTGTTTCAAAGGGACAGTTTCCAGCGAAAGGGCCCCAAGAGCGGGCGGCGGGAGCGACGCTTCCGGGCCACCGTCTCGGCGGCCGACGCCGTGATTGTGGGCAACGAGTACCTGCGCCGCTGCACCGCCCAGATCGACGGCAGCAAACCGATCCACGTCGTGCCGACCACCGTTCAGCCCCAGTACTACAGCCCGAGCCGACATCATCGAGTCGGCGCCAACGTCCGCCTGGCCTGGATTGGTTCGTCGAGCACGCTCCCGGGCCTGAAGCTGGCCGAACGCCACCTTTGGGCGGCGTCGGAGAAGGTTCGCGGCCTGAGCTTGCGCCTGGTTTGCGACCGGAGCGTCGAGTTGGCTGGAATTCACGTGGTCCTGCGGCCCTGGGCGGCAGCCACCGAGGCCGCCGAACTGGCCCATGCCGATATCGGCATCAGTTGGCTTTCCGACGATTCCTGGAGTCGCGGAAAATGCGGACTCAAAGTCCTCCAGTACATGGCGGCGGGCCTGCCGGTCGTGGCGAACCGGGTGGGGATGAATCGGCACATGGTCGTCCACGGCGAAACCGGCCTGCTCGCCGATACGCCCGATGAATGGGCGGACGCCATCGCACGTCTCGCATGCGATCCCCAGTTGCGATCGCGGATGGGCGCCGCCGGCCGCCGAATGGTCGAGCAGCACTACGCGGTCGATCGCTGGGGTCCCCGTTTCGCTCGGATCATCAGAGCGGTCGCCCAGCCGACTCTCGACGAGTCGCTTCTCGTGTTCGACGACTCGTCTGCAACGGCGCTTCCGGAAACGTCACCGGCGACCCTGCTTAGCGCGTGACAGCCGGGATTGAGCCGAAGAAGGTGCGTGCAGGAGACATCGGACTACGCTCTCCAGCCTCGGCCCAGCTTTTCTCAGAAGTCGGTATTCACCCACTTGGCTGACTGTTCAGTCTGAGGGTCTAATGGACCGTTGTTTTCGTTCGTTCCCCTTTGCCGGAATCTGCCCCGACGAGAAGCCGTGATGCGAGAAGCGCGATTTACCGAACTGAAGAAGATCGAGATTACCGACGTGGCGGAACCGAACGTCGAGAAGCCCGACGAAGTGAAGGTGCGGATCGACCGCGTGGGAATCTGCGGGTCCGACGTCCACTACTTCGTGCATGGTCGGATTGCCAACCGAGTTGTCCGTTATCCGGCGACCCTGGGACACGAATGTGCGGGCACCGTCGTGGAGGCGGGGGCGGACGCCGGCCTAGCCCCGGGCACACGGGTGGCGATCGATCCGGCGCTCACCTGCGGCCGGTGCGATCAGTGCCGCTCGGGGCGCTCGAACACTTGCCGGGAGATCCAGTTTTTGGGTACTCCCGACGAGGCCCCGGGGGCCGTCGCCGACTACCGGGTGTTGCCTGCCCGGAACTGCCTGCCGATCCCCGATTCGCTGTCGCTCGACGAAGCCGCGTTGATCGAACCTCTTTCCGTCGGCCTCCACTCGGTTCGGCTGGGCCAGCTCAAGGACGGCCAACGAGTCGGCATTCTCGGCTGCGGCCCCATCGGGTTGAGCGTGCTCCTGACGGCCAGGGCTGAAGCAGAGGCTCTCACCACCTACGTCACCGACCTGTTGCCGGAGAGACTGGCCGTCGCACAAACGTGCGGCGCCGATTGGACGGGCAGCGCGACGGACTCTGTCGTCGAGCGAATCCTCGAACGGGAGCCGCTGGGTCTGGATTGCGTGTTTGAGTGTTCCGGCGACCCGGTGTGCGTCGATCAGGCGATGCGAATCCTGACCCCCGGCGGCCGCCTGGTGATGGTAGGCATTCCCACGGCGCCCCAATTGACTTTCGACGTCCACCTGATGCGAACCAGCGAACTGACGTTCCGGAACGTGCGGCGTCAGGAAGGCTGCATGGAACCGGCCATTCGCATGATGGCCGACGGCCGAATCGATGCGGGTCCGCTGGTAACCCACTACTTCCCGCTGGAACAGATCGAACCGGCCTTTGAGACGGTAGCCGCCTATGACGACGGGGTGATCAAGGCCATGCTCGTACTGGATGAGGCGACGTGAGTGTTGCCTCGGAAACGGAGAACGGAATGATGGAAGAGTGGAATCATGGAACGATGAATGCTTGGGCCCGCCGCCTTCACCGGCGGAGATTCAATCCAGGGTGAATTCCGTTTCGGTGCTCTGTTTGCGATAGATCGGCAGGTGACGGTAGTAGACTTCGAGGATCATGGTCGACAGCGAAGTGTCGTAGAGCCGTCCGCCTTTGCCGCCGTGGCCGTCACCCACGTGCCAACTCCCCTTTTCGTGCCCCTTCTGGGCCTGGGTCTTGATGAGTTGGTCGCGCATCACGGCGTTCCACTGCTTCCACAAGTCGCCCTCGTAGTGGCGCAGCACCTGAGTCGCGTAGTAGTTGTAGTAGTTGTTGTTCTTCGAGGGTCCCTGATCGGCAAGGAACTTCACGCCCTCGATCAAGGCCGGATGATCGTGATCCCAGCCCAGGTGCATCCGGCAGAGCAGCCCGACGGCCGTGGTCGATGCCTTGTCGCCGGGAGTGGTGTACCCGTATCGAGCCCCGTTCCGCGCCTGGACGGAATCGAGGAATATGGAAGCTCCGCGAACCGTCTTAGGGTTAATCGTCAGGTAGGCCATGTGGCCGCTCTTCATGGCCATCACCTGCCACCCGACCACCGAAGTATCGCCCGGAGTCTGCTCGGCGTATCGCCACCCCCCGCCAATGCGATCCTGGGCATAGGCAATGTAGTTGAGGGCGAGTTGGGCCGCTTGATACAGGCCCTTATCTCGCGTCATGGCATAGGCTTCGCAAAGCGTGATAGCGGCCAGCCCGTGGGAATACATGGAACCGCCCGGCTCATGCAGGCTTCCACCCTTTTGAGGCGAGACTTTCATGCGCCTGGTCAGGAAGTAGAGGCCCGAGTTGACCACCTTCTTGTATTGGCCTTCCTTGTGCGTCTGGCCGGCGCCCAGGAAGGGGAGCAGGGCCATCGCCGTGGCCGCATTGCGGGCCTCCCTGAGCGAGCCCGGGTTTCGGCACTGGCCCTTGCAGGAGGGACACAGGGCATGGTCGAAGTTCCAGCCGCCATCGGGCATCTGGTGGTCCGTCAGCCAGACCAGCGCCTGCGAAACCGCCTTCTCGCTGGCGTCGTTTCCGCCGTCTCGTTTGACGAGCAGGGCTTTGCTTTCTCCGCGGCCGGAAAGGGCGTCGCCCGAGAGCGAGCCGATCGCGGCGGCCAGATCCATGGACGGCGCTTGTTCGAGCCCCGTGTCGCTCAAGTCGACGCGGACCGCGGCGGCCGGTTCGTCGAACGACGCCATGGAGATCTCTTCCGGTTGGATGACCGATTCGAGAACCAGGGCGTCGGAACTCATCACGTCGAGCGTTTCGAGGGGTTCATCGTCGAAATCCTCGAGCTCTTCCAGGGCTTCGTCGTCTCCGGTAGCCAGCAGCAACTCGCGGGCGTCGTCCATCGAACCGGCGGGAAGGTAGAACATGGCCAAGGCCAGCAACATGATCACGTGGACGATCATGCTGACAAGCCAACTCGGCGTCGCCCAGATAATGTCGTGCCATACGGTCGAACGGGGCAGTTCGACGTGGACTTCGGAGTCCGGCTGGGTTGCCGGAACCTGACGCTTGCCGCCGGGGTCCGACGCGACAGGCTCGACAATCACTTCCGCCGTCTCGGGCGATTTCGAGTTCGAGGAGGTGTCACTCATAACCTTTCCTTCCACACCGAGCCTTCCGCAAGGGCACCGAAGTTCCGAGTTCCTCAATGCTGAATCAGGAACCGGAATCCGGCGCGGGGGCCGTTCTGAAAAGACGGAGTTCGGCTGTTTCTGGCACCAGAAAACAGCGTTCGAATCGCAGATGATGAGTTGCAGTCGGTCTCGCCAGACCCTGCCGGAACGCGTCCATCGGCGTCCCCCCCTCGGTGAGCACGGCCAGGCGTGGAGATTGGGCCTCCAATCGTGCCCGAGGCCCACGGAATCTCCATACTCCCAATTTACCTTCTTGCGATGTAGACCACCAGTATTTGCCCGCCTTTCGAGGGAGAAACAGGGCGGTGCCCAGGAAGAGAATGCAGAACTGGGACCTAGCTCTTTCAGGTGGCATGCACGACGATCCAACTCGTCGCAGGCCGACAGGCGGGCCTGATTTCCGCCAAGAGCCCGTGCGAGAAACGGCGAACGGCAGGAGGGGGCTGCCGAAGTCGGGCGGGCGTCCGTGTACATCGGCGCCACAGGCACCCAGGGGAACTGCCAAGTCCTACTGTGGCAAGAAAAGCTGCTCCGAGCGCCGTTTGTGGGAAATCGGAGGTTTCCGGCAGTTTTTCGGACGGCACTCGGAGAGTGCCTGCTACTTTGCAGTTCCCCTGACCGACGCCCCGGGGGGATTTCCAAAACGCTCCTATTTGGTAGAATGCCCAATTCGGCTTTTGCCGAAAAGACTTGGTACCAGGACGACGACCAGGCGACCTTCGGTTCATGCTGGAAAGCGTGCCGGGGGAGGATCGCCTCGCAATATCCATCGGGAACCGGCGAGACTCGGAGATTTCTTTCATGGCCAAGGGCGGAAAAAAGAAGAAGGCGGAATCGGTCTTCCTCGTTTGCGAAGAGTGCGGGGACTACAACTACACGTTGCGGCGGAAGCCGGGCGGCGAGAAGCTCAAGCTCTCCAAGTACTGCCCGCGGACGCGCAAGCACACGATGCACACCGAGAAGAAGAAGTAGGCGGCTCTCGCAGCTTGAGCGGCCTCCGGGTCCCGCCACGGCGAGGTTCGGACGCCGTGGTCCACGCGAGGCTCTTCCATGCCGAAGCGCTGGCGAATTCATCCTCACGACGGCGACCACATTGCCCGGCTGCAACAGTCCGCGGGCGTGTCGGCGGTTGTCGCGCAACTGTTGATCTGCCGCGGCATTCGCGATCCCGGTGCGGCTCGAGAGTTTCTCGATCCCAAGCTCTCGGATCTTCGCGACCCGAACCTTCTGCCCGATTGCTCCACGGCGGCGGAACGCCTGCACGAAGCGATCAAGGCGCGGCGTTCCATCACCGTCTACGGCGACTACGATGTCGACGGAATCACCGGAACGGCCATCCTGCTGAAATGCCTGCGGCTCCTCGGTGCCGAAGTCAACTACTACGTGCCGAGCCGTCTCGACGAAGGCTACGGCATGAACCACGAGGCGGTTCGTTCGTTGGCCGAACGAGGCAGCCAGGTTCTCGTCACGGTCGACTGCGGCATTGCCAGCGTTGCCGAGGCCCAGACGGCTCGCGAGGCCGGAATCGATCTGATCGTCACCGATCACCATGAACCGGCCGAGCGATTGCCCGAGGCGTCGGCGATCGTTCATCCCAACTTGCCCGGCCGCGACTATCCCTTCGCCGGCCTGAGCGGCTCGGGCGTTGCCCTCAAGCTGGCCTGGGCCCTCTGCCAACGGGCCTCGGGCGCCAAGCGTGTCAGCCCGCACATGCGAGACTTTCTCGTCTCGGCCGTGGGGCTTGCCGCCATGGGCACGGTGGCCGACGTCGTGCCGCTCGTGGACGAAAACCGCGTTCTCGTTCGCCACGGGCTGGTGAGCCTCAAGGACAAGCCGGGATTGGGCCTGGAAGCCCTGATGCGGATCACGGAACTCAACACCAAGCCCGCCCTCGACGCGGAAGACATCGGTTTCGTGCTCGGCCCGCGACTCAACGCGGCCGGCCGGCTGGGCCAGGCTCAACTGGCCATCGAGTTGCTCGTCACCGATCGGCCCGATCGCGCCGAGGAACTGGCCCGATACCTGCACGGGCTCAACGAAAGCCGGCAGACGCTGGAACGCAGCATCTATCTCGCGGCGAACAAGCAAGCGAAAGAGCAGTACAATCCGGCCGAGGATGCGGCCCTGGTTCTGGCCGATCGCGGCTGGCACCCGGGCGTGATCGGGATCGTCGCCGGACGCATCGCCGAGAAGTACCAGCGCCCGACCATTCTGATCGCCCAGGACCAACTCGGGATCAAGCCCGGTGTGGGTTCCTGCCGAAGCGTGCCGGGGTTCGACTTGCACGCCGCCCTGTCCCGCTGCAGCGAGTACCTGATCGGTCACGGGGGCCACGCGGCAGCGGCCGGGTTGACCATCGACGATCGCCAGGTCGACGAGTTCCGCCACGCCTTCTGCGAGGTGGTCGAGCAGGAAATCACCGAGGAACTGCGTATCGCGGAGTTGAAGATCGACGCGGAGGCCCCGCTGAACGCCTTCACCCTGCGAGTGGTCGATCAGATTGAGCAACTCGGCCCCTTCGGCCAGGCCAACTTGCGGCCGCTGCTGTGCACCAGCGGCGTGTCGCTTGCCGAGCCGCCCCGTCCCATGGGATCGGGTGGGCATCATCTGGCCCTCAAGCTGACCCAACACAACGTGACCCTGCGAGCGGTGGCCTTCGGCGGCGGCGAATGGGCCGAGGAGATCGCCGCGGCGGGCCGGCCGCTGGACGTTGCCTTCCGCCCGGTGATCAACACCTTCCGCGGGCGGCGCAACGTGGAGCTGCACCTGGTGGATTGGCGGACCCCATGACTTCTGGAGTCTCAGTTCGGGACTGGTGCGCATGGTGCGCGCATGTTCTTGTGGAGGTTTGGCTGCGGGCTTGCCCCGCTTTGGGAGGCGGTCAAGATGAAGTGCTGGAACTGTCTGAGGAAGCTGCCGAAGAACGCCAAAGCTTGCCCCTTCTGTGAAGCGGCCGTCGAGGAACAGCCTTCCGCGGAAGAGTTCGAAATGATGAGGGAATTTCTCGATCAGATGCCTCTCGACGCCTTGGGCGAGCTGGGGGCTGTGATGGCCGAGAGCGAATCGGCGGAGGATTTTGTCAACAGGATCCTGGTGGGCGACTGTCCCAAGTGCGGCAGCTCCGACACGGGGAACTGCGAAAACGATCCGGAAATCGACAACATCATCGTAGGCCGCTGCTACCAGTGCGGCCATATATGGTGCACCGAATGCGAGAGACCGCTCGATCCCAAGTCGCCCAAATGCCCCTGCTGGGACGAGGAAATCGAGTTCTGAAAGGCCTTCGCGGGCATGACGGTGAGGGGGACCCGCGGGTTTCTTTTCGCTGGTGCAGCGGCTAGACTGGCAGCCAGTGAACTCCGTTCCCTGATCGCCCCCTGCCCGCGGAGACCTGCCATGAACGCCAACTCGACGCCCATTCTTGCCACGATCCTCGGCCTCTTCCTCTTGTCTTCGGCAACTCGGCTCCCGGCCGCCGAACCGGCCGAGAATCTCAACGTCCTGCCCGAGCAGGCCGGCGGCATCGCTCCCGGCGAGATGCTGCACGCCTATCTCATGGAGAAGGTCTTCGAGGCCACCGAGCGGCGGGACGCCGAGTTCGAGAAGATCGAAACACCCGAGCAGATCGCCGCCTACCAGAAACGGATGCACGAGTTCTACATTCAGCAACTCGGCGGCCTGCCCGAGCGGACGCCATTGAATCCGCAAGTCACCGGCCGCGAGCAGCGCGACGGCTACCGCATCGAGAAGGTCATCTTCGAGAGTCAACCGAAACACTTCGTCACCGCCATTCTCTACCTGCCGGAAGGCGAGCCGCCCTTCCCCGCCGTACTCGTTCCTTGCGGGCACAGTTCCAACGGCAAGGCCCGCGACCTCTATCAGCGGGCGCCGATCCTGATCGCCAAGAACGGCATGGCGGCTTTGTGCTACGATCCCATCGATCAGGGCGAACGGCACCAACTGCTCGGCGCGGACGGCAAGCCGATCATCACCAGCAGCACCATGGGGCACAACATGACGGGCGTGGGCGCCGTCTTGCTGGGGCGGAACACGGCCACCTACCGGATCTGGGACGGAATCCGAGCCATCGACTACCTGTGCTCCCGTCCGGAAGTCGATCCGAAACGGATCGGCTGCACGGGCATCTCGGGGGGCGGCACGATGACCAGCTACCTGATGGCCCTCGACGACCGCATCCAGGCCGCCGCCCCCGGCTGTTACCTGACCACCTTCCGCCGGCTGCTCGAAACGATCGGTCCCCAGGACGCCGAACAGACCATCTTCGGCCAGATCCAGTTCGGCATGGACCATCCCGACTACACCCTGATGCGGGCGGCCAGGCCCACGCTGATCATGACCGCCACCGGCGATTACTTCGACATCACCGGGGCGTGGCAGAATTTCCGCCAGGGCAAGCGCTGGTACGGCCATCTCGGGTTCCCCGAACGGGTCGACTTGATCGAGGTGGCTGGCGGCCACGGCTTTCCTGAGGAGATGCGCGTCGCCGCCACTCGCTGGATGCGCCGCTGGCTGCTCAAGATCGACGACGCGATCACCGAAACCGAATTCCCCGTGGCCAAGGACGAAGACGTCTGGTGCACGCCCAAGGGCGAGGTCATGCTGCTGGACGGCGCCCGCAGCGTCTACGATTTGAACGCCGAACTGGAAGAGAAACTCGCCCGGGACCGGCGCCGCATCTGGCAAGGCCAGGACAAGACCAAGGCTCTTGAGGAAGTCCGGCGCGTTGCCGGCATCCGTTCCGTCGGCCCTGCGAGCATGGAGAAGATCGGCGATATCCAACGCGACGGTTATCGTATCGACAGGATCCTGCTCCGGCCGGAGACGGGAGTTGCGCTGCCCGGCTTGCTGTTTGTCCCGAAGACCGAGCAGGGGGATGCTTATCTCTATCTGCACGCCGACGGCAAGCAAGCGGACTCGGCGCCGGGCGGGCCGATCGAGAAGCTTGTGCGCGACGGTCACCTCGTGCTGGCGGTCGATCTGTCGGGCATCGGTGAAACGATGCCTACCGGCAAACACTCCTACGGCAGCTATCTGCCGCCGGATTGGCGTGAGGCGACCATTGCCTATCTGCTCGGCACGTCGCTCCTGGCGATGCGAGCCGAAGAGATTCAGGCCTCTGCCCGATCTTTGGCCCTGTATCAGAGGTCGGGCGATCCGCGCCCAGTCCGCCTGATTAGCGTCGGTCGGGTCGGTCCCCCTGCCTTGCACGCTGCCGCGTTGGAGCCGGGGTTGTTCGCCAGCGTCACGCTGCGGAACAGCCTGGTTTCGTGGCACAATGTCGTTCACACGCCGCAGTCGAAGAACCAGTTCGTGAACCTGGTTCACGGGGCCCTGCGGGTGTACGACCTGCCGGATCTGGTGGGGACGCTGCCGGCGGAGACGACGAAGGTCGTCGAGCCGCTGGATGCGGGGGAGCAGCCGGCGATGTGATGGAAGGGAGTCGTGCATCGGCCAGGCCCTGCTCGGAATATATACATGTGTATAGTAATATGATTATATAGAACTCCGGATTGGGTTCAAGAGGAAAACTGAACCACCATACTGAGGGAGAGGCGAAAGAGGGGGCGTTGGGCAATGTTCCCGGCATTCTTTTGGTTCATCCGGAATTCGCGTAGGGTGCGCGCATGTTTGTGGGAGCCGACCTGGCGCCCGAGCCAGCAACTGACGCCGCAGAAAGACGGCAGTCTGGTGGCGGAGTTTCAGTTGGACGGGACGCGGGAGGTGAAAGGAATCAGGGTTTGGGGGTTGGGGGTTCAGGGTTTGGGAGTCGGGGTCGGCGGGCGATTCGTATCTTCGAAGTTTTACCGTTCGTCGTCGATCGCAAGGGTCTGCGACCATCTGATTGTAAATGTTTGTTGCATAGGAACTTCGGATCGTTCGCCAGGCGTGCATGGCGAGGCCCCTCTCCGGTGGTAGTTGCGGTTTTGTCTATGTTTTTTTCTTCATCGGCGGACGAATGCGAGTTGGGAGGACAGGGAGTCCCTAGTATATGATACGCATGTACAGTACCTTATTCCATAGTGGGTGGGATTTTTGCAGGGTTTCTTGCGGGTGGTGGTGCGGCTGAATGGGGTGAGGAGAGACGAGGGGAAGAGATCGACAAGGGAATGGGGGCAAGGGAATGACGGAAGAGGGAAAGGAGGAATGGTGGAATCATGGAATGGTGCAATGTTGGAGGGATCTGGCTTTGCGGGGCGCGGAGTGGGGTGAGGTATGGGAAGGGTGGCACGAAGAAGGCAGGTCGAAGGCGGGGTTTGGAGTTGAACAGGAGTTGGCGGAGTACGTTGTGTACCGTGCCGACCGACGGCGAGAAGCGGCTCAAGAACTGCCGCGAGGGTTTCGAGGCTCTGAAAGGCAACCGCCAGGTGTGCGACACGACGGTCGGCTTGTCGCAGAGGCTGTTCCTCACCAACAAGGGCGACATGGATCACATCCTCACGGCGATCCGCAGGATCCAGGAGTGCAGCGGGGAGATTGCAGAGACGGGGTAATTGTACTATAGGCTCTCATAGAGTTTCACGTTGGCGGTCGACGCGCCGATGCAGACGATGTCGGGCCGCCCGTCGCCGGTGAGGTCTTCGATGATGCAGTCGGCCCCGGCCATCCCTCCGTCGTCGAGAACGGTTTTTGTCCACTGTTTGCCCTCGCTATCGGCGGCCTGGTAGATCGACAGTTGGTGACCCTTGCCGCGGAATCCAGCCACGATTTCGTCGCGGCCGTCGCCGTCCAGATCGCCCACGCCCAGGGCATGGCCGTTCTGCATCTGGTCTTCGATGACCGTGCGAGTCCACCGATCGCCGTCGGGGAGGTAGACGACGACCTGGTTGCCGTGCCACGGTTCGATGACGGCCAGAAAGCGATTCTCGCCCAGCCGGCCCAGGCGCACCTCGCTGCTGCCGCAATCGGGCCACGGGCGGGGATCGCCGGGCGAGATCTGTGTGGCTTTCCACCGGCCCTCGGCAAACTCGAGGCGGTGGAGGCCCAGAAAGCTGGCCGTCAGCAATTGCTGCCGCGGGCTGCCGTCCCAGCTCACAGGATGGATGGCGTGGAGTACGCCGCCCGGCACGCGGGTGATTGTTTCGCGCTGCCACTGGCCGGGCCGGTAGAGGTAGACGGGTGTCTGATCGCCTTGCTGGGGCGGATAGCGTTTGTCGACCAGCGGGCCGAGCAGCAGGACCTTGTTGCCGTTGCCCTCGGGATCGATGAAGCGGACGCGGTGGGCGGTGGGAACGCGATCGATCTCGCGACCCGTCCACGGCTTGCGGATGTCGGGCCCGCTCTTGAGCAGCACGACGTTGCCCACGCTCTGTTCCGGGCGGGATTCGAACTGGTAGGCCAACACGACTTCGGGCGTGCCGTCTCCGTCGACGTCGTGGCAGGCGGCATTCAAGGGACGCGGTACGTCCTGGGCCAGGACATGACGCGTCCAGCTTGGATTCTCGAACCAGGCCACCTCGGTGGCCCGTTCGTCGATCGCAATCAGGTCTTTCTTGCCGTCGCCCGTCAGATCGACGGCCACGAGTTGGTAGCCGAACTGGATGGAGTCGGTGATGGTGTGCTGTTTGAATTGCGGCAAGTCGCCGGATTGTACCGGACTGGCGAGAAGGAGCCAGGACAGGCAGCAGCCGATGAGTAGACGCATCGGTGAGATTGGAGAACGGCGCGTCTTGCACACTAGGAATAGGATGCGTTCGGTCATGGCTCAAATCCCTCCCGCACCTTCCCGTCTTGCCCGATGAGTGGCTGGGCGTCCTCCACCTTACCCAGCGGGCGCGAGCCGGGGGCTTCCCCGTCGATCCCGAGATCGTTCTTCATGGCTTCGACCAACGCTTGCAGTTTCTCGACCACTTCGGCATTGGCGGCGGCCACGTCGGTTGCTTCGCCGATGTCGGTTTTCAAGTTGTAGAGCTTTGCCTTGGCCTTGGGATTCTTGGCGGGCGGAAGTTCCAGCTTCCAGTCGCCGCAGCGGACGGCTTGAAGTTGCAGGCCGCGATAGTAGTAGAAGGTCTCGTGGGCCGGCTTAGCGTCGGCATCTCCCGCCATTTGGGGCCAGATATTGGCGCCGTCGATCTTGCGGTCGCCGGGCACGTTTCCGCCAGCGAGGGCAGCACAGGTTGGGAGGACGTCGAACATGCCGGTGATGGCGTCGCACTGGGTACCTGCGGGAACCTGGCCGGGCCACCAGGCGATCATGGGAACCCGCACGCCGCCTTCGAGCGTGCTTCCCTTGAAGCCGCGGAGCGGCGAGTTGACGGCCCGCTTGGTTCCGCCGTTGTCGCTGGTGAAGATCACGAGGGTTCGCTCCGACAGTCCCTCGTTTCGGACGGCGTCCAACACTTGTCCCACGCTCCAATCGACCTGTTCGACCCAGTCGGAGTAGTACCCGTGGGGCGACTTGCCGGCCCACTGCTTGCCGGGGTAGATGGGGAAGTGAACGGCGCTGTGGGCCAGGTAGAGGAAGAACGGTTCGGCCTTGTGGGCGGCGATGTAGTTGAGGGCCTCGTCGGTGTAGAGTTCCACCAGGGCCTGCTGGTCGTCGGGGAGGACGCGTTTGAGGACGGTGTTGTTCCGCATCAGGGGGAGCGGCGGTTGCTCGTTCTCCTTGGGTTTGGGGAGCGGGGCGTCCAGGTCGCTCTTCACGCCGTCCTGGGTCGGCCCCATGTCGTTCGAATAGGGCAACCCGAAATACGAATCGAAGCCCTGCTGCAAAGGCAGGAACTCGGGCTGATCGCCCAGGTGCCACTTGCCGATGATGCCGGTGGTATAGCCGGCCGCTTTGAGCACTTCGGCGACCGTCACTTCTTCCGGGGCCAGCCCCACGTCGTTGCCGGGGAAGAGCACGTGTGGTATGGGCAACGCTCGTTTCGGGTAGCAACCGGTCATCAGGGACGACCGTGAAGGCGAGCAGACGGGCGCGGCGTAGAACGAGGTGAACTTGCGTCCCTCCTTGGCCATGCGGTCGAGGTTGGGC
Organism: Planctomycetaceae bacterium; assembly: GCA_012719125.1. Taxonomy (GTDB): domain Bacteria; phylum Planctomycetota; class Planctomycetia; order Pirellulales; family Thermoguttaceae; genus JAAYAY01. The sequence continues at coordinate 136,041 of JAAYAY010000028.1, read as the reverse complement.
GTGCGGTTGAGCTGCGATCCGAAGGGGCCGACGTCGGCGTAGCCGAGATCGTCGATATTGATGACGATGAAGTTGGGCTTGGCGGGAGGGGACTTCTCGGCAGCCTGGAGAACCGCCAGCGGGGTCAACAGAAGGGCGAGAAGCGGGAGAGTGCGTTTCATAATGGTCACCTTCTGGCAGGACTCAGGTGAGACGGCAGCAACATGCCCCAATCATATAGGAGCGAGCGCGGCCGCGCCAAGAAACCGGGACGCCGAGTATCTTCTGCGCCTCTGAAACAGAATCGCCGGTTGACGCTACGAGCGAATTCCGGCTTCTGAGGAGGGGATTTCACGCAAAGGCGCAAAGAAAAGCCCGCGAATACCCTCTCCTTGGCGTGAAACCCCTCACGCCCCGCTTGCCATGCGCCCGCTTCCCACTCACTCCGTCTCCTCGAACGCCTGCCGCTCGAACGGGTTCTCTCGATACCCGTCCCGCCCCCGCACTCTCAGCACGATCCAGAACAGCACGTACGCCGGCAGAAACAACGGCCCCCATCGCTCGTACTGGCGCACATGCACGTGTTCATGGTCGCGACACCGGTCGAGTGCCTCCTGATCCACGCCAAGGATCGTGTGCCCAAAAGTGATCGCGCTGGCAAAGCGTCCAAGCCCCCACCGGATCGCCGGGCCACAAAACTCCAGCACGCCCCTCCTGACCTGCACGCGTCCGCCCGAGAGCAACACGATCAACCCAAGCCCTGCCCCCAGCACCGTATTTGGCGAAGTCCAGAGAGTATAGAAAAGCCTGGCAAACGATGGCATCGTTGAGAAATGGGTTGGAGGGCAGGTTCCGAGGCAAACAAGCCGGTTGCTTGGCTGATCGGCACCCCTCATTGTGGTTACCTTGGCTCAAACTGCCCTTGGTCAAAATGGAAGCCAAGGGGTATGCTGCCATTCCCCCGCTCCGTTGGGAAAGTCACGTCAGGCCATGGACGGCGAGATTCCACGCATGCCAGTTTACAGGAAGAACGCTCCCGCAAACATCGGCATCTTCCTCCCGACCTGGTTGGGTGACTTCGTCATGGCGACGCCCACCCTGAGGGCGATTCGAGGCCATTTCCCCACGAGCCATCTCGTCGGGATCATGCGCCCCTATCTCAAGGAAGTCCTCGGCGGCACCGGCTGGCTCGACGAACAGTGGTACTTCAATCCCCACAAGCGCTCCCGCGAAACCGGGCACTTCGCCATCCTCCGAAAGATCCGGGCCGCCAGGTTCGACATGATGATCCTCATGCCGAACTCGCCCCGTTCCGCCGTCCTCGCTTGGTTCGGCCGGGCCGCCGAACGCATCGGCTACGCCAGAAACCTCCGCGGACCGCTGCTGACCGGCAAGGTCTATCGCCCCAGAATCGACGGGCATACCGTCGATCTTCCCATGGTCGACTACTATCTTCGCCTGTCCGAGGCGGTCGGCTGCCCCGAGGAAAGCCGTCGTCTGCACCTGGCTATCACCCAAGCCGACGAACAATCGGCCGACCAGGTATTCCACGAATTGGACCTTCGCCGGGACGGCCGGATCGTGACCGTCAACTGCAGCGGCGCCTACGGCAGCGCCAAGCTCTGGCCGGTGGAACACTTCGCCCAACTGGCCCGGCGAATCGCCGGCACGCTGGATCACGACGTCCTCGTCATGTGCGGTCCCAACGAACTGGTGACTGCAAGACAGATCGTCCAACTGGCCGGACACCCCCGTGTCGTCTCCATGGCCGACCAGCCCCTGGGCCTCGGCACGGCCAAGGCCTGCATCCGCCGCAGCCGGCTGATGGTCACCACCGACAGCGGACCTCGCCACATGGCCGCCGCACTCGGACGTTGCGTCGTCACCGTCTACGGTCCCGTTCTCCCCCTCTGGGGCAGGAATCCTACCGTCGACGCCGTCGACCTCTACCGCAACGACCTCGAATGCGTCGGTTGCGGGCGGAGAACCTGCCCTCGCGGCCATCACCAGTGCATGCGAGGCCTGTCCGTCGAACGCGTCTACCGCGAAGTGGCCGCCTGGATCGCTCGCCACGATTTGCCGAAACGCGACGTCGTCGGCCTGCCTTACCAACCGTCCTCACCAGCCCTCTTCTCCGACGATGTCCGAGGTCAGTAATCCCACGCTCGCCGCTCTGGACGCCGAACCGCTCTGGATCGCCGACGACTATCGCGACGCCCTTCGCGACGCTCGCCTCGATCGCTTCGACGCGATCATGCAGACCGACCGCGGATTTTGCCTGCGGGCGCTGAGCGATCGCGAGAACTGGCAACTGAGACTGAACGTGAACGGACGCCGCCGCAACCTGTTCCTCAAGAAACACCACACCCGCTCCCGCTGGCGCCGGCTGAAAGCCTGGCTCTGGCTGCCCGACGCACCGTCCGCCGGCCGCCAGGAGGCAATCAACCTGCGAAAGCTGGAAGCCGCGGGCATCCCCTGCATGGAACTGGCGGCCTGCGGCCAGCGCCTCCGCCCCGACGGCCTGCTCGAATCCTTCCTGCTCACGCCCGAACTCGAAGGCTTCACGCAGTTGGACGATTTTCTCCGCGCACGATTCGCCCCCCTCGATACCGCACGCACCGGCCCCCGCGACCCGGACCTCGACCGCTTGACCGAACGAGTGGCCGCCGTCGCCGCCAGGTTCCACCGGGCCGGCTTCAATCATCGCGATCTCTACTGCTGCCACTTCTTCGTTCGCGAAAATGGTCCCGGTGACTTCGAGATCCGGCTCATCGATCTGCAACGCGTTCAGACCCGAACCAAAGGCCGCCGGCGATGGCTGGTCAAAGATCTCGCTCAATTGGCCTACTCGGCACCCCGCGATCGCATCAAGTGCTCTCTGAAGATGGCATTCATCCGCCGCTACTTGGGCGTCTCCAAGCTCCGGCCGGAACACAAGCGGCTCATACGGGAAGTTTTGGCCAAACACCAGGCCATGGAAAGCAAGCAGGGACGCATCGCATGAGAATTGGACTTGTCGTCGAACATCTCGATCCCTCGCGTGGCGGCCTCGAACACTGGGCCTCGCAGTTCGTCGACGCCATGATCGCCCGCGGACACGAACTGCACGTCTTCGCGCGATCGTTCGCCGACCACCATGCAATCCTGTCCCTGCATCGGCATCTCCTGCGAACCGGCCCGTCCCGCACGGAGTACGCCGCCGCTCTCCAAACCCAATTGGCCATGCTCGGCCTCGACGTCATCCACGACACCGGGGCGGGATGGTACTGCGACGTCTACCAGCCTCACTTCGGCTCCCGCGCGGCAATGACCGATCGCAAGCTGCAGATGCTACCCCCACCTCTGCGAGCATTGAAGCGTCTGGCCGTCGGCGTGCTGCCTCGATACCGCGAATTCGCCGCCATCGAGGCCCGGCAATTCGTCAACGACGGCCGGCTCTTCGTCGCCCTCTCTCAAAAAGCCGCCGATGACTTCGTTGTATACCACGGCGTCGATCGCCAGGCCATTCGAGTCGTGCCCAACGGCGTCGACTGCGACCGATACACGCCGGAGAATCGGTCCCGGTATCGCGATCCCACGCGGGACGAACTGGGGCTCGCCCCCGATACACTATTGCTCCTGCTGATCGCCCACAACTTCCGCCTCAAGGGCCTCGGCGCAGCTATCCGTGTCCTGGCCAGGCTGCGTCAGGCAAACCGGCCCGTTCACCTGGCCGTCGTCGGCGGTGGCTCGCCGCGCCGCTATCGCCGGCTCGCCCGTTCACTCCAAGTCGACCGTTCCCTCACCTTCCTTGGGCCCCGCTCCGAATCGGTTCCCTTCCTCGCGGCCGCCGACGTCCTCATCCATCCCACCTACTTCGACACCTGCAGCCTCGTCGTCCTCGAGGCCCTGGCGTCGGGACTGCCCGTCGTATCGACCCGGGCCACCGGCGTCGACGAACTCATGACCGACGGCCGCGAAGGGTTCCTCGTTGCCCGCCCCGAGGAGACCGACGCCATGACTGCATGCCTTACCCGCCTGCTGGAACCGTCGCTCCGCCAGAGCATGGGCTTGGCCGCCCGGCAATTGGCCCTCCAGCACACCTTCGCACGAAACTGCGACGCGGTCGAGGCCGTCTACCTCGAAGCCGCCGCACGCCGCTGCAATTCTCGCGCCGCCTAATGGGGCCGGAAAGGCGAGGCGCCACCCAGCCACCCGCTCCGCGGCACAAGAAACCGCGACCTCCGGCGAAGAGCAAGGCAGAGAACCGACCTTCGTCCCCTCGCTTGTGAATCGAACGGAACCCCGATAAAGTAGGGATGCGGCTTCGCGCCGGTTCGCGCCCACCGGGCGTGGCACGGCTCACTCGTGATGGAACCCCCGAGAAGAGACGGAACGACCAACGCCGATGCTCCTCCTGCGACTCGCTCTCGACGCGTTTATCCTCTATGCCATCCTCTGGGTCGTCCTGCGCGAGAAGGCTCCCAAGTGGACTCCACTGGTCGCCATCTGCCTGGCAATGGCCGGTTGGAAATGGCTGCTCTACACTTGGATGGGCGTCCCCGCCATCTTGCCCCTGCTCCTGTCCGTCGGCCTGATCGTTCGCCTGGGCTTCGGGCTGTCGACTCGCAAGACGCTCTATGTTCTCGGGGCCTTCGTCGTCGTCCGCATCCTTTTGGGGTCGGTGTTGAAGATGGCGTCAGGCGTGCTCGACCTGTTCTTCATCTGAGACCAGTTTCTCCCTGGTAGCCCGCCCAAGCAGCGGAGGTCATCTTTGGCCTGCTGGTCTTCAAGTGGACCTACCGCAATCCCATCCGTTGCACGGCAACCCCGTACAGATGCAGGACAAGCGCCAAAACCACGATCAGCCCGCTATAGCGATGCAGGTCGAGCAGGACCAGCATGCCGTCGGTCCCAAAAATCGGCAGCATGCTGACCAACATCGTCATCGTTACCACGATACCGCCGGCAACGATCACCCAGAACATCAGCTTGGGCAGCCAGTAGAACTTGGCCGGAGCCGTCTTGCCCGTCGCCGGGCCGACCTCGAATTGGTTCAAATGGGCCCAACTCAGAACCAGCAGCGGCAGCACCGCCGTGAACGCGCCGGCCCCGCACATGTGCAAGAACAGCGGCCAGCCCCCCAACTCGCCGTGCCGCAGCACTTCTACAAAGGACGTAGCCGCCAGGCCGCCCACGCATCCCAGCGTGCCCAGGTAGATCAAAATGTCCCAGAGGTTCCATCGCTTGCGTTCGGCAGGCGCGCCCCGAAAAACCAGCGAGATCAATAGATGAACCACGATGATCACCGGAATAACGGCGAAGGCATACGGCAGCACCAGCCGGAAAAGCTCACCCGTATCTCCGGCAGCCAGAACTCGGTTCAACTCGCCCAACATCGACTCGCTCCAATTCTCAAAGTGACACGCTCGCACCCACAGGAACCCGAAGCGTCAGCGAGGAGAGAAAACCTCCCACCTCAGCGACCCTCGCTACTTCCGATGGATCAACCCAAGCACGCTCGCAATCCCCCGCAACACATAGGCCAGCAACACCAGGCTCACCAGGCCCATGGCCGCATACCCATAGTATTTGAACGCCGGCCGGCCCAGGAACGACAGGGCCCACACGTCCAGCTTCAACTTGTCGTAGCCCGCCAATTCGTGCATCGCGTGGCTGACCGGCTCATCGTCCGGGGTCTGCCCCACGGCCGTCACCGTGCTCGCAAACAGCGGCGCGCCCAGCGAATGGCAATCGTAGCAACCCTTCGCACCCACCCCGAGCGACTCCCGCGCCGGCCGCACGTCGTGGGCGAACTTCCACAAGTACGGCTCCGCCGCCACGTGCTCGAAGCTCTCCACGCTCTTCTCGCCGCTCAGCTTGTAGACCTTGCCGGCAGAAACGAACACCGGCTCCGCACCCTCCGCCGTGATCAGTTCCTTCACGGCCGTCAGTCCGCCCACGAGCGTCTGCTGCCAGTTCTCTCTTGCTCGCGTGGCGGTCAACTCCTCCAGCTTGGCCTTCTCCTCCTCCGTAAGTTCTTCTTCCTTCACCTTGGCCCGCTCTTCGCCCAACGCCTCCTGCTTGTCGCTGGCGTTGAGCTTCACATCCATGATTGTCTCGGAAAGGTTCGATCCCCGCTTGACCCGAAACGTCCTGCGCGTCGCCTCATAGACGGCCTCCGGGTTGAGCGGCGTGATCGTCTCGCCGCTCATCTGCCCCCAGAAAGCCGGCCAGACGGCACGATGGGGATAGAGCATTCCCTGGTCCCGCACCAGCACCGGCGCCTTGATGCCCGGCGGCACGTCGCCCACATGGTGCGCGGGCAGCCCCAACCCGTTGGCCAGCGACGTCTGGATCAACTCGGCCTCCCCCTCGAGCTTCCGCCCGCTGTGGCAGGCCGTACACGAAAGCCTCTCGAAGTGCAGCGGCACCAGGCCCTTGTGCAGCGGCTTCGGCGCACCCATCCGCCCCCCGCCGTGCTCGTCGTTCATGTGGCACCCCCGGCACGACAACGTCGCCACATCCTCGCCCGTCGGATGCACTTCGCCCTCGAAACCCCGCACCGTGTGATGCGCGATTCCGTTGCTGTGGCAATCCGCACACGAGAACCCGGCTCGCAGGTGGACGTCTTCATCTTGAGTCCAGTCTGCAGGAGCGTGTTCACCAGCCGCGTGCGTCGAATGGCAGTAGTAACAGGCGTTGTTGTCCGGCTTGAGGATGACGTCGAAGAAGACCTTCTTCTCGCCGTTGATCCGTGCCAGGTTGTATTTCGTGACGGGCAACTTCTCCTTCGAATCCGCCGCGGCCGTCGCCGGGTCGAAGTCGTCCTTCAGGTCCGATACTTTCCCTTCCACGTCCCCGATCCCAAGTGCCGCCGTGGCCGCCCAGGCGAAGTTCTCATTCTGGATCTGATTCCACCAGACTTCCTGGCTGTAGGCGTGATCGTTGCTGTGGCAGATCATGCAGTCGACGTTCAGCAATCCCGAAAGCTTCCAGCGCTTAGCCTCGATCGCTTCCTTGCTTTCTTCAGCCGCCTTCGCCTCTGCTTCGCCGGCCTTCTCCGGCACTGGCGGCACGGCCTCGCCCGGCCCGCCGCCCGGCAGGTGGCTGCCGAACTTGAGCACAAACTCTCGCGTCGAGATCCCCAGGGCGCCCGGATCATAGGTGCCCATCCAGCCGCGATACGACATGGGAATCTGCGTCCCCGTCCGTTCGTCGGTCCAGATCCACGGCTCGCCGGGCCGACCGGCCGACGATGTCTTGTCGATCCCGTTGAAGTGGTGCCCCGTGACGATCGCCTTGTAGTCGTGACAACGCCCGCAGGTGAACTGAGGCGAGTAGGGAGGGGCCGTCTCGGCCGTCGGATCGATCCGCTTGTCGCCCGCGTCGTAAAGATCGATCCAGTGCACGTACTGGCTGCGGCTGTTGGTCTTCGTGAACCGCGATTCGTCGGCCCCCTGGGCCAGATTCACACTCGTCGCCGCAAGCAAAAGGATCGTGATCAGGGAATATCGAGACATGAACGAGTCTCCGCAATGTTACGGGCGGCAGGATGGTCCAAGGGGCCGCCAGGCAGGAAGGCAAAATGCCAATTCTAAAGGACCGCGAGCCGTTTGTCAGTAGTCCTCCACGCCCGGTCAGGCCGGCCAAACTGAATAGAGTCGGGTATTCCTGACAAAAGTCCCGCTCTACTCCGGCAGCGTGTAACTGTACATGTGCGACCCGCTCCCGAAATAGATCCGCCTCCCCAGGATATCCCCGCCGGGACCGATCGGAACCGGCGATTTGCCGATCAACTCGATCCCGTACGTTTCCGGATCGATCCGGGCGATCCCCTGCACAAACAGCATATAGGTCACACCGTCCGGCCCGACGACAAACACCCGAGGACCCTGCTGAGACGCCGACCGGCCGTACGGCGGGACCGACTCGTGAACCATCCTCCGCTCTGCCGGATCAAAAACAAAAAACCTCGTTCCGTCGGCGACGCCGTAGACCAGGCCTCGAGGGCCGCCGCACAGGTCGGTGTACGACTGAACGCCCGGCAGAACGGCCCCATGCCACTCGACCTTCTTGCTGGCCATGTCGAGCAGGTACAACTCGGCCTCCTTCGCCTTCTTCTCGCCCCCGGTGCCGGCCGCAGTCGTCGTCCCGCCGAGAAGCTTCCCCCCGTCAATGGCCCCCAGCGACATGGTCGAGTGTTCGGGCAGGATGTCCGAATGTTCCAGCAGTGTCCGGCTCTTGGTTTCTCGATCCCAGAACAACAACCCGCCCCCCGTGTATCCATAACCGGGCGTGCCTCCCAGAACCAGCGTCTTCCCGTCGGGATGGGCCAGCAGCTCGTGCGGACGATGGATCGTCGGCGTGCATTCAGTCAGGAACTGCGGGTTGCAGCCCTCCTTCCCCTGCACAGTGGCCACCCATTCCGCGGCCGGGTCCCACTCGAGCAGGAATCCCCCTCCATATCCTCCTACAAAGAACCGGCTCCCCTGTCTTGCCACCGTGTTCCACTGACCATAACTCTCCCGATTGACCCACCCGTCGCTCTTGGGGTCATAGCGAAAGAACCGCATCGGAAACGCGGTGCCGCCGCAGATCGTGCCGTCCGGCGGCGCGGCCAGCCCCATGATATGCGCCCCTTCACTCGTGTAATCGAAACGAACCTCCCTCACCGACTCACTCTTCGCCGGCTTCACCCTCAGCACCCGATCCACCAGGTCGCACGTCAACAGCCGGCTCCCGTCGGGGAAGCCTTGATGAAACAACCCCTGGCTCCCCGCAACGATCGACTTGGCCCTGCGCCCGTCGTGCTTGCCCATCTTCTCGGCCGTCCCCTCATACAGCCGATAACAGCCACTCTCTCCCGGATGCTGGCCGTAGACCTTCCCATCCATGTCGCGATACACCGACGCGCAACCCTTGGCCGATCCCGCCTGTGCGACGAGTTCCTTCACCTGCTTCGTCTCGCGATCGAACGCCATCAGGTGGCTGTGCGTATTGCCGATCCCAAAGTAGACCCAACCCTGGTCGTCGGCCGCGATCGACCGCGGATACTGCCGCCAGTTCTCCCGGTGCAACGATCCGTAGTCCTTGAACTCCCCCGTCTCCGGATCGTACGACGCCAACCCGCTGTTCGGATAGCTGACCGACCAGATCACGCCCCCGTCGTCTTCGGTCATGCTCATCGCCATCTGCGGCGTCGTCTTCTGGAAGAAACTGAACTCCCCCTTGGCCGGGTCAAACTCGGAGAAATACCCGTTGAAATGCGTGTAGTACCGGTTCTTCGACGAGAGGATCGATGCATAGGGACAATCGCCGCCCGGCGGAAACGGCGTCTTCACCTGCCGGCTCTCGCCGGTTTCAGCATCGATCATCAGAATCGCGTAGCCGCCGCGAAGATCGAACAGCCACACCAGCACCACGTTCCGTCCCTGCCCGTCGACCGTCGCAACCGTACCCCGGTGGTTGCTCACCGGCGTCGCCACGCCATGATGCAGAAACCCACCTCCCAAATCCTCTGTCCCAGCAACCGCAACCTGACCGGTCAGGGCGAGGCCAAGAAACCAAGACGCCATACCACTTCTAATCGCATTCCACACCACGCTAGATCTCCTTCTCAAATACCAACCCGAAACGCAAGCGAGGACAGCAGACCCATTCTCCAATCCCCCCCCCATACCAACCCGAAGCGCCAGCGAGGACAGCCGGCCTTCCACGTCCCCAGCCCCCCAATCTTCTCCTTTGCTTGCTCCTTTGCGTCCTGACGCCTTGGCGTGAAACCCCCTCACGCTTCGCCTGTCATTCCTTACCCATTCAGCAGCCGCTCCGCATTCCCATGCGTGATCGCCTCAATCTGAGCCGCCGTAAGCTCCGATTCCTGCAGCTTGAGCAGCGCCGATTCCAGCACAAACATCGGCAGGTGGGAACCGAACAGTAGCCGCTCGGCCGGAACCTGACCCAGCAGATTGGCGATCCCCTCCACGCCTTCCAGCATCGAAATCTCGAAATAGACCTGCCCGGCCGCAACCAGCGCAGCAAGCACGCCGGCCCGCACCCCCTTCAGTGCATTCAGGACTACCACGCGGAGCTTGGGGCGCGCCGCAACCAGTTCCGCCAACGGCTTCGGATCCACGTCCTCCACCCGCATCAAGGGGTGCTGCATCCGCGTGTCTTCCAGGCGGACCACAACCTGCACGACAAGCCCCCGCTCCTCCGCCATCGTGAGCAGTTCGGCCAGCTCAGGAGCGTCGAGTGCGTACCCATGATAGCCCGGATAGAGCCGTACCCCCGGCATCTTGTGCTCCTCGTGGCATCGCCTCACGTCCTCTCGCCAATCCGGCAGCGTCGGGTTGACCGTGCCGAACGGCAGCAGCATCCCCGGCCGCGTCTTGCGGCAATCGGCCGCCAATCGCGAATTGACCGCCGCAACGTCCTTGTGAAAGACCGCGTCGAAACTCGCCGCCCAGGCCTGGTCCACGCCCCCGGCCTGAAGCTTCTCAATCAACCTCGGCAACTCGTCGCAAGCCAGTCTTCGAAACGGCCAGCGCGACAGGTGAACGTTCACGTCGACGATCATAGTGTCATCCCCTTCGCCTTGAAGATCGGTGCAAGCATCCGCTTGATATTCCCCGCCAGAATCAATCGCTTGGCCTCCTCCGAGATGTCGGCTCCGTAGACCTTCGCCAATTGCGAGGCGAAGCTCCGCCCGGAATAGTCGCTCCCGTACATGACCCGCTCGGCCCCCAGTTCACGAACCGCCATCTCGACGAAACCCGCCGTCGGATTGCCGCCGCAAATCTCGGCGGTCACGTTGGGCAGACCGCGGATCGCCCGAATGCCAAGTTCCCAGTCGCCCCCCGTGTGCGCGGCAATGAAGGTCGCCTTCGGATGCCGTGCCGCCAGAATCGCCAGGTCCCCCGCCGTCGATTCGCCGGGCAGGTTCCCCGTGATCTTGTACCACGTGTGCTGAAGCACCGGCGCCTTCAACTCCGTGGCACGCTCCACGATCGGATCCAGGCACTCCTCGAAGCAACGCACGGCCACCCACAACTTCACCCCAACCATCGGCCCGCCCTCAATGCACCGATCCATCTCGGCCAGGCTCGCCTCCGTATGCCGCGGGTTGACGTAAACAAAGCCGTAAGCGCGACCTCCCGAACCCGCCACGGCCTCGAGCACCTGGTCGTTCTCCCGCCGCATGTCGTCGGGCGTCGGCTCGTAAGTCCACGGATAGCCCATGAACACGATCACCCGCTCAATTCCCATCCGATCGGCCGCCCTCAGGAGATTGGTGATCTTCTCCTTGGGCGTAGCCCCCGGCGACGTCAGATGCCCGTGCATATCCCAGATCTCATAGTCCGGAAAACGGGCCGGCGATTTCTCCGCGGCCGCGAGTTGACACCGCGACGCCACCCCGGCCGCCACCGCCGCCTGCGCCGCCCGTACCAGCACAGCTCTCCGCGTGACTCTGCAATCAGAAGAGTTCATAGTTTCGCCTCTCCGGATGAACGGAAACACCACAGCGTCTCATTTGTAACTCCTCCAACACCCCACAACAACCCACACCAACCCGAAGCGTAAGCGAGGACAGAAGCCCCGCCACCTCACCGACGAGAGAACCGCCAGCGAAGAAGGTAACTCCCCCCACCATCGCCCATATCCATCTGCCGAACCCAGGAGAACTGCAAAGTCCTCTCGTGGCAGGAAAAGCAGCAGGCGCTCTCCGAGCGCCGCTGGCGGGAAATCGGGATTTCCGGCAGTTCTGCGGACGGCACGGCGGAGCGTGCCTGCTACTTTCTTTGGCGGACGGCACGGCGGAGCGTGCCTGCTACCTTCTTTGGCGGACGGCACGGCGGAGCGTGCCTGCTACCTTCTTTGGCGGACGGCACGGCGGAGCGTGCCTGCTACTTTGCAGTTCCCCTGCTGCCGAACCCTCCCTCCGTGTTCCCTCCCCTGCCTTCTGCTACAATAAGAGGTCTCCCCACCCCCGCTCTGCCGCACACCAGGAGTGCCCCTCCATGCCCGCCCGCCCCTTCGCTATCCTCCCGTTCCTGGCGATCTTGCTCCTCTCCGTTCCCCTTCACTCCGAGGAACTCCTCTTCGACTTCGAAGGCGATTTCGACCTCGCCGCCGTCGAAAAACGCGACGTCGACGCCTCCCTCACCAGGCTCGACGGCAACACCTGGCTGGAACTGAAAACCGGCACCACCCAGCGTTGGCCCGGCATTACCCTCAAGCCGGCCAAGGGGCTCTGGAACATGAGCGGCTGCCGACAGGTCGCCGTCGACGTCAAGAACCTCGGCACCGAAACCGTCCGAGTCAACTGCCGGCTCGACACGCCCGATTTCGACGGCCAGCGCGTCTACTACCAGGAAGGCACCGAGATTGCCCCCGGGGCCCTCGCGACACTCAACGTGACGCTCCGCCGTCGTATGCCTACCAAGCTCAGAGAAAAACTCTACGGCATGCGCGGATACCCCGGCGGCGCCCTGCTCGACCAGGGCATCGACCCCAGCCGCGTCGACGCGCTCCTGATCTTTGTCGCCGATCCCAAGAAGGAACATCACTTCCTCATCGACAACCTCCGCACCGTCGGCACCGCCGGCCTCGACCCCATCCCCGAAACGGAAGAAGCCCTCTTCCCGCTCATCGACAAGTTCGGCCAATACGCCCACAAGGATTGGCCCGGCAAGACCCACTCCGAAGCCGATCTCCGGCGTGCGGCAGCCGAAGAGAAAACCGACCTCGAAGCCCACCCCTCGCCTCGCGATTGGAATGAATACGGCGGCTGGGCGGCCGGCCCCAAGCTCAAGGCCACCGGACATTTCTATCCCGCGAAACACGACGGCAAGTGGTGGCTCGTCGATCCGACCGGTTGCTTCTTCTGGTCCCACGGCATCGATTGCGTTCACGCTTCCAACGCCACCACCCCCATCAGCGATCGCCTGCATTATTTTGCGGGACTTCCCGACCGCAACTCGCCCTACGGCGTGTTCTACGGCCGGGGTTCCTGGGCTCCGCACGGATACTACCAGGGCAAACGCTACGAGACCTTCAACTTCACCGGCGCCAACCTGTTGCGGAAGTACGGCGAGGGCTGGCAGTCGACCCATCGCGAGTTGTGTCACGCGAGACTTCGCAGTTGGGGAATGAACACCATCGCCAACTGGTCTGATGAAGCAATCTACCTGCTCCGCCGGACCCCGTATGTCGTCTCGATCAGCGTCAGCCGCAAACCGCTTGAAGGCAGCGAAGGCTACTGGGGCAAGTTCCCGGATCCCTTCGAACCGACCTTCCGCACCAGTCTCGACAATCGCCTGGCCGCCGAAGAAGACAAGTCGGCCGACGATCCCTGGTGCCTGGGCTACTTCGTCGACAACGAGTTGGCCTGGGGCGAGGAACTGTCCCTGGCCACCGCCGCCCTCGCTTCGCCGAAGGAGCAAGCGGCCAAGCAGGCCTTCGTCGCCGACCTCAAGGCCAAGTACGCCGGCATCGCCGCCCTCAACCGCGTCTGGCAGACCAACCACGCCTCCTGGGACGCACTGCTCGACTCGCAGACCCCGCCGGACAAGGCGAAAGCTCGCCCGGACCTGGAAGCCTTCTCCACCCGGATTGCCGAAGAGTACTTCCGCGTCTGCCGCGACGCGGTCAAGGCCGTCGCCCCCAACACGATGTACCTGGGCTGCCGATTCGCCTGGGTCCACGACCGTGCCGTGGTCGCGGCCGCCAAATACTGCGACGTCGTCAGCTTCAATAAGTACCAGTATTCGGTCGCCGATCTCGAACTGCCCGAGGGCGTCGACAAGCCCGTCGTCATCGGCGAGTTCCATTTCGGAGCCCTCGACCGCGGCATGTTCCATACCGGCCTGAAGCCCGTCGCCAATCAGGACGAGCGAGCCAAAGCCTACGAGAGCTACGTCCGCGGCGCCCTGGAACATCCGGCCATCGTCGGCACCCACTGGTTCCAGTTCGGCGAACAGGCGACCACCGGGCGCGGCGACGGAGAGAATTACCAGATCGGCTTCCTCGACGTCTGCGATACCCCCTACCCCGAAACCATCCAGGCCTGCCGCAATGTCGGCACCCAACTCTACCAAATCCGTGCGGGGAAGTGACAGAACTATCGGCCGAATAGCCCAAAGAACCCCTTCTTCTTTTCCTTCTTCTTCGCCTTGGGCTCTTCCGCCGGCTCCTGCATCAGCTCCCGCACAGACACGAACGCTTCAATGACGCCGCTGGCAGCCACGTCGGTCATCACTTCGAGACGATGGTCCGACTCGCTCCCGAGCCGGATCCGCGAACCGAGCGTGATGGGCAAACCGGCCACCGAATCGAAGTTGCCGTCAACCACCCGCTCCACCTTGACGAACTCTCCGCCCTCAAGACTCACGAAGGTGCCATTGCGGCTGAGATCCTTCACCACCATCCCTTCCCCCGCTTCGTTCACGCCGCGGCGGTCGATGATGAAATGCTGGTGAGAAACCGCACTCAGCACAAAATTCATCACGATCTTCTCTTCGTCGTCGATGGTCCGGGTCGGGTCATACTTGTTCGTCCCCACACAGACGTCGCACTCCTTCCCCCCCTCCTTCCCGTAGACGACAATGTCTTTCGCCGGGATCGGATATTGCAGATTGAGCAGCATGTCATACAGAACGAGAGTCATGGTCATCCTCTCCGCAGTCGACCGTCCCCAGATGAGTCGTGCGGTCTGATCTCAGCATCGCCAAGATATACCAGCCCTATATGGTAAGAGAAGCATCCGAAGGCTGCAATCCAATTCAACCACCCAATAGCGGGAATCGTCCCGCGAGCTTGTCCTTCCACGTCCGCCGATACTGCCCCGAACTCGTCCTCCGCGACGACCAGGGGAACCTCGTCGGCGACGACGGCATCAAGTCCGAAACCAGGTTCGACGCCGTCAACCGCGGCTGGGTTTCCATCACCCGTCCCTGGCACCTCCTGACCACGAACAGCGGCGCCGGCTACCCCCATGCCGCCAGGGCCGACAAGGGACGCCGCCTCGTGGAAGTCCTCGTTGAGCGACTGGCCGGTTTCCTCGTCGAACTCTCCAACTCCCCGGTCGACGAACGCTTTCCGTATTGAAGACCCGACCTCGCCAGTTCCCATTGCAGTCCCCTCGACGAAACCGCAACAGCACCCCACAGCAGGACCGTACAGACACCCCCTATTGACGCCCCGCCCGACCCAACTTATAGTGGCTTTCTCGGTCCCGATGGTGGATGTAGCTCAGTTGGTTAGAGCACTGGATTGTGGATCCAGGTGTCGAGGGTTCGAGTCCCTTCTTCCACCCTGAATTAAGCCGTTGTAAGATAAAGACTTACAACGGCTTCTCTTTTGGCCGAATCTTGAACGGCCTGCCCGGAACAGTCATTTGGTTTTCTCGCCGTTAGGAACACCCGAGAGATGGGGAATCTCTCTGGAGCATCTTCTTGCGAAATTGGGCTCGATCTGGCCAGATCCCGCTGATCCCGCAACAAGACAACGGGTGATCCCGGGGAATCTGACTTTCGTGGTTGCCAGCGACACTGGGGCGCTGTAAAATATATCAACAGACGCCTGTGGCGAGACGATATAGTGATTGATGCACATGTGATCTGGGACCTGGAAGACGACCCTGACGGGAATGTGCAGCACATACTACAGCACGGCCTGGACATGGATGAGGTCGAGGACGTGCTGCTCAACAGAGACAACGAGACGGTGCCCAGTCGGAGCAGTGACAACTCCGTCGTGTTTGGATACACAAGCACAGGCAGGTTTATTGCTGTGGTCATTGAGCTTATCGATGACAATCCGAAGACCATGTACCCCGTTACCGCCTACGACGTCCCTGAACCAAAAGGGAGGTAGCCATGGCAAGACAACGCGTACACTGCAAGATCGAGCGAAGTCCGGGAGAAATGGCCAGGATCAAGGCTCTTCGGGATTCTTTTCAGAAGGAACGGCCATCGCTTGAGACGCTCGTCGAGAGCGGTGAATATATGGCCCCCACAACCTTGGGCGAGTTTCTTGATATCAAGGCGATAGCGCACGCGCTCAAAGAGATGCGGCAGCATGTCAAGATGAGCCTCGCAGAGGCCGCCTCCATAACAGGCATGGACCGAGCCGCAATCAGCCGCTTGGAAAACGGCCTCTGCGCCAACACTACGATCAACACGATCAATCGGTTGGCGCATGCGTACGGAAAGCGGCTCACGTTTTCCGTCGAGGACGAGCCTGAGCTTGCTCGATAATGCTATCAGCCAGAAGATCCGCCAGTTGATCATCCGTCCTTCCTGGCACAAAAAAAGCGCCAAGGGCCCAGGGAAGAGTTGGCGGATTCGGTAGTGTTTATTTCGTGACATCCGAGGGGCCTGCCATGCCAGACGAGCAGGCCCTGATCCGGGACGAAATCGCGGGGTTCACTGCCTATTTCGGGGGGCTCTGCCCGCACGGCCTGTATCGGCACCCCAGCGGCTTCTGCCACTTCGGCGTCCCGTTCAGGCTAGTGGAATGGCTCGACCGGCCCCTCGATCCGGCCGAGCGGAAACGCTTCTCCCGGGCCGCGGAGGCGATGGAACGTGAGGGGGCCATCGAACGGGTGAATTCTGAGGCGGGCTCCCGGACCACTCACGTCCGCCCGCGGCTCGCGTTGCTGAAAGAGCTGTTCGCCGCGGCTGATGACCAGACGGCACGGGCGTATTACGACGCGCTGAACAATTCGAGCTGGGGGCAGCCTGTGCTGGCCGAGTTGGAGGATGGCACCGCGGTCGGAGAATCCGGCGAGTGACGCGAGGCGGACGCGACGTCATGGCGTGGGACCTTCACTGGTGGCGCCGCGGTAGCGACTAGGCCGTTGACGAATCAGCGAGCCCCGGAGGCAGCCGTACGCGTGTGATCGTCCCATCTCACGATTCCTTGAACACGGAACCGCACCGATACGGCACGGGGCCTTTCAGGGGCCTAAGCATCGAAACGACCGGGATGTAAAGATAGGCAAACGCCGGTCCGGTCTTCGCTGCGAAGCAACGCTACGACTCACTGCGAAGCGAGTCTATTGCTGATGACCTGGTCCGGGAGAACCGGACGGCGATCGACACGATCAGCAGGCAGCTCGAAGACTTCCGGCGCCGGGCCATGGGAGTACTGGGGCCGGCGAGGTGATTACCAGGTCACCGTCAAGAAACCACCAGGTTTGCAGGCCGCCGCAAGTCGGGGGGGCTCGCTGGAACGGGTGCCGGACAGGAACGTTTGATGGGACACTGTCCATCCCTCCCTGGATTGACTACGCTATCGGAGTCGGTATCCTGAACGGCATGGGGTCTGGTTGTCCAGGCAGAAGGTAACCAGGGTAGAACAAGGGGTTATTCGACGTTAGGTACCACTATGAGCGAGAAATTCTACGATGCGGCCACCTTCGGCGAGATGCGCACAGTGCGGGAAATGCTAGCGGAAGACCCCACGCTGATCCGATCCACGGATGAGTGGGGTTTTACTGCACTGCATGGCGTGGCCGGAGAGGAGCAGTTTGAGATGGCAGAGTTCTTGTTGGACGCCGGTGCGGACCCAAACGCGAAGAACGACGAGGGTATTACGCCTCTTCACTTGGCAGCTCATCCTGAAATGGTCGAACTCCTCGTACGCCGTGGAGCAGACATCAACATCCGCTCTGAAGATGGCAGCACTCCCTTGCTAGTTCAGGCAGCGGAAGCAGAGGGCTACGATGTAATGGAGGCGCTGCTCAGGCTCGGAGCGGATGCCAAAGCCACAGACGGTGCCGGACGGAACGCTATAGACATAGCGCGGTTGCGTGAAGAAGACGAGAAGATTGAACTCTTGGTGAAGTATGGCGTCGGCTAACCATTGGTCTGGGGTGCCTGAGCTATGCTGTTCACTACTGTGCCGTAAACCGACCGATTAACGACACAAGAGTAGGGACGCCTCTGTTGGGGTGATTTTGGTGCTGGAGTCGAGGTCGAACTGGCCGAGCTGTCCTCGAGCTAGCCGGCCATCCGGATTGATCGGCGAATTTCGCGAACCGGTGAATCAGTCCCGATGACTAACCGCCTTCCAGGTTCCATCGGGATCTTTCTCAAACTGAAAATCCCACGTAACACTCGCCCCGCCCAGCTCGGAGTGCGTGAGCGAGACGATCATGGTCGCTTTGGTGCCCTCGACGGTGGGGCCTTCCTTGATGTCCTTGATCGCCAGGGCCATGTTGTGGGCCGCGAGGTACTGCTCAACCGCCTGCTCGAACGGGACGGTGTCGACCGCCGGTTCTGGCGATTTGCCGCATCCTGCGATCAGGATCGCCAGGGTCAAGATCAGGCCGGCCGACCTGATCTCGTGTCGGATGATCGGACTCATGGCAACTCCGAGCACTGTCCAACCGCGGGGTTACACACCCTCCCACACCCCCTCCATCACCAGATCATAGGCCAGCGGGTCGGTCCGGTCAATCTTATCGGTCCAGGTGTCGAGGGTTCGAGTAACTTCTTCCACCCTGAATTAAGCCGTTGTAAGATAAAGACTTACAACGGCTTCTCTTTTGGCCCAGTCTTGAACGGCCTGCCCGGAACGGTCATTTGATTTTCTCGCCGTTAGGAACACCCGAGAGATGGGGAATCTCTCTGGAGCATCTTCTTGCGAAATTGGGCTCGATCTGACGCGGGGCCATCGGGCCAAGTCCTCGGTTGCCTCAGAGGCACTTTCGCCAGAACAGGTAGAAAATCAGCATTACGAAGAAGTCGTCTCCAAAAACGGAGTGTGCCCAATCGGGGGTTGAGGGCCTTGTGGGATTGAGATAGGTGAATTTGTCAAATAGATCATGTGTTTAAGGTGAGGTGACTCCATCTGCCTTCTCAATCGCTTCCACCGCCTCCCTCTGCCTCCTCGCCCTCTCCATCCTAACAGCAAACCACGACAGCGGCAGGCTGAGCACCAGGACGGCAATCAGTAGGGTCCTCAGTCGAAACTGGAGTTTTGGACGGCATCGACCAAGCCCGACGATAGCCGTTACCCCCACGGCGAGAATCGTGCCCAGCGGCAGTGTCAACATGGGAAGTTGCCCAATCCCAGTACGGCTGGTCACAAGCGCCAGGTATACGAGATTGGCCAGGAGAAGTGCCAGACACGAAAGCAGATACCATTTCTTACGGGAGAACCAGCCCAATGCAGCCAATCCCGCGCAGAGAATCGTAACGGCCAGCGAAGCCAGAAACTTCCCCGCAAGCGACACCAGAGCGATCCCATCGGCTGCGGCACCGAGATCCATCGTGTGCTTACCTTCGTGAGTAAATACTTGACGTGACTACAGTCTCCACCTTTCCAGCAACCCAGTCAATCTGAATCGGGAGACGGCAGAATCGCGCTTTGTGACTTCGCAGCACCCAACGAGTACGACGCCCTGCGACACCGTTGTGGCCAGAACGTGTACCCCCGTGGTATTTGCACGAGACCGACTCCGCATGATAAGATACCGGCTGCCTGAAAAGCACTTCACCGTCTCCAAGGACTGTACTACGAGGATCCAGCACCATGCCGAAGGCCAACCACCTCACACCGATCCGATCTCTTTGCCTCTTCCTCGCCGTTTTGGCGGCGGCCGCCGCGTCGCTGCAGGCGGCCGAACCTGCCTATCAACTGACGGTCGTTACCGACCGCGAAGACGCCCTCTATGAGACGGGCGAGAAGGCACAATTCCTCATCACGGTGTCCAAGGACGGCCAGCCGGTCAAGGAAGGTGCCGTTTCCTATGCGGTCGACGACTTCATCACTGAATTCCCGCAGAAGAACGATTTCCCGAAAGGCCGCCTGGAATTGAGCGATGGGTCGCCGTCCGTGACCGTCACGTCGGATCGTCCCGGCTTCCTGCGTTGCCAAGTGACCTTCGCACCACCCCAAGGCAAGGCACTACAGGCTGCTGCCGGGGCCGGATTCTCACCGCTGAAGATCGAGCCGAGCCTGCCGGTGCCGGACGACTTCGACGCCTTCTGGGCCGAACAGAAGAAGAAGGTGCGTGAAATGCCGCTGGAGCCGGCCCTCACACCGGTCGAGCAATCCGACGCGGACGTCGAATGTTACGACGTCCAGATTCCCTGTGTGGGCGGCGCACCGGTGTCGGGCTACTTCGGGCTGCCGAAGAACGCGGAGCCCAAGAGTCTGCCGGCCATCCTCTGGGTGCACGGTGCGGGCGTGCGCAGCTCGTCGCTGGGCAACGCGGTCAAGGGCGCCCAGTCGGACATGCTCTCCATGGACATCAACGCCCACGGGATTCCCAACGGCCAGCCCGCCAAGTTCTATAGCGACCTGAGCGCCGGACGGTTGAAGGACTATCGGCAGGCGGGGCGAGAGGATCGTAAAACCGTCTACTTCCGGGGGATGTTCCTGCGTCTGGTCCGGGCCCTGGACTTCCTCACGTCGCGCCCCGAGTGGGACGGCAAGCACCTGATCGTGATCGGGCACAGCCAGGGGGGCGGGCAGGCACTGGCCGCCGGAGGGCTCGATCCGCGCGTCACGCTCATTGCCTCGGGCGTGCCGGCCATCTGCGATCATTCCGGGCGAGCTGCCGGACGTGTCAACGGATGGCCCAAGCTCGTGCCCACCGGCGAAGACGGCAAGCCCGACCCCGTCAGCCTCCAGGTCGCCCGTTATGTCGACGCGGTCAACTTCGCCAGCCGCTGCAAGGCCGAGGCCATCATGAGCGTCGGGTTCATCGACATGACCTGCCCGCCTTCGACCTGCTACGCGGCCTACAACTGCCTCCAGGGGCCGAAGCAGGTCATCAACAAGCCGCTCATGGGCCATGCCGCCCCGCCCGACATCCACGAAGCGTTCTACGATCGCGTTCTCGACCACGCCGGCAAGGCCGTGGCGGTGGCACAGTAGCGCGGATTATTCACAGACCTTTGTCGATTGCTCGTAGTCCGTTGCAGGCAAAGAAGTTGAAGACAGGGCCCCAGAGGCACTGTGTATTGGGTGGCACGCTCTGAGCGTAGCGATGGGCGTGGATCGTCAGGTCACCACGCCCATCGCTGCGCTCTGAGCGTGCCACCCATGAATAATCCGAGATAGCTTCACGTGCAACCCGCGCGTTATCTCCGTGAAGCAATCCGCGCGTCATTCCCGCGAAGGCGGGAATCCAGAAACATCGTCGCAGACAGTCCATGATCTGGATTCCCGCCTGCGCGGGAATGACGAGTCAAGGACAGTCTGCAACGGCAACTCGAACGTCCGGCAGGCTCACGCCCCGTAGACCGGAACCGGTTTCCGCTCCTTCCACTTCCCCTGCGTGAAGTCGGGGAAGTCGACGACCGCGCCGCTGTTCGCCACGGACTCGAACGACAGCGGCGTGATCACACTCCAGGTGGCGGCGTCGTAGACGTCCTGAGGGAAGGGCGTGCGGTTTCGAATTGCCTTGAGGAACTCGTACATCGTCACGTAATCGCTGCCGCCGTGGCCGCCGTGCTCCTTGGCCTGCTCCTGGAGGGCCGTCCAGAGGGGATGGGAGTATTTCTCCATGTAGGGTGCAAAGGGTTCGTAGGTGTGGGCCTTGGGCGACGTGCCTTCGAGGTAAATGTCCCCCTGGGCCCCGCCCATGTGGATGCCCTTGGTGCCCTGGAGCCGGAGGATGAGATCGTAAGGCCGGGGCGTGCACAAGTCGAAATAGAGAGTCACCGTCAGGCCGTTCTCCGTCTGCAGAACGCTCGTATTCACGTCGCCCAGGGCGTAATCTCGCTTGGCCAGCGGGTGGTCGGGACCGAACTTCTGTGCGGCATAATTCTTTAACCCCGTTGACTTCGTGCTCACGCTGGAGATCCGCGTGAATCGGTCGCCGCGATTGATGTTCATCCATTGGGCGACCGGGCCGATGGGGTGGGTGGGATAGAGGTTGCCGTCCTTGACGGCCCCGTGCTCGCCCCGCCAGGTGAGCTTACCGTCGTCCGTGAACATGAGGAACCGGCAGTCGTGCTGGTAGCCCACCTCCGCGTGAAGCAGATCGCCGAAGACACCTTCGCGGACCATCCGCAACAGCGTCAGGACTTCCTGGAAATAGCACACGTTTTCGAGCATCATGCAGGGCATGCCCGTCTGCTCGGAGGTGCGAACCAGGTCCCAGCATTCTTCCACGGTCACGGCGGCCGGCACTTCCGTGCCCGCATACTTGCCGGCCTTCATGGCGGCGACCATGATCGGCGTATGCCACTCCCAGGGCGTGGCGGTCAAGACGGCGTCGAGATCGTCGCGTTCGACGAGTCGCTGCCAATCCCGCTGGTCCTTCGTGTACGCTTCAGGGCGAGTTCCCGTGGCCTTCTCCACAAGGTCTTGTGCCCGGGCGGCCCGCTCGGGAACGATGTCGCACACGGCCGGGACCTGTACGCCCGGGAACGAGAGCATGGTCTGCAGCAGGTGCGTACCCCGGCTGCCCACGCCGACCATGCCGATGCGAATCGCACGATTTGACGCGTCGCCTTTAGCTTTTGCACTCGTCAGGGCAGTGGCGGCAGCGACCGTGGTTGCGGCGTTGAGGAAGGCTCGTCTTGAGAGTGCATTGAGCGTCTGCATGGGAGTTCTCCCGAATTGTGGATCATATCTGGAGTCGGGAAGTCATTTGGCGTCGTTGGGTGCAGTGGGTTTCACCGCCTTGCCACGATCCGTGATCAAGATGGTGGCTACCCCGAGTGCCAGCCAGGCTTTTGACGTGGCAGTGCCTTGCTCCTTCAACAGACTGGCTGCAAGATCGAGCTGTCTTGTTTCAGCGCAGAATTCCCCGAAAGCGATCCAGCTCGTTGCCGGTTCTGATTTCGCGGCGTGAAGCATCTGAAGGGCGCGGTCGGTGTGTCCCGACCGGACCAGCACACCAATAATCGCCGGGCCCGTCGTGAAACTCGTGAGACCCCGCATCAGCTTCATCATGTTCTCTTCAGACGACAGCGCCTCCGGTATCAGAGATACCGCCGATTCCCTGTCCCCCAACTCCAAATAGATATCTGCCAGGAGGACCAGATTGAGTGACTTCGCGAAGGGCTCGGCGATCTTCCTGGCCGCGGCAGTTCCACGCGACAAAGCGTCCAACGCTTCATCGCGGGCGTCCTTCTGCGCGTAGTACCATGCAATTCCACGCCAGGCAGTGGCAAGTTCCTCTGGATCGGTAAGCTTGTCGGCCAGACCTCGCGCCCTGTCAACATCGTCGATCGTCGAACCGAGTCCCCAAAGGGCGAGAAGCGCTCGATAGCGGCTCGCAGCGTCGGTGGACGGTGTCTCTGGAGGTCGTGAAACATTCTCGGCTCGGTATCTCAGGATCAACGCAAGAAGCGCGGTTTTGTCCTTGGCCACCGACTCCTTCTCGTCGGAATCCATGTCATCGGAAACGGCAATCTGATCGAGTGTCGTCAATGCATCGTCCCACCGCCCTGATTCGGCCTGTGCTTCTATGATCTTCTCAAGTGCGTGGTTACGCGTGCCGCGATTCTGGATCTTCGCTGCCGTCTGGGCTGCCATGTCGAAATCATGCCGTCTGGCGAAGGCCCAAGCCAACTGCTGGGCGGCTCGTTCGCGCTCCGCTTCCGAGTCCAACCGGGCCACAATCTGGTTTGCCTCATCGATCCGTCCTGCCACTACCAGGTGGTGGGCAATAACGGAGAGGTAGTGTCGCATCTTCTCTTGGTCCTTGACATCCTGCGCCAACGCCCAAAACCGGGAGAGGTCACCTGATAGCGCCAGGCTCTCTGCCAAGGTGATCATTACGTCATCATGTGCATCAGCACCCTCCGGGCTGTTGGCAAGATACATGGCACGTCCGATCCACCACTCGGCATTCTCGTGTGGAGGACTGAACGGCATCTCGCGACTCGGCTCGTCGCCGAATCCGACCTCCACGATTTTGTCTTCGTACAGCGTAATGACTGCATAGGCGTTCTTCACGGGCGATTCGACCATGCCACGGACGGTCACGTGATGGACGCCTTTGCGGACTGCATATCCCCCGGCATGGTCGTGCCCGGCAAACCAGGCGACGACACATCCTGCTTTGTCCATTATTTCCAGAATCGGTTCCGGCTTGGCCATCCGGTGGTGCTTGGCGGCCTCAGGCAGCAGAGCGAAATGGCAGAAACAGATCACCTTCTCTCCTGCCTCGGCCGCCTTGTCGATCGTCGAGCGAAACCAGGCGACTTGCTCGTCGCCGATCACCCCGTAGCCCGCGTCGTTGCCGTCCAGCACGACGAAACGCCATCCTTTGGCCGAAGGAACTGTGAATTCGTAATAGAATCGTTCCAGCCCCAGCTTGTGGCCCAGGGCCTCCTTGCCGACGGTGAGGCAATGATTGCCTACCACATGGTACTTGGGCATCGGCAGCTTGTTGAAAACCGGCAGGATCCGATCCAGGTCCGCGATCGATTTCTCGACGTCCTTGCCGTGGCCGTTCACGATATCGCCAAGCTGGATGACGAAGGCGAGTTCGCGTTTGCTGAAGTCGGCAACACAATCCTCCAGCTTCACGAGCGCTGTCCGGTAGTGGCGCGCACCGGCAGTATCCAAGTCGGCATATTGGACGTCGGCCATGAGGCCGAAGACGGGCGGTTCCTCGGCTTGGGCGGGCCGGGCGAAGGAGCAGGCAACGAATGCAAGTGCGAGAACGATGACAGGCAGTTTGGCATATCGCATGGTTGAATCTCGCGGGTTGAAGTGATGTGCAAGAGACGGCCGGAAACCACGTTGCCCTTCTTCGTAATCGCCCTGGGGACCCGTGTCAAGTTTTCGCCCCGAAACGCCCTGCGTATCGTGCGAGACTTACCACGGATTCCGGCGAGCCGCCAAAAAAGAACGGGGCGACCCGTTTAGGGGTCGCCCCGACTGCGTAGGTGGGATGAACGGTGGGTGGAATATCGAAAGCTGCTTGGATTACGCGCTCTTGTTCTTGCGTTCGGGCAGGGGGAACAACTTGGTGCGGCCGTAGACGACGTCGTCGGTGATGCAGTATTTCTGCCCGGCCTCCTGGTCGGGCAGTTCAAACATGATGTCGAGCATGACTTCCTCGACGATGGCCCGGAGGCCCCGAGCCCCCGTTTCTCGGAGTTGTGCCCGCTCGGCGATGGCGACCAGGGCCTGATCCGTAAAGGTCAGTTCCGCCTCCTCCATGGCGAACAACTCGCGGTACTGCTTCACCAGGGCGTTCTTCGGCTCCTGCAGGACGCGTATCAGCGCCTCGCTGTCCAGCGGTGTAAGCGGCGAGAGGATAGGCAGACGCCCGACCAGTTCCGGGATCAGGCCGAACTGAAGGATATCGTCGCTGGTCACTTGCGGCAGAGCCTCGGCCAGTTCCAGGTCGTGATGGCTCTGGGCCATCTGGCTGAAACCGATCGATTTCTTGCCCAGTCGCTTTCCGATGATCTTCTCCAATCCGACGAAGGTTCCTCCGCAGATGAAGAGGATGTTCGAGGTATCCATCTGGATGTACTGCTGTTCGGGATGCTTGCGTCCGCCCTGGGGCGGCACGTTGGCGGTCGTGCCTTCGAGCATCTTGAGCAGGGCTTGTTGGACGCCTTCGCCGGAGACGTCGCGAGTGATGGAGACGTTCTGGCTCGTCTTGCCGATCTTGTCGATTTCGTCGATGTAGAGGATGCCCTTCTGGGCGGCCTCGATATCGAAGTCGGCGGCGTGGAGCAGCTTGAGCAACAGGTTCTCTACGTCTTCGCCCACGTAGCCGGCCTCGGTCAGCGTCGTGGCGTCGCCGATGGCAAAGGGGACGTCAAGGACGCGGGCCAAGGTTTGAGCCAGAAGGGTCTTGCCCGAACCGGTCGGACCGATCAACAGTATATTCGACTTGTCGATGACCACGTCCGAGTTTTCGCTGCGGTGAACCAGACGCTTGTAGTGGCTGTGAACGGCAACGGCCAGAACCCGCTTGGCGAGTTCCTGCCCGATCACATATTCGTCGAGCCGGCCGACGATCTCGCGCGGCGTCGGTATCTTGGAAAAGGGCTGTTTCGAGGATCCGCGGCGGCGGCGTTCCTGGTCCAGAATCGACTGGCACAGGTCGATGCACTCGCCGCAGATATAGACGTCGCCGGGGCCTTCGACCAAAGGGCCCACGTCTCGATAGCTCTTGCGACAAAAAGAGCAGAACGCGTTCTTCTTGGTCGATCCGCTTCCTCGGCGTCCAGAACCGAATTCCCGTCCAGAGGGCATACTCAGTCAATCCTTTCGGTTGTGTGTTCGCACGGCTCGTTGCAGGTGCAAACCGCGGGTGTCAGACTCCAGGTGTCGCTCGACGGCCGGCCGCCGGATAAGGCGACCGATTCGGCCTCTGGGCATCCTTGTCCACGCTTTTTCGAGCTTGGGCGCCAGTGGTTCCTACGCGAGTAGGTGGCTGCGGGTTTTGTCCCTCTCCTTAGGGAACGCCTCCCCGGTCAGCACGATCGCCGCGATCCCTGCTTCCGATCAGGTCTCAAGCGAGCGTCCTAACCCTTTCCCTCGTTATCCTTTAACTCGTGTTGAAGTTGTTCCGTCAATGTAGTCTTTATTGTTCGGAATTCTTCCTCGCTGAGGTCACCTTGCCCGCGGAGTTCTCGAAATTTTGAAAGCATTTCGCTGGCCACCGGTTCGCTTTGTGCCGGCTCGGATCGGATTCGCATGATGACGTAAACCGCAACGGCAATGATTGCCGCAAGGACCGCCAGCCAGATGACCAATTGTACGGTCGGGTCCTCAAAGAATTCAGCCATCCTACGCCCTGCGTACTCTGCACACTCGCTGCCGCCGGCCCGTTCGGACCACACCGTCTATTATGTCCCGTGCCGCAAACCTCGTCCAGAATATGTGAATCGGACAGGCAACCTAGGTTCACCGGAGCACTTCGCTCCTTCAACTCGTCAACGCAGGGACCGAATTGTCCAGGTGACGTGCCGGTGCTCCGGCCCGGACAATTCATGGGTGGCACGCTCAGAGTGTAGCGATGGGCGTGGTGATCTGGCGATCCACGCCCATCGCTACGCGATGGGCGTGCCACCCAATACACAGCGCCTCGGGCGCCCCCCCGAAAGAGCGTATGTATCGCCTTGTTTTTCCTGAGACTTCGAGTTTAACAAACCCCAACTGGTATAGGTCGTTGCGGATGACGCCCATCGGGTGTCCCGCAAGGCCCAGACGATCTACCGCTCCGAATCACTCAACGGCACGCGATCCGATGAACGGCCGGTTTGCACTGCCACAAGCAGATAGGCTTCGGATTTCCACACGACAAGGAGCTTGCCCTGCAGGACACAGGCGTCGATGGCAGCCAGGAACGGCGTTTGACGCTCCAACCAGTCCTCCGTGCAGTCAGGCCCCATGGCCACGCTTGGGATGACGACATGGGTAATCTGCTCGCGCCGTAGCACGTCCATAACGTGATCCGGGTCGGCATAGTGTTCCGGCGGGGTAAATGGTCCTTCCTGAAACAGAGGTGTGCCAATGACGTTCTGGCGAGGGAGGTAGAAGCCGCGATGCTCGTAGAGGAGCAAGAGTTTTGCGTCCGGCGGCGTCAAGGCGTCGATCGCCTGAACCAGCGGCAGGTAGACTCGATCGGTCATGTTATGGACGTAGTCCTCGCGGCTGACTCGTCCCGTTGCGGCAAGGATGGAGTACCAGTAGTACCCGGTTCGCTCCCAGGGAATGCTCGCCAGCGCCGCGACCGTCAGGGCTGCAAGTGCACCTCGTCGCCAGGCCCCTCGGAGTTGATGGAGGCCCGCACCGCCCAGGACGGCGATGGCCAGCACTGCCGGTATGGCGAAACGAGCCTGCTGGGCAGTGAAGAACCAGAACAGGTAGAACCAGAGGGCGACCGATGCCGGCCAGAACACCGTCAGACGCGCTCTTGGGCGACGGGCCGCCATGACGGCGACGACGGCCAGAGCGACGAACCCAATGAGTTGCCAGCCGAAACGCCCGTCGTAGGTTGCCGAGTTGAAGGCAAGCAGCAACGGGCCCGTGACAAAAGGTGCAAACCCCTTCACCCCGAAACCTACCTCGCCCATCGCATGCTGATGCCGACTCATTTCGAGGACGGCCGGATCGGTAGCGAACCAATGGGAAAAATACGGATAGAAGGGATTTCCCGTTGCCAACCACGGTCGCAGGTAGAACGGGAAGGCAACCATCATCGCCGTCGCCAGACAAATCACCGACCGCTGAGCGATCGCAACTTGGTGAGAACGGTCACGCCGATAGATGTAGGCATACCACACACACGGCACAACCGCCACCGCGGCACCGGTCAGCTTCACGGCCGCGGCTCCACCTACCAGTACACCCAAAACAACAGGGAGACGCCAGGAACCTTCGATACGCTCCCGCCGCATCGACGCGGTGGCGAGGAGCATGGCGCCCAGGTTCATCATCACGATCGTCTCAACGTAGCAATTCTCCGCGACGAGCAAGCCTGTCTCGCTGAGTGGAAAAACGACCGTCAGAACGGTTGCCGAGAAGCGTTCCAGATAGCGACGCAGCACCCCGTAGAGGCTGAGAAGGGCGAGCATCCAGCAGACCCAGTTCAGCAATCGCGGGGCAATGCTCGATTCGAGCGGCGCCACCAGCCAGAACAGGATTTCGCCCATGGCAGGAAAGCCGGAATAGGGGAGATCAGGATAGAACTGCGGTGAGCCGGAGGATAACCAGCGCTGTGGCAATACCTCGTGGTACACCAGTTCATCCCAGCCGGAAGGAGGGCAGAGCGCAGGCGAGAGAGTAACGAGGGTGGCCGCGAAAACAGCCGTCACGAGTACGATTTGCCACGGGCGGCGTGATACAAACAGTCGCTTTCCCGGATGGCTTGCACCAGGTTGACGGCGGGACCTGCCGAATCGTAGGAACGGCAGGAGAGCTAGCCCCAGCAGCAGCCAGATGCTTCGCATGCCCGGGAGCAAACCCAGGATGCCCAGAACCATGCCAAGAAACCCGACCAGATTGAGTCCGACGATGACTTGCAGCAGGCGAGAGTTCCAGCGTTTCTGAGAAGACGCGTCGGAGATCGGCCGGAAGAGGCTGCCGACACTGACCGAGCTGGCGAGAAGGAGAATGACTGCTGCCAGGGCGCGAGGAACCGAACCGAGAGATTCGAGCTCAGGCATGGCGTGCATACCTCCTACTGACGCCAGCACAGCCCATGCGCGAGGGCGACCAATCGAAGCCAGGCCACTTCCGGCCTCCTGTTGCTCGCAAGAAGAGAAGCGTCAAGAATACAGAAAGCGGGCGACCCGTGTCGCCCGCCTGTATCGCTTTTTCGTCAGATCGCCGGGATCAGTCGGTCAATTCGAAATCGAACGTATTGGGGCCGGCTTCGGTAACCGTGGCGGTGAAACCCGAGGTCTCGGGATTTCGGTACTTGTCCGGAAGAAGGCTCTTCGAAGGTGGTGGCTCAGCCCCTTCCTCGGGCGGAGCATATTCTTCCTCGTTTTCCGTCCCCGTCGCTGCCGCCGCCTCGAATTTTGAGATGGTGACCTTGTACTCGCCGGGAATGGCGCCGTCGCCCGCCTCAAAGGTCATCAGCGCGTACTTGCCGGAAGCATCGGTCTTGGCCAGCGCGAAAGACGAACCGCCCACAAGCTGGAAATTGAGATTGGCGTCCGCTACCGGCTCGCCGTTGTAGGTAACCGTACCGGTCACCGGATAGGTCTTGGGCCGGTCGGATTGTTCCGGAGCACAGCCGAGCGAAAGAGCCAGAGCTCCAATCATCAGACAGACTGCCACCCGCGTGTTCAATACACTCATTGCGATTTGCTCCTATGGTCTGCTTGAACTTGTTTCAGAGACGATACGCAGCACGGCGCTGGCACTGCCAGCGCCGTGCTGGAAAGTAGAACGTTGCTCGAGAATGGCTACTAAAGCTTATTTGGCTCCTTCCCGGACCTGGAGCCCAATGCACCCCAAACGCCGTAGTAGCTCTGGCCTGAGTAATTGCCGGCAGTACGCACACTCGTGTTGCCGGTGTCGATAGTCTCGCTGACGAAGGTCACCGAGCCGTCTGCCATGGCGCAGTTCACACCGCCGGGGTGGGCACTATTCGGCGGATAGACGCCCGAAGTATTATCGGCGTTGACATTGCCTCCGTGCGAGCACGAAGGCGCGTTGGGCGCCAGCACGGTGTTGAAACCGACTCGTTCCATTTGCCCGTCCGTCCAAAGCGTGCCCCATCTCCCCTTGACCGACTCGCCTTGGCGATAGTACCCACTGTCGTTCACTGCCAGGCAAAGGTTCGGTTGGACGTCCATCCCGGTTACCGAATTGGCGATTCCCTGGGACAGCTCGTGAGTACGAAGACCGGCCGTTGTTACGCCGTAGTCCCGCGATCGCACGCGCTCGCTCATCAGGATCGTGTTGCTGGTGCCGTCGCGGATGTCCGCAAACGTGTTCCATCGCCCGAAGCAGCCGCGATAGTTCGCCTTGTTGCCGTCGTTCAGATTGTCGGTCTGATCGCCGACGCAGAACGCATAGCTGTGGTCCTGCTCGGCACTATCGGGCGGGCCATAGTCGGAGGGGCACAGGAGATTTTCGGGCGCCCGGTTCCACACGCTCCAACCTGCCCACGCCGCAGGACCACCAGGAGCGATACTTGCAGTGGAGTCTCCAGCCATGATCCGGTCGTACATGGCGCTTTGCTCAAAGAACGGGAGCAAAGGGACGAAGGCGGCGAGGCGTCCGCCGTTGTTGGAAGTGCGCTCACTGCCGTTGAAGGCGTGGTTGGTCCCGCCTCGCCGGGACGGGAGCGACTTGTACGAGTCATGGTAATTGTGACACGCCAGAGCCAACTGTTTCAACTGGTTCGTGCACTGGGCGCGGCGCGCGGCCTCGCGGGCTGCTTGCACCGCCGGTAACAACAGTGCGATCAAGATGCCGATGATCGCAATCACAACAAGGAGTTCGACAAGCGTGAACGCTTGTCTCTTGCGTAAGACGTGAGACATGGGAACACCCCCACAGAGTGAGAAAAAGAGGAAAAGGAAGAAGAAGTCACCTAAGGATTTGGACAATGCCTTACCAAAATCCAACAGAATCATAGTCCTACGGTTAGGCAAGTGTCAATCGTCTTCTCGGGAATGTACTCTGCGAACGCTTTGGTGCCGTGCCTTCTTTGGCCCTGTTCGGCCGAGTAGATCCGACTCTGGCGAGTGTATCGCTAATCCCCTCCAGGAGCGGGGATGGAGAATCGGACCAACTGATTGACACGGTTCCGCCCAAA
This sequence comes from Planctomycetaceae bacterium, assembly GCA_012719125.1. Taxonomy (GTDB): domain Bacteria; phylum Planctomycetota; class Planctomycetia; order Pirellulales; family Thermoguttaceae; genus JAAYAY01. The sequence goes on along the minus strand of JAAYAY010000028.1, from coordinate 104,864 downwards.
CCTGCGCTCCGCAAGCAAAGGACCGCCCCGCCGCGGAACGGCTGTCCCATATACAGAGCGAGTGGGCCTGCTCCCCCGAAGGCAGTCACCGCCTGTTGACCGGTGCTTTGACTGGTCTCGAACAGGTCCTCAGCCAAGCTGCCGATGCCTGTCGGGGAGTTCCATCTGTGATGGACGGTCTGGCTTCCGCTCTGAAACGTGCCGCCTGGGCAGCCCTGACTACGGTTCCGGCCGGGCGTTGGCGAAGTCCGGCATGATCATCGATCGGAACGCTGCGTATGGATTCACTATCGACCGAACGGGGGGGTTGGGATTCGGGACAGCCTCAATTCTCAAGCAGCACATAGGCACGCGATGAGACCGTTTGTCCGTCGCTGAGAGAATAGGGACGCTCTCCATAATTCACCACCACCCGCTGACCGTTGCTGTAGGTGGTTTCGAACACCTCGTCGGCCAACTGCCGATGCCCGTCGAGAAACTCCATCTGCAGATGCCCGAGTCGCTCAAGGTCGTCGAAGACACGCCGGAGCCCGGCCACCGCCTGCTTGAGACCTTCGGCGTCGTCGTAGCGGTAGTCGCGCTGCCCCAGCCAGTTCTTGCTCTCGTCGAGGAGGAAGTGGCCGTAGAAATAGGCCAGCGGCGCGCCTCCATACTCGATGTTGCGCAGGTAGCCTTCCTCTCCGGGAAGGCTGTTGACCACTTCGGTCGACAGGTTGTAAAGCAGCACGCCGTGATAGACCGTCTGGTAGAGGGGCACACGCGAGTCGACATACGGCTTCTTTGCCAGCGGAGACCACTTGTCGCAATCGATATAGAGCAAGCGATCGAGGGCCGGGGCGGCGAAATCGAGCGAACCTTCCGATTGGGCCCCGCCGAATGTCTCGCGTGCCCGGGCGAGAATCCGCACCGCTGCCTCGGCATCCTGGCTGCGCGTCTGCGGATGCCGGGGATCGAAGCACGGACGCGGACCGAGAATCGAAAGGACGTCGGAATAGTGACACCCCTGGAAACCGAGTTGGCGAATCCGCGGCAGGTCGCGTCGGACGAAGAGTTCGTCGGCACGCACGAGACAGATATTGTAGCTCTGTCCGCCGCCCCACACGCCGCCTTTTACCGGCGTGCCGTCGAAACGCTTGCGAAGGTAAGCCTCGCTCCAGTCTTCCGAAATTCGATAGGCTCCGTAGTAGCAGTCGTGGGCCACAACCTGGTAACCGAGCGACTGCCCATGGCGGATCGTCTCGCGAAGTTCCGTTTCGCCGCCCAGCGCCGGCTCGACGGGGAAAATCTGCGGGTAGCGGCCGTCGTGGCCGCCGCGGTTCCACCCGACCAGGCAAAACTCGGCTCGCTCGATCCCCTGGCGGTCACATTCGTCAAAGATGTCCCTGAGCCGCGCGAAGTCGCAGAACACCCGCACGGGCGGTTCATTCTCCGGCGTCTGCTCAGTGACCTCGTGTGGCACCGGCTTCACTCCCAGCCGGACCCGGACCTGCAAGGCCTGCGCCGAGTAGGCCAAGGGAGGTGAAGACGCTGCTCGGTCGCGCAGCGGCCGTATGTCGCGATGGACGAAGTTGTGCTGCCGATAACGTTTCGCCACGCCTAACCACGAAGCCTCGTCGGCGGGCAGAAAGTGATATTGGACGGCCAAATTGTCGGCTAGACGCGGCTCCTTGGGGGCCGACCGCAAGGTGAAGGCGGGGTCGATCGCATACTCCTTCCGCGGTCCCCAGGCCGTGCTGATGCAGACGCGGGCGTCGTACTGCCCGCTCGCCACAATCCCGGCCATGCCGGTCGTTCCTCGCACGGCGCCGAACACGGGCATGGGACACTGGCAGATGCTCTGATAGACCGACACCCAGTGTTCGGCCGGCTTCTTGTCGCGGAACAGGCAGGTCGCGCCCGACTGCTGGGCGATTACCAGGTAGCCCTCCTCACCCTCGGTTGCCGCACCGAAACGAGGCAGGAGACGCAGAGTCTTCAGCCGAACGCCGCTCGTCTCCGAGATGCCGGCTGCCGGGACCTCGACGCTGAGCACGTCGCCGTCGGCATTGAAGTTCATCGGAAAGGCGAATCCCAACTCGGCCTGCCGGCAAACAACCTGACGCGAGTTCCCGGCCGAATGAAATTCAAATGTCCATCCTGTCTTGGGCACCACTTCCTGTCGTCTCTCGGCTCCGGCGTCATCCCAATAGGCTATTTCGGCAAGGCCGGTGCTTTGCCATTGCAACTCCGTATCGGCACGACGTGCTGCCAGATGCGTTGTCTGTTCGTCAAACGTCCACTCCAAAGTGTCTTCGTTTGCACCGACGGTTGCTGACGGAATAACGGTCGCCAAGAGAAGAACCGCGGGGCCAACCGTAAGGAAGACGAATCTGGCGGAATTTCGAGGAGTGTGTTTCACAGAAGCACCCGTTTGGTAGGAGAATGATCGTCTTGCCGACCCTTTGACGTCCGTTCCGGAACGTGTCACCCGAACCGCCTTCACTACGGTTCCGGCCGGGCGTTGGTGAAGCCCGGCATGTCAGCCCGTGGGGTCTCCAGCGACAGCCGCTTACCGGTCTCGATCGATTCCAGCATCGTACGATAGTCTGGATCGCCCGTCGATGGGAACAGGAAACCGCCATCGGAAGACACCGGGACGCCGCGGCCGCCGGCTTCTTTGGGCAGGTGAGCCGTCAACGCCGGACTGAGTCCCGGATGGGTGAAGTTGATCCAGGCGAAGCGGCCCTCCCAGTCGATGGTGCCCTCCAGCTTGCCGTGGCACTCGGCGCAGCGGCGGTCGTAGACGCCGAGGAAGCCCTTGACGTACCAGTGCGAGGGCTGCCCCGTGACGGCGTCGCAGCAGAGGTCGCGGCGACCGGGCGCGGCGGGGCGGCTGTGGGCGTAGGTGCCGTAGTAGGGGACGTTGGCGTCGATCCAGGCATAGATGCGTTGCCTGTCTTTCGGCGGAACGGGACGCCCGACGTGGGATTCCTCGAAGTATTCCGGCAGACGGCTGGCGAATGTGCCCGTCATGAGCGGCTGGTTCACGGCCGTAGGCGTACGCAGGAGCCAGAAGAAATGGACGAGCGGCCGGCCCTTGGCGGCCTCTTCGGGGAGCATCTCGCCGGTGGCCATGTCGTGCTGCCGATAGGATCGGCTGCGACCGAGGAGATTGTCGTAGGACATGCTGAAATAGCGCGTCTTGTCGCCGCTCAGATCGCAGCCACCGTCAGGAGCGGGACCGCTGTGGCACTCGACACAGTACCTGTCCAGCACCGGCTGAACGAGGGAAGGATAGTCAAGGACGCCGTCCTTACCCCACACGGGCGCGGTGAGGTTGCGTGGAGGCCTGCCCGCGGCCAGCGGATATCCGGCGACCGATCGGGGCGACGACTGCCGTGGTTCGTGGCAGCCGATGCAACTGACCCGCTCGCCCGGCATGAGCTGGAGTGCGGAAGTCATCCGTTGCAGTTCCCGCCCTTCGGCATCGAGAACCTGGAAGTAGATCTCGCGCAGGGCCGGCACGCGGAAATGGGCCGAACCGTCCTCCTCAACCGGCACGGTGCCCCAATCGCGCTTGGCGTAGTACGTGCCGTAGCTCATCACGGGCGATTGATCGTAGGCCCGGGATACGAGATCCTCGGTCTTGCGAACCTGCTCCATGACGCGAATCGACTTCACTCGTCCGCGGGCGATCGCCGGCTCCAATCCCTGGTAAACGTCACCCAGAAGCAGCGTGCCGGTCGGGTTGCTCTCCGTCGAATCGGGAGCCGACGCCGGGGCCTCGACACGATCGGGGATCTTGACCGGAGCGGCCTTGGGTTTCAGGGGAATGGGAAAGAAACAACTCTGTACGGGGTCTTCGTAGAGCAATCGGCGGCGCCCTTCGGCGTCGATCTGATGAATGCGAAACCGCTGCAGTTGGGCGTCGCCTTGAGAGCAAAGGAAAGAACGATCGCTGATCGGGAACGGATCGCGATAGGCCCATTCCTGCCGGCGATCGCCGATCGTGTCGAAGCCAGGGGTGATGTAGCGGAAGCCCTTCCCGCGAGGCTCCTCCGGGCCGGCACTGCGATCGATCAGGCCGATGGCCCCGTGCGGAAAGCCGTGATGGGGCGCAAAGGTGGCCACCACACGATCGTTGCGGTCCGGTAGCGGCCGGGCCTGCCAGAAGGTGCCGACATCGCGGACCATGTTGCCGAAATACAACTGGAAGACGGTGCCGTCGGGATACTGCGTCCAAAGGCTCTGACGGTAGGTCAGGTCGCGATCGATGTACTCCCAACGAGTGAACAAGACGCGGCCGTCAGGGAGCATCTGGGGGCTGAAGTCGGAAAGCGTGTTCATGCTCACGCAGCGCACATCCTGGCCGTCTGCCGACATGCGGTAGAGATTCGATGCCGGGCCGGGCTGGCAAACGGTGTGGCCGAACCGGCGCGTGGAGACGAACACGACGTCGCCGTTGGGCATGGGGCAGGGACTCACATCGTAGAACGGACCGTCCGTCAGTTGCCGCAACCCGCTGCCGTCGGCGTTGATTCGCCAGAGATGCCAGTGCGACTCGTCCTTGCGGCGATAGGAAAAGAACAGCGTCCGGGCATCATCAGAGATGTTGACGTCGTAGATGCAGCCGTCGCGATCTTCGAAAATCGTTTGGGCCGGCAGGCCGGGCCGGGTTGGGTCGACGATGCGAATACTGCAGCCGGGTGACCGGGGTTGAGACATCCACAGGTCCAGTCCCACGGCGTTGGGAGCGGTGAGCGGGAAACGCGTGATGCAGACCAGCGGCGGCAACTTCTCGCGCTGGAGTTCCTCCGGCCAGGCCGAATCATCCGGTTCGACGTAGACTCGGAAGAGGTTGACGGAGCCGGGTGTCTTGAGCTTCACCGCAAACTGGGCGTTCTTACAGGACTTCCCGGCAACCAGTGAGAACGGGATCTGCTTCATCGAATCGCACGCGACCGCGAGCTTCGTTTCTGCAATCGTTCCACTTCCGGCATCGTTTAATGCGACATACAGGTCGGCCGTGGCGTCACGGCCTTTCGCCCAGAGATATCCCTTGCAGCTTCTGCCCTCGACCACCGGAAACCCCTGGTGATCGGGCCCTCCGTACTCGATCGACACTTCCCCGCGACCTTTGGTGAGATCCATTCGTTGCGAACGCGACGCTCCGGGACCGGCCGGCGGTTCGATCTCATACAAAGCCTGAACCTGTCCGAGACTGCCGGGAGACCAGCCACGGCAGACTTGTGGAGCGGATGCCCCGGGAGCCGAAAGCTCAATGGCTCGCTTCGTTCCATCCTTCTCGATCCACAGATTGCGGTATCGGGCTTCTCGTTGCCAGGGGCGGAAGGCGATCCGGCCGCCGATCAGCGGATGCTCCTTGTCTTCGTAACGATGAATCAGCTCGCCCTGCACGTAGATGTCCAGCGTGGTCTCGGTCATCTCTACCACAAGGGAGATCCACTGCCCGACCGGCACGGTGCAGGGGAAGAAGCCGATTGGCTCGTAGTTGTGGCGATGTCTGGCGAGATGGAGGACCTGTTTGTCGGCGTAGAGAGAAACCTCGTATCCGTTCCAGTTGTCGGCGCCCACGCCGGCGTCGCTCAGTTTGACCAGCAATCCCACGTTCCCGCCGCGGTTGTCGGTGAAGAACAGTTCCGCTCCAACGCGACCGGCAGATAGGTCTAGATCGTCCAGGACCAATTTCGGCCCACGCCCCGGTCCTACGGAAACGACACCGTCGTCAACTCTCCAATCGCCGCCCAGCGTCCGAAAGCCGGCGACCGCGACGGGAGATGCGTCCTGGATAAAGTACTCGTCGACGAATGCCGTTGAGCGATCGGCCGATTGGACTTCCCCGATGTGCGGGCTCAGCCAGGGACCGCTCAAGAGCACTGCGACGACTACGACAGATCGCTGCATCGTGATTATGGAAGATAGTTGAAGGAGAGACACACGCCACTGGAATGATAGCCGTGGAGGTTCCCCGCCGCAACGTTTGCCCGCTGCAAATCGGTGCGCGAGTGTGACGATTAGCGCAGAGTATACGTAAACCAACCAGGCCCTTGCGGGTTTGTGTCAGATTGGGATGAACGCTTTGCGGAGCGGGCTCTCTTGATGCCGGCCGTCTCAACGGGTCCGGAGACCGACCTTGGCGTCAGATGACAATGCTGTGGAGCAGCAGGCGGTGGGAGGTCGTTTCCTGGCTGAGCCTGGCGAGGATGTTCTTCACCTCGAGGACGTCCGTCTTGATTGCCTCGGCCAGGTGAGCTTCGAGAAGGGATTGTTCAACGTCCTTGGCGAACGAGACGGCATACCCGGGATGCACGGTTCCCTTCTCGATCTTTTCGATCATGCCGTCGATCTCGTGGCTCATCATCCGGGCGGCCTTGGGCGAGAACTTTCCCACGGCGAACAGGGCCGGCATCTCCTCGACGATCTGGCCTATCCGCTGTATCGCTCCGGCATGAGATTGCTCCTGGCGTTGAAGGATGCCCCATGTCTCCCTATGTTCCGGAAGGCACTCCTCCATAAGTTCGTAGTAATGGCCAATCCGTTGCTCGTTCTCGATCAGGGCGGTCATCAACACGGCCAGTTCGCCCTCCACGCCCGTCCCACCAGGCGACTTGCGATCGTTCTTCTTGAGGTAGAACATGTACTCCTTGTCTTCACCGGTGATGTGACCGATCCACCATTGCTTCAAGAACCGGAGGACTTCTCGAACACCAGGTCCGCCATCTTGCAGGCTCTTGAAAAGCAGGTCGCGGGTCTCGCCGGTGAGTCTCTCGTGGCTTCGTTGGTGGGCTGCATAGCCTGGAAAACCGGCCTCCAACATCATTCGTTCTTCATCTTTGAAGTGGGTCTGCGTATACTCGCTCAACCGACGCATGATCGTCGGAATTGCCCTCTGATCCTCCTCTCCACCGAGAATCATTTCATAGAGCCAGTTGACCAGTGAAATGATCGTCTGGTGTTGCGAGTCCAGGGTCGGATCGCCGACGCTGTAATAGTCGCGCCACTGAATCATCAGCGGACTGCCGATTAGCGATGCGCTCTGCATGCTGCCCCTCCTGCAGAATTCCAGGCCCACAAAACAAACGTGCGGTTGATACCGCAGAATATGTGGATTCTACGGCAACCATAGGTCGGATGCGTGCTGGAGGAGCTATTGATAAGCGCCGTGCTCCTGTTTTTTTGGCTCTCCGCATCGCCGTTCTGCTCAGGCTGCCGTTTGGGCACAACCAATACCCCTCTAAAGTATATTCCGACTCCTCTCCGGCAGGATTCCTCTCGCTGCCACAGTCCCTACAATGAAGATCATCGGAGTCTAATCTGCGAGAACCGTTGTCGAGCTGGTGCCGTAACCTGCTTGTTGGAAACGCTTTACGGTTGTCCCGGTGATGTCGTCATCTATTGGCGTTGCGGCGAAAGCAAGCTAGATTTGGAAAACGACGACTCGTCATCTTGTCACCCAATTTCTTCGATCGCTCCATTTGTCGACCCCCAAGGGTTCGGGTACAATGAGCGGTTTGACTGCTGGCAGGTCCCTTGTACTACCCGCTTTAAATACGGTTAAGTTCTTCGCAATGGGCCGCGGCCGACCGAAGCAAGGCACTGCAATTGAGTGCCGCTTCGCACTGGTTGGCGGCCCTGCGACGAGGGGATCCTCCAGTCAACACCAAGGAGGCACGATCGGTGCAAATCCGAATTTCGACCCGGCACGGGAATGTTAGTGATGCGACCCAGGAGAAGATTACCGCGAAGGTTGAGAAGCTGGGTCGGATCTTTGACCGGCTTTCGGAGATTACGGTCACCGTCGACCTGGAGCGTCGCGACGCTCCGTCGGTGGATCTTCGTGTGTCGGCCGAGCACAAGCACGATTTCGTTGCCGCGGCACAGGCCGAAGAGTTAATGGCCGCATTAGACTTGGCCATACACAAGCTGGAACAGCAGTTGCGGAAATACAAAGAAAAGATTCAGGGCCGCCATCGTGATGGGTCCGTGAAACAGCTCGGACCAGAAGAAGTCCAGGCGGAGCCGGTCGAGTAATCGTCCGAGGTCTGCCCGGCGTAGCCGACTGCGATAGGGTTGCGGTTCAGGTTCGTTTTCTGCGAGGGAGGCATTTGCTGCTTCTCAGCGCGGAAATCTGTCCGGGGCTTGTGCGGGTGGCTACCTGTGATCGAGGGTGGTCCTTGTTTTTTGTCGACTGCCCCCCCTTCAGTGGGCGTGAGGAGATTTGTTGGATGAAGTTTGCCGACTTTGTATTAGCGGAGAGCGTCCAGGCTAGCTTGGCCGCCGAGGATAAGGACGGCGTCATTCGCGAGATGGTTCAATCGCTGCTTGACGCCGGTGGAATTGAAGAAGAAGAGCTGGAGAGTATCATCAAGGCGATCATGAAGCGCGAAGAGCTCGGCTCGACCGGCATCGGTCGGGGCGTGGCTGTGCCTCACACGAAGCACCCAAGCGTCGACAGGCTCGTCGGAACCGTTGGTGTTAGCCATGACGGAGTCGACTTCCAGAGCTTGGACGGCGAGAAGGTGCATCTCTTCTTTCTGCTGATCTCGCCGCCGGACCGCCCTGGTGATCACCTGCGGGCCTTGGAGAATATCTCACGCCAGTTGCGCGACGACACCTTCTGCCGCTTTCTCAAACAAAGCAAGACGGCGGACGATATTCGTCAACTTCTGGAGGAAGCCGACAACAACCAGTTCGGCTCGTAGGTCTCAGGGTTGCCCAAGAAGGCGGAGATCGTCGCGCGTGCGAGTCGGTTTTCGCCGGGGATCGCCGGGACAGGGAAACCAATCGGATTTTGTTTTCGACGGAATGGCTGGGAAAGGGACGACTGGTGGCCCCGTTGCCGCTTACATGCCGAGGGCCGAGAGCATTCGTTGAGCGTAAGAAGGGGAAGGGTGTTTGCGGTCTTTCCCGGATAGAAGAGAGAGTATCGCCGACATGGAACAGCGACCGGCAACCCGAGCGTTACGCGTGGGAATCCCCGAGGGATTGCACATGCGCGCCGCCATGGAGGTGGCCAAGTTGCTCGGGCGCTTCAAGTCGCATGTCGTCCTGGTGAAGGAAGGGCAACGGGTCGATGGTTGTGACGTCCTTCAGATTCTCTCCCTGGCTGCCGTTCAGCACGAAGAATTGACGGCCGAGGCGAGCGGAGACCAGGCCGAAGAGGCACTTGCGGCGTTGGCGGCGTTGTTCGACAACGACTTTGCCGAAACAGAAGAAACAACGAAAGAAAAGGGCTGACGACTCCCACTGCGCCGAACCTGACGCCGCCAATCGAGAAGCCTCGCGGGTACGATCGGATCGCAGGGATTGGAGCGAGCTCTCTGCCCTCGACGGGCCGGCGAAATGCCGTAGGTCGAAGGGGTGTCATGAAAAAACTGCAGGGAATTGCGGTTTCGCCTGGCGTTGCCATCGGCGAAGCGCTCGTGATGGACACGGAGGGGTTTCGGATCCCCCGGCGGTTCGTTGCGCGCGATGCCGTCGAAGAAGAACTCGAGCGGCTCCATCGGGCCATCGACAGTGCGGGCGCCGAGATTGCCCGGAATCAACAGGCCGTCGCCTTCGAACTGGGCGAGCAGTATGCCGCGATCTTCGAAGCTCACTTGCGCATGCTCGAAGGCGCCAAGTTACGCGGCGAACTCGAAGAAATGATTCGCGATCGCCACTACTCGCCCGAGTATGCCGTGAGCCGGACGTTTCGCCGCTACGCAGAGCTGTTCGAGAAACTGCAAGCCGAAACGTTCGCCTCCAAAGCCAACGACATTCGCGACATCGAGAAACGCCTGTTACGCAATCTCCTCGGACGCCGCCGCGAGGGGCTGTCCAAGCTTACTTCACCCGTGGTGGTCCTGGCCCATAACCTCACCCCGAGCGAAACGGCCAATCTCAACCGCGAGTTCGTGCGCGGTTTCGTCACCGAGACCGGGGGGCCGGGCAGTCACACGGCGGTCGTCGCGGGCGCCCTGGAAATTCCCGCCGTGTTGGGAACCGGGCCGTTCTTAAACGAAGTCTCCGGCGGCGACCTGGTGATCATCGACGGGGATGAAGGCCTTGTGATCCTCCATCCCGATGAAGAGACCATTGCCCGCTACCAGCACGAAGCCGAGGAGCTTCGCTCCCTGGCCATTCAACTGGAAGAATTGCGCGACCTGCCTGCCGAAACGGCGGATGGGCAGCGAGTGGTCCTTCTGGGTAATATCGAGTTCCCTTACGAGGTGGATCATTGCGTCGCTCGCGGGGCCGACGGAGTGGGGCTTTATCGCACGGAGTTCCTGTACCTCGAGGCGGAGACCGAACCGGACGAGGAGGTTCACTTCGAGGCCTATTGCCGCGTGGTGAAGGCCATGCAGGGCAAACCGGTCACGATCCGCACCTTCGATCTTGGAGCCGACAAGGTTCCCCACCTACCGGAACCGGAGGACGAACGCAACCCGTTCTTGGGTCTGCGGAGCATCCGCCTGGCCTTGCGCAATGTTCCCATGTTTCGCCGCCAACTTCGAGCGGCCTTGCGTGCCAGTGCCTTCGGCAATCTGCGAATCATGTTTCCGCTGGTGTCGACCCTGCTGGAACTCCGTCAGGCAAAGATGGTACTTGCGGACGTGGTGGAAGATCTGGAGGAACGCAAGATCGAGTTCGATCGCAACGTCGCCGTCGGCATGATGGTTGAGGTGCCATCGGCGTGCATGATGATCGAGCAATTCGTGGGCGAAGTGGACTTCTTGAGTATTGGCACCAACGACCTGATCCAGTATACCTTGGCCGTGGATCGTAGTAACAAGGACGTGGTTGGCCTCTACAACGCGGCCGATCCGTCCGTGTTGCGTTTGATCGACATGGTGTTGCGGGCGGCCAATCAGCGAAGCGTACCGGTGAATCTCTGCGGCCAGATGAGCAGCAATCCACTTTACACGATGTTGCTCCTGGGGCTCGGGTTGCGCCGGTTCAGCGTGACGCCGAGTGCAATTCCGGAGATCAAGAAGGTCTGCCGCACGGTGACCATCGCCGACTGTGAAGAAGTCACCCGGCGGGTCATGCTCATGGAGAATGCCAGAGACATCAAGAATTTCCTTAAAGGAGAATTGAAGAAGCGAGTTCCGGAGATCGCGCCGTAGCAGTCGCCAACCGCGGATCCGCGGGGCACATTGACGGTCGTGGAACTTGTGGATTCGAGCGATCGGTGGGTAGTTTTTTGACGCCTGAACGTCGGGCGAACAGATAGCAGATTTCGAGAGATCAAATGGGCAGGAGGCCGGTCCCCGCGGGGGGCCGCCGCCTGTCAGGGAGCCGCTCGAGCAGCCGCGGGATGGTCCCGATCTGCCGCTCGGGCGGAAGGATATGTCAATGGATCTTTCCTACTACCGGCTGTGGGAAAGAGGATCGGACCCGTGGTTCGACAACGAGTACGAATACGCTTCTGCAAACACGGAGACCTCCGTCTGATCGGGCACCGCGACTTGGTGCGCGCGATGGAGCGGGTCTTCCGCCGTGCGGAGCTGCGTCTCGGGATGAGCGAGGGCTTTCACCCAAAACCTCGCATGAGTTTTCCCTCGGCGCTTGCCCTCGGAATTGCCGGGCGAGAGGAAGTCATGGAACTGGAACTGGCCGACGATTGCAGCGACGCCGAATTGCTCGATCGACTTGCGTCGGCCACCCTTCCCGGACTGGAGTTTCTCGCCGTAGAGCATGTCCCCGAAGGGGTCAAGAAGGCGCAATTGCGCAGCAGCTCGTACGAAATGGAGATCCCGCAACCACGCCTCGGGCAGGTCGAAACTCGGGTGAGCGAACTGATCGCCGCCGGGTCTTGTCCTGTCGAGCGATCGCGGGGAGGGAAAACCGTCGATCCCTGCCGCTGTCTCGAACACCTGAGAATCGACTCGGGAACGCTGCGCATGCGTCTGGCGGCAATGCCCCAGGGCGGCGCATCGCCGAGAGATGTTCTGACTGCACTCGGATTGCAGGATCTGGAGTGGGAAGGTTGCTACCTGACTCGAACCGAGGTGGAACTGCAGCCATGATCGCTTCGCCGACGCGTACTTGCCAACCTTGCCGGACAAGAAGGCGAGCAAATGAAACAGGAAATGCTAATCAACGTGCGGCAACCCGAGGAATGCCGCATCGCGATCGTTGAAGACGGAGTCCTCGAAGAACTCTATATCGAACGGACCGCACACGACAATTACGTCGGCAATATCTACAAGGGCGTCGTCGTCAACCTCGAGCCGAGCATCCAGGCCGCATTCGTCGACTTCGGCGTAGGACGAAACGGCTTTCTCCATATCAGCGACGTCGAGCCCCAGTACTTCCGCCAGGGCGGCTTCGATCCCCACAAGCCGATCGAACCGCCGGGGGGACGCCGAGGTCCCGCCGCAAACCCGCGCAACCGCCAGCGGGCAGGCGCTCGGCCTCGCATCAAGCCGCCCATCCAGGACATCCTCCGTCGCGGAGACGAGGTGTTGGTCCAGGTCATCAAGGAAGGGATCGGCACGAAAGGTCCCACGCTCTCCACCTACATCAGCATCCCCGGGCGCTACCTCGTCCTGATGCCCGCCCTGGGCCGCGTGGGCGTGTCCCGGAAGATCGAAGACGAGGACGATCGCCGGCGGCTCCGCGATATCATGCTCGAATTGAACCCGCCCAAGGGCCTGGGGTTCATCGTGAGAACCGCCGGGAGCGACCGGAACCGGAAGGAACTTTCGCGCGATCTGGCCTACCTGTTGCGTCTCTGGAAGGTGATCGTTCGCCGCATCAAGAAGACGTCCGGGCCGGTCGACATCTACGAAGAAAGCGACATGCTGATTCGTACGATACGCGACATCTTCACCACCGAAGTCGATTCGATCGTGATCGACGAACCCAACGCCTACGAAAGGGCTCGCGAGTTCCTGCAGCTCGTCATGCCGCGACACGTGAACCGTTTGAAGCTTTACGACGGGCGGGAGCCTTTGTTCCACAAACACAATCTCGACACGGAAATCGCCTCGATCCACCGTCGTGAAGTGCCCCTCAAAGAAGGCGGCTCCCTGGTCATCGATCAGACTGAGGCCCTGGTGGCCATCGACGTCAACAGCGGGAATTTCCGCGCCGACGACTCGGCCGAGGAAACCGCCTTCCAGATCAACCTCATCGCCGCTAAGGAAATCGCCCGCCAACTCCGGCTCCGGGATCTCGGCGGCGTCATCGTCAACGATTTCATCGACATGAGGAAAGAACGGCATCGTCGCGGGGTCGAACGGGCCCTCCGCGACGCCGTCAAACGAGATCGGGCTCGGACCAAAATCCTCCGCACAAGCCCTTTCGGGCTGATCGAGATGACCCGGCAACGCGTCCGACCAAGCCTCAAGCGGAGCACCTATATGGACTGTCCCTGCTGCCGGGGTACGGGCGTCATCAAGTCAGCCGAAAGCATGGCAATCGAGGTGATTCGCCAACTCACTGTAGCCGGCCAGACCGAGGACGTTGCCAAGATTTCCATCACCGTTGCCGCCGAAGTTGCCGAATATCTAAGCAACAAAAAACGGCGGCAGCTCATCGAGTTGGAGGACGAAGGCAAGCTCCAGGTCGATATCGTCGGCCTTGCCGACGTGTCGGGTGAACACCTGGTCATCGACTGCCGCGATGCGGAAGGACGAGAAATTCGGGTGGATCTCTGAGAGACCGGGCCCCTTGAAAGGCTGGCCGGTGCCGCGGTAAACTATTGGTTTTGCCGCATCGGCGCAGCGCCGTTGACAGACGTGCCCGGCACGCTAGTGAAATCAATAATCGCTTACCCCCCTGCAAGGCGGGGCCAAGAGCAGACATATCGACCAACAGGATCAACCATGTACGCGATCATCGAAGACGGCGGGCGGCAGTTTCGGGTAGAAGAGGGGCAGGTGCTGGAGATCGACTACCGAGACACCAGTTCGGGGGAGCAGATCACCTTCGAGCGCGTTTTGGCCGGCCATGACGACAGCGGCGTGAAAATCGGCACGCCCGCGGTCGAAGGCGCCTCCGTGACCGCGGAGGTTCTGGGGACCAGCCAAGGGCCGAAGCTCGTCGTGCAGAAACTGCGCCGCCGAAAAAACTCGCGCCGCAAGACCGGCCATCGTCAGCTCTACACCCAGGTGAAGATCTCCAAGATCCAACTTGGATGAGTCACGAGCCGGGTGGCGGGGCCGCCTTGCTTTCCCACGGATTTTCCCAATCGCCCCATCGCTCCAGATAGAGTCGGTAGGCCGGTTGGGCCGATGCGTTGCGTTCCAACCATGACTTCGTCTCGCCAATCATCGCCTGCTCCTGCGCAAGTGTAAGCTGGCCGAGCACGACCCGGCTGCGCAGGAATACGAAGTAGGTGTCGAGCACGTCGCAGCGGCAGTAGTCGTTGATTTCCCTCAACCGCCCGGCGTCGTACATATCTTGAACCATGTCGCCCTGCACGTCCATCTTGCCGGGCTTGCCCAGAAGATTGGCGGCCAGGTTCAGTCCGCCGGTGAACCGCGTGGCGCCGAAGTTCGTGAGCAACTCGCATAGATCGATGTGTGTGCTGGCGTTGTAGCGATTGCGGGGCTGATCGTAAGTCTTTGCCCCGGGCGCAAACCAGGTGCTCAGGTTCAGTCCGAAGCGAAAGGCCGCCAGTTCGAGCAGAGGCAGGTCAAACCCCCGCCCGTTGAAGCTGACGAACGTTGGCCGGCGGTAGGCCTCCCAACCCCGCCAGAAATGGTCGGCGATCACGTGAGGCCGGTACTCCGGCTCGTCGAGAACCACCAGATCGATCAAGCGGAAGTCGGCGCCGAGTTTGGCCACGGCCACGGAAATCGGCACCTGAAACGTGTAGGGAACGAAATCGCTGCCGTGTTGCTCCATGAGTTCGGAGCGATAGCGCCGGACGGCTTCCGCTCCGTCGAGCCCTTCGCCCGGATATCGGAGCGCGGAGACCAACTGCGGATCGGCCACACTTTCCACGTCGAAAACCAGGTAGGACACGTTCGGCGCAGGCATGACATCCTCCGGAAGTGGCTGGCCCCTCAAAGCGAAGCGGCCAAATACGAAACCCGAATTTCGAAATCCGAAACAAACCCAAATCAAGAATAGTGGAATGACGAAAAGCCTGATGCAGGCCGACGCCGGCGCACATGCGAACGGCCGGTATAGGGCATTTGGATTTGTCGCTCTGGATTTGTTTCGGATTTCGAGCTTCGGATTTCGAATTTCCAGTTCATCTGCTATCTCAAAGCTCCAGATACTCTTCAACGGCCTCGCGCATCACCGTGCGTTCCGGCTCGATGCCTGTCCAAAGGCGGAAGTCGAAGGCCGCCTGCTCAAGGAAGACGTCGAGCCCGTTGACGGTCGCCAATTCCCGTTCGGTGGCCGCCTGGAGAAACGGAGGAACTGTCTCCTCCAGGTTGGCGTCCACCACCACGGCGTTGGCCGACAGCAACTGCCAGTCCATCGGTGGAACACCGTCGACGGCCTCGGTTCCGACCGGCGTGGCATTGATCACCAGGTCGATTTCGCTGGGAAACTCGGCACTGTTCTCCCATGGAACCGACTTGGCCGCAATCTCATAATGCCGGCGGAGCAGTTCGACGAGCGACCCGGCATGCTCCTCGCTGCGGCTGACGACGACGAGGTCCTCCGCCCCGGCATCGGCCAATTCCAACGCCGCCGCCCCGGCCAGGTTTCCTGAGCCGAAAAGCAAAACCCGGCGTGGCGGCGACTCCCGCACCGCCCGGACGGCCTGGACGAGCCCTTTGCCCTCGGTGTTCTCGCCGACGAGCCCTTGTCCGTCGCGCCGGATCAGGTTGACCAGACCCGTCCGCTCGGCCGTTGTGCCGAGGTGGTCCAGGAAGGGGCCGACCTGACGGCAATAGGGCCGAACGCAATTGCCTCCGGCGAACCCCATGGCGCGAATCCCACGGAGGGCGTCTTCAATCGCATCCTCGGCCACCTCCACCGACAGATAACGCCAGTCCAACTCGTGCCGCTGAAACGCCTTCTCGAACATGTACTGCGACGGGTTCCCCGCCGCCGATTGACTCAACAGGACCAGGATGGGTTGCAGTGATGAATCCGACACGATCGACCTCGCCTCCGTGATGCGTCGCCGAGCCCCTCGCTCTTCCCGACAACTGCCCGCGTTGGAAAACGCCTTGGATCCAACGATCCTCGGGCATTTTCGCCGAACCGGAGGGATTTTGCAACTTGGGCTCTCCGGACTCAAAGCCCCCCAAACCCTTGGCAGAGTGATTCCAGCCGATGAGAATGACGCCATGCACGCCAACCGCACGCTGATTCCCCTGCTGATCGTCGCTTCCCTGGCCGTCGATCTCTACGTTATCGCGTCGCTCTCCCGTCAGGCCAAATGGCCCGACGAGATCGTGGCCCTCGCCATGGGGCTGGCTGCCGGCCAGATCAATCTCGTGACACTCTGGGGAGTGCTGGGGCATGGCCGTCTGCCCTGGCGGATTGTCGGACTCCTTGCCGTGCCCATCGCCTGGGGGTTCGCGATCTTCGCCAGAGTCCCTAATGTCCTACCCGCATACACTGCTGAGGCCGTATGGGGAGTACACTTCCTGACTCAGACGGTCCTGCTCGCATCGATCCTCTTCCTGGTCCGTCTGCGCGGGGCCCTCTTACTGCCTCAGGATTTCTTGTCCACGAGGCCGGCTACACGACGGATGCAGTTCACTCTGCGCTGCCTCTTTGCCTGGCTCACGTCGACCGCCGTCGCGTTGAGCCTTCTCAAGGCGACCTTCGATCAGGCTGCACTCAAGGAGACCGATTTCGATTGGAGCGGGATCCTGGGCCTTGGATTGAGCGGTGTGGCGATCGGACTTGCTTCCGCGTGGCCGGTTCTTGACGCGCGGGCTCGATTCAGCCGATTTGTGGCGACCGTCGTCACCGCGGTGCCGCTGATTGCCGTTGTGGCAGCAATTGGCTTTCTTGTGGACGATGCCGACATTTTCACGGCGGTCTCCGTGCTGCTGTTCGCAGCCGGAACCTACTCGGCTGTTGCCTGGGCCGTGCTGCGCACTGGCGGCTACCGCATCGCCTGGCTCAGCGCTCAATCCCCACCCTCGCCAGAACGCCCTGCTGATAATAGTGCTTGATCTCCCGCATCTCGGTCCCTCGCGGAAAACCATCGGCGGGCGTCCTTGGTAGGTCTTCTGACTCCCAGGCATCGACCTGCCTCGCCTTCTCGCCGTAATGTCGCGGCAATGGCAACAGAAATGGGCAGATCGACAGCGCCTGGTCACAGCGGCGGGGCCGTCCCGGATTTGCACCGGAGTTCCCTGTTCACCGGCCGCCCAGCCTGGGGCAACCGGTCACCAGCGACGCGATCAGACTTCAAAGCTCCGAACCTAGCAGATCGTAAAGTAGGTGTCAAACGCACCAAGTGTCTGTCGCCCTCCCCAGCGGCTTGCCCCCTTTTGGGTGCCCACTGGCACAGCCTGTTTCGATATTCGAGACTGGTACCGGTGTTGTTTCGCCATCTGTCCGATTCCGAAGAAGTCAATAGAATTCCTCTTCCTGCTCATGCTCCGCGTCCCGATCGTCGCTGTGCCGATGGAGCAGAGCGAGGCAGGCCCACGTTCAAGTCTTTCCTGAGAGGCCATCGTGCGTAGGAACGGAAGTAATCGGGTCTGGCCCGGGCGTCCCTATCCCCTGGGGGCGACCTGGGACGGGTCTGGAGTGAATTTTGCCGTATTCTCGGAACACGCCAGCCGCGTCGAACTCTGCCTGTTCGATTCGGTTGACTCAACGGCCGAGTCGATCTGCATCCCCCTCGAAGAGCAGACCGACCTGGTCTGGCACTGTTACCTACCCAACGTGGGGCCCGGGCAGTTGTACGGATATCGGGTCCATGGCGGGTACGATCCGAAACATGGGCACCGCTTCAACCCCCATAAAATTGTACTCGATCCCTACACGCGTGTTGTGGCCCGGCGGACCCGCTGGTCCGACCGGATGTTCGGCTACCGGATCGGCGACCCGGTAGCCGATCTCTCCTTCGACGTCCGCAACAACGCCGACTGTGCCCCGCTCGGCGCCGTCGTCTCGTCGAGTTTCTCCTGGGGAGGCGATCGCCCCTTGCGGATTCCCTGGCACAAGACCGTTATTTACGAAACCCACGTGCGGGGCTTCACCATGCGCCATCCCGGCGTGCCCGAGGGACTCCGGGGGACCTATGCCGGTCTCGCCTCGCCGGCGGCCGTCAAACACCTCCAGCGGCTGGGCGTCACGGCCGTCGAACTGATGCCGGTTCATCATCGCGTCGACGATCGCCACCTGGTCGAACGCGGACTGGCCAACTACTGGGGCTACAATACGCTGGCCTTCTTCGCGCCCGACACGCGCTATTCTTCCGTGTCGTATCTCGACACGGTTCGCCAGTTCAAGGCCATGGTCCGCCGCTTGCACCAGGCCGGGATCGAGGTCATTCTCGACGTGGTCTACAACCACACCGGGGAAGGAAACCACCTCGGACCGACCCTGTCGCTCCGCGGGCTCGACAACGCCTCCTACTACCGCCTCGTGCCCGACAACCGCCGCTACTACATGGACTACACCGGCTGCGGCAACACTCTGAACATGCTCAGCCCGCGGGTCCTGCAACTCATCATGGACAGCCTCCGCTACTGGGTGCAGGAAATGCACGTCGACGGCTTCCGCTTCGATCTGGCCAGCAGCCTCGCCCGCGAGCTCCACTCGGTCGACCGCCTGGGGGCCTTCTTCGACATCATCCACCAGGATCCGGTGCTCTCGCAGGTCAAACTGATCGCCGAGCCCTGGGACCTGGGCGAGGGGGGATACCAGGTCGGCAACTTCCCCGTGCTTTGGACCGAGTGGAACGGCAAGTATCGCGAAACCGTGCGGCGGTTCTGGCGGGGCGACGGCGACGCCGTGTCGGAGTTTGCCACCCGGCTCTGCGGGAGCAGCGACCTTTACGAACGCAGCGGCCGCAAGCCCTATGCAAGCATTAATTACGTCACCTCCCACGACGGGTTCACCTTGCGCGATCTGGTCAGCTACAACGAGAAACACAACGAAGCCAACGGCGACAACAACCGCGACGGCGATTCGCACAACCTGAGTTGGAACTGCGGCCACGAGGGCCCCACGACCGACCAGGAAATCGTCCGCCTCCGCCGTCGACAGATGCGCAATTTCCTCACAACCCTCCTCGTGTCGCAAGGGGTCCCCATGATCCGGGCCGGCGACGAGTTGGGGCATACACAACTCGGCAATAACAACGTCTACTGCCAGGATAACGAACTGAGTTGGCTGGACTGGGATCTGGACGCCGAAGCCAAAACGCTCCTCGATTTCACCTGCCGCCTGGTCCGCCTCCGCCGCGAGAACCCGGCGCTCACCCGCCGGCAGTTCTTCCAGGGCCGGCAGATCCGGGGTCAGGATCCGACCGACATCGCCTGGCTCACCCCGGCCGGACAAGAAATGGTCGACGCCGATTGGCGATCGGCAACGGCCCGGGTCTTGGGCGTTCGGATGAACGGCAAGATGATCGACGAAGTCGACGAACGGGGACGTCCCATCGTCGGCAACACGCTCCTCGTGCTGTTCAACGCCCAGGAGCGGCGGATCCCGTTCGTTCTTCCCGAAACGGCCCCGCATGAAGTGTGGCACCTGCTCGTCGACACCGACAACGAGTACCCCCGGCGACTCCAATATCCCGCGGGAAGACGTTTCGCCCTGGCAGGCCGGTCGGTGGCACTCTTCGAGCTGCAGTCGTCGCTGCGGAGGAAGTTGGCAAGGCTCTTTCGGAAACGCGCGAAGACGCACCCTCGTACGTAGGACAGGATTGTATTCTGTCCAGGCATGTCACAAACAACCATATGAGACAGGTTACAAACCTGTCCTACGGGTTTTTGTTACCAAGCCACCTTGACGACGACCTTGAGGACGTCAACGGACTCGGTGGGGAAGGTGTGGAGGCCGGCCGGGTCGATATTCTCGTCAACAACGCGGGCTGCGTTACGGGCAAGCGACTGCTCGACTGCACGGACGCGGAGATACAGAGATCGATGGAAGTGAACACACTGGCCCACTTCTGGACGGTTGTCTGCCCTTTTTTTATCAAGAGCCGGATGTTCGCGGGGGTTCGCTCTCGGTTCAGCCGGCTGCTGCCGATTCTGGACGAAGAGGTCGTTGCCGATCGGATTGTCGGGGCGATCGGTCGCGATCGGGCCAAGGTATTTCTGCGGCGACTGGTGGGGTTCGTGCCGCTGCTGCGAGTCATGCCGGCGTGCTGCTATGACGGCCTCTCGAATCTTTTGGGTATCAACCGGGCGATGGATACCTTCGTGGGCCAGCACACGGGCGCAGCACCTGTTGAGGCGAACAAGGAGACGCGGCCTCAGTAGGCGAGCGGGTGCATGCTGCGTGGGGGGGGCATTGTGTTGATTGTCAAAGATCGGAAAGATCTGGCGTAGAACCAGGTGAAGGCGCTATCTTTTGTCAATGCGAAATGGTTGTGGGCAGGTGTGGCGGGTGGTGCATGTGTCGATCGATAGGGGCATGCGTCGCCTGGTGGCTATCGTTTTATGGTATAAGGGTTTACGGTGATTCTGGGAGGTCGCAACCACGGTACACCTCTCCATGGGGGTGAAGCGGTTAAATGGGAAGAACGGGAGGAACGCTTATCGACGCTTATCGGCGCTAATCGGGAGTGATTGGGAGTTGGTCAACGAGGGCACGATTCTGCCAATATCGCTGGCTGACGGGCATTCTGTAGTGGGGGCATTCTTGCCTAGATCTCCTGCTCCATTGTTTGCGTTGTTGACGTTGTTTGCATTGTTGGCGCGAGTTTTCGGGTACTTTTGGCTCAGAGGGGGGGTGTTGGGGATGGTATTCGTCCTATGTGTGGTGAGTGAATGCGCGGGTTCTTTTAGTATACAGATATACACTCTTTTGTCAAGAGGAAAAATGAACAGTCGGCGAAATATCTGACGGCGTTGTTTGCCTGGCACAACATGATCGAGGTTGTGCTGCCGGACCGCGGCATGAAGCCGGGCGAGACGCTCCGCATTACGCTTGTTCGATACGAAACAAACCTCGACTCCGACACCCCATCGTCGGCAACACGCTCCTTGTGCTGTTCAACGCCCAGGAGCGGCGGATCCCGTTCGTCCTTCCCGAAACGGCCCCGCATGAAGTGTGGCATTTGCTCGTCGACACCGACAACGAGTACCCACGCCGACTCCACTATCCGGCAGGGAGACGTTTCGCCCTGGCAGGTCGCTCAGTCGCACTCTTCGACCTGCAATCGTCGCTGCGGAGGAAGCTGGCAAAGTTCTTCCGGAAACGCGCGAAAACGCACCCTCGTACGTAGGACAGGATTGTATTCTGTCCAGGCATGTCACAAACAACCATATGAGACAGGTTACAAACCTGTCCTACGGGGGTTTGTCACCAAGCCACTTTGACGACGACCTTAAGGACGTCGACGGGCTCGGTGGGCGTGGCATGGAGTCCGGGGGCATGGATGTCGTGGGGCGCGAAGACGGCGAACATCCCGGCGGTCAGTTGCAGCAGATCGCCGGAGGTGCGGTAGAAGATCACCTCCTTCTCGGCGTCGTAGGGCGTCTCTACCGCAGTCGTCTTCTCCAGCGGGGCCCAGCCGATGCGTTCCGTACCTTCGACGAGGTACTGCACATCGAGATAACGCCTGTGGGCTTCCCAGCGTGCCGCGCTGTGCGGCTTGGTTGCATAGCGTTGCACCATCGCATACAGCCGATCGCCGTCGAGTTCATAACGGCCCGGAGCGAGGGACTGAAAATCGGTCTTGGCCAGGTAAGCGAGCGCGGCTTCGATTCGCTGATTGATGGGCCGGTAAATGGCGGCGTTTTCGAGGCGGTCGAGGATCATGGATAGGGTTCTTTGTCGGGGGTTGGGAGGTTACAAACGGCGAACGGAACGAGCAATTGCGGGAATCGACGCTCGTGGGAGAGTCTCCCTTCGGTCGAGGTCTTTTGCAGAAGGCGAGTCCTCTGATTTCACAGACATCCGGGGGCTCCAGGCCACGAGGAAACTGCCTCCAAATCTACCTCGACTGGGGTGGATGAGCAAGCGGGCTACGACTGGACCGGGCCGGACGCGATGACTACCCAGCCTGTTGAAGTAGCAAGCTAAAGAATCGCACCGAAAACTCTGGCCTCGACTTCGCGATCCACTCCGAGCATCCGGTGCGGTTTCGCCGTCGCGGGCCTCTTCCAGATCCCATCACTATTGGGGCAGGACGGGAGCCAGAGCGACGCGGAACCCGCGGAAACCACTTGCCAGATCGCAACGCTTCGTGCGTGTGAAACTCGTACAATTGACTTCGGTATTCCAGAAGCCGTTCCCACGTACCACGAACATATCCTTCGCCGCATCACCCTTATGGTACCGGTCAACGGTCACGCCATCCTGAGTGGCCGGATAGCTGCGCCATGCATCTAGGCTCCATTCAGGAACGTTACCCAGCATCTCATACAGCCCCCACGCGTTCGGCGGCGTGCTGCCGATTTCCACAATGCTGCTGCGTCCGGGACCACGGTGCCAGATTTTGTCTTCCGGAATGCAATAGATGTCGTCCGTTCCTGCTCGACACGCAAACTCCCACTCGGCTTCCGTCGGCAGCCGATACTCGAACCCGTGCGGACAGCGGCCAGCCTCTCGCTCGATTTCTGTCAACTTCACGCAGTATTCGCACGCATCCGACCACGAGACCCAATTCACCGGCAGAAATGGCGAGCCGGTAATTCGGCTGGGGTTTGAGCCCATCACGCTCTCCCACTCCTTCTGTGTAACTTCGTACGCCCCAATCCAGTAGCCTCGGCTGATACGAACACGTTCCTTTCCCTTGCCACCTTCCTGCCACCTGGCTGTGGTGATACCCATCTGGAACTCTGCCGGTGCGATCCACCGCAGAGGCATGACACTGTCTGATATCCGGAAAGACTCACCCGGTTCGGGCCGATCTGGCCAAGCGTGGTCGATTTGCTCCGAAAGCCGCTTGCTGGTCCCCTCGATATCCAGAACCAATTGTCTCGGTGGGATCTCAATACCGCCCTGGCGGGCATCCTCGGGGGTAAGACTGCGGCAGAGACAGCGGTAGATCGTTGCGTCGGCTGGACCACTCGCGCTAATCTGCAGAGATAAGTCAGCCGGTGTACCAGCACCGGACAGCACAACGCGGTTATTGTGAATCAACCGCCAACAATCGTCGGCGACAATCAGCTTCAAGCTCAGCCGCTGGTCAGGTTCGAAACGAGTCTCGCCGTTCCAGTTTCGACCGAAGGGCTGCGACCGAAACAATCGGCCGAGAACTTTGTCTTGGTCCCTGTCCTTCGACCAGACAGCACCCAAGTCCAGGGAAATCGCCTCGCCTGACCCGCCAGACACAAAACTGATTCGACCTTGCGGATTTCGTATCTCCAGCTCAGTCTCCAGCACGAACGCCGATGTTGGCTGTTGCGAATAGCGAACGGTTCCGGCACCTTTGATCTCAGCGAAGACGCCTTCCCGGACCCAGGCCGGCGGCAACGCCGCCGATAAAACGGCCTTGTCACCAAGGCCCGTCAACTCAAGCAAGCCGGGAGCCGACCCGCTATTCGGCTCGCTTGTCTTACCCGTCGACTGCGCAACCGTTGTCGTAACTCGGTCTTCGACCGAATTGGCGGCGGTGAGTACAACCTTGACCGGATGATCGACATCTGCGATGACACTTACTGTTGTCTCGAACCGTTCGAAGCCTGGCTTGTTCACCAGAATCTGATAGCTGCCCGCGACAAGAGGTATGGTTAGCTCTTCGGCTCCGCTGCGGTAACGCGATTCCACCTTGCCTTGCGCATCAAGCACCTCGACCTGGGCGTCCGGCTCATTGACCGTCAACCGCAATGTGCCTGGCTGCTCGGGCAGCGGCTCCAAGCGAGCGTTGACGACGACCTCGCCCCGCTTCTCCAGCGTGAACTCCCTCGTGAAGAACTCAAAACCATGCTTTTCCACGCGGATCTGCCGCTTGCCCGGCAGGAGCGAGAAAGTCAGAACCTCACCAGCGGCCGTTTGTTCGACTTCGATCTTCCCCTCCGCGTCCAGAACCTGCACCTTGGCCCCAGGCTCGTTGACCTCCACCACGAGCGTTCCCTCGGGCGTCCGCAAAGCAACCATGATACCGAGCAGAAACAGCCCAAAGACGCCCACCAGCCCAAGCCCAATCAACAGGGTTCTGTACTCTTCCATCCAGCTTCGCGGCCTCGGAACCGCAACGATCGGCGGCACCAGCGACGGCGCCATGAGCCGCTCGGTCAACTCTACGGGATGGTTCATCACCGATTCACCCAGCGCCTGGAAGAAATCGTCGTCCTCTGAATGCGCGGGGGGGGCGATCAGGCTTGCCGTGGCCGCGTAGGGATCGGCCGACGTTTCCAGGGACATCTGGGCCATGCAGCCCTCCAGTTCACCGATCAACTCCGTCATCGTCTGCTGCCGGTCCTCCGGTCGCTTGGCCAACGTCTTCTGAAACAGCACATCCAGCGACTCTGGCACGTCCGCTCGCCTGCCTCGCAACGACGGAATAGGATCGTTGCGATGGGCCAGGATTCGCTTGGTGAACGTGTCAGCCTGGTACGGGACGCGGCATGTCAGCAGGTAGTGCAGCGTACAGCCCAGACTGTAGATGTCCGAGCGAGCGTCCGCCGTCTTCGTGTCCAGCGTCTGTTCGGGCGACATGAAATCGAGTGTGCCCATCACCTGGCCGCTCTGCGTCAGGCCGTCGTCCGAAGTTGTGCCGGCATCTCCCATCTCCTGCTCAATCCGGGCCAGGCCCATGTCCAGGATCTTCACCGTTCCTTGCTGGTCCATGAGCAGGTTGTGCGGCTTGATGTCGCGGTGGACCACGCCCTGCTTGTGCGCATATTCCAGCCCACGAGCCGCCTGCAGAATGCAGTCAACCGCCTGGCGGACCGACAGCGCCCCTCGTTCCTTGGCCAACGCCGCCAGATCCTGGCCTTCCACATACTCCATCACCAGGAAGTGGACCCCTTTGGCCTCGTCGGCATCGTGGGCCGTCACTATGTTCGGGTGGGATAGTCGGGCGGCCGCCTTGACCTCACGATGGAACCGTCTGACCGCCTCTTCCGACTTGGTCGACTGGCTGGGCAGCACCTTCAGAGCCACGATCCGTTCCATCACTCGATGACGGGCCTTGTAGACCTGCCCCATGCCGCCTCGGCCGATCTTGTCGAGCACCACGTAATTGCCCACCACCAGCCCGCGTGTCTTGCCCTGGTAGACCGCCTGGGCCTGGAAGCGGGTCAGCTTCTTCTGGCGATAGAGGGCTTCGGCCAGTTCCTTGCCGTCCTTCGGACGGCTCGATGCAGGCAGAACATTCAGGAACGCTTCGACCTCCTCACGACTCATCAAGCCGGAATCGGCTAGCGACTTGATGACTCGGTCGAGCGGCAGATTCTCACGGCCCTTCGTCCGCACTTGGGCCGCAGACTGCTTCAGTTCCGCGGGAGTCGCCACGTAGGGCGTGGTAACAGCCAGCGATTTGGTCTGGGTGTCTTCAGAGCCCAGGGCCTCGTCGATGGCTTGAGCGTACTCCGGAAACCGCGCCTTGTAGTGTGCGGCCAAGGGCGTATCGCCGAACCGCCGCCGCTGGGCGACATCCAGCAGCACGAGTCTCGTCAGCAGAGGTTCCTTTTGGTCGTGTTCGACACGGTCCAGGAACGCGCGGATGTCGGGTCGCTTATCGGCTAGCCAGGCGGCTTCGAACTCTCGGCAAAGCATGCTGATCGCTTCGGCCGCTTCGGTCGGGGAAGGATCGTGTTCGCTCATCCAGGGGGCTCCAGACCACTAGGCGACAGACCCTTAGTTTATCCCCAAGGCAATACCACAACAACTGGGCTGGACCATCTCCCACCGCGCAACAAACCAGGCGTCGCCGACAATGTCCGTATTGCCGGCGACGCCTCACGCTGCAACGTATCGAATGGTCCCGCTTTGCGAAGGCGCTCCTTCTTAGCTTGGCTTTCCAGAACCGGGCTTTCTGGTGGAGCTTGTAGTCGGCTCAGGAGAGCCAACCTACGGCTACTTCACGTCGGCCATGTTGATCGGGTGCCCTTGTTCCGCGCAGAGCAGCGAGGCTTCCAGGACGCGCTGGGTGTTGTAGGCGTCTTCGAAGTCGGGGATCGGAACGGTGGGCTCTTCGCCGGCCAGAACCCGCATGATGTCGTAGGCCTGGTTGGTGAAGCCGTGCTCGTAGCCGATGATGTGGGCGTCGGGCCACCAGTTGGCCACGTAGGGGTGGTCGCCGCCGTGGGTACACATGATCGTGCTCCAGCCCTGGACGGCTCGCGGCAACCGCGCATCGTAGTATTGGAGCTCGTTCATCCGCTCGAAGTCGAACTTGAGCGATCCCTTGGTGCCGTTGATCTCGAAGCCGTTGCGGTTCTGGTTGCCGGTGGCCTGCCGCGCGGCTTCGAAGCTGGCCACGGCCCCGCCGGAGAACCTCGCCAGGAAGAGCACGGTGTCGTCGACTGTCACCTTCCCCTTGCCGCTTGCGGCCTTTCCGCCGTCGGCGATGCCGCCGCGGGCCGTGCCGCCCGCCAGGGTACGCTCCTTGATGAACGTCTCGGCAATGGCGCCGGCGATCTGGGTGATTTCCTGGCCAGTGACGAACCGGGTCATGTCGATGATGTGGGCATTCAGGTCGCCGTGGGCGCCCGAACCGGCCCACTGCTTCTCGAACCGCCAGAACAGGGGAACCGATTCACCGGCCCAGTCCTGGAGATAGACGGCCCGGACGTGGCGAATCTCGCCCAACTCGCCGGAGGTCACCATCTTGTGGGCCAGGGCGACGGCCGGAACGCGGCGGTAGTTGAACCAGACGAAGGTCTTCACGCCCTTGGCCTTGGCCGCCTCGACCATGGCCCGGGCGTCGTCCAGGGTGCCGGCGATCGGCTTCTCACAGGAAACCGCCTTCCCCGCGGCAATGGCCGCACGAGCGGGGGGGGCGTGCATGTAGTTGGGCGTCACGATGTCGACCAGCCCGATTTCGTCCGACCCCACCAGCGACTGCCAGTCGGTCGAGGCATTTTGCCAGCCCCAGTTGTCGGCAAAAGCCCGGGGATTCTCTTCGGGTTGCCCGAAAACCGTGTGCATGACCGGTTTGAGCGGCGGCTTGAAGAACTTCGAAACCTGCCCCCACGCATTGGAGTGGGAGCGTCCCATGAACCCCTGCCCGATCAGGGCGACATTGATGGTAGCCATTCTGGTGTCTCCTCAACTACAACCATTTGCCAGCAACTGATTTCTGCAAGCCCGCCGGAGCGAGCGATTCCGCCTCCGGAGGCCGGCCGACAGGACCACGGTCCTGCCGGCAGCTCGTAACATGCCCGTAACGTTTGGCGGTTATAGAACGTTCACCGACCCTTTGCAAGGGCCTGCCGAATTTCGGCCTTGTGCTGGATGAAAATGGAAAAAGGCAGTAAGATGCGTCAAGGGGCAGGGCATGTTTCCAAGAACTACAGAATGAAGGGGATCTCGATGGCTCGTTATCGTACATACGGTTGGGGGCTGGGGTTGGCTGTCGGGCTGGTCGTCGGTTTGGTCCTGGGCGGCCTCTGGCCACAAGCGCCCATCCATGCTTCGGCAACCGATCGCGTGGAGAATTTCGCCATCGCCACCGGCTTCGTCGACCCGGAAACCGAGGCCGTCTTCTACCTCGATTACCTCACCGGCAACCTGAACGCCGCCGTTCTTTCGCGGATGTCTTTCGCATTTCAATCGCACTTCACCACAAATGTGCATGCCGACCTCCAGAGAGTGATCAGCGTCACCGGTGGGGGAGTTCAGATGCCACAGAGTCCCAACTACCTCATGGTTACCGGGACCGTCAAGATACCGACGAAGGGGAATCCGACCATCGGCAACACGGCGGTCTACGTGGCCGAGACCAACACGGGCATCGTCATGGCCTACGTCATCCCGTGGCAGCGCGAGTTCTTCAATGCCGACAAGCCGTACAAAGCCCAGTTGATTCTCAGGGCCGGCGAACAATTCAGTGCCGCCATGCTTCGGCCGGAATGATTCGCCACAAGGGAACCCTGTGAAACTGACCGTCAACGGCAATCCACGCGATGTGGCCGACAGTCCGACCGTCGCTGCGCTGCTGGAGCAACTGGATCTGGCCGGCAAATTCGTTGCCGTCGAGGTTAATTTGGAGTTGATCCCCAAGAAGCTCTACGCCACGGCGTCGAGCCCGATCGAAGGAACGATCGTAGGTTGATCGGTCGTTTCGACGATTCTCACTGAATCAATCGAGCTTCGATGCCTCCAATCTCGCGGTTGGCGAAGTCGTCGGTGAAGAACCACTCCTGGTACAGACGCTCGATCTGCCTCATGTAGTAGTCCACCGACGACTTCGTCAGCGTTCGCTGCGCGTCCTTCGGCCGATCCTCATCGCGGATCGGCGGGCGAATGCGGTCGGCCGGCGGCTGGTAGGAGGGATTGAAGACCAAGACCGGCTGGTTCTCGGCCGGCAGCAGATGACGCCAGAGGAAGGCCTGCATCCTGTCTTCAGCCGGCACGGCCTCATGGACTATTTCCTTGTCGCCCATCTGCGCACTGCCCAGCACGGTGACGTTGACCGGCTTTTCCATCTCCGTGAGGCTGGTCTTCACCGCCATTCCAACAACCTCCTTATCGGCCGCCAGCGTGGCGCCGGCCGATTCCAGCCCCTCCGGCAGGTCTTTGAAACTCAGCTTGATCGGCCCCGTGTATCCGTCTTTCCGGATGGCGTAAACGGTCACGTTAGCAGACGCTTTGCTGCGGAGAACGATCCTGGAAGGAACGACACGCAACTCGAAATCGGGCTGCGGCAGGCTGATGCGGAGCCGGTAGGCATACTCCTTGCCTCCGCGGCGCGACGTGTCGCCGATGTGAACGAAGTACTTCCCATCGGCCGGCAGCTTCACCATCAGGTAGGAATCGGCATGGTCGGTGTTCAGCCCCGATCCCGCGTCGAAATGATCGTCGTTCAGCGCGATCACCTTGCCGTCCGGGCCAGTGACCTTGACGAAAGAGTCAAAGGGGGAGCCGAGCCGGCGCGCACGGACTTCCGCCACGATCGTCTCGCCCGCTTTTCCTTCCACCTCGAACACGTCCCAGTCGCCCGGGTGATCCGCCCGCCCGTTGACGATGACCGGAAGAGTCACTTTCTGGGCCTTCGGCGGCTCGTCGTTGGATTCCGTGTCCAGGCACTCCGGCAAGGTATCGAGGGCGAAGGGCACGTAGTTGGAAACGAATTCCCCATTCGTGGCGGCAATCAGGTGATCCCCCGGTTTGGCCTCTTTCGGCGGCGCGGCCAGGGTGCATTTCTCCAAATTCCAGCCGTCCATCTCGATGGTGACCGGTTCGCCCACGCGACCGCCCAGGGGGAAGATGCTGGTTACAAAAGGCAACTCACTGACGGTGATTCGATACACGAAACTCTCGCGGCCGCGAAACAGCGCTTCATTGATCGTGAGAACGTACTCGCCGTCCTCGGGGGCTTCGAAGAAGATCACCGGGTCCGGCCTGAAACGAAAATCGTCGTTGTACGCCAGTTCTTGTCCGCTCGCGTCGTAGAGCTTCAGCACGGCTTGGAACCAACCGGGAACGCCGTCGGCAACGTAGGGCACCAGGTCCCGAGCCTTGGCGGAAATGACCAGACGCTGCCCCTTGGCGGCCTCAAAACGATACCGGTTCACCTCGCCCGCCGCGATCTGCCCGTTCATCGTGCACGGCAACGTGACCTTCAGTTCCTCCTCTTCCGGGGGCCGCTTGCGCTGGGCCAGGTGCTCTTTGCCGAGTACCGGGAGCTGGCAGGTCTTCATCGGCTTGCGGGCGACTTCCGGCACCTGCCCCAGATAGAAGGGCAACGGGTTGGAGACGCCCAACTTGGTGACCACCCGAATCTCTCGCCGACCCGGTTTGGCGTCGGGGTCTACGGTGATCTCGGCAAAGACCAACTCGGTCTGCGAGCGAACGGCCGGGTTGCGCTCGTCTTCCGCAAACCTCATTTCAATCCGCTCGATCAGCTTCTGCTTGGCCGCTTCGTTCTCGGTTTTGGGAGTTTCGCTCTTGGCTTCCTTTTCGCCCGCTTTCACGTCGACCAGCTTTTCCAGCTTCTCATTGCAGGTGCTGCAAACGGTGGCGCCGAGCGGGTTGAGGGCGCCGCAGGACGGGCATATCAGACCGGCGACCTCGTCACGGCCGCTGTCGGGGCCGATGGTCGCGGGAAACTCGAACCAGGTCATCTTCGAGACCATCCCGTCGTCGACCGTTGTCTCCTTCTTCTTCAACTCGTTCAGTTGCTTTCGGAGCAAACCCAGTTCCTGATTGTCCATGACCCGGTAGTGATCCACCAGCCGAGCGGAGACGCCTTCACCGGTCACCACCACGTCGCAAGCATGGGCGAGACCTTGCCCTCCCAACCTGATCGGGAACGTCGTGCCCTGCTGGCCGCCGGCCGGATAAACGAAACCGATGTACTGGTTCTGCGCCCAGGCCGGCGACGCCGCGGCCACAAGCACCACCAGTCCCAGGATCGGAAGTCTCTTCAATCGACTCATTGAGTTCCTCCAGGTCTGCGGTCGGTTTCCGGTGCCGCGGTCCGGCAGTCACCCTGGCGTACCGATCGCCACGCACTATCGATGGCTACAATATCTCTTCCAGAAGCCCGGCTGACTGCATGCCTTCGTTCTCGGTGTCCAAAACGTAGGCGTCCAAGCCCCAGGGATGCGGCAACTTGGCACTGGCGTCGATGCCGGCCAGCAGGTACATCGTACCCAGCAGGTCCGACGGGTAGACCGGCCGTTCCTTGACCTTCTCGCCTTTCTCGTCGGACGAGCCGACGACGCAGCCGCCCTTGAATCCGCCGCCGGCGACCAGCACGGTGAACACCGAGCCGAAATGATGGCGTCCCCCGTTCCACGGCGGCTCCCAAGACACCTTGGGCGTTCGGCCGAACTCGCCCGTGCACCAAACCAGCGTGCTGTCCAGCAGGCCCCTTTCGCTCAAGTCCGCAAGCAGCACTGCCAGGCCTTGGTCCAACATCGGACACTGTCGCTTCATCGTCGCGAAGTGGTTCGAATGCGTGTCCCAGCCGCCGGGGAAACTGATGGTGACGTAGGGCACACCCGCCTCAACCAGCCGCCGCGCCGCCAGGCATTCCTGGCCGAACGTGTTCCGGCCGTAGCGATCTCTGAGTTCCTTCGGTTCGTTGTCGAGGTTGAACACTTCCTTCCCCGAGCCCAAAATCAACCCGTAGGCTTTCTGCTTGGCCTCTTCCACCGCGGCCATCTCCGGGGCTTCTGCAAGCCCGTAGCCCATGAGATTGATCTTGTCGACCAGTTCGCGGCGGGCTCGCTGCCGCCCGTCGTCGATTCCCCGGTTGACGATTCCCTCGACCTCGAACCGGGCCGCGTTGGGATCGCCGCCCGTGGCGAAAGGCTTGTACGCCGGGCCCAAAAAGCCCTCTTCCGAGAATCGGCCGGCTGCCTGGAGCATCACCACGTAAGGCGGAAGCAGCCCCTTGTACTGTTCCTTCTTGAAGAAGGTGAAGATGGCGCCCACGCTGGGGTAGGCCAGCCGCCCGCCCGGCTTGTGGCCGGTTTGCATCAAGTAGGCCGCCGTCTCATGGCCGTTGTTACCGTGGGTCATGCTGCGGATCAACGAATACTTGTCCGCCTGTTTGGCCAGTTGGGGGAACAGTGCGCCGAGTTGGATGCCTGGTACGTTCG
Organism: Planctomycetaceae bacterium; assembly: GCA_012719125.1. GTDB lineage: Bacteria > Planctomycetota > Planctomycetia > Pirellulales > Thermoguttaceae > JAAYAY01. The sequence goes on along the minus strand of JAAYAY010000028.1, from coordinate 73,101 downwards.
TCGGAATGAACTTGTCGAACTCGCCCAAAAAGTCGTAACCCGTTCCCGGTTTCGGGTCCCAGGCGTCGTTGTGCGACATGCCGCCCCACAAGAAGATCTGAATGACCGACTTGGCCTGCACCTTCTTCGCCTTGGCTTTCGTCTTGGCCGCCTCGTCTCGGGCAGCTTTCTCATCGGCGGCTTTCTGCTCGGGCGTCTGCTCGGCCGGGGCCGCGTAGACGCGGGAGTTCAAGCCGCCGGCTGCCAATGCCGCCGCCGCTCCGCAGGCGCCGGTCCGCAGGGCTTCGCGCCGGGACACTTGTCGGCGATTGTCCGGACTCTGGTTCGTCTTCATGATCTCAGTTCTCCCTCTTACTTCCCCTTGGATTGCCATGCCAGGAAACCGACCATTCTGTATATCCGATTCCTCCAGCAACAATCAATGCCGCAGAAGAAACTCGGGACTGTTGATCAACGCCCAGGCCAGATCGATCCAGGCGTCGCGCCCTTTCGCCACCCCGGCCTTCGCGTATTCCTCCGCCGCCTGGACGTCGGCATCCGTGGGGAACCGCGAAAGGACCGTCAAGTAGAGCTTTTCGGCGATTTCGTTCGGCTTTCCACCTGACGAAAGCAACGCTGCAAGTTTCGGGCCGCTCTGAAGCTTGCTCTGGACCTGCCCGGAATTCAACATGTGCAGCCACTGCGACGAGGCAAGCTCGTTGACCCGCTCGCTTTCCATTCCCGTGGCACGCGCCGAACGCCCGAACAGCGTCAGGAACGAGCTGCTGATGCTGCCGTCGGCCAACTCCACTGCCGACATGCTGCTGGGAATATAGGTAAAAGGCTCCGGAACCGCGCTGGTGTACAGGTCCGAACTGCCGGTAATCTCGTTCAGTGCATCGATCAACACCTCGGCCTCCACACGCCGCATCAGGTAGCTGGCGAAGTTGGCCCTCGCTTCCGGCGCTGTGAACTTCGGTATCGAAGAAAACTGGTACACGGTTGACGTAAAGATCAGACGTTTCAGATGCTTCAAATCGTATCCGCTCGAAACCAACTCCTTTTCCAGGCAGGCCAGAAGCTCGGGGTTGGCCGGTGGGTTGTCGTCCCGAATATCGTCCGGCTCCTCGATGATGCCGCGTCCCATCGCCCACGCCCAGGTTCGATTGACAATCGCCCTGGCAAACCAGGGATTCTCCGGCCGAATCAGCCAATCGGCAAACACCTCCCGCGGGTCGCGATTCGACGGGATCGACGTCTTGGTTCCATCCGGAAAAACGGCCTCGCGCGCCCCGTTCTCGCTCAGCGGTTCGGCCAGTGCCTGGGGAATCTGGTTGGTTACCGTCACGGCGGTCGCCACCGCGTCGACTCCCGGCGCGGTGCAGCCGGGGATCGCGGCCGAGTTGAGCGGATCCCAAAAGACGATCTCCTCTTTCCACTCGCTGGTAGGCTTATAGCCCACTTGGCAGAAAAAGGCGGCCGTTCCAACCCGACGGTCTTCCGGCCACAGGTGGATCCGCGTACCCATCAACCCCAGTGCCACAGCCCCGGCAATCCCCTCCGGAGTCCTGTCCTGGATACCGCGGTAGAAATTGACCGGCCCAACACGGAAATTGCTCCCACTGGAAGTGAGCAGTTCTCGCACGAACTGATCATAAGGCTTATTCCGCGCGATCGATTCCCACACCCAGCGGTAGTAGGCCTGAGCCGCGTTGGGCCAGAGCTTGACCGGGAATTCCGCCTTGATTCGCAGAACATCGCTCCACTTCATCGCCCAGTAATCGACATGGGCGGTCTGGTCGAGCAAACGATCGACCAGGGCCACGCGTTTGCCCGGGTTCGCATCCACGATGAACGCTTTGGCCTCTTCCGCGCCCGGCAGTTTGCCCGTCAGATCCAGATAGGCTCGGCGGAGAAATACCGCGTCGGAGCAGAGCGCCGGCTTGACGCCCAAAGAAGCCAACTTCGCAAACACGATCTCATCGATCCGGTTCGCCGGCTTCGGCGGCTCAGGACTCTCCATGATACTCGCCACCTGCCGGGCGGCGACCAGCCGGTACCACTGAGCCTTGGCCTGCTCCGCCAGAGCCCGCTTGTCGTCAGCGATCTTCCTGGCGTCCGTGTACGCCGCGCGGGCCTTGTCGGCTTCCGCCTTCAACGGCACTGCTGCGGCCTCCGCCTCTTGGGCGGCCTTCTCGTCCGCCTCGTGCGTCTGTTTGGAGGAGGCAATCCGTGCCTTCAGGCTTGCCAGGCCCTCTTCGGCCGACTTCTTCCGAGCCTCGGCCCTGGCCAGACTCTGCGCACCGTTGTTGGCCTGAACGGCGGCTTGCTCCAGCGCCTTCGCTTTCGGATCCAAAGCGGCCTTGGCCTCGTTGGCCAACTTGCGCTTGGCGGCGGCGTCCGCGGCAGCCTGCTGGTTTGCCGCATCCAGTTGGAGAATCTCCTTCGCCGCTTCCTGGGCCGCCTGGTTCGCGGCCGTGGCCGTCGCCACCTGGTTCTTCGCCTTGGCCAGGCCCTCATCGGCCGACTTCTTCTGGGCTTCCGCTTCAGTGAGCTTCTGGGCAGCGGTCGTCGCCGGACCTTGTGCGGCTTTCTCGGACTCCTGCGCTCTGGCCGCGGCCGCCTTGGCCTCCTCGGCCGCTTTGCGTTTGGCAACGGCCTCGTCGCCTGCCTGCTTCTTCTCCGCCTCCGGCTTGCCGGCATCCTCGGAGATCTGTTTGGATTTGGCCTCAGCCTCCTGAGCGGCCTTCTCGGCGGCCTCGGATGCCGCGGTGGCGGCGGCCGCCTGATTCTTAGCGCCGGTCAAGGCGTCGTCGGCCGTCTTCTTCTGGGCCTGAGCTTCGGCGAGCTTCTGGGCGGCCGCCGTGGCCTGGGCCTGGGCCTGCTGCTCGCCCTGCTGCGCCTGGGCCAGGGCTGCCCCGGCATCCGCCGCCGCTTTCCGCTTGGCCGCCGCTTGGGTCACCGCCGAATTCTTCTCTTCTGCAACTTTCGCGGCATCCTGGGCCGCTTTCTCGGCGGCCGCCAAGGCCGCGGTCGCGGCCACGATCTGGTTCTTGGCGTTGGCCACCGCAGCGTCCGCCATAGTCTTCTGCCCGGTCGCCCGGGCCAGCTTCTGCGCCGCGGTGTCGGCCTGCTTCTGCAGGCCTTGCTGGGCCGTCTGCGCCTGAGCCAGCGCCGTCTTGGCCTCCTCTGCTGCCTTGCGCTTGGCGACGGCTTCGTCGGCGGCCTGTTTCTTCTCCTCCGCCGACTTGGCGGCATCCTCCGAGACCTGCTTGGCCGCCGCCTCGGCGTCCTGGGCCGCCTTCTCGGCGGCCTGTTGAGCCGCGGTGGCAGTGGCCACCAGCTCGTTCGCCTTCGCCAACGCTTCGTCGGCCGACTTCTTCTCCGCCTCCGCCTCGGTCAGCTTCTGAGCCGCGCCGCCGGCACGGTCTTGCATACTCGTCTCGCCCTTCTGGGCTCGAGCCAAGGTCGCCGCAGCCGAGTCGGCCGCTCTCCGCATTGTCTCCGCCTGCGTTGTTGCCCGCTTGGCTTCGTCGTCGAGCTTCGCGGCCGCATCGCGGGCAACTTTCGCCGCGGCCTCCGCTTCCTTGGCCGCCTTCTCCGCCGCATTGTAGGCTTCCTGCAGGGGCTGCGCAGCGGCCTTGGCGTCGGCCAAAGCCTTGTCCAGACCGGGCTTCGCGTTGGTCGCCGCCGTCAGAGCCTCGATGGCGACAGGCAGATTTGCCTCGGCTTGCTTCAACTGTTCTACCCCCGGATCGCCCGCCAATTCCTTCGCTTCCGTGGCCTTCTGACGCTTCGTCTTCGCCGCGCTGCTGGCGTTGGCAAATGCCGTGTCGGCGGTCTGCAACGCTGCCCTCAGCGGCACGACCGCTGCTTCCGCCTCCTTGGCGGCCTTCTCGGCCGCCTCGTAGGCCACCCTCGCCTTGACCTCCGGGCTCGCGGTGGCCAGTGCCTGATCGGCCAACGCACGCTTCTCCGCCACGGCTTTTTCGGCAGCCGTCTGCGCCGCCCGGGCCTGGTCCGTTCCCGCCTTCGCCGCAGCGGCGGCCGCTTCCGCTGCCTTGGCGGCTTGCTCGGCTGCCTGCAGCGCCTGGCCGGCAGCGGCCACTTCGTTCTTAACCTTCGTCAAGGCCTCTTCGGCCGCCTTCTTCTGCCCCTCCGCCTCGGCCGACTTCTGCCCGGCAGCATTGGCCTGATTTTGCGTCTCCTGCTGCTTCTGCTGGCCCTGAGCCAGGGCGGCCTTGGCCGCATCGGCCGCCGCACGCTTGGCGCCCGCTTCGTCTGCCGCCTTTTTCTTCTCTTCCGCCGACTTGCCGGCATCCTCGCCGATCTGCTTCGCACTGGCCTGGGCCTCCTGAGCCGCCTTCTCGGCCGCATCGTAGGCCTGCTGCGCCGGTGCCACGGCCGCGCCGGCTTCCGCCAAAGCCTTGTCCGCTGCCGCCTTCGCATTGGCGGCATCAGTCGCGGCCTTCACGACCGCTGCCAGGTTGGCCTCCGCCGGCTTCTGCCGGCCGGCGACCAGATCGTCGACTTTCTTCTTGGCCTCATTGGCCTGCTGCCTCTTCGCCGCGGCAGCCTGCTCGGCACTAGCCTGCGCTGCCGCGGCCTTCTCCACGGCGCCCTTCGTGGCGGCAACCGCCGCCTCCGCATCCCTGGCCGCCTTCACCGCCGCATCGTAGTCGGCGATCGGTGGAGCCTCGGCAGCAGTCAGCAGGGAACACGAAAATGCTAGCAGAATCGCGAGAGACAGCAGCGCCCTTATTCTCATCGGGAGTCACCTCAAAGCTGGGATACGCAGACAACCTCGCCCGTGACAGGTTTTCGGAGGCACAGTCCGCAAATCTCCGCAGGACGGACAAATGTAGGCAGGATGGACAGATCTCTCGACAGGACGGAAAGATCTCGGCGGGTAAACGTACTTCAAATCTCTTGGAACCTATGTCAAGGCTCGCACAGTCAACGAACGAGGGCCGGCAACGAAAGCCCGCATTCCAAGGACAATTGGTGCCCCACCCCGTCGTTGATCATGCCGACATGAATCGTACGACCACCGGCCGTTCCGAACCATGCCGCAAGGACTACCCCTTCTCATTGTTGTTCGTCGATCACCGCCATGCAACCATTTATCCCAATCCCGGCTAGAACCACCCCGCCAATTCCCGAAAAAAAGATAGGCCTCCCCCGCTAGAGGTGGGGGCTGGCTGCTTTGGACACATGCCGGCGGTGCGAACAACAGAGAGCCCCTGCCCTGCCCTGTCCGCGTCCTGGCCGGCCCGGGCGCCGTATTTGCCGTACCGCCTCGATCCCATCGCTGTCGCGACGAACTAATTCTCTTGGCCGGGCGGTGTCGGCACCGGCAGGGCGTTGGCCACATGGGGCGGGGTGTCCGACTCGCGGACCGAAAGATCGGCGCAGATGACCTGATACGCCTTGGCGTCCCTGGGGCGATACCAGAAGATGGGCGTGTCGGCCGCGCCGAGCGAGACTCCCTTGCCCGCGTAATGTGCGTCGGCTTCCGCGGGTAGTGACGCTGCGAACGCCACGCCGGGCTGAAGCTCGAACTGCATCTCCGCATTCTCATCCAGCAGTTTCGCAGTGACCTTCTGGCCCACGTAGGGTTCAAACGTCTTTTTCAGCAGCAGGAAGAACCCGTCCTGGTCCAGCGAGTCAGGGAAGAGATTGTCGCTTCGTTCGCTGTAGTATCGCAATGCGTCGATCAGGTCTTGCAGCGGCGGCGCACTGGAAACGGTGGGAGCCCTGTCGGCATCACCGACCGAAAGATCCGCGTAGACTACCCGGTACTTGCTACCGTCTTTGGGGTGATACCAGAAGATGGGCCGGTCGACTGCGCCTCGAGAAACGCCCCAGCCCGCGTAGTGCCAGTCGGATTCCGGCGGCAGGGAAGTGACAAAATCCAACCCGGGCTGAATGTTCCTCATGGCCTTCCCCCTCTCAAGCGTTCGGCTCGCACTGGGACCATGCTCCTCGTCGGCAGGAAACTTCAAGTAGATCCTTCCAAGAGCGACCTGCAGGAATGACTGGTAGCTCAGCCAGGTCGGGTCGACGAGCGAGATCGGGAAGCGTCCGCCGGAGAATTGACAGTAGACACGCAACGCGTTGAGCAACCCCTGCTCCGGCTGAACCACCGACATGCTCGGGGCCGAGTCGGCGTCGCGGACCGTGAGATCGGCGTAGACGACACGGTACGTCTTGCCGGCTTCGGGGCGATACCAGAAGACGGGCCGGTCGGCCATGCCCAGCCAAACGTCCTTGCCCGCATAGTGAACATCCGCGTCCCTCGGCAGCAGGCCGATAAATATCGCGCCCCGCTGCAGCTTCACACGAGCTTCCAAGAGTTCTCGCTGCTGCTCTTCACTCAGTTCCGTCGGCGGATACTGTAGGCACTTCCGGGCGAAGTCCGGAAACTGCAGGTTATCCGGAAAACGACCGCCGCTTGATTCGGCGTGCTGGCGGAACATTTCGATCAGGTCTTTCTCCATTTGCGTGACCGGCACGACAGGCACGGAGGGCGGTGTGTCGGTTTCCTGAACCGAGAGATCGGCGTGAATCACCCGGTACTTGGCCGCATTTTTCGGGCGGCACCAGAAGACCGGCGTGTCGGCCGCGCCGATGGAAACGCCTTTGCCCCCGTAGTGCCAGTCCGAGTCGGCTGGCAGGCGGAGCATAAACCTCATGGCCCGTTGCAGCTTCTTAGAGCCTTCGTCGAACTGCTTCTCCCGCTCTGCCTGCGGCTTCTGGGTCAGGTCAGCGTCCAGTCTCCTCGCCTCCGACATAACCTCATCGATCCACGGCCAATCCAGCACGTCCGGGAAACGCCCGCCGTTCCACTGGCCGTAATAACGAAATAGCTCGGTAAGGTCCTTTTCCGTCTCGGGGGACTTGTCGCGCGGCTGGCGACCTTTGAGAGTAACTTGATAACCGGCCGGCGGCTCCAGGCTGAAAAGCGAGTCGTCCATCGGTACGTTGAATTCAAAGTCGCTCTGCGTGATCTTGACGTTGGGCACCGTCGCCATGGTGGTTTCGATGCAAACCGGCAAACGCGTCTTGGGATCGCCCCACACGTCGATCACCACACCGCCGGCACTGAGGCGGAATCCCACGACTCGGCGTCCGTCGATCTCCTTCTCACCAAGTGAATCACGTAGGGCGCCCGGCTTCTGCACCGTATCGAGCAGGAGCGACCGAAACAGGGCCACGGTTCCCGGTTCCTTGGCACGCTGCGGCGATGCCGAACCTTGATCCTCCTTCGCGACTTTCTCGTCTTCCGGATCGTCCGCGCAATCGTAGAGTAATGCCTTCTTTGCCGCGGGGTACAGCATGAGTTGCTTTCGCTGGTTCCCATCCCAGATCTCCACCCTTTTTCCCCCCGCCTTCCGCCCGTTCCATTCGTCCCACTCCAGCCGGTGGCGATTCGGCCCCAATTCCATGACCTCGTACGTGCGCGGATTCATCAACTCTTGTTGCGCCTCTGCCGACAGCGCCCCCTTTCCTGCGGGCAGGCTGGTCGTTTCCATGATCATCCTGTACTTCACGGTCTTTGCATCGATCAGCGGCTGGAGATAGTCGGCCAGGGCAGGTGTTGCGCCGCTGCCGGAGAACCATAGGCCAACCCCTGCGATGGCGAAAATGAGAATAGCCGCAGCGGCCGCGCTGGAAACGGGGTGACGCATAATCCACCTCCGGTTGCTTGAGAAAGAGGCCGCGCCATCGGGAACGGCCGTTGCAGAACGATTGTCTGCTGCGATCGCAGCGAGGTCCGCCAGCAGACGCTGCCTTGCCTCGTCGCTCAGTCCCGGAAGTCGACGGGCTCGCAATTGCGCTTCGAAAAGTTCGTCGCGATCGATCATGGGACTACCTTTCCGTCAAGTGCAAGACGCAGCTTCTTGAGACCAGACCGGTAGCGAGTGTCGGCGGTGCTGGCAGAAATCGACAGGACCTCGCCGATCTGCGGAAAGGTCAGTTCTCCCCAGATCCGCATCACCACGACCTCGCGCTGTTCATCGGAGAGTCGGAGGAGTGCCGCCTCGATCGCCTCATCCGTCTCGGCCTTTACCAGCCGGTCTTGGTCCGTCGCGAAGAGCGGTTCCGGACCGACGGCGAGTTCACGTTTCTCCCGCCGGCCCTGCTCGCGGCGCCAATTCAATGCCGCCCTCCGCACGCACGTGTACAGGAAGGGGAGCGGATCGCGCACACGATCCCTCTCCCGCCAGAACCGCACAAAGGCCGTGTGAAACACGTCCTCCGCGTCGGCGTGGCAGGGAACCCATTGGCGAGCGAACAGAATCAGTCGAGGAGCCTGTTCATTGAGCCATCGTGTCTGATCGTTGGTTGCATCCAAATACTTGTCCCCTCGATAGGAAGACACCGCCGACCAGGCAATCGGCTGACTCCGGCAGAAGACATTTTCGTTGTGCGTCAGGACATCCGAACGCGGTTCCCCCGGAGAATCACACCGCCGCATGCCATGGCTTCCCCAATAGAGGGATTGCTCGCACTTGACACCGCTTCATAAGTCCTTTGGCTGCAAAGGGAACCGCCGCTTGCGATCGTCACGCTCCCCGTAGTGCAAGCTGATGAACGCCGATCGCCTTCCCAAGTCCCATCTGTCCCCTCACCAGAGTCGTTTTCCCCTTCTGGTCACCTGGTTGCAGTTGTGGCCTCGCCAAACACTTGGTAGGCCGTCCCCGGCAGATAGAATGCCGGTCGGCCTTGAGACAGGCGAGCGGGCCAGTGGGTCAGCTCCGTCTGCAGGCCGTCGGCCGACACGCGAAAGCCGGGCCGGTGGTGCAGGGCGATCACGGAAACGTCTCCTTCTTGGCGGATCTCGCGAACCGCCAGGCCGTAGGTCATCCCATCGCGGAAACGCACGATGACGCGTTCCCCCGGCCGTCCGGGGCGGGTCGGCAGTCGTTCCGAGACTACCAGGGCGTGTTCGGCGTCGCCCGTCTCCTGATTCCGCACCGACAATACCTCTCCCGAGACTCCAGGGGGAATGGGCAGACTGACTTCTTCGTAGACCAGCCGACTGCCGTCGCAAATCCCCAGCGATGCCAGTTGCCCGTCCAGCACGCGGACGAAGGCGTAGCGGCCCACCGCACGGATCGGCGGATCGGCGGCAAACATGGAGGAGTCGGACTGGGCGCCGCAAAGGTGGTAATCGGTGAAGCCGGGGCCCCGCACCACAAAGCCCGCAGAACCCGGCTGTGAGCTTTCCAAGGCCAGCCGCGCCACGTCATAGCGTTGGCTGCCCGACGCGTAGGCCTGATGCACGGCCGCAAAGGTGCTTTCGACATCCTGCCCCTCTCGCCGCGCCAGGAGACACGGCATCCAGTAGTCGTACACACGTGAGCTGTCCTCTTTCGCCCGTCGTACCGACGGTATCCTCGCCAGGAACACCTCCGTGCCTGGTTGGTCGAGCACGGTCGTCTGAATGCCGACGCCGCCCCCGCATTCCATCGACGCCGACCAGGCCCGATCGCTTGCCGCACGGCGGACGTCTCGGAAGACGCCGTAGGAATGGTTCACGCCGTCCTGGATGTTTCGGCCATACTCGTCCTTCCAGGGGCGGAACTCCACGCCCTCGGGCAGGAGATTTGGCCCGAAGCTCTCCGCAGCCAGGGAGGTTGAAAGCTCCATGTCTTCATCCGCCGAGCCGTGCAGCACCCACTCGTGCCGCTTCCCGCCGGCCACTCGGAAGACGTCGACCACATAGGCCCCGCCGTCCGGCGCTGCCACTAAGGCCAAGGCTCGCCGATACAGACGGGCTACTCCTGGATAGGCGCCTTCGCCGGCCGCCTCGACGTACTGCACATCCGCCCCAAGGGAAGCGGAGGCCGCCAGCGCGCCGTCTGCAGGCGGTTCGGTACCGGAGGTGCGCTGGTCTTGCCCGTCCACAACCACCAGGTTGTGCGCCAGGCTGTTTCGCGAGTAGGCGGCCATGACGGTATGGGTGTAGCCGATGTCGGAGACAAGCTCGTGTCCCTGGCCGAAGAGGATCAGGTTGAGTGTGTCGGCGTGTTGATGTCCGTAGCCGCCACTGAAGTGGAGATGTGCCTGGAGACCTGTATCCTGCCGCCCCATGCCCAGAATCGCATGCCCCATGCCCCAGTGCAGATGCGACGGCATCGGGTCCGCCTTCGGACTCGCCAGTCGCCGGCCGTGGGTGGTCGGTGACCAGGTATCGTGAACGCAGGTCTGAGACCCGTTGGGCAGCCCCAAGGCCGCCAGGGCTTGAAACGACTCGCCCAGCAGGGGAAGATCTGCCGATACGTCGAGATTCTCCAGGTGAAGCCGATCTTCAAGACCGACGTAGCCCGGCGGATCCGTATAACCCTTGAGCGGTCCTGCCGCCGCGCTGCGCAGCCCGCTGATGGTCTGCGAGTGATACGAAGCGGCGCCCTCCCGCCAATTCCCGTCGGGGAAGAATCGCCGCTCCAGGATCAGCTTCAGCCGCCGGAGGGCGTCGTGGACAAATTCCGGTTCGCCGATCACCCGGCCAATCACGGCCAGCCCGCCGATCAGGCTCGGGTCCATGTTCCCCAGGTACACCGGGTAGCTTCGCGCGTAGTTGGCTGTGTCGCGGAAGAAGCCGCAAATCCGCGAGCGCACATCGTGTCCGAGTTCCTCACTCAGGCGGTCCAACTCGTCGCTCGCGGCAATCAGGTCATAGGCGTACGCCAGCCCGGTGGGCATCTCGGAATAGAGCCAACCGTTCCAGCCGTCGCCCCGACGGTTCGACCAGTAGGGATAGTAGGCGCCGTCGTTGCGGCCGGCCGTTGCCGAGTCGGACTCCGGCACCTTGACCAACCCGTCGTGGGCCTCCAGGATCGGGATCTCCAGAAGCAGCGGACTCCCCTTGCGGCGGCAGATCTGAACGTTGTAGTGCGGGTAGGCTTCTGCCAGCCGGTCGAGGATGACCGCGGCCTGGCGAGCGTATCGCGACTGGCCCGTGGCCACATAGAGGTCCGCCAAGATCGGCACCGTCCGCTCCATGTGCTGCTTGCGGGCGTTGTCGATCTTGCCGGCCAGGTAGTACTTGTAGCCGTCCTTTCCCGGGTAGTAGGGAAACTCCTGCACCTGGCCGGTCGGGTCCGTGATTCGGTCCACCGCCGACATGGGATAGCGCGGGCTGGGATACTCCATTTCGCAATGGGTGCAGCGGATATGGTCGGGGCTGCCGGCCGACCATTGCCAGTAGTTCTTGCGGTCGCGCCGCCCGCCCGGCCACTCGCAATTCGGGCAAGCCACCATCTGGAAGCTGCTTTTCGCCACGATCCAGCGATCGATCTCCTCGCGCGAGAAGTCCATCACCTTTTTCGCTTGCTCTTCGAGCTGCGCGACCCGTTCCTTCTTCACAACCTTCGGGAAAACCGGATGCCGGACTTCGGTTCCGATCGTTGCACCGGACGCCGACACAAGTACCGCAGCCGATAGGAACGAGATTCCAATAAGGTTCATCGAACGGTCTCTTCATGGTGGTCAGGCTTCTCAAGCTCATCCGAATGACCACAACATACCGCAATCGCGGTGTGCGGTGAAGGCGCGGGAAGAAGGGGTGTTCAACAATCCAGGTGACGATAGGCTCAAGGTCTTGTGTCGCCAACGGCTTTCGTCCGTCTGGCTACCTGCCCACTCTATCGTGTGCGGAACAGGAAAATGGCTTGGAGGACGATCGTGATGATCGCCGGGATCCCGATACCGAACAAAGCTGCCAGCACTACCGCCTTGATTCTGCTCGTCTTCTCAAGGCCGAAGTACTGCCGAACCCTTGTGCCCAACCAATAGGCCAAGATATCCGCGAAGATGATTCCACGCACCGTGAACTTCAGCGAGTCGACCGACAAGAATGTAGAAACGGATGGTGCGCCGTTGGACAGATTCACCATCACTGCGCTGCCAATATTCTGAATTGCGTAGAGTACCAATCCGGCGCAAGTGATCCACCAACCCCACTTGCGGCCTCGCCACATCCCGATCGATGCCGCCAATGCCAGCACAACCGACAGCCCTATGATGAGCCAGAAGACTGACGGCGCCAATCGGCGATTGAGTGCGTATTCATTGTTTTCCTTCCAGTTCACCAGTAGGATGATGAAAACAGCCAGCAAAACGAGGCCCAGCATTCCAGTGAGGATAGACAGAATCGTCACGCCGATAGGACGCCGCCGTTCGCCATCGACAGACGATACGCCGAGAGGGGTGGCATATGGGTTTTCTGTCTGCCGCGTCTCGCTGGTGTGAAGGTCTTCCATTCGTTGTGTTCCTCTATCGCAGGGTCACAAGTTCGCCGGATATACTTTCTACCCCGGTTGCCTTTTGCCGGGCCGAGAACCTTGGATGCCACTCAGGATATCGCCCCCTATGATCAGGTCAACCCATCTTGCTGACATTTCAGAGGGGTGAGTGGCGTCCATTGCTCCGAATCGCCAACAGAGATCGCAAGTCCAAGGTAAGCACACACAGCCGCCGTAGCCGCTGAGAGAGCCGGCCTCAACCGGAATGCCCCGCGACGACTGCCCTGCGGGGCTTGTCAAGAGAACTGCAAAGTCCTCTTGTGGCAAGAAAAGTAGCAGGCACTCTCCGAGCGCCGCTGGCGGGAAATCGGGATTTCCGGCAGTGCTGCGGACGGCACGGCGGAGCGTGCCTGCTACTTTGCAGTTCCCCTGCGGGTCTTGTGAGGCAGGAGGCAATTCCTGACAATCAATGTCCAGTCGGTTGTCGACGGAAGCCCTGGTCCTTTCGCCAATGCCCAGCCCAACTGTTCATTCAGCGTAGAGCTGACAACAAGAACGACCGAAACAAGGAGCCAGACGATGACGTGGGGGAGAATGAGCATCCTGTGCAGCGCCGTACTTCTTGCGACCGGGCCAGGGGCGGCCAGCGCCCAGGATTGGCCGGAGTGGTGCGGACAGCCCTCCCGCAACATGGCCGCCAAGTGCGATCAGAAACTGCCCGACTGGGCGGATTGCGGCGTCGACAACAGAGCGGGCGAGGTGGATCTGGCGTCGACAAAGAACGTCAAATGGGCCGCCGAACTGGGCTATCGCACGACCGGCAGCCCGGTGGTGAGCCGGGGCAGAGTGTTCATCGGAACAACCTGGGAAGAAGACGGAAGGGAGGCCTGCTTCCTGTGTCTCGACGAACAGACCGGAAAGCAACTCGGTGCCTTTATCTGTCCCAGGCCCCCCAGAGACAACCTGGAGAACTGGGCTATCAGTTCAACCCCCACGGTCGACGGCGATCGGCTGTTCTTCGTGAGCCCCTATCAGGAAGTCATCTGCGTGGATCTGAACGTCCTTCTGGGTAGTCCTGAAGGCACAGCCGAAACGCAGTCTCCCAAAACCGACAAGGCCTCTGTCGAACAGACATCGTTGAAGAGCATCCTCTGGCGATACGACTTGTTCGACAAGCTCAAGGCCTATTACCACCACACGGCCAGTTCCTCGGTCCTGGTCCACGGCGACTACGTCTACGTCTGCACCGGCAATGGACGTTCCTGGGTCCCCGGAAGAATACCGTACAGTCCCCTGACCCCCAGCCTGGTCGCCTTCCACAAGGTGACGGGCCAACTCGTCGCCCGCGACGACGAACAGATCGGCGAGCGACTCTACCGCGGGCAGTACGGCTCCCCGTCCCTTGGCATGGTCAGCGGTCGGGCGCAAATCGTGTTCGCCACGGGCGACGGCGTCTGCTATGCCTTCGAGCCGGTCGACCCCGCAGTCCAGGTTGCCCCGGACCGGTGGACAACCACGAGCCTGCGCGGTCCGATTGTGTACTTCATCGATGTCGAAGGAAAGAACACGGGCGGACTCATGCCCGCGGAATATGCCCGTTCTGCTGATCTTCTTTCAACTCTGCCCAAGCCCGCCCTTCCCCTCGAATTTCGCTTCGCGCGGCAGGTGCCGGCCATGACGCCCGTCGATACCATTCCGACGGCCACCGTTCCCGACGTGCCGCTGCTGAAAAAGATCTGGTGGTGCGACTGCATTCCGGAGGATTACAAGAAGCTCCCGTTCTACCCGCGGGAAATCAAGGGCGACGGCCGCGGGCATCCTTGCGCCATCATCGGCACTCCGATCTGCTGGAACGATCGCGTCTATGTGGCGATCGGCGGCGATCCGAATCACGGCGGACGCGACAGCAAGGGGAGCGTTGTCTGCATCGACGCCACCAAGACCGGCGACCTCACCGAGAAGGGCAAGCTCTGGTCCTACAATGACCTGAATCAGAGCGTCTCCACCATCGCGGTGGCGGACGGGCTGGTATTCGTGGCCGACACGACGCACACGATCCATTGCCTGGATGCCGACAGCGGCGACTGCTACTGGACCTACTCCACTCGAAAAGGTGCGACGTGCTTCAGTTCACCGCTGGTGGCCGACGGAAAGGTCTATCTGGAGAAGACCGTCCTCTCGGCGAGCAAGGAATTCCGGTTGCTCGGCGGCATTCAGAGCCGCCAGAACGCGATCTACAGCAGCCATTGTGTTGCCAATGGAGTGGTGTACGCTGTGATCGGCGAGCGACTCTGGGCGCTGTGCGACAAGGGCGATCGGCAACCGGCCGCCGACGACGTCACCGCTGCCGCCGTCCGTCCGCCCACCGGCCCGGGGCTGCCAAAGAGTACTCCCGCCGAGCCGGGGACGGCCGTCATGCCGGCACCCTACCAAGACGCGATTATGGAGAACTGGCCGAATCTACGCGGGCCGTTGGGCCACGGCATTGCCCACCAGGCCTCGCCGCCGATCGACTTCGACGGTGAAACCGGCAAGAACGTGCGGTGGAAGACGCCCATCCCGAGGCCGGGCGCAAGCTCGCCCGTCGTTTGGGAAGGGCGAGTGTTTCTGACCGGCGCCGACACGACCGCCCGCGAGATCTACTGCTTCGACGCGGCCGATGGGAAGATGCTCTGGCGTCAGACGACCAGCCAGCCGGCCGAGGTCCCCAAGGTGTCGGAGGAATACGGCCATGCGGCTTCGACGGGAGCGACCGACGGGAAGCTCTTCTTCGCCATCTTCTCGACCGGCGACCTGGTGGCGGTCGACATGAAGGGCGAAATTGCCTGGACCCGTTCGCTCGGCATTCCCAACAGCAGCTACGGATACGCCTCGTCGCTCATCGTCTACAAGCACCTCTTCGTGCAGATGGACGACAGCAAGAGCGCAACCCTCTACGCACTCGACCCTGCCACCGGCAAGACGGTCTGGCAGAAGAAGCGAGCGGTCCGGCAATCCTGGGCGTCGCCGATCATCGCCCTCACCGGCGATCGTGAACTGGTCGTGCTTGCCGAGAACCCGACTGCCAGCGCCTACGAGGTCGGCAGCGGCGAGGTGGTCGTTTCCGCGAAATGTCTGACCGGCGACGTGGCGCCGTCGCCGGCCTACGCTGGGGGGAACATCATCGTCGCCAACGATCAAGCCAACCTCTCCGCCATCTCGCTGGCCTCGGGCGCGATCGCATGGAGCGGCGAGGACGACCTGCCGGACGTTGCAAGCCCCCTGGCCACGGAAGAACTGGTCTTCACCGCCAGCTCGTCGGGCATCGTCAACTGCTATGACCTCGCCAGGGGGCGAAAACTCTGGACCCAGGAGTTCGACGAGATGTTCTATCCCTCGCCAGTCCTCGCCGACCATCGCGTCTACGCCCTGGACAAGGGCGGTACGCTGCACGTCTTCCGGGCATCGAGGACGTTCGACCCCGTGGCGGATTCAAAACTGGGCGAAGAAGCGGTGGCGACACCGGCCTTCGCCGGCTACAGCATGTTCATCCGCGGCATGCAGAACCTCTACTGCATCGAGGCCGGCCGGCCGTAGACCAACTGGCGGGTGCTAGGCTCGCGAACGGAGTATGGCGGCCGCGGCATCGCCGTCGATATCGCCCTGTTCTCCGAACTTCACCCCCCGCTCCGTGAAGCGGCGCCGCACGGCTTCGGCGGCTTCCTCGGCGTTGATGTTGTAGGCGTTCAGGCGAGTGGGCATGTCGAGAGAGTGGAAGAACTCCTCCGTCTTCTGTATGGCCGCCTCGGCCGCCGCCACGCCCCACACCCGCTGGCCGTACTGGCGGAGTTTGGCTTCCTTCTTGGCCAATTGGTGGACCCACACGCCCGGCAGCACGATCGCCAGGGTCTCGGCGTGCGCCGGGCCGTATAACGCCGTCAGTTCGTGGCCGATCATGTGCGTGCTCCAGTCCTGTGGCACCCCGCAACCGATGAGCGTATTGAGTGCCAGCGTGGCGCTCCACATGAAGCTGGCACGCGACTCGTAGTCTCGCGGTTGAGCGAGGGTCCGCGGCCCGACCTCAATCAGGGTCTGCAGGATCGATTCGGCCAGCCGATCCTGAAGCGGTGCCTCGGCCGGATAGGTCATGTACTGCTCCATCACATGCACGAAAGCATCCACGACGCCGTTGCGCACCTGCTTCAGAGGCAGCGTGTAGGTCGTCTCCGGGTCGAGCACCGAAAACACCGGGAACACGCAGCCCGCATAAAAGGCCAGCTTCTCGGCAGTGGCCTTGCGCGAGATCACCGAGTTGCCGTTGGATTCGGTCCCCGTCGCGGGCAGCGTCAGCACCGTGCCCAGGGGAATCGCAGCCTTCACCTGCTGCCCCCCGCTGCGCAGGATGTCCCAAGGATCCGGCCCTTCGTAACACGCTGCGGCGGCGATGAACTTCGTCGCATCGATCACCGAACCGCCTCCCACGGCCAGCAGAAACCCTACCCGGCCGTTCCTCAGCAAGTCGACCGCCTTCAAACACGTCTCATACAGCGGATTGGGCTCGATCCCGGCGAATTCGATGACCTCGCGCCCCTTCAGAGCCGCCTGCACCTGCTCGTAAACGCCGTTCTTCTTGATCGAGCCGCCGCCATAGGTGAGCATGATCGGCACGTCCCGCGGAACGCGGGTCTCGACTTCCGCGATGGTGCCCTTCCCGAAGATGATTTCCGTGGCGTTTCTGTAAACAAAGTTCTGCACCGTGTCTCTCCATTCTTCTTCTGCTCAGCCGGAGGGTCGGCGGCTGCCGGTCACCCTCGTGAAAGCCGACGTACCAACCGGCCCTCGCAAGATGCCGCTGGCGGTCGACAAACCGATCAGTGTACCACGGTGCCCGGCGTTCAGGGAATGGTCTCCCAGGCTGCCCAGGAGAACTGCAAAGTCCTCTTGTGGCAAGAAAAGTAGCAGGCACTCTCCGATCGCCGTACGCGGGAAATCGGGATTTCCGGCAGTTCTGCGGACGGCACGGCGGAGCGTGCCTGCTACTTCGCAGTTCCCCTCCCGGGCCGGCCCAACCGACGATTTTGACCAGCCGGCGGCCGTGCCAACCGGAAAGACACTTCCTGAGAAGAAGATACCCGGTCACCTGCGTTCCTCGGGCGCCGTGTACACGAAACACTCGATCTCCTTGCTCTCGTCCGTTCCGTCAACGAAGCTCGCATAGATCAGCAGAATGTCGCGGCTCCCTTCAATATCGACCATGGCGTTTCCAAGCGAGCGTCTCTTGCCGAAGTCCTTCACGAGGGTGAAGCAGACCCCGTCATCGCTCTTGGCAAGCCACCTGTGCGACGCATGGCTCTGGGCCGACAGATAGTAGGTGTTTCCCTTCTTGATCACCCGAGTGAACAGTTGCCCGTCGATGTCGTACTTGAACGGTTGTTCGATTCCCGAGACCGACAACCGCTCGGCCGACCACGTCTTCCCCAGGTCGTTTGTCTTGAAGCGGTAGGCCTCGCCTGCGTTCTCGCCCTGACACACGGAGGAATAGAGCACGACGTCGGCTCCTTCCCTCAGCGTGCTGCCCATCAAGTGCTTGCCCGCCCCCTGGAGAGTGCTTGTAGGGATACTGCCGGCACTCTTGTCCCAGCCTCCGTCGCCACGAAGCACGGAATAGGAAATCCGATCCGGCCGGTCGTTCATGGTATAGAAAAGCCACGCCGGCGATGAGCCGTTGCCGGGCAGGAACTCCATGTGGGGGCGCCTTTCCAAGTCGTCCGTCACGACCGGTTCGTCGTCGGATACCGCATAGGACTGGAAATCCGACCATTTCGCGGCGGTCACTTCGGCGATGAAGTCGCCCGCGGCACTCTTCTGGCAGTAAAAGACCCGGCACCTGTCGTGCGAATAACCCCAGCAGGGATGCCCCTGCATGATGGTCATCTTTCGAGGATCGAAGGCGTACTGCTCGGCACTGAAGGTCTTCGTCGTCGCGTTGTACCTCGCGAATTTCACGTCTTCCACCGTGTGTCCCGGGGGGCGCTCGGCGTAACGCTGCCAGGTGATGATGTAGCTGTCGGGATCATGGGGATCGCGGGCAGCGTCCGGCAATCCGTAACAACCGTACTTGCCGATCGTCTGCCACTCATCCGCCTGAGCCGCCACCAACGAAGCCCCCGCGATCAATGTCGCCGAAATCGACAGCCATACGTTTCTTGACATCACCTTTGTCCTCCTGGGGTTATGCAAGGCCATTCAGATGACGATTGCCCCGAGATTCGCCAGGCCTTTTCGCACAGATTCCGCGTCGACCTGGAAAACCGGCTCAGCCCTTGATCCCGCAAGCGAAGCGGCCACGCCTGCCGCCTCGCCAACCTGATTGAGATTGACCATGACCCTGACTCCGCCGAAGGCGCCGCGGTCCGTTGAAATCATCCTGCCGGCCAGCACGAGGTTGGGCGCTTTGTGAGTGACCATGGTCGAAAGCGGGATCTGGTAGAAGTCGCCCTTCGGCTCTTTGAATTCGAATCGGCCTGTCGTCGGGTTGTGTACGTCGATGTGATACGTGCCGTTCGCGATCGCATCCGGGAAACGCTTGCAGCTCAGTACATCCGCTTCCGTCAGCTTGTAGTCCGCCGTGAACGACCGGGTCTCTCGGACGCCGATGTACGAGGGCAGGTCGACGAGGCAGGGCTCGTTGTCGCTGCCTCCGAACTTTCGTGCAATATCCATGTAGGCGCGGATCTGGCGGCGTCCCTCGATCTCGGCGGCGGTCAACTGGTTTGCGTCCGAGGCGTCGGTATTGAAGACGTGCGTGTAGGCACACATCCTCACACCGTCCGAACTGGGAACCAAACTGCCCCAGCCGTGATCCCGTGCCAACCCGAATTCCTCGCGGTGTTCTTCGATCAGCTTCAGAATCGTATCCGGCAAGCCGGAGATCTCCGCGCAGGTCGTCGGAGGTTGAAGGCCGCTTCGGATCTCGAAGGGAATGCCCGCGTCTTTGGCCAGATCGCCGTCGCCAGTGGCATCTACGAAGACCTTTGCCCGGATTGCCTGGCGGCCATTCTTGTTCTCGATGAAGACCGCCGTTACGCGGTCTCCCTCGATCTGAGGCGCAGCATAGAAAGTATGGAGGTACGGCCTGATTCCGTTTTCGACGACAAGCCTGTCCAGTTCGATTTTCAACTCTTCGGTATTGAGAGTGAAATGCCTCTTCCCGTCTCCGTGACTCGTGACGGCTTGAATCCTCTCCAGACGTTCTATGACCTGGCCAGTCAGCCCGCCGATGATTTGTTGTTTTCCATCGTTGCTGTACAGCTTATGCCAGATATTAACGAGACTCGATGTGGCCACTCCGCCGAAAGCGTTCTGCTTCTCAACGATCGCCACCCTCGCGCCCGTCTGGGCGGCCCGTACCGCCGCGAAAACGCCCGTACAACTGCCGCCAAGAACGCAGACGTCGCAATCCTGCACAACTGGAATGCTGCGGGGCTTTTCCTCGATCCGTCCCACAGCAGGCGTGCCACCGGCTTGTTCGTCGCTTCTCGCCTCTCCGGCCATCAGGTTGCCTGCAGCCGCCAGGGCGGCGGAACCTAAAAACGTCCTTCGCTTCATCTTATGGGTCTCCCATGGAAACTGCTACTTGGCCAGACGCGCTGCCGCACCAATTCTGCCAGTCCAAGCATAGACCAAATCGGCATTCAATCCCAGAGTATCCGCGAACTGCCGGCCCTGTGTCACCCAGTTGGCAGCTTCCTTCGGGATTGCCGGCTCCGGCCGCCGTTCCGGGAGAAATGTCGGTCCCCGCGTGCAAACCGGGATCTCGTCCGGCTTGATTGCCTGGCTGGGCATTAGGCAGACGGACGAAACTGCCCTGCTTGATTCAACAACTCGCCCCGGTTAACCTCAGCGCTACAGGATTTCAGGTTTCGGATTTGTTCAGGATTTCGTGTTTCGGATTTGGCTGCGGCCCGAGGCCGCTCTAAGGAGCACACGATGAAGAAAAGAATCACCAACAGCGCGCCAGAGCGTCGGATTACTCGACGCCAGATGTTGGGCGGCGCCCTGGCTGCGGCCGGCGCGATCACGGCTGCACCGGCCTTTCTGCGGGGCCAGAACCTCAACAACAAACTGAACATCGCAATGATCGCTTGCGGAGGCCGTGCCAGGGCGAACATGAACGGCGACGGCAACACCGGCCGTGCAAGTGGCGACCGCGCAGCGGCCGGTCCAGCCACGGGTATTCCGGCCGAAAACATCACCGTGCTCTGCGACGTCAACCAGAACGCCGTCGATGCCGCGGCCAAGCGATTTCCGAAAGCCAAAAAGTACAACGATCTCCGCCGGGTATTCGACAGCCCCAAAGACTTTGACGCGGTGATGGTCAGTACGGCCGAGCACACCCACGCACTGGCAACCTACCTGGCGCTTGCGCACGGCAAACACGTCTATTGCGAGAAACCGCTTACCCACGACGTCTGGGAGGCGCGGTTGATTCGCGAGACCGCCGCCAAACACCCGGAACTTGCCACCCAGACGGGCAATCAGGGCCATGCCTCGCCGGTTCGCCGCCAGATCAAGGAACTGCTCATGGCCGGCGCAATCGGGCCGGTGCGAGAGGTGCACGTCTGGGCGGGTCGCGCGTGGGGGCTCCAGGATGCCGCGTCGGCCGAAAAGTACGACAAGCCGCACGGGTTCTACAACGGCATCCAGATTACCGGGCGGTTCGAGGAAGAGATGCCTGTTCCGCCCAATATCCACTGGGATCTGTGGATCGGACCTGCGCCCATGCGGCCGTTCCACGCCACCTACCTGCCCGGGCCTCGCTGGTACCGATGGTGGGATTTTGGTAACGGCACTATGAGCGACCTCGGCGGACACGATAACGACGTCGTGTTCCAGGTGCTCGACATCCGCCAGCCCCTGACCGTCGAGGCTGTCTCGCCCATGGGGCCCGCACACCCGGAACTGGCGCCGGCTTCGATGACCGTGACGTATGAGTTCGCGGCACGTGGCACGCACCCGCCACTCAAACTCGTCTGGTATCAGGGCGTAGGAAGGCCCCCACAGTTCGACCCCAGCACAATGAGCGACCGCGCCCAACTCTTCATCGGCGACGAGGGGATGCTCTACAGTGGCGGGCGCAGTGGTCCCAAGCTCCTGCCCGAAGAGAAGTTCAAAGACTACCCGATGCCGCCGGAGACGCTCCCCCGTTCGCCCGGCCATTACATTGAATGGATCCAGGCATGCAAAGGGGAAGGACCGGCACCGGGTTCGAATTTCACCTACTCAGGCTGGGTCACCGAGTCGAACCACCTCGGTAACGTGGCCTACCGCACCGGAAAGAAGCTCCAGTGGGACTACGTCAATCTGCGGGCCGGCAATGCGCCGGAAGCCGACCAGTACATCCGCCGTCCGTACCGGAAAGGCTGGGACGGGTTGCTGGGGTAATGTTCAGAACTACTTCTCGAACCGCTTGACCGCCTTCCTGACCAGCGCAGTCGCTTCCTTGGCCGCCGCCTCGTCGCCAAAACCCATGACGGCCGAGAATTGCCCGCCGATCACTTGAGCGACGAGGAACGAAATGTTGATTCCCGCTTCGCCGACCGCCTCGGCGACGGCATGCCCCAGCCCCGGCTTGTTGTCGCCCTGAATGAGAAGCGTGGGGATGGCGGTTGCCTTCAGCCCAGCCTTGCCGGCGGCGGCAGTCGATTTCTTCCCCGATACCGGGCAGACCTCAATCACGGCCGTATCACCCGCACCGTGGTAGTGGTAGCCCATCACCACCTGCAAATCGGCGCCGGCTTCCGCCAGCGGGGCGAGAACGCCGCTCAGGACCCCCGGCTTGTTCTCGACCTGGGTTCGCCACAAAGTCACCTTCTTGATAGAAACAGCCATGTCACACCTCCGTCGGTTGGAATGGGTGAGAACACTGTTGGAACGGGCCGACTTCGACGAAACGCTCGCCCCGGAATTCTATCACGCCTGGCTATTGCAGTCCTCCCCCATGCCTGGCACATTTCACGCATGGGGGGGCACGCCTATACTATACTCCTGATCGTCAGCCCGGCCTCGGTCTTGAAGGAGATCTTGTCATGCTGCTCACACCGACTCCCGCTCGTTCGCCTTTCTTCGCTCACCTGGTCGTGGCGATCGCTGCCGCGATCCTGCTGATTCCTGGGATAACGAATGCCCAGCCCTGGAAGGTTGCACCTGAGAAGATCAGTCGCGGCCCCGATCTCGTAGGCCAGCAGGAGTTGTCGGCGGCACACGATCCGACGTTCGATTCAGTTGCCGGGCACTTCCCCATGCTCGCTGCCCCCCGGGAAGCCCTCGGGGTCTTGGAGAGTGCTCGCGAATTCATTGTGACGCGTTATGGCGAGATTGAACTGAACAATCTGCAAATGGACAAGCCGGGCCAGGGCGAGGCCTATCCGGGAGTCCGCCCCGAGAACAAGGCCACGCTCTACTTTCTCTTCGGAAAGAACACGCCCAAGACCCGCTATGGCGAGGGAAACACGCCGGACTCGAAACGTCTGGTCGACGGCTATCTGCCGATGGTGATCGTTCCCTTCACCTTCCAGGAAGTGCAGTATCGCCAGACAATCTTCGCATGGTCGCAGGGCATGGACCCCGACGGCCGGCTCTGGGCCTACGTGGGACTGGAGATGAAGAACCCAAGCGCCGCGGCCGTGCCGGTGGAACTGGCGTACCAGGCCGTGTGCGGCCTGCCGGGACGAGTCGTTCCCCTCGACCACTGGGATCTTCAACTGGCACCCGGCGAAACGCGGCGGATCTGCCTGCGAATCCCGCGGGACGGGATCGTCCCTGACAAGGACGTCACCAAGGACTCGCCCGAGTTCAAGAAGCGAGGAAGATCCGCCCAGTTGCCGTTCTGTGGCGGGTTCCAGGGGGTCGAGACCGTCGAGCCGGCCGAGTTCGACCGCCGCTTCGACGAGGTGGCCCAAACCTGGCGCACGCGACTCAACCGGGGCATGACGATCCGCGTGCCGGAGCCGCGGGTCAACGATGCCTACCGGGCCTGGCTGGCTTACTTGTTCACCAACGTCGACAAGGAGGGTGACCGCTACCTGCCGCACGACGGCTCGGGGTTCTACGAGTTGGTCTGGGGAATTGCCGCAATCCAGGCCTGCCGTGCCATGGATCTCTACGGCTATCCGGAAGAGGCCGAGCGCTCTCTCGATTCGATCTGCAGCCTGGTCCAGCCCGACGGTGAGTTGAAGACCTTCTTCGGACTGTCCGACTCCGGGACGCTGCTGGTGGCCCTGGAAGATCACTACCGCTACACCTGCGACAAGGAGTGGTTGGCCCGCGTTGCCCCGACTATCGTGAAGGTCTGCGACTGGACGATCGCGCGGCGGGCCAGGGAGAAGGAGGGACAGGACCCCGATTCGCCCACCTGGGGCCTGATCAAGTACCGCCCAAGCGGCGACTATCCTGAACCCGACTACAGCTTCCTTTCCGACGCGGCCGTCTGCGTCGGCCTGGAAGCGGCGGCACGCCTGCTGCCGATTGTCGGCCGGCAGGAGGACGCTCGGCGGATCGGCGAGGAAGCGGCCGCCTACCGCCGCGACGTCAACCAGGCGATGACGCGTTCGGTCTTCGAGCACGAGGGAACCGAACTCCTGCCGATCCTGCCCGCCTCGCGCGGCTGGCTTCTCAAGGCCGACTATGGGAGCACGGGCTACTACAGCCTCTTCGCCGCCCTCTTGCTCGACACCGAATTCCTGGCACCCGACGATCCCCATGCCGTGCTCCTGACCGACGCTCTGGAGAAACGGGGCGGTCTGATCGCCGGCGTGTGCACGTTCTATCACCTCATCGACCACGCATTCACCTACGGCTACTGGCTCGAAATGCTCAAACGCAACCAGCCCAAGAAGGCGATCCTCGCCCTCTATGCCTCGTTGGCGTACGGCATGTCGCGTACCACCTACAGCGGCGTGGAATGCACCGACATTCACTCCGGTGCCAACCAGTCCACGCTCCCCCACCTCCGCTCGGGAACCCAGCAGTTGCGGCTCCTCCGTTTCATGCTCGTGCGAGAAGATGGCGACAGTCTGCTGCTTGCGCAGGCCGCACCGCAGCACTGGTTCCAGCCCGGACAGCGCGTCGAGGTGCTCGACGCCCCCACGTACTTCGGTGAAACGAGCTACACGATCGAGTCTGCCGTGAACGAAGGGCGAATCACCGCCCGACTGGTTACGCCCCACCACAGCCGGCCCCGGGAGATTCAGTTCTTCGTGCGCCACCCTGAAGGCAAGCCCATCCGCAAGGTTCTGGCCGACGGCAAGCCGGTTTCTTCCTTCGACGCGGGTTCTGTCACGCTGGACGAATTCGGCGAAGCGGTCACACTGGAATTCTACTATCAATGATGGTCAACTCGTTTGACCGGCGGGTCGGAGCAGTCTACCTTGTGGGCGAGTCTGCCGTTGTCGGGTTCGCACGCGGGTGGCATAGGTTCTTGAACCTGTACCGCGAAGCGGCGCGAGAGCGCCGGCCGGTGCGGACTGCCGGGTGACCTCTTGTGTGCGATGCACACCCGGGTCTGAGTACCCGGGCCGCCCGCGAAGAGGCTGCATGCAGACAAAAGCCTGGAAATCGACGACATCCGCAAAACGCGGTGGATTTCCAGGTCAACATTCTATCGGCACGTGCGGCTGTAATTGGCCGCTTCGGCAGTGCGGTAATTCGGTCGATAACCCGGCGGCGGCCAAGAATCGCCGACCTCCAAACCCGCCCGAGTCGCCGCTCGGGTTGACCACCTGCTTCGGCGAGTTGCTCAACTTCCAATCTCTCCCATCAGGGTCAGTACCGTGATGACCGCCGCAGCCACCCACATGGCTGCGACCAAACAGGTTGCTGCCATCATGGAACCGCTCCGACTGCGGAAATGCTCCGGCAATACCGCGACGTATGCCGACAAAACGCTGGCGCAGCCTACCATCACTGCCACACTGCCGTATCGCGGCAGTATGAAGAGCAGGGAGAAGAAGCACATCATCGAAAAACACGGGTGCGTGACGACCTTCTTCGCTGTGATGGTTCCGCTCATGCCCCCCTCCTTTCGTGGTTCATTGGCGTGGGGTGCAGTTGCACCGAGCGTCACGGCTAACGTGGCGGCGGCCGGTCAACCATCCACTTGATTCCAACGCGATCTGCCGCTCACGTTCAACCGATTGTTCGGCAAGACATTCTAGCCTTCGCCTGTTCGTGATTGAACAGCCCGTCCGCCGCCGTCCCATCAAACCTGCAGTTCTCGACGCAACTCATTATAATCACATCAGTTGCGTGTATCACCAGGGCTGATATGTCCAATTTGCCATCCGTAAATATAGAATCCCGTTTCGCGGTGGCGGGGATGGTAGGTGGGGACGATTGTCTGGCAAGGTGCACAGGAACACCGAGGGCGATCGATCAACACCTGCGCTGCGTGCTGCTGCCTTGCTCAGGCCCGCGAACTTGAACGGGAAACTGCCGGCCCTGCGTCGGCAGGTTGCCGACCTTGAACGGCAAGAGTGAGCAGTGTCAAATGGGTGCGTATTCCAGCGATTCGCACGAGTACATCCCAAGGGGCATTGTCGTGCAAAGAACTCGGCCCCGACCCGCTATTTCTTCTGGAACGGAAGTGGCACACCGCGCTCCGCACACTGTCGTAGAATCTCATCGGCTCCCGAATCGTCGCCGCCCATTCGGGCCGCAAAGGCCGCTCGAAGTGCAGGAGTGCCTCTGGCGGGCAGGAGCCGCAGCTTGATCTCCAGCATCACTTGCGCAACCTCGTTCTGGCGAAACAATTTCGCCAGCTCGGCGGCCGCTTCCGGCTTCGTCGGACGCAGCATCGTCCAATTGAAACCGCCGCAATCATCCGGAAACTTGTCCTGGGCCTCGATCATCACCGCGGCAACGCGCTGGTAGTCCGGATTGGCGATCACCGCCTGCGACAACTCCTCTTCTTCGTGAGAGAGAACCGAGGCAAGCAGGTACGCATGGCCGACGGACCTTTCACAACGCGCCACCATCTCCGCATAGGCGGGTTGTTGCTCGGCCAGGGTCCGGCCCGCACGTATGCACAACGCGCCGACCAGAATAGAATTCGTCGGGTCGGAGGGGGCTGCTTCGTAAGAGCGCTCGGCAATCTCGATCATCCGATCCACATCCACGTCGATACCAAGCTTGGTCCCGTAGATCATTCGGCTAACGAGTTCCGTCGAGGCAATCGCCAGGGTTGGTCCCCCTTTGGTCTCCGCGGCAGCCAGAATCTGTTCCCACCGGGCGATCTCTACGCCCGCCATCTTCCGAAGCGCAAAATCATTCGATCCTTCGTAGAACACTTTGTTGCTGCGAATGTGTTCCGAAACATCCGGCGGAGATTGTCTGAGGCGTTCCAGGAGATCTCGCAATCCGGGAACGTCGCGAGTGAGCCCGTAGATGGATGCCAGCTCGGTGTACGTCTTCGCGTGATTTGCAAGAACGAGCGCCCTGCGGTAATGACTCAAGGCTTTCGCCACCCATTCGTCCCTCCGCACCGCTTCGACGAAATGCTGACGTCGTGATGGATCTTCACATAAGTAGGGCAACAGGTCGACCTCGCCCCCCTTCTTCAAGAGGCGGAGGTCAATCGCGTCGCCGATGATGTTTCGAAGCGCCCCTTCCATGATGCCGCTTGCGGCGTCGTGCAACAGCCCCGCATCGTCCGGACTCAATGCCAGCGCCTTGTCCATGTTCTTTGCAGCTTCGTCCAACGCCGCCGTCTCTCCGGTAAGGTAGTGCAATACGAAGTAGTCGAGGGCCATGTTCTTCAACGCCGGAACAGTCTCGGGCAGGCTTGCGTAGATGTCGATCGCCTTTCGCACACAACGTTCCGCTTTCTCCTCGTCGCCGTCATAGATCGCTTTTCTGGCCGCGGTCGAATAGAACGCCCCTTTGAGAAGCCGCATCGTGTCTGCTCCCGTCGCCGGAGCGTGGCGCCGATCATCAGGATCCACCTCATAGGCGTCACGCGAGTTGCCAGGGGCCAGCATCTCCTCAACACTTGACGGTCTGGTAGACAGCGCCATTACCCACCGAAAGTCGCCATTTCTTGCATGGAACAGACCATCCGCCATCTTCGCACGACGTGCAGCAAGATTGTCTGGCGAGCTGGCGTCTGCCCTTGGAAGCATAGTTTTCGACGATCCAAGAACGCACAAAGCGACCACCCAGGCCAGCAACCGAAAGAGCGGAATCGAGATCCGGCCTGTACGCCTGGGATACGCTCGCTCAAAGTCGATTGCGTTGCGAATGGATTTGGGCATGGTAGTACACTCCTCCCAATAAGATCGCATGGGAACGGCCGAACACAGGGCGTACGCTCCACCACCACGTGACTGATGAGCAACAGCCTACACTACGCAGTGTGGGCAACGCAAGATAGGCACGCCCTGCCGTACCGTCCGCTCAGGCATTTCGAAACGGCAGTTGTGGCTAAATGGCCTTCCGTGATTCCCGGAAGAATTCCCGCGGTCGTTTACCCGTCGTTCCCGCGCAGGCGGGAATCCAGACACTCGCCAAACGTCACTGGATTCCCGCCTTCTTCAGGCTGAACGCAGATCGGAGCTATTGCCTCAATCGTCCAGCATACGCTGAAGCCGCCATCTGCCACTGCCCAGTTCGACGCTCACCTCGGCCCGATTGCCCCCCACTTCATAACCCTCGGCAATCGCGGCCGCGACCTTCGGACGCTCGACGCCGCGGTAGGGAACCACCACGGTCAGGAAGGCCGCGGGCACCGCCTGGGCGTGGCGGTAGCAGACGGCCTTGCGCGGCTCGCGGTGGCCGTAGCGGCACGCGTACCAGCCCTCTTCCTCGGACATCGAGATCGATGCCTCGGGCGGCGCCCACACGAGCACGTTCGCATCCTCCAGCGCGGTGGCGGCCCAGTGTTGCGGGGCGTTGATCTCGGCCTCGCCCGGGGCAAGCTGGAAGTGCAGTTCTAACGTTCCCTGGGCGTTGCCGATCGCCTCGTCGAGCAGGACGAAGAACCGCCGATCAACAAACCACACGGTGCGTCGGTGCACCAGACCGGGGTACGAGCCGTTCTCGACGGTGGCGACGAGATACTCCGGCGTCTCGCACCAGCCCAGGTGCCTGCCGGCGATTTGCGCATCCTTGCCGTCGAGCGTCAACGTCTGGTGCACCCGGGTCTGCCGGTGCCAGCGGCGCCCGGCAGGATCGTGTCCATAGGTGTAGAAACCCGAGTCGGGCATGAGCCAGCGCCCGAAGGCGCAGAGCTCGAAGGTGCCGTTGTCGGGTTGATCGTGGCCGCTGATGCCCTTCGGTGAGCAATGCAGCGCGAAGTAGATCTGCTCGGGGCCCCAGCGATCGCGCATCACGTACATGCCCGCCTCGGTAAAGGCGTAGCAGGTCTGCTCGGGCAGGGCCGACGTGTCGAGTTTCGCCCGGGCGGCGTACTTCGGATCACCGAACAACTCGGTCGCCTCGGTGAGAAAGGAATAGAGCGGCCAGCCCGTGCGGTCTTTCGAGCGGCCGACCGATCGCGAGGCGTCGCCGAACATGGGGCCGGCCAGTTCGGGCGTGCCGATGGCAAACAGGTAGTCGTACATCTTGCGAATCCGGTCGCGGTAATCGTCCGGCACCGCGATCCCCGCCGACTCGACCCGCTTCAAGATGTCGACCGCGTCCTGCAAAACGCCCAGGTTGTAGCCGAACGACCATTCGCGCTGCACGCCGTCGGCCGTGGTCTGGGCCAGGAAGTTCTCGCGGCTCCGTTCCAGGGCAAGTTCCATCCAGCGGCGCGAGTCGCGGAATTCGGGAAAGGTGTGCGCCACGTTGACGAATCCCCGCTGCTCGAAGATTGCCTTGTTGTGCACCACGCCCATGGGGATCTTCTCGGTCTTCACCTGATGGTCGTAGAGCGAGGCCAGCAGCCGGGCCAGGAAGTCGGGCGTGAACGCCTCGGCGTGGATGAAGACGAGAAACACGCGGCACAAGTTGTCCGCCCGGATGCCCGTCTGAATGTCGAGCCAGGCGAACCCCCGCCAGCTCGTGTAGACCGGGTGGACCCGGCCGCGCTCTTCGAGTGGATGCTTGGCGATCCAGTCGGAGGTCATCTCGACGAAGGCCCGCGCGTACTTCTCGTCGCGAGTCGCCCGGTAGGCCTCGCCGAGCGGCCCGGCCCAGTAAAACCGGTAGACAGCCGCCACCCATTCAATGTCGCCGCGGGGATCCCACTCCCAGTCGATCTCGGGCCCGTAGTCTGCCGGCTCGTAGGGACCCCATTGCAGCACGTGGTTGACGATCCGGTCGGCCGTGGCAAAGTCGCCCGTCGCGCGGGTCGCCTCGGGCAGCGGATACTTGCTGCGATAGTAGGCCAACAGGGCTTCGAGCGCTTCCCCTTGCCGGCCCGCTTCGGCCTGGGCCCTGACGGCCTCCAAGCCCGGCCGGGTCAGGTCGAGCTTCGAGAGGATCTGCCCGGGATCAAGCGACTTCAGCTCGGCGCCCGAATCGGCCGCCGAAACGGCATGGGGACCGACGATGGTAACGGCGGCTGCCAACAGGAGGAGGATTCGGAAGAACGGTCGTGGCATGATCAAATGCTCCTTGGCGGAGGTTGTCGTGAGGGTCGCGTCCAGTTCCGGGCCGCCGTCAAGAGACGATAGGGTGTGGCGGCCCCGAACGCAACACAACTCGACAACCCCGCGCACACCATCCTCCGCATCACCTACCGCACTCAATTGCATTTCCGCCAGAATCCCCGATAATAAGGAGTTTCCCTTTTGCCGCCCCAGCTGCCAGGATGACCTGAATGACCGAGAAGATCCATGACCGTGGCGTGACGTTCGATGACGTGCTGCTCGAACCACGATGGAGCGACGTCGTTCCGTCGCAAGTGGATGTCAAAACACGCCTTACGGCGTCAATTCAATTGAACATCCCACTCCTCAGCTCCCCCATGGATACGGTCACCGAAAGCCGAATGGCAATCGCCCTCGCTCAAGAGGGGGGGCTAGGGATCATTCATAAGAACTTGTCGATCGAACTTCAGGCCGATGAAGTGGCCAAAGTGAAGCGATCGGCCAACGGCATCATCTTTAACCCGGCAACGCTCCCACCGAATGCAACCCTCCGCCAAGCCAGCGAACTCATGGAGAAATCCCGCGTGTCGGGCATCCCCATCATTGAGGGTAGCGGCAAGCTCTGCGGCATCCTCACCCGCCGGGATCTGCGGTTCCAGGAAGATTTCGACCAGAAGATCGGGGACGTCATGACCCGTGATAATCTGGTGACGGCAACGGGGACCGTAACGCTTGAGGAAGCTGAGAAGATTTTAATGGAAAAAAAGGTGGAGAAACTTTTGCTGGTTGACGAAGATTTCTCCCTGACAGGCCTGATCACCATCAAAGACATTGACATGATGCGTAGCTTCCCCAATGCCTGTAAAGATGGGCAAGGGAGGCTGAGAGTAGGGGCGGCCGTCGGCGTGTTCGACTTCGAGCGAGCCGAACAGCTCATCGCCCAAGGCGTCGATGTCCTGGTGGTCGACAGCGCCCACGGCCATTCGGCCAACGTACTGGAAACCGTTAAACGCCTTAAGAAAGACTGGGAAATCGACGTCATCGCCGGAAACGTGGCGACGGAGGAAGGATCTCGCGATCTGATCGAGGCAGGTGCGGATGCAGTCAAAGTCGGCATCGGCCCCGGTTCGATCTGTACGACCCGTGTGGTCTCGGGCGTAGGCATGCCCCAGATCACTGCGATCATGCGTGCCGTTCGGGCGGCTGCCGATTCGGGGACTCCCGTCGTCGCCGACGGAGGAATTCGCTATTCCGGTGATTTGACCAAGGCGATTGCCGCCGGGGCCCACGTGGTCATGATCGGCGGGCTTTTCGCCGGTTTGGAAGAGAGTCCCGGCGAGCGCATTCTCTATCAAGGTCGGACCTACAAGGTCTACCGGGGAATGGGGTCGCTGGGTGCGATGGTGAAAGGGTCGAGCGAGCGCTACCGCCAGACGGCAGACGCAACGTCCGACAAACTGGTTCCCGAAGGAGTGGAAGGTCGAGTCGCATTCAAGGGGCCCTTGGGCCCGTTCGCGTACCAGCTCGTAGGGGGGCTTCGAGCTGGTATGGGATATTGCGGAACTCGAACAATCGAAGAGCTGCGCACGGAAGCGCGGTTCGTTCAGGTATCGCCGGCAAGTGTGAGGGAGAGTCATCCCCATGATATTGCGATCACGCAGGAAGCCCCCAACTACAGCACAGAACACCTGGGCGACGACGAGTAGACTTCACTCGCCCGTCTGCAGCGCCGCGATCGTCCTGGCGGCAGCGATCCTCATCGCAGGCTTTGGGCACGCAGCCCTTGCCGGCGACGAGCCCGTGAAGACGGCAGATTTCACAGCCGACCAGAACGGTTCCGGCGTCGAACAAGCCAGCTACACGGTGAGCCAGACCGGACATCGCTACAAGTGGATGCCGTACCAGCCCAAGCAGACGACGCAGAAGGTCGAACCGCTCCGTGCCGACGCGGCTCAGTTCACCATGCCCGTTCCGCCGCCGACCGGCTCCCAGACGCCTCACCCCCTCGACGATCCCTTCGGCGACCGTCAGCAGGCTGAAGCCCCGCCGGCTCTTCCCGACGTGCAGCAGCTTCTGGTTGACGACACCGACAAGAAAACGCTCGCCGACGACCTTCTGGGACCTCAGCCGATCAGCAGCGAGCCCACAGACCGGAAGCCGGCCGAACCTCCGGCGATTGATCTGGGTGAAACCAACGGCAAGAAGCCGGACGTGGAAGGGTTCATCGTCGACAGGCGACGAGAACATACCCAAGAGTGCCAGGATCCGGACGACATCCTCTACCCGATCGACAAGCTCGACCACAACACGGCGATTCGCGATTCCAGCATCGACCCGCAGAACCGCCCCCGCACGTGCGACCTGGGGGGCGGCGACTTCGCGCCGCGCCAATGGGCGCCGACGACCTTCATGTGGCAAGCGTCCGGCCTGTGCCATAAGCCCGCCTACTTCGAGGACGTCCATCTCGAACGATACGGCCATTCGTGGGGGCCTTACGTCCAACCGCTCATGTCCGGAGCCCACTTCTTCCTCAACGTGCCGATCTTGCCGTACAAGATGGGCCTCTACCCGCCCAACGAGTGCATTTACACGCTTGGCTACTACCGGCCGGGAAGCTGTGCTCCCTATATGCTCGATCCCCTGCCGCTCAGTATTCGAGCCGCCTTGGCTGAAGGAGGAGCGGCGGTCGGAATGGCCTACCTGATTCCCTAACGGGGTTTGTATCGTCCGATCCGCGGCTGCGGCACTGTTTGGACGTGGGTACCGAGAAGGCGGTGACAAATCAGCAGCCGGGGGGCTTGCACCGGGCCTGTTGCATGTTCGGGGGGAACTTGCGATTCGCCTGGCTACCAGGGCGGCACGTCGAAAGGCGTTCCGCCCTGCTATATTTCTTGACCGTCGAACACGGCGCAGCCGCCTGTTTCGGAAGAAAAGGAAGCCGTGCCTCGGTGTCGCAGGATGGTCTCGCGAAGGACCGCGATCAACGCTTTCCGGGCAATCGGTTTTGCGGCATAGTCGTCGCAGCCGGCCGCGAGACATTCCCGCCGGTTGTGAGCCATCGCATGGGCGGTCAGCGCGACGATGGGGCCCGTATAGCCGGCCGCACGAAGCCGGCGCGTCGCTTCGTAGCCGTCGAGGACGGGCATCTGCATGTCCATCAAGATCAGGTCGAACGCCTCTTCTTCACTTGCCGCGAGCCGGACCACAAACGCATAACACGAACAGGTCGCCCGTAACCGGCCGATCTTCCTGTACGCCCTCTGAAGAATCGGCATTCCCCCAGTGCCCACGTGCATCCCGACCTTGGTGGGGTTCGGCTTGGAGCGATTCGTGCGGTCGGGCAGTATCGCTGAAAGCCGCACCAGGTGTCGTTCGTTTCGCCCTGCCGCCGTTCCTGCGTGACCCCATTGACCGAGATCCCTCCGCCCGTCCTAATCGTAATCACCACACCCTGCCCAACGGAAAACAACGGATGCCTCGTCATGTCCCGTTTCACACCGCTCTTCGTCGTCCTGGGTGCCTCCCTGGTCGCCTTCGCTGCGCACGCCGCTGTGCCCCCCTCGCTCGACCTTTGCGGCCCCTGGCAATTCCAGCTTGATCCGTCCGATCAGGGCGTAGCGAACCAATGGTTCAGCCGCGACCTGCCTCAAAGGATCAATCTCCCCGGCTCCCTCCAAGAGCAAGGATTTGGCAACGATGTGGCCCTCGACACTCCGTGGGTCGGCGGCATCGTCGATCAATCGTACTTCAACTCACCCCGCTATGCCCCCTATCGCGAAGGCGGCAACATCAAGTATCCGTGCTGGCTTCAACCCGAGAAGTACTACGCCGGTGCTGCCTGG
Organism: Planctomycetaceae bacterium; assembly: GCA_012719125.1. Lineage (GTDB taxonomy): Bacteria > Planctomycetota > Planctomycetia > Pirellulales > Thermoguttaceae > JAAYAY01. The sequence continues at coordinate 39,459 of JAAYAY010000028.1, read as the reverse complement.
TACCAACGCCCGATCGACGTGCCGAATGAATGGGCGGGCAAGCGACTCGTTCTCTCCTTCGAACGAGCACATTGGGAGACAACCGTCTGGATCGACGACCGGGAAGTCGGTTCGTGCAACGCCCTCGCCGTTCCCCACGTCTACGAGCTCACCGAAGGTCTGACGTCCGGGCGGCACCGCCTCACGGTCCGGGTTGACAACCGCATGATCGTCAACGTCGGCCCCAACTCTCACAGTGTCAGCGACCATACTCAATCGAATTGGAACGGCCTGACCGGAAAGCTCGAACTGGCTGCCACCGATCCCGTCTGGATCGAAGACGTTCAGGTCTATCCCAACGTTCAAGACAAGACGGCAGGGGTTGTCGTCGAGATCGGCAATGTCACGGGCCGTAGCGTCGACGGCACGATCGAGATTTCTGCCGCTTGTGAAGAGCAGCAGGTGAAGCCAATCGCGATCGAATTTACTGCCGACGGGAAGACGACAGCGGAAACCGCCGAGCTGGCCATGGGCGACGATGTCCGGCTCTGGGACGAGTTCCGACCGGCCCTCTACCGACTCTCGACAAGGCTTGTCGCCGCCGGATTTCGCGACGAGCGAATCGTCACGTTTGGCATGCGAAACATCGCCACCAAAGGGACCCGTTTCGTCCTCAACGGGCGGCGAATTGCCCTGCGCGGCACGCTCGATTGTTGCATCTATCCGCTCACGGGGTATCCGCCCACCGACGTGGCCGCCTGGAAGCGGATCATCCGCATCTGCAAGGCCCACGGGCTGAACCACATCCGCTTCCACTCCTGGTGCCCGCCCGAGGCGGCCTTCGAGGCGGCCGATGAACTTGGATTCTACTACCAGGTCGAGTGCTCTTCCTGGGCCAACCAGGGGGCCTCGGTCGGCAACGGCGATCCGCTCGACGCCTGGCTCTATGCCGAGGCGGATCGAATTCTCAAATTCTACGGCAATCATCCCTCGCTGCTACTGATGACCTACGGCAACGAGCCCTCCGGACCGGATCGGGGCGGCAAGTACCTCGGTCCCTGGGTCACCCACTATCGCAACAAGGACCCCCGCCGCCTCTACACCTCGGCCGCCGGCTGGCCCATGATTCCCGAAAACCAGTACCACAACGTTCCCGGGCCGCGAATCCAGCAGTGGGGGCAAGGACTCGAAAGCCGCATCAACGCGTGTCCTCCGGAGACCGTCACCGACTACGCCGATTTCACAAGCCAATACACGGTGCCGGTCGTCTCCCACGAAATCGGTCAATGGTGCGTCTATCCCAACTTCGAAGAGATCGGGAAGTACACGGGCGTGCTCAAACCCAAGAACTTCGAGATATTCCGCGACTTTCTCAACCAGAACCACATGGGCGACCAGGCCCACGACTTCCTCATGGCCTCCGGCAAACTGCAGACGCTCTGCTACAAGGAAGAGATCGAATCGGCCTTGCGAACGCCCGGGTTCGGCGGTTTCCAGTTGCTCGATCTGCACGACTTTCCGGGCCAAGGCACCGCCCTGGTCGGCGTCCTCGATCCCTTCTGGGATTCGAAGCCCTACGTCTCGCCCGATGAGTTCTGCAGGTTCTGCGGCCCGACCGTTCCGCTGGCACGCCTCCCGAAGCGGGTCTTCACGACCAACGACACGCTCAACGCACACCTCGACGTCTACCACTACGGCCCCGACGACCTTGACCATGCGACCGTCACCTGGCAACTGGTTCGCACCGGCGGAGTTGCGGTTGCCGGCGGACGCCTGACGGCAAAGACGATTCCCACCGGCGGGTTGTCGCCCGTCGGCTCTGTGAAGGCCGATCTCCACACGCTGAAGAATCCGGAGCGGTTGCGGCTGGTCGTGGGAATCGAAGGAACGGATATCGAGAACGACTGGGATGTCTGGGTGTATCCGGCACAGGTTGCTTCGCGCGAGCCGGACAATGTGATCATTGCACGCGACCTCGACGAGAGGACCCTGTCGGTACTGAAATCGGGCGGGCGCGTGTTGCTCATGCTTCCTCCGGCCTCGGTTAGAGCTGAGTCGGTCCTCGGCTTCTCCTCCGTCTTCTGGAACACGGCTTGGACTCGCAACCAACCGCCCCACACCCTGGGCATCCTCTGCGATCCGGCTCACCCGGCTCTTGATGGTTTTCCCACCGAGTACCACACGAACTGGCAGTGGTGGGAACTGATTCACGGGGCTGCCGCCATGACGCTCGACGGTCTGCCTCCCGGCCTGCGTCCGATCGTTCAGCCCATCGATACCTGGTTCGAAGCACGACGACTGGGCCTGTTATTTGAGGCCCGGGTCGGCGGCGGCCGGTTGATGGTCTGCTCCATGGATCTGCAGAACGATCTTGAGTCCCGCCCTGTTGCCCGGCAATTGCGTCAGAGCCTCCTCGGCTACATGGGGAGCAAGGCGTTCGAGCCCGCGGTCGATGTGGAGGTCGAAACGATTCGGGCGTTGAGCAGACCCCTTTCACGACTACAGCAACTCGGTGTGACCGTTACGGCCGACGACTTCCAGCCCGGTTACCCGGTGGAGAATGCCATCGACGGGGATCCGAAGACGATCTGGCACACGACTTGGGGAGAGGATGCTGCCCGGTATCCGCACTCCATCGTGCTCGACCTGAAGACCTCCTGCCCCATTCTGGGTTTCACCTACCTGCCCCGCCAGGATCAGAGCAACGGTCGCATCGGCCAGTTCGAAATCCATGTCGGCAACGACGGGGAACATTGGGGAGAGCCCGTCGCGGCGGGAACGTGGACGGACGACCGGAATCTGAAGACGGTTCGGTTTGCCACTTCCCAGGACGCCCGCTACATCAAGCTTGAGGCGATCCAAGAGGTTGATAACCAGGTATTCGCTTCAGCAGCCGAGGTTGACGTGTTGTTCGATGAAAACCCATGAACCAAGTGCCGACGCGGGAATGCTCCTGGGAATAAGTTCTCCACTCCCCAAACCTCCAAGAATCGTGCATACTATAGGGCATGGGTTTTCGTTCACTGATCACAGGTATCTCAGGGTTTGTCGGCGGCTTTCTGGCGGAACACCTGGTCCAGTGCGGCGACCGCGTGCTGGGGACGTCGCCCGACGGCCGGTTGTTGCCGGATTCGGCGGAGTCGCTCCACCAGGGGATGCGCCCCCTGATCGCTTGGGATTTCGCCCAACCTGAAGGACTTGTCGAAGCGGCTCGTGCGACGATCGAGGACTTTGCGCCGGAAGTGATCTACCATCTGGCGGCGCTCAGCGTGCAGGACGACTGCGGCGAGACCGGGCCCACCCGGTTGGCCATGGCGATCAACGTGGACGGGACGCGGCAGGTGCTGGAACTGGCCGCTTCGTTGCCCGCTCGCCCTCGCGTGCTGTTCGTATCGACGGCCAAGGTCTATGCGCCGGTCGATCGCCAGCATCCGCACGTGTCGGAGGACTCATCCCTTGGTCCCACACGTCCGTACGGCATGACCAAGCTGGAGGCCGAAAGGGTTGTTTTGGAGGCCGTTGAGAAGACTGGCTGTGATGCAGTGATCGCCCGGGCCTTCCAACACACCGGGCCGCGACAGGTGCCGCGGTTGATGTTGCCTCAATGGGCTCGCCAAGTGGCCGCCGACGGTAATGACCCGATCGAGGTCCACACGCGCGACGCCTGGCTCGACTTGTGCGACGTCCGCGACGTGGCACGGGCCTATCGCCTGCTGGCCGAATTCGGGGAACCGGGCGGCATCTACAACGTGGGGACGGGACAGAACCGCTGCAGCGGCGACATTCTCCGGCAGCTTCTCGAAATCGCTGCCTGCGATCGGCCCGTCGTTGAGACTCGGCCGGGGCGGCGGCAGGAACCGATTGCCGATCCGGCGCGGTTGGTGGTCAGCACCGGATGGCAGCCGATCATTCCCCTCCGGCAGACAATCGCCGACACCCTGGCCTATTGGCGAGAGAGACTCTCTGGTTCCTCACAGGTGGCGAACGATTCCATCACGCCCGGCGGATAGCAGACGCATCCCACGGAAGTCATCACTTCTCCTCGGCAATAGCGAAGAGATGGCTGCGGGTCGAAATGTAGAGCGTGTTGCCGACTGCGACCGGCGAACTGTACACCGAGTTGCCTACGTTGAGCTCGTTCATGATTTCCAGCTCTTTGGCCAGCTTGAACACGACCACGTCGCCGTCCTCGTCGCCGATATAGATCTTGCCGTCGGCCAAGAGGGGGCCGCCCCACATGGTCGCCAGCATATCGTGCGTCCAGTAGACGCTTCCCGTTTTGGCGTCAAGGCAGTGCACCAACCCGGAGAAATCGCCAATGACGAGCAGACCGTCGCGGACGGCCGCGGAGCCGAGTCCGCGGTGCATGGTCTCTTCAAAAGAGAATTTGCCGTCGTCATCGACGTCCTCACCGCGATAGTGCCAGACGGCCGCCGAGTTCTCGTTGGGAACGATCTTCTCGCCCGCCGCTTCATCCCATGCGGCATACCGCCGCGGCGCCACCGGTTTGCCTTGAGCGTCGACCACCAGATGGCTGCTGACGTCGCCTCGCCGCGTGGGATCGATACACCACAGATCCCCCTGGCCCTCGCCTGATTCGGGGTCCTCGCCCGTGGTGATATAGACCAGCCCGCCGCTGATCATGGGCGTGGCAATGATGCTGTTTCGATCCCCCTGGCCGCCGCCTTCCCAAACGGTGTCCTTGGGATTGCAGTCGAACTTCCAGAGAAGTCTGGCTTTCTTGTCGTCGGTGCGCTCGGCCAGAAAACTATACAGCCAGCCGTCTCCGCCCGGAAAAATCGCCTGCGGCACGCCGCCCAGCACGGCGCAGGCGGGCGAGCCCCATTGCCCGTGCAGGATGTTCTGGCCGGGCGAGGCGTCGGCCCAGATCAGATTGCCCGTGGTCTTGTCCAGGGCGATGAAACTCGGGGCCTCGGGGGCAGGGATGGTCTCTTCGTCGCCGGCCACGCCGTTCGACGTTCCCACCAACAGCAGGTTGCCCGCCGCCGTTACCGAACAGCAAGCCATATTGTGCTGCCGGCTTCCCAGTTCGCCCATCATGTCGTAGATCCAGATGACGTCCGACTCGGACCGGTCCTGCGACACTTCCGACTGGCATGGGCCGTCGTTTTCACTGTCGTGGAAACCTTCCGTATCGAGACACACGACCTCGCCGCGGTTGGTCACGATCCACAACCGATCGCCTTCGACCATCGGCGAGCAGCAAATGCCCTGATCGGGCCAATCGACGTCGCGCCCCTCCTTGAGCTTCTCCGCCGAGTGCTGCCAGAGAAAAGAGCCGTCGGCGAGGTTGAATGCGAGCAAGCAGCCCAGATCCACCTCGGCCGGGTACCGTTTCACATACCCGGCGCCGTTGTTGGTGGCACAGAAGACTCTCCCGCCCGCGATCACCGGGCTGGCGTAGCTCTCGTTCCCCAATTTCGCCATCCAACGAATGTTCTCCGCCGTTTCGTTCTTCCATTCGCCGGTTCGGAAATCAAACTGGCCCACGTCCCAGGAATCGGGAAGTGTGCCGGTGTCGGGGGCGTTGTTCCGCTGAGACGTTCCTCCCCATTGCGGACAGTCGGGAGTCAAGTCGTCCGCTAGAATCTGCAAAACGCCCTCGGGATGCAGGACAATCGTTCCCGCAAATACCACAAATACGCAAGCAAGTTTTCTCACAGTCGAATTTCCGTTCTTCATGCGGTGGTCTATCAACAAGCAGGGTCCGTTAGCGTCTCACAGCCTTCCAGCCTGCGGGCTTCTATTCGACAAGCACCTCGTCCTCGGGATCGAATTTGGGCACGACCATGATGAGGACTGTCATTCGGCCGACGGCCCGGTGGGCGACGCCGGGCGGAATCAGGATGCACGTCCCTTGGCGAACCGGGACCCTCCGTCCGTCGAGTTCCATCGCTGCATTGTCTTCACTTTCGAGGATGTAGTACGTCTCGGTGAGCCGGCGATGGAAATGGAGCTTGGCGTCGGCCGTGATTTCGGTTCGGTGGACAGTTCCGGGGGACTCGGCAACGTCGGCAAAGGCACGGCGGGCCGTCCCGCAGGGGCACGTAACGCCCTTGACATCGTCGAAATGGATCACGCGATAACGTGTTTCGCCGGCAGACATCGGTTTCCTTCGCCCTGCATACGCCGTGAACTGAACTACAACCGATCATAGCCTCCAGCGGACGGTGCGGCAAACAGGAGGCTCGCTCGGGCAGGGGAACTGCAAAGTAGCAGGCACGCTCCGCCGTGCCGTCCGAAGAACTGCCGGAAATTCCGATCTCTTGCCAGCGGCGCTCGGAGAGTGCCTGCTACTTCTCTTGCCACAAGAGGACTTTGCTGTTCTCCTGCTCAGTCGGGGCTCGGAACAAGAAAAACAACGGGCCGGGCCCTCGAGGGACCCGGCCCCATTCCACGTGACCAAACGCTACGGTAACAACCGACTATCGAAACCGGCTCGGATCGCCTCGTTCCTCCAAAGAGCCTCTCCGCGCGGAGAGGCTCAACGAGGCGCCGGTTGTGCCGGATGTTCAGCAGCCGCAATTGGGCGCCGGTGCTGGACAGTAGCTTCGGGCGGGGCGTACGCAACAACGCGGACGCGTCGGGCAGCAGGGCACCTGCACGGTCTTCTGGACCATCTTGCACACGCGAACCTGGACTTGCTTCTGGACCCGGTGCGGCACCTGGACTCGGTACGTCACCACTCTCTGTTCGGGGACGCAATTGACCACGCACACCTGGCGTGTGACGGTCTTCTGCTGCGGCACGCACACGGTGAACTGCACTTCCCGCGTTCTCGCTTCTTTCACGTACTCGCACACCTTGACCGTGCGGGTCCGCGTCTCCGGCTTGCACACGGTGACCGTATACTCGTACGGCTCTTCGACGAGGACCGGCCTGCAGCAGGTCACTTCGATCTCTTCCTGGACGATGTTGGGCACCCACACCCGCTTCGTGCAGGTCACGGTGTTGCAGCAACTGCTGCCGCCGCATCCCGATCCGCAGCCTGTGTCGCAAGTCGCCGGGGCGCAGCAACTACGCCGGGCCCGGCAGCGACGGTAGCTCTTCGAGGTGCACGGAACCTCCACCACCTGCTCTTCCCATTGGCCCTTGTCCTTACACACGGTACGCTTCTCGGTGACCTGTTCCATCTTGCACACCTTGCGAGTGCACTGGCGGGTCTCTTGGTGAGGTACCATGACCGTGTAGGTCTGCTCAACGTCCTTCCACACGGGCGTGCATACGGTGTAATGGCAGGTCTTGGTCTGCGTCTGGGGCACCATCACGGTGCACTGGGTCTGGATGGTCTTCATCTCGGGGACACGTCGGTAAACCGTGCACGTCCTCTGACGCTCCTCAAGGGTGCACTCGATCACGTCGACGGTGCGAGTTTCCATGACCCACGTCGGAACGCAAATCGTCTTCGTGACGTAGGTCGGCCCACACGTGGCGGGCGCACAGGTGGCCGGCGCACAAGTGGCCGGTGCACAGGTCGCCGGCGCACAGGTGGCTGGACGACAGGTGGCCGGACGACAGGTCGATCCGCATTGGCCGGCCCAGGCCGCTCCAGCCGTCACCAATGATAGGAGCAGAGCAAAGGTGAGCGAAAACATGCGAGACATTGGTGGGTCCTCCTTGGATCCGTTGGGAAGAACTGAAACGTCAATCGGCAATGCGGACAAATAAGACTTCCAGCTCGATCCTCCAGGAAAGGCCGGGTGCGCAGCAAAATCGCGAGAATAAGCCAGCTCAGTTCGCTTGCTCCATCTCTTCTCACGTTTCTCCTCGCCCACCCTAGCAAGTGGGCGTTGCCCTGCCACCGAAGATCGAACTGTCAGCTTCTTCTTGCCCTCTTACCTAACCCGTTCATTTTCTCCCTGCCCGGGCCAAAATCAACACCCCCGCATGAGGGTTCTGTGAAATATTCCAGCAGAATCGCGAATCAGAACAAGCGTGAGAATAGCGTTGCGAGAACGCCGAGAAGGCTACGCGATCGAGTTGCTACCACTCGATCGTCACCACGCCGGTCGTGATTCCGGCGCCGACCGAACAGAGGATCAGCTTGTCGCCCGGTTGAATCCGGTCTTGCATCTCCGCCAGCGCAATCGGAATGCTGGCACTGGAGGTATTGCCGACACGATCGACGTTGACGAAGACGCGATCGAAGGGAACGCCGCAGCGTTTGGCCGCCGCCCTGAGAATCCTGGCGTTGGCTTGATGGGGCACAACCCAGCGGACGTCGTCGAGGTTCCAGCCGCTGGCAGCCGCCGCATCGCGGATCAGGCGAGCAAACGCCCCGGCCGCGAAGCGAAACAGCGCCTGGCCGTCCATCCGGACCCAGGGATCGAATCCCTCCTGGCCGTTGGGAACAGAATAGCCGGGTTGCTCACGGCGAGCCAACAGGAGCCCGCTCGAATCGGCGCCGATCAGTGTATGCCGAAGTTCGTGGCCCGTGTTTCCGGCGGAAATGACTGCCGCACCCGCTCCGTCGCCAAAGAGAAAACAGGTGGTGTAGTCGGAAGGATCAACGATTTGCGATTGGACGTCCACGCCGACAGCCAGGACGTTCCGGGCCATGCCGGCCGCAATCATCGCGCGAGCCATCGACAGCGCGTAAAGCCAGCCGGAACAAGCGGCATTCAGATCGAACGCCGGGACCGGACGCAAACCCAGCCGCTGTTGAAGGATACAGGCTGTCGAAGGGGTCGCCATGTCGGGCGTCCACGTGGCCAGGATCAGTGCGTCGATATCTTCGGGGTTGACTCCCGCGTCGAGCATCGCTTCCATCGACGCTCCGTATGCCAGGTCGGAGGGCTTCTCGTCGGCAGCCACCCAATGCCGCTGCATCACTCCGGTGACTTGCTGGATGTAGTCTGCGGAAAGATCGGGGAAGCCCTGGATGAGTTCCGCGTTGGAGACGATCCGAGCGGGCAGGCACGCACCAAGGCCGATGATCGAACAGACCGATGCCCCCGCAAGCGGCACAGGGGTGGGAGCCGCGTCCTCAAGGGTTCCGATTCCTCCATGATCTGCCGCTATCGGGGCCGGCGGAATCCAGTCACGCATCGCGGGATCCGACGTCTCGATTTCAACGACAGGGACCTCGTACGATACGATTTCCGCGGCGCCGTGCAGAATCCTGACAACGACGCCGTCACAAGGGGCCTCGAAGTCAAAAACCGATTTGGCGCTATCCACCTGGGCGAGGACCTGCCCCCGACGAAAGGTGTCCCCGGGCGCGACTTGCCACTTCACAATGGTAGCCTCGGTTTCAGCAGCGCCCTGGGCCGGAAGCGGCAACAGAATATGGAAAGCATCAGCGGGCATTAACTTGGCTCGAATCAGAAGGAAATCGCTTGATCAACTCGGTTGCGCCGGCGTCAAACGGACGCCCACAGCCAATGCTTCCCGTCAATGACCACGACCGGGGAAGCACCATGACATTGCCCGAGGGTCTCCCGCGAGACAGAGCATCGGAACAACGCATTCTAGTGCATAGCTCGCTTTCCGTCACCCGATGCGTTCTGGCGACATGCCTGTTCGATGACAAGAGCAATACGTTCCCAGGCAGGTCGCGTGTACCCCTCCAACTCGGGGGCAAATGGTATCGGCAGATCGGGGGATGAGATGAGTTGAGGCGGGGTCTTCAGGGCGTCGTGGCATCCACGAGCGACCAGGGAAATGATGCGGTTGCCGAGTCCCTGGGTTTCGCCGCTCTCCTGGACGACGAGGAGACGTCCCGTCTTCTTTACCGAACTGACGATCGGCGCGATATCCAAGGGGTGAAGCACGAAAGGATTGATGATTTCAACGCTTCGTCGCGTCTGATCGGCTGCTCGCAGGCACTCGTGGACCATGGCTCCGTAAGCCACTACGGTGAGTTCGTTCCCATTGCGGTAGGTTCGGCTGCGCCAGACGCGGGCCAGGTCTCCGTCAAAATCGATGTCGCCGCTCTTGCTCCAATAGAGGAGTTTGTGCTCGAGCACGAGGCATGGGTTCGGGTCGTGATACCCGGCAACCAGGGCCTCGAACGTCTCCTGAGCCGTCGCCGGATAGAGCAACTTCAGGCCGGGAAATCGCGACCAGAGTCCTTCAAACTCGCCCGAATGAAAGGCGCCCATGGTTAACCCGCCACCGCACGGAAGCCGCAACAGCAGGGGTGCCGGTTGGCCCGATCGGAAGAACCACGTGCCGCTGTTCAGGCCGACCTGGGTGCAGGCTTCGGTGGAGAAATCGGAGAACTGGAACTCGTAGATGGGACGAACGCCCACCTGGCTGGCTCCCAGGCAGAACCCGATCCCGGCCGATTCGCAAATGGGCATGTCGATCACCCGATCCGGCCCGTGCCGGTCGATCAAGCCTTTGCACGTCTTGAAGGCCGAGCCGTACACTCCAATATCGAGTCCGAGCAACACGGCCCGCCGATCCTGTTCGAGCAGGTAGTCCAAGGCGCGATTGACCGCATCCCCATTCTTGACGCGCTTGGCCTGGCAGGCCGGGACCCGTATTGCTCCACCCTTGGCATACGCGCTCATCGGATGGGTCGTGGGAGAAGGCCGTCCCACCGCGAGCGCACGTTTTACCGCTGCCTCGATGATCTCATCGACGCCGCTCTCGATGGCTGCGATTGCCGACTCGTCCAACCCGCAGACATCGGCCAATTCGCTGCGAGTTCGGGGCAACGGGTCGCGGCGTTTCCAGATCTCCAACTGCTTTGGATCGACATAGCCGGCTTTGTCGTATGCCGCGTGTCCTTGCAGGCGCAGCGTGTCGCACTCGATGATCCTCGGAGCCGAGTCGTCCGCCATTTCTTCCAGGCAATCGTAGATCGTCGAATAGACCAGCCAGGGGTCTGTGCCGTCGATCGTCTTGCCTTCGATGGCGTAGCCAGCGGCCCGGTCCGACAGACGGGCACAGCGAAACTGCGCGCGCGTGGGCGTCGAAAACGCGTAGTGATTGTTCTCGATCACGAAGATCACCGGCACCCCCAACACGGAGGCCAGATTGATCGATTCGTGAAACTCTCCGGTGCTCGTACCGCCGTCGCCGACCACCGTCAGGCCAAACACCGACTCACCGGATCGGCGGGCGGCCCAGGTCCCGCCCACCACGAGGCTCAGCATCTTTCCCAGATGGCTGATCATCGGAAAGCGGCGCATCGCGGCGTCGCCGTGGTGGCAATTGCCCTCCCGAGCGTGCGTGGGGCTTTCCGCGTTGGCGAAGTACTGGCAGAACAGATCGTAGGGTTCAGCCCCAAGGATCAGATGCGACGCCAGGTCGCGATGCATTACCGAAACCACGTCCTGCCCGCTACGGAGCGGCATCGTCATCCCGACCGAGGTTGCCTCGTTGCCAATTCCGGTCGTTACCGTCCCCTTGGCATACCCCTTCTGGAAAAGCTCGAAAAGCCGTTCGTCCATCCGGCGGGAATAGTACATCCACCGATAGGCCACGGGGTAGAAAGCTTCTCGATCCAGCCGGTTCGGATACCGTCCGTCGGTGAGTGCCGTGATGGCATGCGTCCGAGCCACGGCCACCGCTCCCTCCCCCTCGGAGGGCCTTGACGAACCTTGGCTGGGTCCGAACGAGGCCATGGACTTGTTTGAGAACTGACGAGTCGTTTGATTGGAAGCCACTTCTTATGCCTTCTTTTTCAGTCGTCGGTATCCCCGTCAGAGAGTACGAGAACCTTGCGGAAGTCCCAAGATTGAACGATCTCGTCGCACTTCCACACGGCCTGATCCTGCTGACGGTCTGCTATCCTTTCCGCCCGGCAATCCTTGCCGGTTGGCGAACGAGCACACTCCCCGTAGCAAGGGAGATGAGACGCAGTTCCACGATTGTACGCATCTGTTCAATCGGTGTCACGACCAACCGCAGAACTCCCCTTCTAGGGGAGACATGCTTCCGAGTCTCCCTGATTTCCCACTTCACTGCGTGGAACACTCGCTGCGCAAACCGTGCCCAAACATGTTCGGCGAAATCAGGAATGGCCGTATAACTTCTGACTATCGGAGTATTTTTGCCAGCTTCGCCCGTCAATTCCAGGACCACCAATAACAAACCTGCGGTCTTTGTTGGAATGGGAAATTTGCACAATTCAGGAAATTTGAAACCCGGTTCTGTGCCTGCCGACGGTGTCCCTGGCGTATACGCTGATGGTCGACCGACCCGTTTACAATGTGCGTGCGAGTCTGTCTGCTGAAGTGCTCGTCCGGCCGACTCACACCAGGAATTGCGTATGGCTCTGCTCCAACTTCGCAACGTCAACCATCAATTCAACGGTCCCCACCTGCTGGACGGGGTGGACCTTACCGTCGATCGCGGTGAGCGGATCAGCCTGATCGGCCGAAATGGAGAAGGGAAGACCACGCTGATGCGGATCCTCGACGGCCAGCTCTCCGCCGACAGCGGAGAGGTCAGCCGCGGGCAAGGAGTCACCACCGCCCTGGTAGATCAGCAGGTCCCGGATGATTTGGCCGGAACGATCTACGATCTCGTTGCCGAGGGACTGGCCGAGCAGGGCCAATTTCTGACGGAGTTTCACCAGATCAGTGCCCAACTGGCCACAAAGGACGATCCAGCGCTCCACGCCCGGCTCGACAGGATCGGCCACGAGTTGGAACTGTCGGACGGCTGGCGAATCCAGCAGCAGGTGGAAGCGGTCCTGTCGCGGATGCAGCTCGACGCCGACGTCGAAGTCTCCACCCTCTCGGCCGGTATGAAACGGCGCGTCCTGCTCGCCCAGGCCCTGGTTCGAGATCCCGACGTGTTGCTTCTCGACGAACCCACGAACCACCTCGACATCGAAACCATCGAGTGGCTGGAGGAGTTCCTTCTTAAGCAGGTGGAGACCCTGATTTTCGTGACGCATGATCGGCGGTTCCTCCGCCGCCTGGCCACGCGAATTCTGGACCTCGACCGCGGAAAGCTCACGTCATGGCAATGCGATTACGACACGTACGTCGAGCGGAAGGAAGCGGCCCTGAAGGCCGAGGCGGACCAACGGGCTCTGTTCGACAAGAAGCTGGCCCAGGAAGAGAAGTGGATCCGTACGGGAATCATGGCGCGGCGGACCCGCAACGAAGGCCGAGTGCGCCGATTGATCGACATGCGCCGCCAGCACAGCGATCGCCGCGAGCGGATAGGCACTGCCAGGATGCAGGTTCAGGAAGCGGAACGCTCCGGCCGGCTCGTTGCCCAACTCAAGAACGTGTCGTTCGCCTACGGGGATCGTCCGATCGTGCGCCAGCTTTCGACGCTCGTTATGCGCGGCGATCGGATCGGCATCATCGGCCCCAACGGGATCGGCAAGACGACCTTGCTCCGCGTCATCCTGGGCGAACTTGCGCCGACCGACGGCACGGTGCGGCACGGAACGAAACTCCAGATCGCCTACTTCGACCAACTGCACGCGCAACTCGACCTGGAGCAGTCGGTGGTCGAAAACCTGGCCGACGGCAGCGATCATGTCCTGGTCGGCGGAAAGAAGAAACACGTCTACGGTTACCTGGAGGATTTCCTGTTCACACCCGACCGGGCCAAGAGTCCCGTCAAGCAGCTTTCAGGCGGCGAGCGGAACCGGCTGTTGCTGGCCCGGCTGTTCGCCAAGCCGGCCAATGTGCTCGTGATGGACGAACCGACGAACGACCTCGACGCCGAAACGCTCGACCTGCTCGAAGAGATCCTGCTCGACTACTCGGGAACCGTGCTGCTGGTGAGCCACGACCGCGAGTTTCTCAATAACGTGGTGACCAGCACACTGGTCTGCGAAGGCGAGGGCCGGGTTCACGAATACGCGGGCGGCTACGACGACTGGCTCGCCCAGCGGGCGGCGGTCCCCACACCCGAGGAGCCTCGCAGGCCAGCGAAACCCAAGCAGGAAAAGCCTCACAAGCACAATGAAACTCGCCGGCTCACCTACGGTGAGAGGCTCGAACTGGAGAAACTGCCCGAGGAGATCGAACGGCTGGAAACCGAGCAGCAGCGGCTCCACGACATGATGGGCATCCCCGGGTTCTACCAACAAGAGCGTGCCGAAATCGTCAAGAGGGCCGACGAACTGAGGGCCGCGGAGCAGAAACTGGCCGAGGTCTACGCACGGTGGGAAGAACTTGAGAGCCGGGAGGGGTAGGAGGGCGTGCGGAGCTTTGCCCTGCACCGCAGATTCGTTTATGATTTCGGCAAATAGCCGGGGCGTGCGTTCCGATAATTGAGCCCTCTCCCACAAATTCACGGCGTTTTGCAGAACCACGGTTTGCACGAAAGTAACTTCCATGAAGTACCGCCCTTTCGGAAACAGCGGCTGGAACGTCTCGGAAATCGGCTTTGGCGCCTGGGCTTTGGGCGGGCAATGGGGCGGACAGGACGACGCCGACTCGGAGGCCGCTCTCCACAAGGCAATCGACCTCGGTGTGAATTTCATCGATACGGCCCAAGGCTACGGCGACGGCCGGAGCGAACGGGTGATTGCCAAGGTGCTCAAGGAGCGGTCTGAACAGGTCTATGTGGCGACGAAAACGCCCCCTGCCACGGGCCCCTGGCCTCCCAGCCCCTACTGCAAGGCGGAACAGCGCTATTCAGAGGGTTACCTGCGGGCGAATCTGGAGGAGCGGCTGACCAATCTGGGGACGGATTGCATCGACCTGCTCCAACTCCATACCTGGACGCGAGCCTGGAACCGCGACCCCGTGCCGTTGGAAATCCTGGCCCGGCTTCGGGACGAAGGCAAACTGCGGCTTATCGGACTCTCGACTCCGGAGCATGACCAGAACTGCGTCGTCGACCTCATGCGTCGCGGGCTGGTCGACGTGGTACAGGTCATCTACAACCTCTTCGAACAGGAACCGGCGGCCGAACTGTTGCCTGTTGCCGCCGAGACCGGCACGGGGATCATCGTCCGCGTCGCGTTCGACGAGGGGGCGCTGACGGGTAAGTACGGCAAGGGGCATCAGTTTCCTCCCGACGACTTCCGCAGCCGCTACTTCGCCGGCGACCGGCTGGATCGGGCCGTCGATCGAGTGGAAGAGGTCCGTCGCGACGTGGCCGAAGCCGGTCTGGCCGACTCGCATACTCTGGCCGACGTGGCCATCAAGTTCGTGCTGGCCCACCCGGCCGTGAGTACGGTCATCCCCGGAATCCGCAATGTCGAGCAGGCCCAATGGAATGCCGGTGCCTGTGAGAAACCTGATCTGTCCGAGTCCCTGCTGGAGCGACTCCGGCGGCACAATTGGCTTCGGGCCTTCTGGTACTCGGGAAAATGAAGGGCTGTCATGGATTCGACGCCATCGAAACGATCACGACGCCGTAGCACGAAGAAGTCGCCGGGCTTTGACTTCACCGAGCGGATGCGTCTGCTGTGCCACGACATGACGCGGCGGGTTCCGGAACTGTCCCACATCGATTTCCATCGCGTGGCCGTCAGTTTCTGCCAGACCCGCAAATCGGTGAAGCACGGGATGTACGCCTCGCTGACCCCCATGCGTTTCCCCGGCGGAGAGCTGTCCGTCGTCCGCGGCGGGCGAAACTGGGGGATTCAGCGTCTGCAGGACAACGTCGGCCGCGAGATGCTCTACATCCTCAGTTTCTATCTCCCGCGGTTTCTGGATCTCGAGTTTCGCGAGAAGCTGACGACCATCGTCCACGAACTGTGGCATATCAGCCCCCGCTTCAACGGCGACGTGCGGCGTTTCCGTGGACGCTGCTATGCCCATAGCGGGTCTCAGAAGAGCTTCGACGCCGTTGCGGAACGGCTGGCCGATGATTGGCTGTCGAGAAAGCCGCCGGCCGAACTTTACGACTTCCTTCATCACGGCTATCGAAAACTGAGCGAACTGCACGGTGCCGTCTACGGCACGAAGATCCCGGCGCCCAAGCTGTATCCGATTCTGAAGAGTGAAGCAGTCCGACGAGAAGGCCATCTCGGTCATTGACCGTTGCTAGAGTCATTGATCTGCCTGAATTGCCCAGCTTTGCTTGTTTGCCGCAAGGTCCGCATTGACACGCCGGGCAGTGGTTTGTACTCTTCGCGCCTCCGAATGGGCATGCGGACGAAAAGGGACTTACGTCCGCTCGCCAGACCACGGTTTCGGAACAGGGCTTCATGTTTTCTCCTGGGAAGATCGCGCAACATCTGATTCTCTGTGCGCTGGCGGTTGGGATGGGCTGTACGCCGATTCGTCCCGAAACCGACCGTTCGCCGCTCAGGGCTGCGCAGATGTCGCCCGACAGTGTCACCCTCGATGTGTTCTTCGTTCGATGTCCCTTTGGCGACGAATCAGTCAACCAGGAACTCTGGCGGGAGGTTGACGAGCAGCAATTCCCCGTCGAGACTCGGCGTCGCCTGGCCGCCAACGGTCTCCGCGTCGGGGTGATTTCCGGGCAGGTGCCGATCGCTCTGTCGCAGCTCCTCGAGTTGAAGCAGAAGTCAACTCCGATCGGCGGTCCTCAGACAACGCCGCTGGCCGAAATTGGTTCGGAAGAGGGGCCGATGTGGAGCCATCAGCAACTCCGGGCCGGAAAGCGGAGTGAGATCAACACTTCGATCATCTACCCCGAATTGCCCGTGCTGCTGTCCGGCCCCGACGGGGTCTCGGGCGAAACCTACAAGCTGGCACAAGGCGTTATGGCCGTTCGTGCCGTACCGGAAAAAGACGGACGTGTGACACTTGAAGTCGTTCCGGAACTGCATCACGACGAGCACCAACGCAACATCACCGGTAGCCAGGGCGCCTGGCGAATCGATAATTCTCGACCGCGTCTGGTGTTCGACGACATGGCCGTCTCGGCCTGTTTGGCGCCGGGTAACATGATCGTGCTGAGTTGCCTGCCCGACCGGCTGGGCACTCTCGGGTATCACTTTCTCACGACCGACTCGTCGGGTTCTCTGGAGCAGAAGCTGCTCGTCATTCGGTTAGCACAAACCCAGCACGACGAACTGTTCGAACCGACGCCAATTCCTCTCGACCATGTGCCATGAGGGCGAAGTGGGCGACATCTGCCGGATGTCGCCGCGGCCGAGCGGTGGCCGAGACTCGTACCCCGCGCCGGTAGCTCACATGGGTCTCACCGCCTTAGAATTCGCCCGGCGATCCTGAGTGTGGCTCGCAGGCCGGCCAGCCGCGTGCCGATTCCTCTTCCGTACAGCCCGATGAGCAGGCCGCGGATGCCTTCGTAGAGTTCGGGGCTGTAGGGGTGCCACCAGAGATTCCTGGACAATCCACCGAGCAAATCGCCGACGATGCATTGAGGCTGGGTCATTTCGTCGAAGCCGATCCGCCCGTGGGTGCGCCCTATCCCTGAGAGCTTGAATCCGCCCCAGGGAGTCTCGGGCAGACCGTGGCTCATCAGGTGATCGTTGATGGTGACGACGCCCGCCTGCAACCGGCGTGCAAGTGCCATGGCCCGGCGGCGATTACGCGACCACACCGAGGCCGTCAGACCCAGGTCGCTGTCGTTGGCGAGCCGGACGGCGGTTTCCATATCGTCAACCTTCATGACGGCCACGACGGGGCCAAACGTCTCCTCCTTCATGACGGCCATGGAGTGATCGACGTCGGTGAGCACCACGACGGGAAGGAAACAGCCCCGGCCGTCGCCCTGAGGGTCTGCCTGGGCGAACAAGGTCGCGCCGCGCTGGAGTGCGTCGTCGATATGTCGACGGACGGTCTCCATCTGATTCGCCGTCGTCATGGCCCCGACGTCGACCCGGTAATCCGAATCGGGGCCGATTCGCAGTTGGCGCACTTTTTCGGCCAGCTTGTCGAGAAACGGCCGGTAGACGTCAGCATGGACGTAGATCCGTTCTACGGCCGCGCAAGACTGTCCGGCATTGGAAAAACCGCCCCAGACAGCCCCGCCCGCGGCTCGTTCCAAGTCGGCATCGGGGCATACGAGCATCGGGTCGTTGCCGCCGAGTTCGAGACAGAGGGGGGTGAGCGTCTTGGCCGCCTTGCCCATCAGTTCCTTGCCGACGGCGACCGAACCGGTGAAGAACAGTTTGTCGACGCCGGCCTCGAGAAGTGCGTCGCCCGCGGCGCGACCCGGCAAGTTAACATAGGCAAATAGTCCTGGCGGAAGTCCGGCGGCAGTGAAAACCCGTTCCAGGGCCCGGCCTACCATCTGGGTCTGGGAGGCCACCTTGAGAACGACCCCGTTACCCGCCAAGAGGGCCATGACAACTTCGGAAAACGGAATTCCAAAGGGGTAATTCCAGGGCGAAATGACGGCCACAACTCCCCAGGGAACCCGGTGAATCTGGGATGACTTGTTGGCAAACAGCAGGTGGCCCGGCCAGAGGCGTTTTGGGCGGAGCAGTCGCCGGGCCTGGCGGGCATAATATCCGGCGGCCAGGGCGGCTGGGAGAATCTCGGTGGCCAGGGCGTCGAAACGGACCTTGCCGTTGTCGCGCGAGACTGTCTCCGCCAGTTCGTCGACGTGCTCAACCAGGTAACCGCGTACCCGGCGGATCGCCCGTGCTCGTGTCGTTACCGAGAAGCCGGCCCACTTGGCCTGCGCCGCTCGAGCGTTCAACACGGCCAGCCGTACGTCCTCCATGGTGTTCAACGGCGACCGTCCCAGAATCTCGCCTGTTGCCGGATTTGTGCACTCCGTGAATTCTTGGCTCATCAGGTTTCCCATCCAAGCGGTGGTCCAGGTGCCCCGCCGTGGTCGGTACACTGGAATCCAGCAGCCGGGCCCTTCTACGCAGTTTTCTTCGCGGCGACTCGATTTCGCAACTCGTCCGACATCGGCATGCCGGTGACAGCGGGATTGTGTCGCAGGACGCCGAGAAGCTGGTCGAGCTGATCGGCCGGTCCTGACGAGACGTCCAGGAAGACCCACTTCCGACCGCCAAACTCGCATCCTCCCCCCATGGCACTCCCCAGGTACTCCTGTCGAATGCGGTACCCGGCACGTTGGGCCAAGGCGATGGCCTCCCTGACCAATTCAACCGTGTGCATCCCAGCTTCTCCAACTCGCCAGCGTCCCTGACTAGCATGATCTCCCCACAACCGGAAGAGTCGTCCGCCTCTTTCCCGAAAGCTCTAACTGATAGAGTTTTCGTCCCGGTGCCCTTATCGAAGAATCTCTTGGAAGGAGATGTGTGGATTATACCGGCTTGGGTTACAGATGCCGAGGTCGCTTCGACGATACGACAGTAGGGAAGCTAAATCATTGACTGGTCTTGAGTTAAGACGCGAGCCTTTGGCAAAACACAGAGAAATCGAGCAACGCGGTAAGCCAGTGAGCCTGGCCTTGCTTGTGAAACTCTAACGGCCAAGTGATTCAGCCGAGCCGGTCAGACGGACGCGGACGAGCCTATTGGAGGAGGCACATCCGGCTGCCTGCTTGGCGGCAGAAGCGTCGGAACCGCACGCTCAGGACGGACGAGAAACGACCGTCCTCCGAATCGGCCGGCGCGGCAGACTTTCCCGACCCGACCCGCAGCGAGACCCGCCAACCTAGAAATGTGGGAGCACCAGAAGCCATGGCCCCGAATAGCGAGAGCCTTCCGCTCGAAAAGCAAGTTGAGATCCTCAAGCAGCAATTGGCCCAGGCCCAGAACCTCACCGCACTGGGCGAGTTGGTCAGCACCACGACCCACGAATTCAACAACGTACTGATGACGATCATCAACTACGCCAAGTACGGATTGCGCCACCAGGACAAGGCGTCGCGGGAAAAAGCGTTTGAAAAAATCCTGGCAGCCGGCAACCGGGCCGCAAAAATCACCAACGGCGTCCTCGGCGTCGCTCGCAACCGCTCGGCCGGACAGGATGCCGCCGACCTGGCCAAGGTCGTGCAAGACACGCTCATCCTGCTCGAAAGGGAGATGAACAAGTACCGCATCAAGGTCGAGACTCATTACGGCAATGTGCCGGAAGCCTACGTCAATGCCAACCAGATCCAGCAAGTCCTGCTCAACCTGCTGATCAACGCCCGGCAGGCCATGCCCGGCGGCGGACGGTTGGCGATCAAGCTCTCCTACGACCAGGCCACCGACATGGTCGAGCTGATGGTTCGCGATTTCGGCAGCGGCATTCCCGCCGATCGCTTGCCGCACATTTTCGATCGCTTTTACTCGACCAAGAGCGGCCCCGATGCCAGCGGCAAAGGCGGCACCGGACTGGGCCTCTCGATGTGCCGCGACATCATCGAAGCCCACCACGGACGAATCCGCGTTGACAGCACGCCCGGCGTCGGCACCGCCTTCACCCTCAAACTTCCTACCGTCACAAAGGCTGCTCCTCCCCGCGCGGTCCCGCGCGCACCCGCCGTCCTGCCCACCATCCCGATCTCTGGTACGCACGCGCCCTCGTGTTCTGTCAAACCTTAAAGTTCGGGTTGCGGATCATTGGATTCCACGCTTCAGCCTGTAAAAGACAGCCTAAAGGCTGGACTCCAGCCGATGGCCAACCCGAAAACCAAGGTTTGACTGAGCACTAGTACCACTGATACGCGTAATCGTGAAACCTCGCCAAGGCCGCCCGGCGCTGCTGAACGTCCGCGTACTTGGACCACTTCGACTGGTGCTCGTCGAGCAGTTCGAGCAAGACTCGCTCCGCACCTTGATACGTCGTCCAACCCTTCTGCTCGTTGGCCCTGGCATTTCGCCGGGCTTCGTCGCGGCGGTCGGCCAGCATGGCCAGGATTCCCTCGCGGACGATTTCGTCCGGACACTCCGCCAGCGGCAAAAGAACGGGGACTCCCTCGGCGCTGATCGGGTGAACGCTGATCTGAACCGACGGGGCCGAGTCGCCCGACATGATCCGCCGCACGTTGTAGCGATGCACGAGCGCGTCGACCGGGGTCAGGGCGAACAGATAGACGCAGAGCGCCAGTGCCAGCAGATGATGGCGAAGAAGCCAGGCGAAACTGCGGTTCTGAACGATCTTCCACACGACCAGGCCAAAACCGACCACGACGCACGTCATTCCGAAGAACCCCACCGTGCGCATCCAGGTCATGCCGTTGAAATGGATGTAGATCAGCATCCGGTGGTAAACCGCCGCGGCCAGCAGCAGGTTTTCGAACGACCACAGCCAGGCCATTCGTCGTAGCCGCGGCAAGCGAGCGTCTCGCAGCACGGTTCCGCGAAAGATCAGGGAAAGCACGACCGTTGCCAACGCCAGGGCGACGGTCAGCCAGGCGGCGCCCTCGTGCGCATAGCCCGAATAATAGAAACCGGTTGGAAACTCGCGGAACCACAAGGTCCGGAACTCGAAGACCAGATAGACGGCAAACAGCCCGATCACGGTCAACAGCGTGTTGCGGAAGGGAACGTACAGCGGTGCGTCCGCCGCCCCGGCCGGCTCGTCTGTCGGACGTTCGATACTCGCCGCCAGCTTCGCCAGCATCGGCCCTGCCACCGGCCGCAACAACCCGATCGTCAACCAGAATACGGCGGCCCAGAACAGGGCCTCCTGCCAATCGGGAACGAGATCGTAGATCCACTGGCGCAGAGACGTCGCCAGCGACCGGAGCGACTCGTTGACCCATGCGAGCAGATCCGGGTTGGCCACGATGAAGATCGTGCCAAAGGCGAGAAGGGCGACCAGGGGCAGACCGTAGTTCAGCCAGGAACTTGGCCCCCTGATGGGACTCAATCGATCGGCGGTCCGCCTGTAGGTGGCCAACCCCTCGTAACCGGCCAGAAAGGTCTGGGAAGCGTAGATGATCAGTTCGAGTACGAAAGGGCGCATCCCCGCCATGGCCATGGAGAAGGCAGCCAGCACAAACAGCCCGCAGCCAATCTGAAGTCCCGAGCCGCACCAGACTAGCCGTCCCGCCAGGACCAGCAGCATCAGGCCCGTGATCAGCAGCCATCCGGAAAGAACTCGCCGGGGGGAACCGAACAGGAGCAGCACCGGCGACAACGCAAAGAACAGCGCGTAGCCCGCATAACCGTCGCTGCGATAGATCGCCAGGTCGGCCAGAACGACCATCAGCAGAACGGCAAGGAGTTCGCGCCACGTGACAGAGAGTTCGTCTGCGGGCAGCTTCTCTTTGGGCGGTTCCGCGCCAGATGGCGGTGGTGGAGACGGAAAGGGCGATTGGTATCGTTCCCCTGTCGCCGCCGGTTCGTTGGCGTCCGCCACGATCTCGGCCTGCACCGCCTGGTTTTCAGACGTAACGTCACCCTGGTCTGTCCCGTCGCCCACCGCAACACCTCCTGTTGACCGGATCACGCGTCAAACTGAGTGGCCTACGCTCCCCGGTACCCAGGGTTCTACGGTTGCCCACGCATTCTGCGCCGGCCCATCGGCTCCCTCGGCGGAACACACAACCTTGCCACTACGGAAACACTTTACTTTGTGACGCAAAGTAGTTTATCGAACCTGGATCGACCTGTCAATCAAGAATTCCCCGAATGCCACGGAATCCGCCCTTCGGAAGCACATCCGAGGTTGCGAATAGGGAGCGACTTCACCCTTTCAACTGCGGATATGCAGCGTCGGCCCCTACTTATCCACGAAGATGCACGGCAAAGAGCATGACCACGCCGCCGGAAGGCAACCTGACGGCTCCTCTTCTCCATCATCCTTTTTTCTTCCCCCCGTTCGCCCCCCTTCATCCAATCGCAGAATACCGAAAGACTGCAAACCGTGCAATCATCCGGCAAGCACGGGCAGTTCCATCGGCCCTGACGTCAGAGCGAATTGGGCAGACTGCATGCAATCCGGCTCACAGCAGCCAACGAGCGAGATTGAAGTAGATCAGAAGTGTTGCCATGTCGGCCGACGCCAGCACGATCGGGCCGGAGGCGACCTGCGGATCTCGCCGCAACATCCTCAACACGTTCGGCATTCCCGCGCCGATCACGGCGGAGCATGCAACGCTTCCGCCGATGCCGCCGAGCAGAATCAGAGCCACGGTGAACTGCCCCAGCCAGACCAGTGCCACCAGGGCAATCGCAACCGCGCTGGCGACTCCCAGGAGCAGCCCGGTCATCGCCTCCAAACGGATCTTACCAAGAATACCCCTCAGGGTGGGTCTCTGCCCGTGCAGGGCTTGGAGAGCCAGAGTGACCGACTGAATGGCCACACTTTCCGACAACGCCAGCACCACCGGGATGAACAACGCCAGGGCTACCGCGTGCTGAAGCTCGGCCTCAAACACGCCCGAAAGGAATGCCGCCAGAATGCCCCCTGCAATGTTGGCGATCAGCCAGGGAAACCGGCTGCGAAACGCGATGAGCGGAGAAGACTGCTGCGACTCCGTCACATGAACGCCGATCAGTTGGAACAAATCGTCGTTCTGGGTGTTGCGGTCCAGATCGCTCAATTCGTCCGTATAGAGTTCGACGTCCACCACGCCGACCATCCGGCGTTCCTCATCGACGACCGGAAATGCAAGCAGACGATGCAGGATGAAGTACTCGCATGCGTCCAAGATGGTCGCGGTCTGCGGCAGAGTCAGCATTTCCCGAACCATGATCTCCGAGATCCTCCTGTCGAGCTGATTCAGAAGCAAACGGCGAGTCGGCACGACGCCCTTCAAACGGCCGTCCTTATCAGCCACGTAAAAATAAACGATTCTGCCTTGAGGTTGGCTCTCCCGAAGGCTTGCCAAGGCCTCGCCAACGGTTTGCTCAGCATCGAGGCGGGCGAAGTCCGTTCGCATGTGTCCGGAAACGGGTTCGTTCAAGTGTCTTTTGATTTGACTGGGCGGCATCTGGTTTGCCTTGGATGTGGTTCGAGGCAAGCGGACGAGAATTGCTTGTTAGTGTCTTTGTGCTGGACTTGTGCGCATGGTGCGCGCGTGTTTGTGAAGGTTGGGTTGCGGGCTTGCCCCGCCTTGGGATCGCAAATGGCGACGAATCGCCGGCCGTGCAATGCTCACGGAAGCAATTCGCGATACAAGCGAACGTGAGCCTCCACCATCTTATCCACGGTGAACTCCGTGGCTACCCGATTCCTGGCAGCCCCGCCCATCCTGGCAGCCAACTCCGGATCTTCCAGAATCTGCTGGGTGTGCTTGGCAAACGTGGCCCGGCGGCGTTCGGCGTCGGCTTTGGCTGCCGAGACCAACCGGCCCGTCACGTCGGGAACAACCAGGTCGCGGGTGCCGGCAATATCGGTGGCCACGACGGGAATCCCGTGCGCCATCGCCTCCATAATCGCATTCGATTGCCCCTCGTAGGCACTGGTCGACCAGACCACGTCGAAATGCGGCAGGATCCGCCAGGCGTCGTCTCGATGTCCCAGGAAGTGGACCCGATCGCGAATCTCGACCTTGTCGCGAAACCGGCGCAGCCGGTCGCGCAAGGGACCGTCGCCAAGGATGAGGAGATGCGTATCGTTGCGCACGCGTTTGAGCAGATCGGCCGCCCAAATGGCGTCGTTCACCCGCTTCTGCGCCCAAAGCCGCCCGACGAGGCCGATCAGCCGGCTGTTAGGGGGAAGGCCCAACTCTTCAAGGAGCACCTCTCGCGGCGTCGTGCTCGGCTTGGGAGGCAGGATGCCGTTTGGAATCACGACGAACTTCTCCGCCGGCAGTCCGCGTGCACTGTAGAACTCCTTGACCCCGGAGCTGTTGGTCACGATCCGGGCCGTTCGCCGGGCGAGATAGCGATCGACGGCCAGATCGCGGCTCCCCTTCCAGGGATCGACGCAGCGTTCGCCCGCCACCAGGCACTTCACGTTGCACCACATCCCGGCGGCGCGGCCGTAGGCGTTGGCCGCGAAGATCCAGGTGTGGATCAGGTCCGGCTCCCAGTTGCGGATGAACCGCGTCAATCGGAAGAAGGCTTGCGGATCGATCTTCCACCGCTTGCCGATCACCGTGGCCGGAATGCCGGCCTGTTCGAGGTCTCCGAGCAGGGGCCCGCCACGAGTCAGCGCGCAGACGTGAACGTCGAACTCGTCGACCGGCAACCGGGCGGCCAACAAGGCCAGTTGTTTTTCGGCCCCCGCCCGATCGAGCGTGGGAATGACTTGCAGAATCCGCTTTTTCACGATTGACTCGGTTTCCTCTTTCGCCGGACCAGGTTCTCCAGCAATCGGAGGTGGTCGTCGGCAACCTTCCCGATGGAGTAGTTCTGCTCGACGTGAGCTCGCGCGGCCGCGCCCACGGAACTCGCTTGGCCGGCATCGCCGCACAGGTCGACCAGGATGCGGCCCAATACGTCGCTCCCGCCCGGCGGATACAGCCGCGCCAGCGTCCCGTCATCCAACACGCTGCGATGTTCGGGCCGGTCCGCCGCGGCAACGGGCAGTCCGGCCGCCATCGCCTCCAACAACAGCGCCAGCGACTCGGGGAGATCGTCCCCGATGATCGCGACATCGGCGGCCGCCAGCAATTCCGTCACATCGGCAAACACGCCCGGAATCACCACGCGTCCGGTCAGTCCCGCCTTCTCGATCCGGCGGTTCAACTGCGATTGATTGGCTTCGGCCCCAACCAGCCAGAGGCGTGCGCTGGGCCATCGCTCTGTCACCAGACGCCAAGCGTCAATGGCGGTCGCCGGCCCGGTCCACTCGTCCAAACTGCCAGTATACACGGCGACAGGCGTCTTGGGGGGGCAGTGGAGCAGAGTATTGACGCCTTCCAGGGCCGATCGAGCGGCCAGTTTGACGGATAGGTCTGCCGGGTCGGGAACGGCAACGCCGCCGACGATGCGGTGGATTCGATCGCGCGGATACCCCGCCGCGATCAGTTCGCGATGCGAAATCTCAGTCGGTCCCACAAAGGCGTCTGCCTTCAGGGCAAGACGTTTGATCTTCCGCCCGCCTGCCGACTCCAACTGCCACAGACAATCCCCCGTCTGTCCCGAACCCTCCGCCCGCAACACGACGACACCCCACCGGCGGACCGCCTTGAGAACCACGTGGGAATCCTGTCGTATCCCGCACACGTAGACTGCATCGTAACGCCCTGCGTTGTCGCGCATATGCAACGAGAGATTCCGCAGCCAGCGGCGCGTACCGAGAAAGCCCTTGCCGCGTCTCGGCAGGCGCAACACCCGCACCCCTCGATAATCGATTCGATCCGGCCAGTTCGCCTCCCACTGGACGGTGATCACCGTCACCGCCACGCTGCGAGCGACCAATTCGGCCGCCAGGCTTGCGATCGCCCGTTCCGCTCCCCCCGCGATCGGCCAGAACCGCCGAGTTACTATCGCCAGCCGCATCCGAAACACTCCCGACCTTCTCCAAGCAGGCCACGCCCTCACGCTTGCCTAACCAGATACATACGTTCAGAACCAGGGCTCGATAAACCTGTCCGAAAGAAACAGACCGGCATTCTAGACGGCAGGACGCCGTCGTGAAAGCCTGCGGAACTGGGGCGGATCAGGGCTGCGGCAAGGCGTTGATCTGCAGCGAGCGAACTCCGTCGATATCGACCTGTTTTGTCCGCGGGCGAAAACCGATCCTGCCCGCCGGAATGCTCCTGAAGGGAGCGCCCGGGTATTGCTGGAACGTGAGCTCTGCGGGTGCGTATCCGTTTCCTTCCAGGATCAGCCATTCCTTGGCTTCGCTGTAGGTGATGCGGTTGGCCCGGGCCGTGAAGGTGGCGTTTTCAGCCACGACATTCCCGAACGCCTCCAACTCGACCGACCTGGCGTCGGCGACCGGCAACGGTGCTTCTGCCACCGTCAAGCGATCCGCCGTCAGCAGGACTCCCTTCTCGCTCAGCGCGTCGGGATTGTTGACGTCGAGCCGGGCCTGCCACGAATCGACCTCATCGTAGACGCATCGGACCCGCTCGGAGAACGTAGCCACGCCCCGCTCGCGGTTGCCCGTCATCATTTGCGGGAACTCAACGTGCAGGTAGAGCAGTTCCTTGCCGGTCTTCTCTTCCGTTGCCGGAGGTTGTCCCTGGCCGAAACGGCCTTCAAGCAACTCGCTCGATCCCGGTCGAATCGTGGTGATATGTCCCGGCCCTCGGGCCGAGAAGTCCCCCGTGCGGCGGTTGATCGTCAACTCCTCCGCCTGGAATTGCTCCCACGACAGTTCGTCCGCACTGCCCGGAGTGCCGCCAATCCCTACGCTCACCTGATGCAGCATGCCTGCGCTGCCCGTCGCCGAGGATGCGGAAGCATTCTGATAGCTGTGCCCCTCCATGAATACATTGCCACGGCAAGTGATCAGTTCCACATCGGGTTTCGGGCGGTCCTTCGACCGTACATCGCGGAACAGAATCTGCGGAGTGAAGTGCACCTCGAGAACGTCCGTTCGCAAGTACTGGTTGGTCGCCTTGGCGAGGACTCTTTCCTCAAACGTCGCCTTCCGGCCGTCGAATTCCATCCCCTTCTGCCAGCTCACCGTGAACGTGTCGGCGTGCGACCGCGGATTCCTCTTGAGATCCCGCTCCATGGGCAGGCTCATGTCTCCCGCTCCGTCGATGCGGAGGATGTTCGTGACGTTGTTCACCTTGATGTTCGTCCCTCGAACCGCCATCCCGCGTCCTCGGAATACGGCGGGTCGGCCCAGTACGGCAATCTGCGTCCTCGAAGCGTCGTGGAAGTCGGACACTTGAATCCGGTCGCCCTCGATGTGCGTCGGCGGATCGTCGCTGTGGACCAACGGGAACTCGTCGAGTTGCACGCCCCCTTCCAGCAACAGGTTGGCCAGTTCGGCATCCCCGTCGCGCATCAGCACCTGTGCCTGAACCGAGTTGCCGAGAACCCGGTAACGCCGCTCGATCGGTTCGCCGGGGGAATGCGGGCGCAACGTCTCGCCCGACGCCCCGCTCGAAGACGGACTCGCCATCGACCGCTCGTCTGCTCCGGCAGATTCTTCGCCGCCCGAATGCGGCGTCTCTCCCGCTTCTTTGAACCAGATTTTCATCTCGTTCACTTTCCCGAACAGTTCCGGCGAATTGACTTCGACCTGCTGCTGAATGTGCATGCGGTCCGGAACGATTTCGAGCTTCTCGCGATCGGGCCCGGCGGGCAACTCGAACAACCAGAAATCGATGCGTTCAGCGTTCAACTTTCCCACGCCGGAGTACCGAAGGTCGACCCCGCCGCTGAGCGTTGCCAGATGCTGGTCCTCGCGGGGCTCGAGTTGCAGCAGGTCATTCCACTGCACGAAGATGTCCTGCCCCGGGCGATCCTGCAGTTCTCCCTGCAATCGCCCCGGCCCTTGCGCGTGGATCTCGCCCAAACGCCCTTCGGCTTTTGCCGTATACTGGATGCTTTTCGCCCAGATGCGGTTCTTCTTCTCGCGGAGAAAGACCTCGTCGCCCAGATCGAGGGTCACGCGTTTCTCTTCTACTTCGTAGACGAGTCGCCCGCCGCGTGCCTCGGCGTCGCGACTGAAAACCCGGACAATCACCGGGTTGCCGGTCGCTTCGATTTTGCGAAGCTGGAGATCCATGTCGGACGTGCCCGGCAGAACAGGCTCGTCCTGCTTGCCGTCCAGGTTCACCAGCCCGCGGCGCGACCGGGCGAATCTGAGGGTCAGCACCTCGCAGTTGAGCTGATCGGCGGACCCGTTCGGATTCAACCGGTAAACGTCCACTCGATCCTGAAACCTGGCATACTGGCCGGCCAAATCGAATCGAAACGGCCCTTCGCATTTGATTTCCAGCGGGCCCATCGCTTCCGGGTCGGCGGCATCCTGGACAAGCCCGGTGGCGGCCGGCGTCTCCTTTTTGGGCGGCTCCAAGTGCAAGGAATCCAACTCGAGGAGCTCGAACGACTCGATTCCACGGACCTCAGGCGGTTGGCCGGCCGATCCGGGACGCTCCTCATCGCAGTCGAATTTGATCACAAGGTTGCGCCCGCTGCCGTAGGACGGTCCATAACGAAAGCGTACCGAATTGGTCGTTGCGGCCTGATCGGGCATGAGTTGCACGTCCCGCGTGACGATCAGCAAATCGTCTTCCGGACCGTCCGATTCTCCGGGACTGGTAATGGTGATCTCGCCGAGCAGGCGGCCCGACGTGGGACGCTCCACCTCGCCGCTGCGCAGATCGAGCGGCCGCCCGAAGACCAGCATCGCGCCGGCGGGCGCATAAAGCACGATCGGCGGCTTCGGTTTGACGCCTTCTTCCGACGCGCCCGGCGTGTAGATCAGCACGCACGGCTCGATCTTCACGCGTCCATCGTCCAGATTCGTATACTTCTGCATCAAGAGCTTGACGTCGTCGCTCTCGATGATCCAGGGGGTTTCCAACTGGGCCCGGGCTTGCGGAGGAACCAGTTGCTGCAGCTCGCCCAAGCGATTGTTGATTCGCCGGGCGGCGCCGCGGCGTGTTTCGCCTGCAATCCCTTTTTGGGGCCCCGAGGCCGCCGGTTCGATCAGCGGAACCGCCACCAGCGCGTAGAGCCAATAGGCTCCCAGCACCGTGGCGAAACTCGTGATGAACCGGATCAGTTTCGGCATCGAGTCAGTTCATTCTCTATGCGGGTCAAGCCCGTGTCTCAGCGTCGTTCGCCTGCCTTAGTAAGAACTCAGAAGGTCTTCCCAACGCTGCTGGTTCTTCAGAATCATCTCCACCGTCTCTCGCACGGCGCCGTGACCGCCGGGCAGGGAAGTGACAAAATCGGCCGCCTGGCGTACCTCGAGTGCGGCGTCCGCCACAGCCACGCCGAGGCCCACGGCACGAATCAGGGGCAGATCCGGGAGGTCGTCCCCGATATAGCCGACATGGCTCAATGGAAGTCCCAGCTTGTCGACGATCTCGTGGACGGTGACCATCTTGTCTCCCGTCCCTTGACGAACCAGGCTCACGTCGAGTTCGCTCGCCCGGATCTTCACCGCGTGGGAACTCCGCTGCGTGATGATCCCGAATCGATTCCCGCTCTTCTGCCACAACCGGACGGCCACGCCGTCTCGAACGTGGAATTGCTTCGACTCGATCCCCTGGTTGTCGTAGACGATCCGCCCGTCGGTCATCACGCCGTCCACATCGCACAGAAGCAGTTCGATCGCTCGGCATTTCGCACTAAGGTCGCTCAACTCCTCCTCCACAAGTTTCTCTGGCAAGACGGTTGTTTACGCGCTGCGACGCTGCTTACGATCGTGCGCGATCCGATCCGGCGCCTCGGCCGGTTCCGCCACTACCGGTTCTTCGAGTTGCGGAAACAGGCCGACCACGTCGGTCACGTCGATCAGGCCCGTGGGACGCCCGTCGGCGTCGACCACCGGCAGTTCGCTGATCTTCCGTCCCGCCATCAGGACGACGGCGTCCGTCATCATGGCCCCGTCTTGAATGGTGATCGGGTTTCGGGTCATCACGCCGCGGATCGGTTGATCGAGCGTCTCTTCACGCCGGTGCTCAAACAGCCTGGCCAGATCGCTGTCGGTGAACAGTCCCGTCAGTCGCCCCTCGCCGTCGACCAGCATAATCGCTCCCGTTCGCCGGCCGGGCATGCTCCGCTGAACGAAGACTTCGCGCACGCTCAACGAATCGTCGGCCACTCGGCACATCTGCAACGGGCGACAATACTGACCGACCCGGCTCAGTTTGCGGCCCAAAGCTCCCGCTGGATGAAACCGGGCAAAATCTTCCCGTGCAAACCCGCGCATCCTGCTCACGACCAGCGCCAGGGCGTCACCCAGGGCAAGCATCGTGGTCGTGCTCGTACTCGGGGCAAGCCGCAGGTTGCCCGCCTCCTCAAGCGCACCAAGCTCGAGCACCACCGCTGCCGTCCGCCCCAGCGTACTCTCCTCGCGGGCGGTCATGGCGATGATCGGCACGCCCATTTCCACCAGTGAGGGGAGTAGTCGCAGGATCTCTTCCGTCTCGCCGCTCTGGGAGAGAATCAGCACGACGTCGTCCTGGCGAAGACGTCCAAGGTCGCCGTGGACCGCCTCGGCTGGGTGCAGAAAGTGGGACGGCGTCCCGGTGGAGGCAAACGTGGCCATCAACTTTCGGCCGATCAGCCCGGCCTTTCCCATGCCCGAGACAATCAGGCTGCCTCGACAGCCAAACAGGAGGTCGGCAGCACGGCAGAAACTCCGGCCCAGGCGGCCGGCGATCGACCGGATCGCTTCGCTCTCATTCAGAAGTATTTCTCGCCCGAATCGGAGCTGCTCGAAAACAGACAACTGACCGGTCGCTCTGGCACCTTCCAGGCTCATGCGTTCGTCATCCTTGACGTTTGTCGATAGTAAGACCCAGGCCCTACTCCGGCGTATCAACCGGCGTCGGCGGAATCCGGCTTCATGGAAATGTAGACCCTCCGTGGGGCAACCCCGTGCCCAAGGAGACGGCGGATTGTAACTCCTAATACTGTTTGCGGCAACGCAGACCTACGCTGTCCTGACACCAGCGTCTCCTGATTCCTTGTCTTAGCTATGCTATTTGTGCTGTTTATTATGCGTATCTTGTCTAAATACTTCTGTCAGGGGGGGAGTCGTTGCCTCTTTCTTGTCAGTCGGGCTCTGTGAACGCAACCTACGGTTAAACAAGGGGATTCAGGTCACTCGGGCAGAATCGGTCTGACGATACTGCAGTCCTCCATCTGCCTCGCCGCGTATTCTCCTACGAACGAGGGATGAGTCGGGTTCGCCGCCTGTGCCGATCCGCCTGTATCCGACAACCGATTCCAGTAAAGAGGGCACCTTGCCAATGTCTGTGGGTCTGCTCGATTTCACGCTCTCCGCGTTGATTGCGGTACTTGGCACGCTGACGGGGTGGTTTTGGCGTAAACTGCGGGTTCTCTCCAAGGCAGCCAACGCCGCCTCTTCGGAGACGCAGATGAGACATGCCGAGGCCATTCTGGGGCGCTTGCATGATTTGGCGGCAGGGGTGGCTGCCGACGTGGGCGAACACAACTTGCAGGTGGAAGCGATCAACGATCGGTTGACGGCTCAGGGCGGCAACGACGCAACGGCCGTGGTGGCCGCGGTGAGCCAATTGCTGGCAGCCAATAGCCAAATGCAGCGGCAGCTCGATTCCGCCCAGGAGCGGCTTCGGGAGCAGGCCAAAGAGATCGAATCGCAGACCGCAGCCGCTCGAACCGACGCCCTGACAGGCCTGGCCAATCGCCGCGTTTTCGACGGCGAACTGGCAGCCCTGACCGAGCGGTATTCCGAAGAAGGCAAGCCGTTTGCCTTGACGATTCTCGATATCGACCATTTCAAGGAATTCAACGATACTTACGGCCATCAGGTCGGAGACGTCGTTCTGCAGCACGCCGCAAAGGTGTGTCTTGCCTCGGTCAGTGACACCGACGTCGTCACCCGTTTTGGCGGCGAAGAGTTTGCTGTGATCCATCCGGGCACGTCGCTGGAAGAGGCCACAAGCCGAGCCGACGCGTTGCGACAAGCGCTCGATCATTCGCTCATTCGCACCGATGACAAGGAACTCCACGTGACGGTCAGTCTGGGTGTGGCTGAAGTCGCCGCCGCCGACAAGCCGGCGAGTCTCATTGTGCGAGCCGACCAGGCTCTCTATGCCGCCAAGCAAGGCGGCCGGAACCGAACTTTCTGGCATGACGGGGTCGGACCCCAGGCCTACCGGCCGGCGCAGGAATCGCCGGCAACCGAGCGTGCCGAAGTTCTGCCCAAAGCGGGACAGGCCGGCAACTCAACCTCCACACGAAACGTGCGCGGGCCGTGCGGACAAGTCGCGGATGAAGACTCAAAGAACCTCTTGGATCGCCCTGCGTTTCTGCAGAAGCTCGCCGAATTTATTGCCGGCATGCGATGTGCTGAGGACGTCCCCACGGCTTTTCTCGTTCAGATCGATCGGTTTGACGACCACCTCGATCGCTACGGCGCGGCGATCGGAGGCCAACTTCTCAATGCGCTGGCGACCGTGCTGTTCGCGGTTGCTCGCAAACAAGGCGCCGTGGCACAATTCAGCAAACAGTCTTTCTCGCTTCTGGTTCCCGGCTACGGTCCCGCAGAGGCCACAATGATGGCAGAGCAGATCCGAAAGCTGAGCCGGCAATGTCCTTTGCCGATCGAGGCGGGGGCAGTAGAATTCACCTTGAGCATCGGGGCAGCCCAGGTCAGAGGCAACGACACGGCCGACCGCATGATCGAGCGGGCGGAGGCGGCGCTGGAGTGTGCCGTTCGGGCCGGCGGAGATTGTGTGTTCTTTCACACTGGCAGCGCCCCCGAACCGGCTGAAGCCATACTTTCCGAGGCGAACTGCGCCGTTTGATGCCGATTCCCTTCGAACCTCAACGGACCATTGCCGGAAGCCGAACGTGCGGTGCGGCTGCCCTGACCATGGTTTATCGGTCGTTGGGAGTGGAATGCGAGCAACCGGCCGTCTGGCATCGCGTCGCGGAGGAGATTCGCGACGGAGTCTGCGCCACCCGCACCCACCGGCTCACGCTGGATGCCAGCCGGCAAGGGTTGGCGGCCGTCACACTTCAGGCCGAGCGGCCCGCCGAGTTGCTTGCTCAGGTCTCGAAGACCGGTGCCCGGGTCGTCCTCAACCATCGGCTCCAGCGCGGCTCGCACCTGGGTCACTACAGCGTTCTGCTGCGATTCGACGGGCGGGAGATCGAGATTCACGATCCCCACGGCGGCCCGAACCGGGTGTTGCCCTGGGAGGAATTCGCCGAACTGTGGTGCCCCAAGCCGGGCCCTTCCGAGATCGTGGGCGGGGTGCTGGTTGCCATCGGGACCCGGCCCTCAATCGCCGGAACCTGTGACCACTGCGGCCAGCAGATTCCAGCGGATTGGTCCTGTGGGCGGTGCGGCCAGCCCGTGCCAACCGGTCCGGCGGGCGTCGTCACCTGCGTCGCTCCGGGGTGCCCCGAGCGGTTTTGGCGTCGGCTGTTCTGCCCTCACTGCGACTGGGCGAAGAGTTGACTCCCCTGAGGGGGCAGGAGAACTGCAAAGTCCTCTTGTGGCAAGAAAAGTAGCAGGCACTCTCCGAGAGCCGCTGGCGGGAAATCGGGATTTCCGGCAGTTCTGCGGACGGCACGGCGGAGCATGCCTGCTACTTTCTTCGGCGGACGGCACGGCGGAGCGTGCCTGCTGCTTTCTTCGGCGGACGGCACGGCGGAGCGTGCCTGCTGCTTTCTTCGGCGGACGGCACGGCGGAGCGTGCCTGCTGCTTTCTTCGGCGGACGGCACGGCGGAGCGTGCCTGCTACTTTCTTTGGCGGACGGCACGGCGGAGCGTGCCTGCTACTTTGCAGTTCTCCTACCTGAGCGGGTGCGGCCCTGGTGGACTGGGCGGGATTCAGGTAGAATTCCAGGGTTATCGACAGTGGTCGAAGGCTTGCAGTACAGGAGAATCGAGTCCAATGATCGTTACGACCAAGGAGCTTTTCAAGCACGCCTATGGCAAGTACGCCATCGGTGCCTACAACATCAACAATCTGGAACAGACCGTCGGCCTGTTTCGCGGCAACCTGGGCAAGGTCGCCTCGAACGAAGAGAAGGTCGACAACGCGAAATCGGCTCCGTTCATCGTGCAGATTTCCCGTGGAGCTCGCGGGTATAGCGACAAGCGGTTCCTGGAAGCCATGATCCGAACGGCGGAAGAGGTGTTTCCGGAAGTGATCTTCGCCGTGCACCTGGATCACGGCACGGAAGAGGCCTGCTACGATTGCATCGACAGCGGTTTCTACAGCTCGGTGATGATCGACGCCTCGCATCACGAGTTTGCCGAGAACGTGGCCATCACCAAGAAGGTGGTGGAGCGGGCTCACGACAAGGGGATCGTCGTCGAGGCCGAACTGGGCCAACTCGGCGGCGTCGAAGAGGACATAGTCGGCAGCGTTTGCCTTACCGATCCCGGTCAGGCGGCGGAGTTTGTGGAGAAATCGGGCTGCGACTCGCTGGCGGTGGCGATCGGCACGTCGCACGGAGCCTACAAGTTCTCGGGCAAGCAGGGACTGCGTTTCGACGTGCTGGAGAAGATCCAGGCGGCCGTCCCGAAGGATTTCCCGCTGGTGATGCACGGTTCGAGCAGCGTGCCTAAGGAGTGGGTCGACCGGATCAACAACGCCGGCGGCCAGCTCGGCGCTTCGAGCGGCGTGGCCGAGGATCAGTATCTGCCGGCCGCCAAGCTGGGCGTGTGCAAGATCAACATCGACACCGACGGCCGGCTCGTCTGGTGTGCGATTCACCGCGAGTCGTTCCGCGACGATCCCAAGAACTTCGACCTTCGTCCGCCGGGAAAGACGTTCATGGCGGCCTACGCCGAGTACATCACCCACAAGAATTCCGTCCTCGGCTCGGCCGGCCAGCTCGAGTCGGTCCGCAAGTCGCTCGGCTGAGCCGCGACCTTCAGGCCGGCTAACGGCCATGACGAATCAACCAACAACCGCACGTCGGGATCACTCCGAACGTGCGGTTTTTTCGTGCGTGGGTGGTTCTCCCGTGGATTATGACTTGCTCACGAGCGGTGCGGGGGGGCGGTTTCTGGTATAGTGGTGCCAATCTCAGCAGGAGAGAATCCTATGACGCAAATCGCACACAAGACGATTCTCATCACCGGGGGCGCATCGGGTATCGGGCGGCGTCTGGCTCTCAAGACGGCGGGGCTGGGGGCGAGGGTCGTCTTGTGGGACCTTGACGGGGAGGCGACGGCGCGGACGCTCGACGAACTCCGGCAGGCGGGGCCGGAGGAACCTCGGGGTTACCGCTGCAACGTAGCCGATCGCGACCAGGTCTACGAAACGGCCGAAACAGTTCGCCGCGAGGCCGGCCGGGTCGATATTCTGGTCAACAACGCGGGCTGCGTTACGGGCAAGCGGCTGCTCGACTGCACGGACGAGGAGATACAGAGATCGATGGAAGTGAACACGCTGGCCCACTTCTGGACGGTCAAGGCGTTCTTGCCGGCGATGATCGAGGCCGGGGCGGGGCACATCGTGACGATCGCCTCCGCGGCGGCGGTGGTCGGCGTGGCGGGCCTGGCCGACTACTGCGCCAGCAAGTGGGCCGTGTTCGGATTCAACGAGTCGCTGCGCGTCGAACTGAAGCAGACGGCCCCCTGGGTGAAGACGACGGTCGTCTGTCCCTTCTTCATCAGGAGCCGGATGTTCGAGGGGGTTCGCACTCGGTTCAGCCGGCTGCTGCCGATTCTGGACGAAGAGGTCGTTGCCGATCGGATTGTTGGGGCGATCTGTCGCGATCGGGCCCAGGTATTTCTGCCGCGGCTGGTGGGGTTCGTGCCGCTGCTGAGGGTCATGCCGGCGTGCTGGTACGACGGCCTGTCGAACCTGCTGGGCATCAACCGGGCGATGGATACCTTCGTGGGCCAGCACGCGGGCGCAGCACCTGTTGAGGCGAACAAGGAGACGCGGCCTCAGTAGGCGAGCGGGTGCATGCTGCGTGGGGGGGCATTGTGTTGATTGTCAAAGATCGGAAAGATCTGGCGTAGAACCAGGTGAAGGCGCTATCTTTTGTCAATGCGAAATGGTTGCCGGCAGGTGTGGCGGGTGGTGCATGTGTCGATCGATAGGGGCATGCGTCGCCTGATAGCTATCATTTTATGTTATAAGGGGTTACGGTGATTCTGGGAGGCTGCAATCAGGATACACCTCTCCATGGGGGAAAAGAGCAAAAACGGGAAGAAAGGGGGGGAACGCTTATCGACGCTTATCTACGCTGATCGGGAGTGATTGGGAGTTGGTCAACGAGGGCACGATTCTGCCGATATCGCTGGCTGACGGGTGTTCCTTAGTGGGGGTTAGTTTGCCCAGATCCCCTGCTCCATTGTTTGCATTGTTGCCATTGTTGCCATTGTTGCGCGTTTTTTTGTTCTTGGTACTTATGGCTCACAAGGGGGGTAGCGGGAATCGCATCCGTCATGTGTGCGTTAAGTGAATGCGAGGGTTCTGATAGTATACAGATATATACTCTTTTGTCAAGAGGAAAGATGAACAGTCGGCGAAATATCTGACGGCGTTGTTTGCTGCTGTTGAGAGTCGCAGGCTGAAGGCCGGACCTCGAGGGGGTTCATTGTGGTGGAGCGGGATCAACGATGGCTGTACACTTTCGGTCGTTGATCGTGCGGGCACGGTTCGGCAGCTCCTTTTCTTGTATCCATTCAGCCGTCCGAAGTAGCAGGGCTGCCGGTCGGAAGGCGGGCAATGTGGGTTGGAATGGGAATGGGATTCGAAGCATAGGAACGTGTTCGTAATCGCCCGAGGTCCCACCGCCTACCGACCTTTCCAGCTACTTCACTTGGCTGAAGTGTTACCTTCTTTTGAAATGGGAATTGATCATGATGCGTCCTGTCCGTTTCGTGACGGTCGTGGTGTTTGCCGCCGTTCTGCCGATAGCCGTACGCGGCGCGGAGTTGCACGGCGAGGTACCCAATCCCTACGAAGACGCGGCCGTCGAAAAGGGACGTCAGCTCGGGATCGGTTCCATGGGGCTGGAGGGTCCGGGGAGTGTGGAGGTTCTCAGCCATCAGACGTTTACCCTCCAGTACACGGCAGGCCGGGCCGGCATCCGGCCGGGGGGCGGCCTGCGGATCGGGCTCAGGCACCTGTCGAACTGGAGCGCCCCTCAAAGGGCCGATCCGAAGGCGGAGGGGTACATGACGATCGAAGCGCCGGAGGGACAGCCTGTCCGGGCGACGGTCGACTTCCGCAACAAGTACTTTGCCGAGTACTTTGCCTGGCACAACATGATCGAAGTCGTGCTGCCGGACCGCGGCATGAAGCCGGGCGAGACGCTTCGCATGACGCTCGGCGACACTTCGGGCGGATCGCCGGGGATGCGGGTGCAGCCGTTTGACGAGACGTGTTTCGTTTTCAAGACGTTCGTCGACGCACTGGGCGAGGGCAAGTATCTGCCGCTGGGCGACAGCCCGGCCATTGAGATCGTCGCGGCCGAGCCGGTTCGCCTCAGCGTTGTGATGCCGTCTGACGCCGTGATCGGCCAGCCGACCTGGTGCCTGGTCCGGGCCGAGGACCGGTACGGCAACCCGGCCCCGAGGTATCGCGGCAGCATCGGGCTGACGTCCACCGATCCGAAGTCGGTCCTGCCCAAAGGTCACGAATTCACGGGCGACGACGGCGGCGTCTATCGTTTCGAGCCGTTGGTCATGGGCAGCGGCGGGG
Source organism: Planctomycetaceae bacterium (assembly GCA_012719125.1). Taxonomy (GTDB): domain Bacteria; phylum Planctomycetota; class Planctomycetia; order Pirellulales; family Thermoguttaceae; genus JAAYAY01. Next base: position 1,533 of record JAAYAY010000028.1, on the reverse strand, counting down.
TGCAGACGGTTTCGGTTTCGGACGGGCAGTGGTCTGCCGTGTCGAATCCGGTGCGCGCTGGGAAGGAGAAGCCTGAGGAGTTGCTGCTGTGGGGGGACCTGCACGGGCACACGCTGTTTTCCGACGGCCGCGGCACCGTCGAAGAGTACTACGACTTTGCGGAGAACGTGGCGGGGCTCGACTTCTGTGCCGTGAGCGATCACGCCTTCGAGTTGGTCGACGCCATGTGGGAACATACGAAGAAGGTGACAAACCGGGCGAACAGGCCGGGTCGCTTTGTCACCTTTCAGGCCTACGAATGGAGCGGCAACACGCCGCTGGGCGGGGATCACAACTGCTACTTCCTCGACGACGATCCGCCTCTTCACCGGTCGACGAACTACTACTGCCCCGACAATCTGCAGATGGGCCACGACCCGGCGCCGAAGCTGGAGCGCGTGAGCGACGTGCTGGCGGCGTTGAGCAAGCATCTGACGGACAAGAACGTGATCTGCATTCCCCATTTCGGCGGCCGGAAGGGGAACCCGGAGTATCACGATCCGAAGGTGCAGCGGCTGATCGAGATCTTCAGCGAGCATCGCCGCAGCGAGGACTGGGCCACGACGTTTCTTGCCCGCGGGTATCGGCTCGGAATCATGGCCAGCAGCGACGGCCATTTCGGCAATCCGGGGCACGGGTATCTCAGGCCGACCTATGACTGGGAGCAGCAGGAGATCGGCATGGCGGCCGTGGCCGTGCGGGCGAAGGAACATACGCGGGAATCGATCTTCCGAGCCCTGTACGATCGGCATGTCTACGCCACGAGCGGCGATCGGATCGTGCTCGATTTCACGGCCAATGGTCAGCCGATGGGTTCTGAACTACAGGGCACTTCGGCACCGCTTCTTGAAGTTGAAGCGGTGGGAACGGCGGCGATCGCACGCATTGAAATCAAGAAGAACAGCGCGGTGGTGCACACGATCGAGCCCAGGGCGGTTCAAGCCGCCATCGAGTGGCGCGATCCTGATTTCGATCCGGCGAGAGCGTGCTATTACTACGTGCGGATCGAGCAGGAGAACGGCGAGGAGGCGATTTCGAGCCCGATTTGGTTGAATTGAGGAATCCTGTGCCATTCCCCAAACCTTTTGCTTAAGTGGTGGGCAGGAAACTTAAGAAACGTGGTGGGCTACCAGGAAACGTGGTGGGCAGTGCCCACCCTACAGGGCTACCAGGAAACGTGGTGGGCGGTGCCCACCCTACAGGGCTGCCCACCATTGGCCAAGGCCACCAATTGCCAAGGACACTGCATGTCGGATTATCGTCGCTATTTCGTTGCGGGTGGAACGTATTTCTTCACGCTGGTGAGCTATCGGCGTCGTCCGCAGTTTGTCCATCCGTGCGACGTGGAGCGCCTGCGGGCGGCGATTGCGCTGGTGCAACGCGACCAACCATTCCGCTTTCTCGCCGCGGTAGTGCTGCCCGAGCATATGCACTTCCTCTGGACGCTTCCGCCGGGCGACTGCGACTATTCGAGCCGCATCGGACGGATGAAGG
>JAAYAY010000344.1 GCA_012719125.1 Planctomycetaceae bacterium | reverse complement strand
CAACGCTTGAGCCTCTCCACCCCCGCACAACTTCTCAGCCGCCGCCTCCCAAGGCCCCCTAACTGACCGCCTCCGCCACGCACCCGTTGCAAACGACACAGGGTAGCGGAAAATAAGGTTAAACGAACGCTCTGCCGGGACTTACGTTCACCGGCATTGGCCATAGGGACGCTGTCCAACTGAGCTACACTTGCACCAGTGGGCGAGAGAAGACCACCAGTCGTATTCACAAATGGGGATGGATGGCATGATTGCCTTTGTCGTCGGTCTGCTGCTGCTTGTCGGAGGGTACTTCTTCTACGGACGGTTGACCGAGTCGGCGATCGGAACCGATCCCGACCGGCTCACGCCGGCCGTAGCGCTGGCCGACGGCGTCGATTACGTGGCCATGCCCACCTGGCGGGTCTATCTGATCCAACTCCTGAACATCGCCGGTTTGGGACCGGTGTTCGGGCCGATCCTGGGCGCTCTCTGGGGACCGCAGGTCTTCTTCTGGGTCGTGCTGGGATGCATCTTCGGCGGCGCCGTGCACGACTTCCTGATCGGCGGCATGTCGATCCGCAATCACGGGGAGGGCCTGCCCGACCTGATCAGCCGCTACCTCGGCAACGTGACCCGGCACATTGCGACCTTCTTCATCCTCCTGCTGATGCTGCTCGTGGGCACGGTGTTTGTGAAGGGGCCCGCCCTGCTGCTGGTCGATATTCTGCCGGCCGAGACGGTCGGCTCCTGGGCCGGGCCGGCGGCCGTTTCCTGGCTGGAGTCCAAGACCTTGGGCCTTTCCAACTGGCTGTGGATCGTCATGGTGATCATCTACGTCTACTACATGCTGGCCACCCTGCTGCCGATCGACGTGCTGATCGGCCGCTTCTACCCGCTCTTCGCCGCGGCCCTGCTGGTGATGGTTACCGGATTGGGGATCGCCCTGCTCAACGGCCGGATTCCCATGCCCGACTTCACCCTCGCCAACCTCCATCCCAAGCAACTGCCGGCCTGGCCGCTGATCTTCATCACGGTGAGTTGCGGGGCAGTGAGCGGGTTTCACGCCACTCAGAGTCCGCTCATGGCGCGATGTTTGAAGAGCGAGAAACACATGCGCCTCGTGTTCTACGGCGCGATGATTTCTGAAGGGATCATCGCCCTGGTCTGGGCCTCGGTGGCCCAAGGCTTCTACGGCGGAAGCGAGGGGCTGGCCAAGGCGCTGGCCGACGGCGGCCCCGGCGGCGTAGTCCACGACACCTGTTTCGCCACCATGGGACATTTCGGCGGAGCCCTGGCCGTGCTGGGCGTGGTTGTGTTGCCGATTACCTCGGGCGACACGGCCTTCCGCGTCGGCCGGCTGATGCTGGCCGATTACTTCCACCTCACCCAGAAACGCATTCTCAACCGCTACATCCTGGTCATTCCACTGTTTGCCATTTCGCTGTCGTTGAACTTCGTGAAATTCGACATCATCTGGCGTTACTTCGGCTGGGCCAACCAGACCCTGGCCGCGGTGGCCCTATGGGCCGGGGCCGTATTTCTCGCCCGGCGAGCCAGTCGCTGGTGGATCGCCTTCATCCCGGCCGTGTTCATGACGGTGGTCACCACGACCTATATCCTCGTGGAAGAGATCGGCTTCGGACTCGCCCCGCGGCTGGGCACGTCGCTGGGTATCCTGGTCGGGCTGGTGGCTGCCGCCGTTTTCCTGCTCGTTCGTCCCAAACTGCCTCCAGATGAAGACCGGCCGATGGCCCCCGTGCCGACTTCCGAGGCGGAACGAGCCGCCGATTCGATCGCGTCGTAGGGCTCACTGCGACAAGACGAAATCGACGAGATCGGCGAGTTCCTCGGCTCGCAACCGGTTTGCGTGGCCGTGGTTCCCTTCGGTGAGCAATTGCTCGATCGTCGTGTAACGCCCGTCGTGCAGATAGGGCGAGGTCCGCCAGACCTCAACCAACGTCGGCGTGTCGAAGGCCGCTCGCTCGTCATACTCGCCTTGGGTCCCCACGTCGTATGTCTTCAGGTCGGTGTAGAGCGGGGCCGGATGGCAGTTCGCGCAACCGACCCGGTCGCTCTCGAACAACTGCCGTCCCCGCTCGGCCGCCGGACTCAGCCGCCCCTCGACCAGATGGGGGCTCGGGAGCGGTGAAAGCAACTTGAGCCAGGCGTCGATCGCCACTGCCTCGGCTTCGGGCCGTTCCGACATCAGGATATGGTGGATGCCCGACCGAACCGCGGACTCCGCCGTTGGACGAACGCCGGAGGCCATCGACGGGGGAGTCTGGTGCGACAAGAGCAGGCTCTTGGTGTTCTTGGGGTTGCCCTCGCCGTCGTTGAGCAGGTCCCAGTTCAGGGCGTCGACACGTCCGTCGGGGTGGCAACTGGCGCAGCTCTGCCAGCCGTGGTGGCACAGGCAGCCGTCGTGAAACAGCATCTCACCGCGGCGGACTTCGTTCCATTGCGGCTTGGGGCCCAGGGGAAAACTGCTCGCCGTAGCGTCTTCTCCGGCAGGCAGGGTAACCGTCGCAATGCTGTCGGTGAAGTACTCTGCGACGTAGACCTGCGAGCCGCATATTGCCAGCCCTCGCGGTCCCACCCCGGGCAGCTTCACCCACTGCCTCATGCCGGCGAGAAAGCCCGGCTCGTTGACGATGTCCTCTCCGGTTGACGTGGAGGTATAGCCGCCGTAGTAGCTCCCGTCGAAGAAGGCCGCGTTGGAGAAAGCCACGATGGGGAAACGCCGGAGTGTCGACAGGAGCGTTTCGGCCTCGATCACGCTCAGTTCGTGCGTCCCTGCATGGGAAGTGCAGATCCAACGGCCGTCCGCCGTACAGGCGACCGCCCAAGGATTGGCGGCCCCCGCAAAATAGCCGTCGAACAGAACCGTGTTGATCACCTCGCGGCGGCGGACGTCGATCACCGTCAGGGCGTTGCCGTTCATCCAACTCCCGTCGACCCGTTCGGTGGGCAAGTGATAACGACCAAGGATGTGTACAAGCAGCGCGCACTTGCCGTCGGGAGTCAGAACGATGTCCCTCGCGCTCGTCGTGCCGGTGATGAGCCGGACCTGCGCCGTTTCGAATGTGCGGGTGTCGACCACGGTGACCGCGGCGGCCGAGGCCATCACCCCGTACCGGTCGGCCGGGCCCGCCGGCAGGAAATTGGCCACCCAGAGCTGGCTGCCGTCGGCCGAAATCGCGGCCGCGATCGGTTCCCGGACGGCTGCCACCCGTGCGAGTTCCTTGCCGTGCTCCAGGTCGATCACCGAGATGTCGTGATCGAAGCGGTTGCATACGTAAAGCCGCTTGCCGTCCGGCGAAAGCGTCGGAGCCGTGGCCGTGTGACCGGCCGGGAAGGTCGCAAGGGTCTCGCCGGAAGCCGCGTCGATCTCCAGCACGGAACTGGCGGCGGCCGCACAAGCAACGTAAACCCGCCGTCCGTCACCGCCGATCGCCAGTCCCGTGGGTTCGCCCGGAGTCGGAACCGTTCGCACAATGCGGCCGTCCGGCAATTCAACGATGGCCAACTGCCGTGCATCGGCCAGGCAGACGAAGAGCATCCGCCCATCGGGCGACACCGCGATGGCCGAGGGGCCAAGATATGCGGCCGGCTCGGGGGACACATCATCGGCCGAGGCGGCGCCGAATGCTGCAAGGATGAGCAGTCCCCAAAGCAACGCTCCAAATAGTCTGGCGGTCTTCATGAACCCACCTCGGATGCCTCTCGTGCGAGGCTCAAAAACGACGATCCTGCCACATCACTTCGGCTCCAGAAACGAGCGACCGACGACGGTGAACGTGATGAACTGATAGCTGGTCTTCTCGCCCCGCTCCCAGAGGATACCCACGCGATCCGAGTCGATCTTGACCAGATCCGAATAGGCGGCATATCCGGCATAGACCCGGCGCGAATTGCTGAAGGAAACACCTTCGTCGTAACCGACGCGGATCTCGAGATTCGATCGGGCGCCCAACGGGCCGCCCGCGGGAATGGTGTGCAAGAGGCGATTTCGCGTCTCGTCCCCCTCTCCCGCTCGGGTGTAGCGCTCGATCGCTTCGGCCACCCGCGTGGAGGGAAAGAGCGGGGCAGGCTTCGTCCAGTTCTCTCCACCGTCGGAACTCAACGCCCCCAAACGAACGTCACCCTCGTTGGGACGCACCGACATCAACAGCCGGCCGTCGCTCAACTCGACGATCTGGGCCTCGTTGCAGGCCGCCTCGACCACCTCGCCCGCCTGCCACTGGCCGCCGTGATCGTCGCTATAGAGGGCGAAACTCTGTGTGTCGGCCTCCGACGTGCGCCGGGTCGCGGGGACGACCAGGCGCCCGGACTGCATCTGGATCCCGCTCCCCAGGTTCGGATAGACGTCCGACTTGCCGGGCGCCTCGTGCCGCGGCACTCGGATGCGCCCGGGCTGCGACCAGGTGGCGCCGCCGTCGTCGCTGTGGAGTTCCCACATCTGAAAACTGCCCAGATCTCGCTTGACGAGCCGCGTATCGAACAACCACAGCCGGTCATTCGTGTGATCGACGAGCGCCACCGCGTTCGAGGCCGCAGTACGGTCATTCTCCAGATCGGCAAGGTTCGTCTCGGGATGCCGGTCGAGCAAGACAAGCGGGGACCAGGTCTTGCCGCCGTCTGTGCTCCGCTTGTACACCAGGTCGATGTGCGTCCCGCCGGGATCCGATCTGTTGGTCAGCCGTCCCTCGGCGAAGGCGTGCAGCGTCCCGTCGGCTGTCCGGGCCACGCACGGGATGCGAAACGTATGGTATCCCTCGGCGCCCGAGGTGAACACGTCGACGTGCGTCAATTCGACCTCCGCTGCCGCCAACCACGGCGACGCACAGCCCACCAGGACCCATGCAAGAAAGACGCGGCAGGCTCTCATCATTGGTACTCCTTGAAGCATAGGCGAGTGGCCCTAGACCCGACCGTTTTTCAACAGATTCGCAGGCCATCCCTGCCCGGCCACTGATCCTACCCGGCCGTTCCGACCTTGTCAAAACATCGCCGCGGTAGCGGCGTTCCGACGATCGACCTCTTTCAGAGCAACATACGCTTCAGGCGGATGAACCCGATTTCCACGACGCAGTGCCCCAAGTAGTGCATTCCGAGATCGGCATCTGTCTTCTTGCCGCGGAAGCTGTCATAATTCCCTCCGTGCTCCACGGAGCTTCCTGGCAACATCACGGGCTGTGCACATCATCGAGCCTTGCCTATTCAATGAACGCAGCAGAGGTCTCTCATGAAACGTCGACAGGTACTGCAAGCGTTGGGAACGACCATCCTCGGCTGGCCTTTTGCCGGGCAAGCTGGATTCGCTGCGGAGGAGGGACGCCGCAAGATCCTTCTCTTCAGCCGGAGCGTGCTGTTCGAACATCCCGTTGTCCATCGGCAGGGCGACGAACTCTCGTTGGCCGAAAAGGCCTTCGTGGACCTGGCGAAACGGATCGGCTGCGAGGTCGAGTGCACCAAGGATGGACGAGTCTTCGACGGCAATCTCGATGCTTTTGCCGCGGTCGTTTCCTATACCTGCGGCAGACCGGCCGACCTGATGAAGCCCGACAGCCCGGACGGCAGCCCGCCCCTCTCGGATCGAGGTTGGAAGAATCTCGACGAAGCCGTGCGTGGCGGCAAGGCCTTCGTGGCGATCCATCCCGGCGTCTGGCTCTTGCCCGAAGCCGCCGGGGCCGACTGCCTCGGCCACGGCACTCAGCAGGAGGCCCGGATCAAGGTCGTCTCACCTCAGTTCCCCGGGGCTGAGAAACTGGGAGATTCGTTCTCCATGGTCGAAGAGTGGTTCTCTCTGATTCGTTTTGCCGCCGACCTGCACGTCATCCTGGTGCAGGATTGCGCCGGGATGAACAAGGAGGCCCCGGCCGATCGCCGCTGCTACGACCGCCCGCCGTTTCCGGCCACTTGGGCCCGCATGCACGGCAAGGGGCGCGTGTTCTACACCTCCCTGGGGCATCGCGAAGACGTCTGGTCGAGCCCGATCTTCGAGCAGATCCTGCTGGGAGGCATGTCGTGGGCGCTGGGCCGCGTCGATGCCGACATCACCCCCAACATCGACCAGGTCGCTCCCCAGGCCAACCAATTCCCGAACTCGTGAGCCAATGTCGCAGGAGGTTCTGAAATGCCCTTTCAAGCACAGACCGTGCCGTTCCAGACACCACGATCACCCTCGCCGCAATTGACCCGGCGCGATTGGCTGAAGAAGAGCGTCGCAGCGGCCGGACTGATGGCTCTTCCGTATGTCGTCCCGGCCCGGGCGCTCGGCAAAGATGGAAAGGCGGCGCCCAGCGAGCGCATCCTGTTGGGGGGCATCGGGCTCGGCGGCCGCGGCCAGACCGTGCTGCGCGAGATGCTCGACCAGCCCGACGTGCAGTTCCTGGCGATCTGCGACATCAACCGCAGCCGGCGCGAAGCCGTCAAGAAACTGGTCGACACGAAGTATGGAAACGCGGATTGCGCCATGTCGCGCGATCTTCGCGGGTTCCTGGCCGAACGCGCGGACATCGACGCCCTGTTGATCGCCACCGGCGACCGCTGGCACGCGCTGGCCTCCATCCTGGCGATGCGGGCCGGCAAAGACGTGTACTGCGAAAAGCCCTCCTCGATGACGATTGCCGAGGGGCAGCTCGTGGTCGAGACCGCTCGCCGTCACCAGCGTGTCTATCAGACCGGGACCCAGGGGCTCAGCATGCCCAATCGCGTGTTCGGCATCGAACTGGCCCGCTCCGGCCGGCTCGGAAAACTGCACACCGCCTACGCGCAAATCGCGCCCTGGGGCGACGCGATGATGCGGCGCGACTGGCTCCCCGCCGAACCCGAACCGGCACCTGAGGAACTCGACTGGGACGCCTGGCTCGGCCCCTGCCCCTGGCGGCCCTACAACTCTGCCTACGTCCGCGGCGAGTGGCGCAATCACTACGATTTCCATACGAGTTGCATCGGCGAATGGGGCGCGCACACGATCATGCAGGTCCAGGCGGGCATCGACGCGCGAAACACCTCCGCCGTCGAGTACGAACATGTCAAAGATCCCACCGGCGACGGGCTGGTCGCGCACTACGCCAACGGCGTGAAAATGATCCTCTCCCTCAAGCAGGAGTGTTGGGTCAGCTTCTCCGGCCAGCGGTTCGACGGCTCCGATGCCTGGATCGCCAACTCGGGCGGCGAACACGGCCAGTCGCGGGCTTCTTCCGAGTCGTTGCTGAACGATACCGAGACGATATTGAACGAATACACTACCCGAACGGGGAGACCGTTGAACCACGTGCGCGACTTCTTCGACTGCATCAAATCCCGCCGCCAGACGGTGGCCTATCCGGAAGCCATGCACCGGGCCATGACCACCGTGCACGCTGCCAACATTTGCATGTGGCTACAGCGGGACCTAAAATATGACCCCGTCAAGGAGGAATTCGTCAACGATCCGGAAGCCAACCAACTCCGCGCACGAGCGATGCGAGCCCCGTGGACTGCCTCCTGAGAGAAACCGACAACGGGCCGATGGTTGATTGGGCCGCCATAAGAACAAGTTCCAAAGAGGATTCGACAATGAATCATGCACTGAAGCTCGCCCTCCCAACGATCCTGTTGCTCTCGCTTGCCGCACTGCAGGCCGCCGAGCCCGTTCCGCCGGAAGGGTTCCGCGCGATCTTCAACGGCAAGGACCTGACCGGCTGGCACGGGCTCAATCCGCACAGCGCCGAAAGGTTCACCGGCGAGAAACGCGAGGCGAATCTCCAGCAGCAACTGGCCGACTTTCCGAAACATTGGCGCGTCGAGAACGGCGAACTGGTCAACGACGGCACGGGCCCTTACGCCACGACCGACGAAGAGTTCGGCGACATCGAGCTGCTCATCGAATACAAGACCGTGCCCAAGGCCGACAGCGGCATCTATCTCCGCGGCACCCCGCAGGTGCAGATCTGGGACTGGAACCAGGTCTTCGATCCGAAGAGACCTGACCGCAAACCGCACCTGGGTTCCGGCGGCCTGTTCAACAACACCCCCGGCAAGCCCGGTCGCGACCCGCTCGTGCTGGCCGACAAGCCCTTTGGCGAGTGGAACAGCTTTCGCATCCGCCAGGTCGGCGACCGCACCTCGGTATGGTTGAACGAGAAGCTCGTCGTCGACGACGCCGTGATGGAGAACTACTGGGATCGCTCGAAACCCCTTCCCGCCAAGGGCCCGATCATGTTGCAGACCCACGGCGGCGAAATCCGCTGGCGCAACCTGTTCGTGCGAGACATCCGTCAGGAGCAGCCCGCGGTTCGGATCGAAAAGGACGTCGCCTACCTCGAACCGGACCGCACCGAAAAGGCCGACCTCTATCTGCCGCCCGCGTTCGAGCCGGGAAAGAAGTATGCGGGGATCGTGATCATCCACGGCGGCGGCTGGACGGGTGGCGATAAGGGCGCGAAGCGCGAGATTAATATCGGCACCACGCTTGCTTCCAACGGCTACGTCTGCATGTCGATCAACTACGCGTTGGCCAAGGCCGGCCAGCCGACTTTTCCGCAAAACATCCAGGAGTGCAAGCGGGCCGTGCGCTGGCTGCGCAAGAACGCCGACCGGTTCCAACTCGACGCCGACCACATTGGAGCCATCGGCGGTTCGGCGGGCGGGCATCTGACGGCCCTGCTGGCAGTCAGCGGGCCGGACGTGGGAATCGATCCCAAGGAGGATGCGGAGTTCTCCTGCCGCGTCCAGGCCGCGGTGCCCATGTACCCCCATTGTGCCTCCTCGTGGGAGGGCCAGGTCCCGCCCAAGCCCTACCCGAGCCTGCCCATGTTCGCCCAGCCGCAGGCCGAGGCACCCGCCCTGTGGGACTCCGCCTCGCCGATCAAGCAACTCTCGAAGGACGATCCGCCCATGCTGATCCTTCACGGCACGGCCGACAAAACCACGCCCCTCGATCAGTCCGAGCGCTTCCACGAGGCGGCGAAGAAGATCGGCGTGGAGAGCGAACTGATCATCGTCGAAGACGCCCCTCACAGCTTCCACCTTCAGCCCAAACAGCGGGACCTGCGGCCTGAGGTCATCGGGTTCTTCGACAAGTACCTCAAGCCGAACAAGTGATGGCACAGGAATTGACACTTCTTGCCGAAAGGTCGCGAACCGTGATATCCAGAAATCCTTTCTTTCCTCGATTGAGCGTTCTGATTCTCTTCTGCGCCGCGGCCGTTGCCGTCGGGCAGCAGACCCAGCAGTCCACCCAGAAGCGCAGAGCAAGTCAGCAAGAGGAGTCGCACCGTCGTGCGGAGGCACTGCAGGCGATCGCCAAGCGGCTCGGTGTGGGTCCCGGTTCGACGATCGCCGATATCGGAGCCGGCAGCGGGCGCGATTCGTGGATCTTTGCCGAGATTGTCGGCACGGACGGCACGGTGCTGGCCGAGGAGATCGGAGAGAGCAAGACGAAAAAGATCCGCGAAGAGGCGGAGAAGCGTGAATTGCCGCAGGTCAAGGCCGTGCTGGGCGGCGCCACCGATCCGAAACTTCCGGCCGGTTCGGTCGACATGGCCTACATGAACCGGGTCTACCATCACTTCTCCCAGCCGCGAGAAATGCTCCAAGGAATCTGGCGAGCGCTCAAGCCGGGCGGATATCTGGTCATCGTCGACCAGCATCTGGGCACCCTGACCGACTGGGTGCCGCGCGAGCAGCGTGCCGAGAAGCACTTCTGGACCGCCGAAACCACGGTGGTCCGGGAAGCCCGCGAACAGGGCTATCTGTACGTCGATTCCGCCGAAGAGATCCTCAAAGGGAAGGACCAGTTCGTCCTGATCTTCCAGCGTCCCACCGGTCTGGAGGCTCCCGACCGCGATCCCGATCCTGCGTCAGCCTTGCCCGAGGCGGTCGTCCAAGAGTTGCTTCTGCCCGCCGGCGCGACCTGCCGCCGCGTGGCGTTTGTTGCGTTGGGCGAAGGTCGCAAGCTGATCGGCCCGCTGCTCAAGGCGATGCCCTGCGAGGCCGTTGATATCGTCCTGGAAGAATGGGCCACCCAGAAAGACGAGCGGCCGCCGCTGCCGGAAGGCGTCGCGCTCCCCTCCACCTTGACGGAGAAAGGCGATCCCAAGCTGGACGAGGAGCCGCTCGACGCCGTCTATTTCCTCGACACCTATCACCTTCTGTTTCACGGTGCCGAGTTGCTGGCGAAACTGCGTGAGCGACTCGCGCCGTCGGGGCGTGTCTACGTCGTGGACCGGTCGTCGCCCCAGCCGATCCCCCATCGCCAGGCCAGCCATCGTCGGATGATCGCCCCCCAGACGGTCAAGGAAGAAATGCGAGAGGCCGGCTTCACGTTGCTCCGCGAAATGCCCCGCCCGACGGACGATCGGTTCTTGCTGGTGTTCACAAAGAGCGACCGCTAAGTGGACTGAACAGGGGTTGGACAGCGTCACTTCGGGGTGGTGCGGGGAACCGAAACCTTTGCGGCAGAATCGTTTAACCCGCTGCCGCAGGCGAGGAGTGCCAACCATCCCAAAGCGACCTGTAGTCGGAGAACGACCTCGCCTGCGGCAGCGGGTTAAAAGAACGCTCGGCTGGGACTTGCGTTCACCGGCATTGGCCAAAGTGGCGCTGTCCAACTAGCGGGCGGTCTCGCCGACGTCGATCACGTAAACCTGTCGCGAACCTTCGTGCACCGAGTTGAACGCCAGCATCTTGCCGTCGGGCCGCCAGCGGGGATGCAGATCGCAGCGCGAGTAGGTTTCCCGGTAGATTTCAGGGACGAAAAAGGCCCCCAGCGGCAGGATGGCCTGGTCCGACATGCGGACGACCATCAGCTTGCGATCTCCCAGCTTGTCGGGATAGGTGTCGGTCGCCATCCATTTGCCGTCGTCGGAAAAGACGCCGTGCCCGTCGAAATCCAGCACGCCGCGACCGACTCGCGTATAGTCTTCCTTGCCGACCGTGAACAGCACGTGGCTGTAGACCGCGTTGTTATACTTGGCGGTCACCATCAGCCGGTCGCCGTCCAGCCAGTTGAAGTGCGAGCCACCCCAACCGTCCGGAAAGCAGCGCCGCACGTTGCTGCCGTCGCCGTTGCAGGTGAATGACGTGGTCTCCCACTTGCGCACCACCTGTTGCCCGGACAGATTCTCCACGGACCTCGCCAGCCAGAAGATCTTGGAGCCGTCGCGGCTGATCACGGTGTGGCAGAAGTAGGCCAGCGCCTTGGGATCCTTGACCTGCGGCATCCTGTCCTGCACCGAGGCGATCGGTACGACCAGTTTCGCCTCGCCGCTCTCCAGGTTCACCCGCCACAGCCCGTCGTCCTTGGGCCAGGTCACGTCGACGCGGGCGTCCTGGCCGTTGCCCCCGTATCCGTAATCCGGCCGGGTCAGACGCAGCCGCGCGTAGTTGATGCTCACCGCCCACTTGCCGTCGGCCGACACGGCGCTCACCGGATAGGGCACGATTCGCCGCGTCTTGGTCGTCATGTCGAAGATCACCGACACGAACTTGCCGTCCACCAGGTCGTTGAAGATGAACTGCGTCTGCGGCGCCGTGCCCAGCCAGTGCGCCATGGTCGCTTCCTGAAAATTCCAGCACCGCGTGTCGGTCAGCGGCACAAAGCGGTTGTTCTCCTGGGCGTCCACCACACCCAGCACCGCCACGTCGTTTTCGGTGGGCAGACCGCTCTTCACGTCCGTTTCCAGCACCGTGGCGTAACGGCCGTCGGCACTCCACGCGTTAATGGCATAGTAGCTGGCAAAGAGATGTTCTTTGGGACCTGACGTGATCGCTCGCGGCTCCGAATAACTCGGAAACTCCGCTGCGGTTCCGATCCCGGTCAGGGCCGCCACGATAAGCAGAACGAGATTTCTCATGTTGTGTACTCCTACAATTCCGATTTGCAGAAAGCCGGAGACCGATCCGGCTCGTTCTGGCAGTGTTCTTGTCCGCCGCCCCCGCTACTCCAGTGTCGGCCTCACCGGCTCGCCACGCAACTGCGCCAGGCCCCCTTCCCGCTCGTAGACCCCGTAGAACATCGACGTGCAGTCGAGCCAGAGCGTGATTCGGTGCAGGTCCTCTTTGGAAAGCTGCAAATCGTGATGGCCTTCCTGGAGCATCTGGTACAACTTCGACGCCTTGGCGCCGAACTGGCCGGGCGTGGTTCGGTAGCCGTCGCCGTAGTCGTAGAACCCGTACTTCTCGACCAGGCTGTTGTAGGAGGCGTACCAGTTGTTGGCGATCGGTTCCCGGGCCAGATTGGGCGGGTTCTTGTCGCGGTTCTCTTCGTGGCACTTCACGCAATTCCGCTCCAGCACCGGCTGGACCAGCCGCGGGTAGCTGAAGGGGGCCGATCCGTCCACGTCGGGCACGAGCTTCGAAGGCGGACGTTTCAGGGCCAGCGGCACGACCTCGGCCGCCTGGGCCACCCGCGACTTGGGCTCGTGGCAGCCCACGCAAGTGAGTCTCTCGCCTTCGCGAACGTGCGTTCCCGATCGCATCGACTGAATTGCCAACCCGTTTTCATCCAAGGCCTGGAAGAAGAGTTCCCGATTGGCAGGCACGCTGAAATGGGCGGAACCGTCGGCTTCCACCGGCGCCGTTCCCAGAACCCAGCGGCAGGGGACCACCGAGTCCTTGGCAGAGGCCTCGCGCCTGCCCGTGTCGAACGGTTTGAGGGGGCCGGACGGAACGGGCATCGGCAAGAGTTGGAATACCCGCAGGTGCGTGATCTTCGTGTCTTCCGGCCAGGGCTTGAAGCCGTCGTACACATTGATGACGGCCATGGTGCCCTCGGCCTTGGCAAACTCGTCGGCCGCCTCGTGCCGCGTCGCCGGATCGGTGCCGGCGCCCCGCACCAGTTCCGGGCCGGTCTTCGGCACGGGCTGCTCCCGCAGCGGAATCGGCGTGAAGCAGGAGATCTCGGGATCGCGGTAGACAAGCTCGCGATTGCCGAAGGCGTCGACGAGATAGATCCCGTAGTCGCCCGGCACGTAGCCCTTGCCCTGCCTTCCCACGCCGGGTTGCATCGTCGCATCGTAAACGCAGAGATGGTAGTTGTCGCTCAAGGGATACGGCGTGCCGTAGGCTTGCGCGCCCCCCTGGGTCTCCGGAAAACCGACCTCCGGCGTGAGCCGCCGCACCGGACCGATGCTGTCGTTGTCGGGCAGGCTGGGATCGATCAGGATCAGCGAGCCGAACGACTGCCCGTGATGGGGCGAGGCGGTTGCCACGATCTTGTTCGAGCCGGGGACAGCGCGGCAATCCGATTCCATGTCGGGCCGCTCCTGACGGATTGCGTAATTGCCGTGCACGGGTCGTGGATCGCGCCCGTCGAGGGTCGTGGTCCAAGGCATGTGCGCCGTGCAGCCGTGACGGTCGACGTAATCCCACCGGGTCCAGAGGATCATCCCCTCGTTGTTCACCGACGGATGCCATTCGTTGGTTTCGTGGAAACTCAGGCATTGAATATCGCTGCCGTCGGCGGCCATGTCGTAGAGCGTGTAGTTGGGGCACACACGCCCGCAACGCAGATACCCGCCCCGCCGTTCGCTGATGAAAGCAATCCGGCCGTTGGGCAGCCAGCAGGGATCGAAGTCGTTGAACGTTCCGTCGGTGAGTTGTTCGGGATTCGTCCCGTCGACGTTGACCTTGAAAACGTGGTAGCAGCGACCTTCATGCCAGTGACCCTGCGTGGGATCCGTGTGGTGGCGGTGCTCCATGTCGCCCCGATTCTCGACGTAGGCGAAGAGAACCGTCTTGCCGTCGTACGAGAGATCCGGAGACAGGAACGTGCCGCCGGGCGTCTCCTCACCGATACGATTGCCGTTGCCGTCGAAGCTGGCAGTCGGCAGCACGTCGCTCGGCCCGCCCCAGAGCTTCTCGCCGCTGAGCCGCCCCTTCTCGACAATCGAATCGGCCAGCACGTCGCGGACCGCGGGACTGTCGCTGAACGCCCCTTCGAGCACGTACAGCCCGCCCCCCGGTGCCGCGGCCATGCCGTAGTACTGGTCGCACAAGTGGTTGAACAGGGCCCGGCGGCGTTTGATGAAGACGAGTTCGTTGAAACTCAATAGCGGATTGGAGAAGGCAATCCTGCGCCGCACCTTGCAGACGTCTTCGAAGAGTGTCTGCCGGGCGTCTGCGTCATCGATATCCGTAGCCTCAGCTCGCTGGGCGAGGGCGGCAAGCTGCTTCTCCAATTCAACCAGGTCGGGAGCATTGGGCATCGTCTTCAGATCGGCTGCCAGCGCAGCCGTGCGGCGGAGAACGACGTCGAGCGGATCGCGATCGCTGTCGAGGATCAACGCCTCCGCACGGTAGGTCTCCGCAGCGACCCGCTGAAAATGCCCCCGATTGCGGAGATCGGCCAGGAGCGAAACGTACTGGATCTCCAGTTCGCTGAGCGGCGTGCCGTCCTCGTGAACCAGCGCCGCCGGTCCGGCTCCCTCGGCTCGGAACGTCACGCCATCGACGAGGAGCCTCAATTCAGCGATCGAGGTCCAGGGACGACCGTTGACCTCGCTCAACGCTCTGAGCCGGAAGTAGCGGCCCTTGACGGGAGCGAATGTGACGGTGTTTTCGGTAGTGCCCTTCGCAAACTCCCCGGTCAGAACCGGGTCGCCCAGGGTCTTCAGGTCGCTGCCGACATAGCATTCGTAGCGGCTGATGGTCCCGTTTCCGCAGTCCTTGCGAGGCGTGTAGATGAATCCCGAGAGTTCATATTCCTGGCCCAGATCGAGCGTGATCTGGTGCGGAACCGAAGGCGTGCGGCTGCCGAACTCGGTGTGCCACATGGTCTCGGGGTCACCGTCCAGGGCACGATAGGCTTCGTAGTTCGAGTGCTCGCTGTCGGCGCGAACGCTGACAGAAACCGTCTTCAGCTTGGCCGCCTCGGTATGGAAAGCCGGCAGGCAGGAGCAGAGCAGAAGTGAAAGCCAGGCAGAATGCTTGAGGTGGGCCATCGGTTCTCCCTCTTCGATGGAAATTCGGCTTGCTGCGAAAAAGGGGGCTGTCCCGATTCTTTGTGGCAGGACGCCACAAAAATGGGACGGTCCCCTTCCCGCAGCATCGCAAGCACAGAATTCGGTACAGGCCCGCAAACTGGGTCTGACCCCTTTTCGCGGCCGGAAGGGTCGTTGAGCCCCAAGATACACGCAAATCCTTTCACAGTCTACAGATAGCCGCCCATTCGTGCCTTTGGCCGGTCGAAACGACGGCCGGGCAAAAATCCTCCCTTGATCGGCGAGCCTGTGGCAGGTGCCCGGACCAGTCCGGTAGACTGCACGAATCTGCGGCCATGCAACCAAGAACGCCGTGGCTCTCGACCTCGGTCACGAACCAGACAAAGGAGATGCCTGTGAAACGTCTCGCCATAGTCCTCGTCGTATTGAGCCTTGCCCAGACCGAGCGAACGGCCCATGCCGCCGCTCCACTAGCCGGTTCGGCGCCCAACATCGTTCTCGTCATGACCGACGATCAGGGCTTCGGGCCCGTGGGTCGGCACGGCCACCCCTGGATTCAAACGCCGAATCTCGACAAGCTCTATGACACGAGCCTGCGCTTCACTCGGTTCCTCGTCAGTCCGACCTGCTCGCCCACCCGTTCGGCCTTGATGACCGGCCGGCACCCGATGCGGAATGGGATCACCCACACAATCCTGGAGCGGGAGCGGATGACGCTGGACGCCACCACGCTGCCGCAAGTGCTCAAGACGGCAGGCTACACGACGGGCATGTTCGGCAAGTGGCACCTGGGCGACGAAGAGCCCTATCAGCCGCACAATCGCGGATTTGGCGAGGCGTTTCATCACGGCGCCGGCGGTATCGGGCAGGCGTATGACTGCAGTTGCGCCGACGCCCCCGGCAACAAGTACTTCGACCCGGTGATCCGGCACAACGGCTCGTTCGTGAGAACGCACGGCTTTTGTACCGACGTGTTCTTCACGGCCGCTCTGGGATGGATCAAGAAGGCCGGGCAGGACGACGCTCCGTTCTTCGCCTACATCGCCACCAACGCGCCCCACGGACCGTTCATTGCGCCGCCGAAGAACACGAAACGCTTCACCGACCTCGGCTTCGGCCTGCAGGAGGCCGGCTTCTACGGCATGATTGAGAACATCGACGAAAACGTGGGTCGCCTGATGGCGAAGTTGGAGGCTTGGGATCTGCTCTCAAGAACGGTGGTGATTTTCATGTCGGACAACGGGATGACGGGCGGCGGTTCGGGCAAGGGCGTCCTTGGCCATACGCCGGACGGCACGCCCATGGAGTTCTACAACGCAGGCATGAAGGGGCTCAAAGGGAGCGCCGACGAAGGGGGCGTGCGCGTGCCGTTCTTCATTCGCTGGGACGGGCACATCAAGCCGGGACGGGACGTCGATACGATCGCCGCGCATATCGATCTTCTTCCCACCCTGGCCGCCCTGGCTGGGGCCACACCGCCGGCGTCTCAGGTGGAAGGTCGCAGCCTGTTGCCCTTGATCGAATCCTCCGACTCGCCTTGGCCGGATCGCTACCTGTTTACGCACAAAGGACGATGGAAGACCGGCGAGAATCCCGACGACCACCAATGGCGCGGTTTCGCCGTGCGAAACCAGCGCTACCGTTTCGTCGAGAACAGCGCTCTCTACGACATGCTGGAAGACCCGGGACAGACAACGAACCTCATCGAAGAGCATCCGGACCTTGTCGGGGAGATGCGAGCAGCCTACGACGCCTGGTGGAAAGCGACGCGGCCTCTCATGGTGAATGAAGGCGTGCCCATGTCGCCCACGAGGCCGTTTCACGTGTTGTACGAAAAACAGATGGCGGCCGGAGGAATCCCCGACTGGGTGGAACCGAAGCTCTGACACCGGCCGACCCGTCCGGCGGTGTCAGGCATGCGCCGACCGTCGCCACCAGTGATAGTACTTGCCTTCCAGGTCCGCCCTGCTGGGGAACGGATAGTAGACGACGTTCTCCCGGCACCCCACGAAGAACCCTTTGTCGATGCAGTGGTAGGGCAAGCAAGCGGGCCGCAGGCGATCCACGGTCTTGGTCTGTTTGTTGGGATCCCGCTCCAGCTCCAGCAGGCATTCACGCAGGTGGGCGAAGTGGTCCGGATAGTAGAGGTCCTTGGGCTTTCCGTGTTCCGGATCGAGCCCCAACTCGCTCAGGTCCAAATCGACAAAGCAGATCCGCGGCACGAAGAACGGCCTCTGGGGATCGGTGATGAACCGGCAGAACTTTTCGGGCGAACAACGGCTGGCTACGAGCGGATGGACGGGGCACAGTTCCTGGTAGAGGTAATACTTGCCGGGAAACTCTGCCGGCAAGGCCCGCTGCTTGAGTTCCAGCACCTTGCCCTTCTCGGTTGCCAGCCAGAGACTCTTCAGCTTGTCGAGGGGAACACGCTCCAGAACACGATAGATGGCCAAGTACAGCGAGTGCTTCACTCGGCCATCCTGGTGAGGAACGCAGTGCTCCTTCGCGTACGGCAACGCAAAATCGCTGATCTCCTCGTCAAAGTCGACGTCAAAATACATCGCTTGACCGTGGGTCGTCTGGCGCGTGCCGATGGCCAGATAGGTGCCGAATTCTTCCGGCGGCAACATCGAAGCAACCAGAGACTCGGGCGTCATCGAGAGATAATAGTAGATGGCCATCACTTCGTCTCCTGCGGCATGAACGCCGCCTTCGCGTTCCCCCTCTCCCGCGCGGTCGCGAACAGACCAGGACGGAGCGATTTCACGGAGACGAACCGCGCTGAAACTTGGCACCCCGCTGCAAAGGTGTTGACTCTTTCAACGGGCTGCCAGCCTCCACAGAGCAGCCAGAACATCTGTGCGCTTAACGTACACCAACCTTGCGAATCAGACAATCCCCCTGAATGAAGCAGATCCAGCGAGACTTTTCTGCAGACGGCTGTAGTCGCCGCAACCGATCGCCACGACGTCCGCCTGCCCTACTCCCCCATCACCTCATTCAGCACGTCTTCTTCCACGTAGATTGGAAGATGGGGTTCGCAAGTGACCGAGATGGCGATGGCGTCGGATGGGCGCGAGTCGATCTCGATGATTTCCCCGTCGGCACGGACGCGGAGCTTGGCATAGTACGTGTGGTCCTTCAAGTCGTTGATGACCACGTCGTGGAACTCGCCCCCCAAGCTCTCGACGATCTGGCAGATCAGGTCGTGGGTGAGCGGCCGGGGTGAGGAGAAACCCTTCACCCGCCGATGAATCATCGTGGCTTCAAACAGTCCGATCAGAATCGGGAAAGTCCGCTCCCCGTCGATCTCCTTGAGGTAGATGATCTGCTTGTCGTTGATTTCGCTGATGATGATTCGCGAAAGTTCCATCGGGACAGGCATGGCCGAATCCTTGCACACACGAGACGAGCGACGAAGTCCAACTCTGATGCCCATTATAATCCGTCGCGTTCAGCGCCTTCCAGTAGTCACGAGTTCACCCGATTCGGGGGCGTTCTCCCATCGCGACCGCGACACGTTGCGGATGACCAGCGAAAAAAGACAAAGGACCCGTGCGCAGAAAACCCCTCCAGACCTCCTATTCCGCATCTGCGGCGGCGCAAGGGACGGGGAACAACCCGATTCGGGGGAGTCTTCAGAAAAAGATCCCCCACAGAACGCCGAACAAGAGGTAGAAGCTACAAAGAGAAGGCGGGAACGGGCGTGCGATCTCCACATGACGTCGGGGCGATCTTGCCCCCCTGGCGGACTCTCTTCGGAGCGAAAAATGGATGACCTCGGACTAATCCTCTTTGGCGGTATTGGCCTGTTGATCGTAGGGATCATTGCCGCGACCATGTGGTCGCAGCGGAAGAGAACGGAGGCCTGGCAGCGTGTCGCCGATGAACTCGGCATACCCTTCGTGGGCGACCAGAGCGGCGTCCTCAGCACGTATCCCAGCCTGAAGGTATTCAATCGCGGTAGCGGGCGGAAGTTCTACAACGCCGTTCAGGGCGACGCGGGCGACACCAGGATCACCATCGGCGACTATCGCTTCACCACCGGGAGCGGAAAGCACCGCAAGACGCACGCCTACACCATGTGCGTCCTCGAAAGCAGAAGCCTTGGCACGCCCCACTGCTATCTGCGCCCCGAGAATACGTTTTTCGACGCGATCGGCGCACTGCTGGGCGGCCAGGACATCGACTTCGCCGACGATCCGGCCTTCTCCGGCGCCTACGTCCTCCAGGCCGACACCGAGGCGGCCGCCCGCCAATTGTTTGACGCGCACCTCCGGGCGTGGTTCACGGAGCGGCGCAGCGAGCGATTCCATTTCGAAACCCGCAGCAACGTCCTCGTCTTCCACTACGGAAAGCAACGCAAGCCCGAGGACGCCCGTCAACTCATGCAGCAAGCGCTCGAAGTGATGGGGCTGCTTGCAGCGAGCCAGGCCAGAACCACCGAGGACTACGCATCCAGCCGGCCGCAGGAATCGTGAATCGCGGAGATTCGCGACCGTCTATCCCAGCCGCGCGAGGCATTCTGTAGGGTGTTTCTTGGTTTGCGCCCGGGGGCTGCACCCAAATGTGCGCTCTGCTCTCTGGAAGTCCGCGGCCCGAATGGAGAACTCCTGATCGAAACGCCGCCCTCAAAACTTGCTGACGAGCTTTTCGAAGTCGCACGCCGAGTAGCCCTGCGAGTCGACGAACATATCGATTCGACCGTTCAACTGCTTGAAACGCTGTAAGGCTAGCCAAGCTTCCGTTCACGCCTGCTTCTTCAGCGTCTTCAGCAGTGCCCGCGCTGCCGCAAGCTGAGCCTCGAGATCCGCCAGCGCATCGCGTTCCTTCTGCACGACGGCCGCGGGAGCCCGCTCGACAAAGCTGGCGTTGGAGAGCTTGCCCTTCTTCCCCTCGATCAGCTTCTCGAGCTTGGCCACCTCGTCCTGCTTGCGGGCGCGTTCCGCTCCCACGTCGATCAGGTCAGCCAGGTCGACGAACACCTCCACGCCGGGGATCGCCACGGCGGCACTGAGTGGCGGAGCAGCGGTGTCGGGACCCCACTGTATCGCCCGCGCGGCGGCCATCGAAACGAAGTAGGGCTCCATGGGGCGAACCAGCTCGGCATACTCGGCCTCGCAACGCACCGAAAACTCGATCTCCTTCTTAGGCGGCACGTTCTGGCGGCTGCGAATCTCCCGCACCGCCTTGAGCACGTCCTGAAACCGAGCGAATTGCGATTCGATCTGCGAGTCCTGGCGGGCCGATTCCACCTCGGGCCACGGCGCAATCATAATGCTGGGCGCGGCCTCACGCAACTCGCCGATCCCGCGCTGGGGGGCGAGCTTGCCCAGCATCTGCCAGACTTCTTCGGTCAGGAACGGAATCATCGGGTGCAGGAGACGCAACAGCGTGTCCAACGTGTGGGCGAGAACTCGCTGCGCAACCGGACGCGACGCTTCCTCCTGCAGTCGGGCCTTCACCATCTCCACAAAGAAGCTGCAGAACTCGTTCCACGCAAACTGGTAGAGCGTGCGTGCGGCGTCGGCGTACCGGTACCCTGCCAACGCTTCCGTGACCTGTCCCGTGACCGTGGCGAGCCGGCTCAGAATCCAACGGTCTTCAACCGTCAGTTCCGCCTCGGCCACCGGCGCCGGCTGGTAGCCGTCCAGGTTCATCAGGGCGAACCGCGAAGCGTTCCACAACTTGTTGCAGAAATTCCGGGCCTCCTCGAATCGCTCGCTCACCACCGCTCCGCGCGGCAATGCCGTGTCTTCGGGCTTTTCGGCCCACTGGGTCGAAAACTCGCCGCCGCACTGCTTGCACTTCACCCGCGGCTGGATACGGTTCTTCTTTGTCTGCTCGATCAGGGTCTTGCAGTGGGGACACTCGAACTCCACGGGCATCCGCACGTCCTGGGATTCGGTGGTCATGTGGGCCAGGCCGAACCGCATCGAGTCGGCGCCGAACTTCTCCATGACGTCGACCGGATCGACGCCGTTCCCCTTCGACTTCGACATCCCCTCGCCGTATCCGTCCAGGATCTTGGGATGGATGTAGACGTCGCTGAACGGCACCTCGCCGCAATTGTGCAAGCCCGTCAGCACCATCCGGGCCACCCAAAGCGAGATGATATCGCGGCTGGTAATCAGCACGTTGGTCGGATAGTAGTAATTGAGCGTCTCGCTCTCTTCGGGCCAGCCCAGCGTCGAATGGGGCCACAGGGCGGAACTGAACCACGTGTCGAGCACGTCCTGCTCGCGGGTGAGCGTGTGGCCGGGAACGGAGTCCTCCGCCAGGTCCTTTTCCTGGGCACAGATAAGCCACTGATCGTGCTCCGCGTCGCGATGCCAGACCACATCTTCGCGTCCGGCAAATGCCGATTCCAGCTCCTCTTCCGTGGCCGTGGAACAGTACCAGATCGGAATCTGGTGTCCCCACCACAGTTGCCGGCTGACGGGCCAATCCCGTTTCTCGCTGAGCCAGTCCAGATAGGTCTTTGTGTACCGCTCCGGGATGATCCGCACGCGCCCGTCGGTCACGGCGTCCATAGCCGTTTGGGCCAGATGGTCCATCTTGACGAACCACTGGTCGGCCAGATAGGGCTCGATCGGCGTCTTGGAGCGATCCGAATGCGCCAGCTCGATGATCCGATCCTCCACGTCGACCACCAGTCCCTGCTGCTCCAGGTCGGAAACGACCGCCTGCCGAGCCTTGAGCACGGTCATCCCTTCGTAGACCCCCGCGTTGGCGTTGAGCGTGCCGTCGGGATTGAGAATGTTGACCATCGGCAGGTTGCGGCGCAGGGCGACGTCGTAGTCGTTGGGATCGTGGGCCGGCGTGATCTTCACGCATCCGCTTCCCAGTTCCGGCTTGGCCCATTCGTCGGCCACCAGGGGAATCTCGCGATTCATGAGCGGCAGCATAAGCTTACGCCCGGCCTTAGCCATGTCGCGCAGTTGGATCAACAAGGGCAAGTGTGTCCGGAGCCGCTTCTCGGCGTCCGCCAACTCGGCCTCCAACTCGGGCCTCTCCTTGGCCGGCGCCGCGGCAATCCGGTCCTTCAATCCGGCGATCACGCCAGCCAGCGTCGTTTCCGGATCGGGATGAACCGCCACGGCCGTATCGCCCAGCATGGTTTCGGGGCGAGTTGTGGCGAGAGTTACATAGGCCGGTTCGCCCGGTTTCGGATCGATGACCGGGTAGCGGAGATGCCAGAAGTGCCCCGGCACCGTTTCGTGGAACACTTCGTCGTCGGCGACGGCCGTCTGCAGATACGTGTCCCAGTTGACCAGCCGGTTGCCCCGATAAATAAGCTTCTCCCGGAACAGGCTGAAGAACGTGTGCCGCACCGCCCGTGCACAGACCGGATCGAGCGTGAACCGCGTCCGCTGCCAGTCGCAACTGCAGCCCATCTCCTTGAGCTGTCCGAGAATCCGCTTCTCGTAGGCGTCCTTCCACTGCCAGATCCGCTTGACC
Source organism: Planctomycetaceae bacterium (assembly GCA_012719125.1). Lineage (GTDB taxonomy): Bacteria > Planctomycetota > Planctomycetia > Pirellulales > Thermoguttaceae > JAAYAY01. The sequence continues at coordinate 2,144 of JAAYAY010000344.1, read as the reverse complement.
AGCCCCTCGCGCCCCAGATCGTGGCGGGTCTTCTTCTCTTCGCGGAGGAGACGCCCCTCGACGACGGCCTGGGTGGCGATCCCCGCGTGATCGGTGCCCGGCATCCACAGCGTCTCGTAGCCCTGCATCCGTTTCTGGCGGATGATGATGTCCTGAAGCGTATTGTTCAAAGCATGCCCCAGGTGCAGCGCCCCGGTCACGTTGGGCGGTGGAATGACAATGGTGAAGGGCTTGCGTTCCGGGCTGGGTTCGCTGTGGAAGTAGCCCTGTTTCTCCCAGAAAGGGTACCAGCGGTCTTGGGCGGCCGCGTGATCGTATTGTTTGGGCAGATCGTTGAGAAAGCTGTCGGCCATGGCGTTACTGGTGAGCGATTCCGTTGAGTTCTTGTTTCTCGTCCTTGCAGAGCTTGTATTCGTAGCTGTCGACCAAAGCGATCCAGCTTGCTTCGATCACATTCTCGCTGACGCCGACGGTGCCCCAGACGTCGGTTTCGTCGCGACTCTCGATGACCACGCGGACGCCCGCCGCGGTGGCGGCCTCCGAGTTGATCACCCGCACTTTATAGTCCACCAGGTGCATCCTGGCCAGGGCCGGAAAGCTGCCGTTGAGCGCCTTGCGGATAGCGGCGTCCAACGCGTTGATGGGGCCGTCGCCCTCCGCCACCTCGTGCCGGACTTCGCCGTTGACCCTCAGTTTGACGGTGGCCTCGGTCGTCGTCTGCCCCTCTCCCCGCGTCTCCACGTTCACGTGGTAGTTGAGCCGTTCGAAATGCGGCCGGAAGGTCCCCGCACATTCGCGAACCAGCAGGTCGAACGAACCCTCGGCCGCCTCGAACTGGTAGCCCGCATGCTCCTTGGAGACGACCTTCGCCAGAATCCGGTCCATCAGCTTCTTGTCGTGGGCGATATTGTACTTCGTGGTCATGGCAACGATGTTCGAACGGCCCGACAGCTCGCTCACCAGCACCCGCCGCTCGTTGCCCACCGTCTCCGGCGCGATGTGCTCGTAACTCTTGGTATCCCGGGCGATGGCGCTGACGTGCATCCCGCCCTTGTGAGCAAAGGCGCTTTTGCCGACGAACGGCTGGTGGGACGGAAAGTTCATATTGACCATCTCGTACACGTAGCGAGAAAGCTCCGTCAGATGCCCGGCGGCGCCCGGCAACAGCAGTTCGTAGCCCTTCTTCTTCACGGCCAGATTGGCAATGATGCTGACCAGATCCGCGTTCCCGCATCGTTCGCCGAAACCGTTGATCGTGCCCTGAATCTGAACCGCGCCCGCACCGACCGCCGCCAGCGTATTGGCCACGGCCAGGTCGCAATCGTTGTGGCAGTGAATTCCCACGCTGCAGGGCACTGCCCCCACGACGGCTGCCGTGATCTCGGCGATTTCCTCGGGCATGGAACCGCCGTTCGTGTCGCAAAGCACGACCGTTGACGCCCCGGCCTCCGCCGCCGCTCCGATCGCCCGCAGGGCATACTCCGGCTGCAACTTGTAGCCGTCAAAAAAATGCTCCGCATCGAAGATCACCTCCCGCCCGGCCTCACGCAGGAAAGCCACCGACTCGGCGATCATCGCCAGGTTCTCCTCGAGCGTCGTCCGCAGGATTTCGATGGCCTGGAAGGACGACGACTTGCCGACAATCGTGATCGTCTTTGCCCCCGAGTCGACCAAGGCCTTCAATCCGGCGTCCTCATGCACTGGGGTTGCCCGGCGCCGGGTCATCCCGAAAGCCGTAACCGTCGCGTGCTTGAGCTCCAGCTCGGCAACCCGCTGAAAATACTCGAAATCCTTGACGTTGGATCCCGGGTAACCCCCCTCGACGTAATCGAAACCAAGGCTGTCGAGGCGCTTCGTCAACAGCAACTTGTCGTGCAGGGAAAAAGCGATTCCCTCCGACTGGGCCCCGTCGCGGAGAGTGGTGTCGTAGACCTGCAAACGTCGCATGCGTGCCCTACTCCCTCGAAAAACAAACCAAAAAACCCTCAGGCCGGTTCGGGTCGCTTCGAGAGCGACAATGTATGGCCGGCAGACGGCGACTCGGGAAACAAAAAAACCCTCAGGCCGGTTCGGGCCACTTCGACAGCGACAACGTATGGCCGGCAGACGGCGACTCGGGAAACAAAAAAACCCTCAGGCCGGTT
>JAAYAY010000343.1 GCA_012719125.1 Planctomycetaceae bacterium | reverse complement strand
CTGCTTCCTCCGTGAAACTGGGTGCTTCTTGCGAAAATCACCAGTTTGGGGGAAGCAGGCGTTTTCTCCAAACCCAATTCTCCGCCACTCAGCCCAAAATTCTGTTACCCGAGTTTGAACCAGGCCGAAAAATGAAGTGTACGGGCCGATCGCTTTCGCAAATTAGATGGATGAACCCCCAGCTACGAGCGAGCATCGGCAATGGACGTAAGACTGGTAGTTACCAACGGTCGGCACCGAGGGCGAGAGATTCGCATTAAGGGGCCGAAGTTCTTCATCGGGCGAGCCGAAGACTGCCACCTGCGGTCCGCCAGCGACCTTGTGAGCCGCCATCATTGCGTGATCCTTGTCACGTCTGATGCCGTGAGCGTTCGCGACCTGGGCAGCAGGAACGGTACGTTCGTCAACGGCCGGCGGGCCTCGCCGGAGTGCCGATTGAGCCCGGGCGATCACCTAGCGGTTGGCCAACTTGATTTTGACGTTCGGATTGTCGGGATGCCGGGACCCCCGAAGGCGGCTACGTCTGTGGCCACTGGAACGGAGACAACCGCCGCTTCCGATGCCGCTGCGAAGCCCTCCTCAGAGAGACGGGGACAGCCCGCGGGCGGAAAGAACCGAGTTGTTTGAGTCGATGACGAGGTGGATATCAGCCAGTGGTTCGACGACCAACTGGATTCTCCGAAGACCGATACCCAGACGATGGATGCATTGGCGACTGTCCAACACGTTCCGGGGGAGGTGCCAGCGCATGATCTGCCGAAAGATGCGGAGCCGGAGGAGGATCGGAACGCACCCAAGCGGGACGTCTCCGAGGAGGAAAAGGAGATGGCTCGCCGCGCCCATGGCGGTCCAACCACCCAGGACGCGGCCGCGGAAATGCTGAAGAAGATGTTGGCCGCGCGGCGCTAGGATCTCCGACCCGGGCTTGTTTTCTCCGCCCGATTCGACCGGCCGAGTTGACAATCTACCTGCTCTCGCAAATTGGAGGACTGAACAGGGAAGGAAGATCGCGATTGCAGGGCCGCAATGGGACGAGCAAGAGCCGCCAAGCATCACAAGTTCCGTGCAAGGGCCCCCCGAGGGACATTGTGTGCCACTACTCTCCCAGCCGGCGCGGACTCTACCACAGTTGGGGACATTGCTGGACTGGAAGCGTCAAGTGCTTCGGCTGCCTTTTCGAGCGGGCCGCCAATTCCCACTGGTTGTTTCTAAGCCGCGTTCTGCCGAGTTGCCACGGCTTTCTGTGGGCAACACTGCCGCCGGCGCGATCGGGCGTGCTTCTCAGCGCGAGTGGGAATGAACATTGCTGCAATGCGAGTCGCCCGAACTCATCGGCAATTGGCTTCTTTCCAGCACTTTGCCCCTAGATCTACGTTCTGCATCATCCCCCACTTTAACCCCATGGCTTACTGACCGGGTGATCGGTGGAATCACGCCCAAGGCGAATGCCGGGGAAGTTGTTGATTTTTTGTGTCCCGGTTTGCTCCACCCGATTCCTACTTGCCTTGGATCAGGTCGGATCTTTCCCAATTTCCGGGGGGGGTGCCAACCCCGGCCCGATACCGAGGACGCCGTCCGGCTAACCGGACGGCGTTTCTATTTCTTGGTTGTCGGCACAGAATCAAGGCGGGCGGGCCATTCCGCCTAAACTACCCTCTTTCTCGCTGCGAAGACGAAGGCCTCTCTTGGGCCGCCGACCTGGGGGGGAGGCCGCTCTTGCTGTAGACTGAGGGTTTCTGCGAACGAGCTCTCCCCAGACTGAAGGGGTGTCGAGACCTCCTGCCAATTCTCCGGAGACGAAGATGGTGCTGGACAATTCCATCGTGCTAGTCAACACCAATCGAATGATGCCGCCCATTGCGCCGGTAGGTCTGGAGTATGTTGCCGAGGCCTTGTTGCGTTTGGGATATGCCGTCGAGGTGGCAGACCTCGGGGTCGCAGACGATCCGGATACAGAACTGAGAGAGCGGCTGAGTCAGAAGCGACCGGCCTTGATTGGCCTGTCGTTCCGAAACGTTGACGACTGCTTCTGGCCAAGCGCTCGCTCCTTTCTTCCCCAATTGGAGGCACAAATCAGCACCGTACGACAGTGGAGTGATGCCCCCATTGTCTTGGGGGGTGTCGGATTCTCGATTTTTGCGGAAGCGATCGTCCGGCAGACTGGAGTGGAGTTCGGTGTTGTTGGAGACGGGGAAATTTCTCTTCCGGCCCTTCTCTCGGCGTTGAAGGGTTCCACGCGATTTGAGGAGGTACCCGGCCTGATTTGGCGAGAAGGTGATCGCCTTCGAATCAACTCGCCTGCATGGCCCAATAGGCTGCAGGTGCCAACAAGTCGTGCCCTGATCGGCAATGCCGCGTACTTTCGGCGCGGGGGGCAGATTGGCATCGAAACCAAACGAGGTTGCGATCGGGAGTGCATTTACTGTGCCGATCGATTGGCAAAGGGAACTCGGAGTCGTCTCAGGCCCCCGGCAGACGTCGCGGACGAGGTCGAGTCGCTGTTGCGCCAGGGAGTTGACGTTCTCCATCTATGCGATGCGGAGTTCAACATTCCCGGGCGGCACGCAATTCAGGTCTGCGATGAGTTGATTTGTCGCAAGCTGGGGGGGCGGGTGCGTTGGTACGCGTACCTGGCAGTCGTGCCCTTCGACGATGAACTCGCCCGCCGTATGGCCGCCGCGGGATGTGTGGGCATCAACTTCACCGGCGACTCGGCCTCGGAGAAGATGTTGGCCGGCTATCGCCAGCCCCACCGAGCGGCAGATCTTGCCAGTGCCGTCGGCCTCTGTCGACGCTACGGGATCGCGGTGATGATCGATCTGCTCCTCGGGGGCCCAGGCGAGACGCCGGAGACGGTGGCCGAGACCATCGGGTTTGTTGGCCGGATTGAACCGGACTGTGCCGGGGCCGGTCTGGGCATGAGGATCTATCCCAACACGCGCATCGCCCAGATGGCAGCCTCTCGCGGTTGGTCTTCCCGCAAGGACGGGATCCGCCGGCGTTACGAGGGGCCATTGGATTTGCTCCAACCGACTTTCTACATTTCACCCGATTTGGGTGCAGAACCCGCAGTCCTGGTGCGCGATCTGATTGGCGGCAATCCGCTCTTCTTTCCACCCGAGCCGGAAGGCCAGAGCCCACAACAGGGGAGCGCCGGGCGCGATCACAACTACAACGACAACACAGTTCTGGTCGACGCGATTGCCGGCGGCGCCCGAGGCGCCTACTGGCACATCCTGCGGCAGGTTTCCGAAGCATAATCGGAACAGGCCGCACAATCGGAACGCGTCTTCGGAAAAACCGCTTGCACCCGTTTCACCGGTTCGACGCTTGCAGCGGTCAGGAACCGGGCAATCCGACCGTTGCGGCGTCTTTCGGCTAGCCGCCAAGGCCGAGATGGAGGTCGGCTTGACTGCGGCACGACGCCGCGCATCTTCTGGGACGACAAGGGGTTCTCGCGATGGACGGCATCTGTATTGGTTGTGAGGTTGTGCATTCTGCGGCGACTTGACGGGCTGCGACCATCGTTCCGTCTGTAGCGTCCGTAGCTGTTGCCCAAGGCGGTCCGCCTATTCCTGTCTCACTCATTTTTTCGACAAAGCGCCCCCGACGAATGGGTATGTCATTGAGCGAATGACGCTGTCGGCCGGTCTGGACACGGACAGCTACGGATACCGATCCCGCCAACAGTACAGCAATTCAAGTCAGGGGGAAAGAAAGATGCGACGAAGTTGGGCGTTTCTCCACGTTACGCTGATTCTACCGCTGGTGTATGGCGGTTCGGCTATGGCGGCCGATCTCACGCGATCCGGCCTCAATTTCCCGCCGGCGTTCCAGCAAGCGTCTCGGGATGCCGGCGGCGCGATCACGCCGACCGTACTGTTGGAGCCGATGGCCGATCCGGCGACCAGCAGTCCTTCCGATCAGACGGCCAAGAAGCCGGAGCCCAGCGGCACGTGCAGCAGTTGCGCGGCGTCGTGCTGCTCGTGCAGCAGATCGAGCTGCGGAGGGTGCAGTTGCGGTTGCAGCCTCGGGGAGCCGGTGTCTCTGTTCAAGAACTGCTGGCTGTCGGAATGCCTTGGCATCAAGGTTGGCGGCTGGGTCCAGCAGGGATACACGGCCAACACCGGGCGGTCTGCGGACGGATTCAACGGCCCGGTGGCGCTTAACGACATCGACGACGGTTACCAGCTCAACCAGGCGTGGTTGTACCTCGACCGGCAGGCCGTGACGAACGGGTGCGGCACTGCGTGGGGCGGGCACGTCGATCTGGTCTACGGCACGGACTGGCGATTTGGCATCAACAACGGTCTTGAAGACCGGATGGCAGCGATTGGAAACGAATACGGTCCGGTGATCCCCCAGGCGTACTTCGAGGCGGCCTGGAACAACCTGACCGTTCGCATGGGACACTACGCGGGCCTGCTCAGCTACGAGCAAGTGCCGTCGGTGCTCAACTTCTTCTATTCGCACAGTTACACGATGGGCTACGCCGAGCCGTTGCTGGTGACAGGCGTGAACGCCAACTACAAGCTGGGCGATCAGTTGGCGATCGACGGAGGGTTCCATCGCGGCGCGATGCAGTGGGAAGACAACAACAACGAACTGGACCTCATGGGCGGCGTGACCTGGACTTCCTGCAACAAGGCAACGAAGCTCCGGTTCATGTTCACCGCGGGTCCGCAGGACAATGCCGGCCAGGAAGATCAGTTCATCTATTCGCTGATGTGGGAACAGACCTTCAGCAAGCGGCTGCGATATGCCCTGCAGCATGTTTACGGCGAAACCAACAACGCGGCCCTCAACGGCGGCAACGACGCCGAGTTCTACAGCCTGGTGAACTACCTCTACTACGAGATCAATCCGTGCTGGTCGGCCGGAATGCGATTTGAGTGGTTCCGCGACGACGACGGAACTCGCGTGGCCGGCATCGGTGGCCTCGGCCGCTACGGCTGGGTAGCGGCACCAGGATTCGCGGGCGATTTCAACGCCCTGAGCGTGGGCCTCAACTGGCGTCCCCATGCCAACATCGTGGTTCGGCCCGAGCTCCGCTGGGATTGGTATAACGGACAGCCCAGCGTGGGAGTTGGCGGACCGCTTCCCTTCGACGGCGGGACCCGAGACGACCAGTTGCTGCTTGCCGGCGACCTGATTGTGACCTTCTAGCCGAGAGAATTGACTTCGCTCTCCAAATACGTGACTCCTGACAGAGACCCGGCGGGCCCCTCACCCGCCGGGTTTTTTTCTTGGCTGTCATTCCCGCGAAGGCGGGAATCCAGGCACTCGGAAAACGCCGCTGGATTCCGGTCTGCGCGGGAATGACGGAGAACGACTATCTCCGAACCATGTTGTTTCCGGGGATCACGCAAGGCCATTCAGCAGCCCAGCGTCTTGGCCGTGGTCAGCCAGCGCAACTCGCCTTGACCGAGATCCACCGAGTTGTTGAACTCGATTGCTGCCACTGCCCCTTTCGCGAAACGAATCCACGCCTGATCGTTTCCGATCAGAGCGGCTGCCAGATGGCCGACGTCGGGAGCATGGCCCACCCAAGCGACTTGATCGAACGTGGAGAACCGGCTTGCCGTCCAATTCAACAGCCCGCCGAAATCACCAACGGGCGCCAAATCGTCGAGCGTCACGACGTCCGGACGGCTGGGGCAGACCTGGGCGATGATCTGGGCCGTCTCGCAGCAACGGACATAGGGGCTGGTGGCCACCACGCGCGGCAGGAAATTGCGATCAGACAGCAGTTCAACAACCTTGGCGAACCGATCCTTGCCCTTGTCGGTCAAAGGTCGCTGGGTGTCGTCGGTCCATCGGGGATCGCCGTGGTACTCCGCCCAGGCGTGGCGAACGATGTAGAGAATCATGGTCGTTCCCCCTTTTCTCGGGCTGACGGTGGCTGGCCGGATGATAAGCGATAACCGCCGATGGCGAAAGAGGGGCAGTCAGGAGTTGGACGCGCCTCTATAATGGGGTCGGAGGCGGATCTAGGACCGGTGTCCCGGAGTGGTGGAACGATGAAATGATGGGAAAATCGTAGGATGGGGTGACGGAGTGATTGGCTGAGGTGCTCGGTTGTGACAGAAATCTCGCCCTCGATGCCTGCTCACCGGACCGAACCGTGGCAGCGGTTCACCGTTCTCGATGCGCTGCTTCTGCAGGTTGGCTTTGCACTGGCGTTCTCCTTGGTGCTGTCCCCGTATCGCCGGCTCGCGTTCACTTCTCTGGACGAAGGAACGTTCGTCTTGCTGCTCACCACGTTTTGTCTTGGATGCGCTTTTTCCGGTCCCATCGTGTTGGGATCGCATTGGCTGTTCCGAGGACGACGGGTCGGCATGAGCGCCGGCGAGTGGCTTTGGCTGAGCCCCGCTGGGATCCTGGTCATCGGCACGCTGGGGATCTGGGCGCTCCACTGGGTGGCTCAAATCTATCCCGACTCGGAGCGGGTTCGGGCCGTCTTCTACGCGCTCCTGGGATTCCTGTTGTTTCTGCTGGAAGTCGGTTGCATGATGAACGCGCTGTTGGTCGTGATGGCCCGATCGTTTGGCGATCTGGACCATCCGCCCTGCTGGTGGACTGATCGTTTCGGCGCGGTGACGTGCCTTGTGCTGGGCGTGTTTGCGTTGCTCGCGGTCTTTGCCGTGATGAGTTGACAGCTTGACCGTTTTGCCTGCTAATCACGTTTTGACGCTCACGGAACGGTCCGGCGAAAACGAGAGGATAAATCGATGAGAAATGTTGCCTGGCTGCTGTTGGCTTTGATGACGAGCGGTGTCTTGTCGGCCGGTGAGACGGTATCGCTGGAAAACAAGTCGCTTTGCGCCCGGTGGGATTCTCAGGCCGGCACGCTGGTTTCGTTGAAGGATGTCGCAAGCGGCCGCGAGTGGCTCGGGCCGGCCGACAAGATGCCGCTCTACGGGATCGTGCTGGCCGATCAGGCAACGGCGATCGCGTCGGCCGACGCGAAGGAGACCGACGTTCGCCGGGAGGGTGGGGAAGTCATTGTCGAGTGCCGGCACGACAAGCCGCTGGATCTCACCGTGACGTGCCGGTTTCGGCTCGAAGAGGAGTCGGGACAGATGCTGGGGCGGATCGGCATCCGTTCGCCCGTGCCGTGCCGAATCGCAGAAGTCCATTTTCCACGGGTGACCTTGGGACTGCCGTTCTCCGCTTCGGGAGAAGACGATTGCCTGCTCTGGCCGGAATGTGACGGGACGGTGCTGCTCAACCCGAGCGAGAATCGAGCCGATCGCCAGTTCCGTTACCCGGGCACGGCCTCGCTGCAGATGGCGGCCGCCTTCGACAAGACGGCCGGACTGTCTCTGACGGCCCGCGATCACCTGGCCCATACGAAGATGTTCTGCACTCGGCGAAAGGGCGAGGCGGTTGAGTTGAGTATCACCCATGTGCTACCGCAAACGCCGTTGACCGAATGGGAACTGGGCTACGACGTCGCGTTGGCGGGCCTGCGTCCGTCGAGTGGGCTGGATCGCATCACCTGGGAAGCCGCGGCCGACGTTTATCGCAAGTGGGCGATCGAGCAGTCCTGGTGCCGGCAGACCATGGCCGAGCGGGTGGGCGGCGGCGACATCCCCAAGTGGCTCACCGAGCCGACGCTGTTGCTCACCTTCTCGCTTCGCGGGACGTTGGAGGACGGAACGGTGGGGAATCGTCTGCCCATGCTGGTCGACCAGGTGGAGCGTTGGAGCAAGGTGGTCGGGGCGCCGGTGACTTGTTTGATCATCTCCTGGGAGAAGTTGGACACGTGGGCCACTCCGGATTACTTCCCGCCCTACGGCGGCGAAAGCGAGTTTCTAGCGGCCACACGCAAGCTCCACCAGGGCGGGCACCACACGATGGTCTTTCTTTCCGGTTTGAAGTGGACATTGCAGAAGAACATGCAGGCCGCCGATCGTCCGCCGGTGCAGATCGATCAGCGGGCGGAATTCGACCGCCGCGGGCGAGCCTGGGCCGTCAGCGACGCAGAAGGGAAAGCGGAGATCAGCGGGAAGGCGGATGCCGGGGTTGGAGAGGCGGCCACGATCTGCCCCAGCACGGAACTGGCCCGCGAGATCCTGGTGGGCACGTCGCGGCGCTGCCGCGAGTTGGGGATCGACCTGGTGCAAGTCGATCAGATCGTGGGCGGCGGGATGGCGCTGTGCTACCATCCCGAACACAAGCATCCGCCGGGAGGCGGCACCTGGTGCAGCGAGGCCCTCTACCGTCTGTTTTCGGAGATACGCAAGGAAGGTAAGGCCAGCGATCCGAATTTCGCCTTCGCCATCGAAGAGCCGGGCGAGTTCTACCTTCCGGTTCTCGACACCTATCACGCCCGGGATCTGCACCAGGGACGCTGGCCAAGGTCGGGCGCCGGGGTGCTGGGCGTTCCGTTGTTCACGCACGTCTATCATGATTTCCTCTCCGGATACGGCAGCGAGGGCTGCTACGTTTCGGAACGCTCCAGCCGTCTGGCGGTCTATCAGATCGGGATGAACCTGGTGTGCGGCAAGATTCCGGCCGTGGCCCTCTGGGGCCGCTGGTGCGATCCGGAAAAGCTCGACCCGATCCAACTGCGACTGCTGCGGGCGCATATGGAATTGTGGCGAGGTCCGGCCGGGGAGTTTCTGAACTTCGGACAGCGAGTGGCCTCAGCCGATCTGGACGTGCCGCCGATGGAGATGACGTTCACGGAGAAGGACGGGAAGACGAGGCGGACGTTGACGTTTCCTTCTGTGCTGCACACTGCGTGGAAGCTCCCGGACGGTCGGAAAGGAACGGTCTTCGCCTGCGTCGGCGGCGAGCCGGTCGAGTTCAAGTTCGGCGGAGAGCAGATTCGGCTGGAGCCGGGGGAGGCGGCGTTTCGGACGGCGCGGTGAGTGGGGCAACCGGTCGAACTGACGCGCGTTGCTGCTCTGGTGGAAGAATCACTTGGAGACCATATTCACCAGAATCCCCTCCGCCACAGGATCGCAGCCGGCACCTGACCGCAGCGCGTGGGAACGCAGATCCAACTGGTTGAACCGTGTGGTACGGCGGAATAGACTGTGGGCGCGATCTTCGCTCGGGAGGTGATCGAAGCAAGATTCCAAGTATGGGAGAGTTGCCATGGGAGACGCGTCGCCACAGTCACGACGTCGCTTTTTACAGACGGGAACCTTGGGAGCCTGCGGCGCGGCGATCGGCACCGCCGCTGCCACGACCCAGGCACAAGCCACGAACGGTGACAGCCCGGCGAAGGTCCGTTGCGACGAGTTGCTCCCGCATGAGTTCCGCACGCGGCTGGCCGAACGTGCCATCGCCTATCTGCCGCTGGGCACACTCGAATGGCACGGGGAGCACATCGCCCTGGGGGCCGACGCCATCCAGAGCGAGAGCCTGATGTGCGAGTGCGCCCGGCGGTTCGGCGGAATCGTCATGCCGCCGATTCACCTGGGGCCCGATCGAGCCAAAACCGCCGACGACGGCACCATGCTCATCGGCATGGATTACGCCGATTCGACCACACCGCCGCGTCAACTCGACGGGAGCTGCTACTGGGTTCCGCCGGGACTTCATGACATGATCGTCGACGCGATTCTCACACAACTCAAACGGGCCGGGTTCAAGGCCGTGTTTGCCGACGGTCACGGTCCTTCCCGCTGGGCCTGGGTGGCAAATCTTGCCGAGCGTGAAGCCCGATTCGGGCTCAGGTTGTTTGGCGTCACCAAAAACATCAGCGCAGACTGGAAGAGCCAGGTCGATCACGCGGCCAAAAACGAAACATCCCTGATGATGCACTACCGGCCGGAACTGGTCGATCTGAACCGGCTCCCGGAGTCACGCGATGTTCGGCCACAAGGCGTTGGCGGCGCCGATCCGCGTGACGCGAGCGCCGCCTTCGGCAAGGAATGCATGGAGGAGTCCATCGCGCTCGTCCGCAAGCTCTTCGATGACGCCGGCCTGTTGTAGACTCAGGATGATGTCAACGTGAGGCCGGGTGTGACTGGTCCGAACCATCGCTCTGCGCGACGCCCGGCAGACGAGAGCGGAACGCAGCCGGATCGACGATCAGAGTCGCTTGGGCGGCTGCCTCGCTTTCAGGATCAAAGCAGATGACGTCGTCACCCACACGAACGGTGCCATCGTCGAGCCGTTCGATCGGTGGAAGGTTGCCGCCGGGCGGAACGGGGTAAATGACGGACAGAAACGTCCAATTCTCGGCCTGTCGTTCGTTGGTCACCCAGAGGTTGTGCTGGCAAAGAATGTCGTCTTTCCGGTAGCGGCGGTAGTCCTCCCCCGTGATCGGATTGACGAACCCATCCAGCCCGCGCCGGTCGTCGAACACGAGCTGCCGGGGCCGGGCGATGTGCTGAAGGCGGACCTTGACGTGGCCAACCTGATAATCCACGGCGAATCTCGCCGGATCGAACGACAGGCCACCTTCGGGCAGAATGTGATAGAGCCAGGTGTACTTGGCCGGCCGCGACGCGGCCAGATCGTCGAACACCACGAAATACTTGCCCCGCACGAAGAGGATGTGCCGCACGAACCGCTGAAGATACTCCAGGGCTTGCCTTCGGTAGACGTCGTCGAGCGGCAGGCTCCAACGGCGATAGTCGCCGGGTTTCCGAGGGTAGCAAAGGGTGGCGTCGCCGGCCACGTAGACATAGTCCTTGCCGCGAGCGAAGCCGACGATCCGGCCGTACGCCGGAAAGTCCTGTCCTTTGGAAGTCTGCGCCTGGCCGAGGCCGTCCACCAGAATCGTGTTGTGACTCATGGTGTGATACGCGAAGGCATCCCCATTGCCCGAGCTGCCGCCGCCGTGGTTGAGCATCCGGCCGTAGGCGTGGAGTTGGAAGGAGGCATCCGAGTTGAAGGAGTGGCTGACACCTCCTCGGGGCCGACATTGGAAGATGAAGCCGAGCCCCTCTTCGTAGGTTCTGCGGTCGCTGGGCGGCCCGGTGGCGGCCATCGCCCAGCCGTCAATGTCGAACAGTGCGGCCGGGGCCTTTTCCGGCGACGGCTTGGGTGCGTCATAGTAGGCCGGCAGCACATACTCGATCCAAGGCCGGAAGTCGGAAAACTCGCGGCCGCCGTACTGCTGGTAATTGAACAAGAACTGTCCGTCGCCCGTCAGATAGGCGAGCTTGCGAAACATGGCGAGGTGGTTGCCTCGCGAGGCGTTCTTCTGGTTTCCCCAGGCGTTGTGGTCCATTCCGACGGGGATCACGCGGCGGAAGTACTCACCAATTCGCGAGTAGACGGGATTGCGGCCGAAATGCGCCCCCGGGACGGCGGTGTCGAAATAGACGGAGGCGTTGACCAACCACTTGCACTTCGACGTGCCGTAGCCGGGCCCTTCGTTCCAGCACCCGTCGAAGCCGTGCCCGCTGGTAATCCCGATCAGGTAGTTCACCATCAACTCGTACCATTGCCGGCCCACGTCGCTGTGTTCGTAAAGGACAAGGCCGCATACGGCCGTGTCCATGCTGCCTTCGTACTGATGACTGGACGGCATACCGCTGAGCGACGAGCCCGAGACCGGTGCTGTTGCCGCCGCGTCGACACGGGGGCGTCCCGAACGGTCCGGTTCGAGCCGGTGCCAGGCGAAGCTGTTCATGATGTGATCGACACGCCATGCGAGCGAGTCAATCATGACTTGTCTCTGGCGATCGTTGAGGTCCTGGTACAGCCAGTCGAACAAGAGAGCCAGGAATTCGTTGCCCTGGGTGGCGTCTTCGCTCCCGTCGCCGCCGAGCCCCTCGGGTGAAGACCGCCCGCCGGGCGGATAGCTCGCCCAGGTTACGGCCCGCTCGACGACGCCGGCATACTTCTCATCGCCCGTCATCCGGTAAACGAAGGCCACCAGGGCCAGGTCGTGCGCGATCGCGTAGAACGGCGTGCTCGGCTGGTCTTCGCGGTCGGTCGTGGGAAAATCGTTCCACCACGACCGTTGGAGCACCCGGTCGGCCTGCCGGCGCAGCGACTCGAGGGCCGCCCGAGAGGCCGGATCCGTTTCGTGAAGGCGGCGGACGCGATCGAGATTCTCCTGGTTGAACAACACCCGCGGATGGCCGAGTCGGGCAAAGTCGGGCTGAGCCAGATTGGCCCGATCCCAGACCGCGGCCTTATCGGCCAGGGTGAAGCTTCGGACGGCACTCCATTCTTCTTTGGCCGTCCCGATGTCGTATCCGACCCGCCAATACCACTGACGTGCGCCCTTCAATTCGGGCAGACAGTTGTAGAAGTTCATCGTGCAGGCCACATCGACCAGCGGTTCCGAGCAGTCCGGCTTGGCGGAGATTTGCAGGCGGAACGTGTGAAACTCGGAACTCCAGTTGTTGGGCCAGTCGGGCCAATAGGGCCAACTGATCCGCGGCGGATTCAGATCGACCGCTTCACCGTCGGCCGGCCTCCAATTGACATAGCGGTTGTACCGGCTGCGGGCATTCTCAGGTACGACGGCCTCGGCACCGATGCGAATCGGTTCGCCGCATACGGACCAAGGCAGAACGAGACTGACGACCAATGCCAAGAAGACGGGACGGTTTGAGGCGATCATTTCGCAGCCTCCTTCTTGATATCTTGTTCTGGGACGCCTAATGGCAGAAACGGTCTTTCGCACACCCGGCGGTGCGGCGCGCTTCGATCTCTTGCAGATCGAATTTCTCAGTGGCGAGTCTACTGGGCTGGTAGCGGTGGGGCAACGGTCCGAATGGGGATGGACCGAAATGGTATTGGCGACGGTTCCCGGGAAGAACCGACCTGGAGCTACCCTCCCCTCGATACGGGCTACGTCCGTTAGACGGCTCGCATTTGACCAAGTCCGTTCGCCTGGGGTAGCTCTCAGAAAATTCGTCTTCGCTGGAAACAAACCGACGGGCTGATCCGTTATACTCCCCAGAGGACGTGGTGCGCGCTCCCGGCGGTGGTTCTGACGCGGCGGCGCGAGGCCCGAGCCCCCCTTGTCATTTGCCCACAAAACAGGAGTCTTCCCCATGTTCCCGGCACGACTTCTCGCCGCTCTGTTGTCCCTTTTCCTTTTCCTGCTGCGACCCAGCCTGGGGGCCGATCCCGTCTCGGCCGATGCCGCCCCCAAGGGAAAAGCGGCGGAGCACGTGGTCACTACGGCCGACGTCCCCCTGATGAGCGAGCAGATCCGGGAGCTGATGCAGGATCGGAAGTTTGCCGACGCGGTGGCGGTGATGGATGCAGCGGCGAGGGAGGAGGGGGCTCCGAAGGACTACCTTGCGTATCTGAAAGGCCGTGCCCTGTACCTCGATAAGAAGTACGATGAGGCGGTGGCCGCGTTCGGACTCGTCCAGAAGACGTATTCCCAGAGCGCGTGGCTTCAGCGGGCGCAGTTTGGGGAAGCGCTGGCCTATGCCCGAAAGGGGGAATTCGAGAAGGCGGAGGCGATCTATCGCCGGCAGGCCGAGTCGCTCTTGTCGGAGGATCGCAAACAGGAGATCGCCGAGATCTACCTGGAGTTTGCCCAGAAGTACTTCGAGCCGCCGAAGAAACCCGACGCCAAGCCGGACTATGAGAAGGCGCTGGTGTTCTACCAGAAGGCGTTGGAGGTCGGTCCCAAGCCGGAGGAACGCCAGCGGATCGAGTTGCAGATCGGACGGTGCCATCAGGAACTCGGACGGAACGACGAAGCCGTAAAGCTCTACCGCAAGTTTCTCGAAGACCACAAGAAGAGCCCGCTCGACGTGGAGGTGCGGTTCCGGCTCGGGCAGGTCGAACTGGCCATGGGGCAACTGAACGAAGCACGGCGGACCTGGCAGGACCTTCTGGCCGAGCATGTCGATTCTTCGTCGGAGCGGGTGGCCGAAGCGATGTTTCTGCTCTCGCGCACCTGGCAGATTCCGCAGCCGCAGGACGACAAGCAACTGAGTCTGGGCGTGGCGGCGCTGGAGGCGTTTCTGAAGCGTTTTCCCGACCACGAGAAGGCCGCCGAGGCGCAGCTCGACATCGCCCGAAGCTACATCCATCGCGGTCAGTTTGAAGAAGCGGTTGCACGGCTCAAAGGGTTCATTGCCGACCAGCGCTATCAGAAAGCCAAGGAGGTTGCCGAGGCTCGAAACCTGCTGGGGCACTGCTATCAATTGCAGAAGAAGTTCACCGAAGCCTTGGCCGCGTGGCAGGAGTATCTGTCGAAACACCCGGCCCACGAGGCCTGGAGCGCCGTGCAGCAACAGATCGTCAATACGGAGTACTTGATGGCCGAGGAGGCCCGGCAGGAGAAGAAGTACGACAAGGCCCGCGAGTTGTGGAACGCGTTTTCAGCCAAGTATCCGCTCGATCCCCGCAATCCGCAGATTCTCTACTGGTACGGCGAGATGCTTTACCAGCAGGAGAAGTGGCAGCCGGCCATCGACGAGTGGCGCGGGCTGGTATCGAAGTATCCCGGCTCGAATGAAGCCTCCCGCGGTCAGCTCATGATCGCCGCCACCCTCGAAAGCAAGTTGGGCAAGCTGGCCGAGGCTTTGGAAGAGTACAAGAAGCTCAACTGGGGACCGATGCAACCGTCGGCCCAGCAGGCGATCGCCCGGCTGACGGCCAAGAGCCTCACGGTGGCCACCGAGCGGATCTTCCGCAGCAATGAGACACCCGTCATCAAGCTCACCTCGCGGAACCTCGAGACGGTGACCGTGCGGGCGTACAAGGTCGATATGGAAACCTACTTCCGCAAGATGCACCTCGCACGGGGCGTGGAAAAGCTCGACATTGCCCTGATCGATCCCGATACGACGTTTGAGTTCAAGGTTCCCGGCTATACCGAATATCAACAGATCGAGTCGACGGCCGAGGTGCCGTTGCCCGACAAGGCGACCGCCGGTGTGATGGCCGTCACCGTGAGCAGCAAGACGCTGGAGGCGACGACACTGATCGTGCAAAGCGATCTGGACATTATTGCCAAGAGTTCTCGCGACGAAGTGTTCGTGCTTGCCGAGAATATGGTCACGGGCAAGCCCTGGCCCGGGGTGCGGCTGCTCATATCCGACGGCCAGGAGGTGTTTGCCGAGGCGACTACCGGCGACGACGGCGTTTTGCACAAGAGCTTCAAGGAACTCGGCGATGCGGCCGACGTGCGGGTGTTCGCCGTCATGGAGGGGAACGTCGCGTCGAACGTCGTGGGGCTGGAAGGGGTGGGCGTCGCCAAGGGGCTGACGGATCGGGGCTATCTCTACACGGATCGGCCCGCCTATCGGGCGGGCGACCTGGTCCACGTTCGCGGTTGCGTGCGGCTGGTGACCGACGATCGTTACACGGTGCCGGCGGGCAAGAAGTATAAGCTGCAAGCCTTCGACCCGCGGAACCGGATGCTCCGCGAAGAGGAGGTCGTGCTGGGGCCGTTCGGCACGTTCCACGCGCATTTCCCGCTGCCGCAGACCAGCCCGCAGGGCGAGTATCGAGTGCTGCTGGCGGATGACTCCGAACACCAGTATCAGGGCACGTTTGTGGTGCAGGAGTACAAGCTCGAACCGGTCCACCTGGTGATCGACACGCCGCGGCACGTCTGCTATCGCGGCGAGAAGATCGAGGGGACCATCCGGGCCGAGTTCTATCACGGCGCTCCGCTGGCCGGGCGGCAGATCGTCTATCAACTGGCGGGCCAGCGGACGCACACGGCCACGACCGACGAGAAGGGCGAGGTCAAGTTTGAACTGGCCACGCGGGAGTTCATGGAGACGCAGACGCTGCCCTTCGTGGTGACGCTGCCCGAACGCAATCTTGCCCGGGCGGTCAACTTCTTCCTGTCGGCCCAGGGATTCGATATCGGCCTGGAGACCGTCCGGCCGGTCTACGTGGCCGGCGAATCGTTCGAAGTCTCGCTGACCACAAAGGACGCCGAAGGGAAACCCATTGCCAAGAAGCTCACTCTGCGGGTACTGCAGCGTACGAAAGTCGACGGCAAAGTAGGTGAACGGCTGGTTGAGGAACATGCCTTGGAGACCGACAAGGACGGCAAAGCCCGCCAGACGCTTACGCTGGCCGAGGGTGGCGACTACGTCTGCCGGGCCTTCGGCACCGACCGGTTTGAGAACGTCGTCACCGGCGAGCACGTGGTGAAGATCTCCGACGACAAGGACCAGGTGCGGCTGCGAATCCTGGCGGATCGCCACACGTTCAAGGTGGGCGATACGGCCAAGGTCAACGTGCACTGGCGGGAGGAGCCGGCTTTGGCCCTGGTGACCTTCCAGGGCGCGAAGATCCTCGACTATCGGCTCGTCACGCTGGAGAACGGGGCCAACGCTCTGGAGATCCCCATGGGGGCCGAGTTGGCGCCCAATTTCGAACTGGCCGTGGCCGTGATGACGGATCCCAAGCCCAAGGCGGACGAGAAGAACGACGACAAGCCAATTCAGCGTTTTCACACGGCCTCCAGTCCTTTCAGCGTCCAGCGCGAGTTGCGGGTGGAGATTTCGAGCAAGCGAACAGGCGAAGGGAAGGGGCCGGTGCGGCCGGGCGAGGAGATCGAGGTGACCGTCAAGACGACTGATCCGCAAGGCAAGCCGGTGGCGGCCGAGTTGAGCCTGGCGATGATCGAGAAGTCGCTGCTCGATCGTTTCCCGTCGTCCGTGGCCGCGATCAGCGACTTCTTCCGCGGCAATCTCCGCGAATCGGCCGTGCGAACCACGTCGAGCATCACCTTCAGCTACAATCCCAGCACGCGGCCGATCAATCCGCGGCTGCTGGCGGAGTGGAACCGGCTGGAGGTGGCGGCCGAGGAGGCGGAGAGCCGATCTGAGCTGGCTGGCGCCGTGAGCATGGAGGAGTCGGAGAAGCTGGATGCTCTGATCGTCTCGCCATCGGTTGATCCTTTTGGTGCGACTGCGTCACAACCCGCCCCGGCGCCGTACGGCCCTCCCGCCGCACCGACGGGCCAGAGCGACTGGCAGTTCGGCCTCGAACTCAATTTGCCCGCGTCCAGACGCGCCGAACTTCGGGCAAAGCAACCGGCACGAGCCCGGGGACAGATGCAGGCCGGAGGCGAAGCAGAACAGTTCAGTTTTTTCCTTGGCTTCCAAAGGGATGCTGGGGTCGTCGGAGGTATCGTGGTCGATGAAGAAAGCCTGGCACGGGGAGCACAGTACGGGACGTATTCTGCGGGCGATCGTGTTTCGGCAGGCGGCTATGCTGCTCGCCGTGTGGCGGAAGAGGGCGCCGAGTCCTACTACTACACCCCGGCCAACGCCGACGACCTGGTTCGGCTCGGTAGGGAAAACGTTGCGCAGATTCGCGTGCTTCAGCGAGACGGCACCGAACAGGCCTTCACCCTCGGAGGCCGAGCCGACTTCGACGTTGCGGATGCGAAGAGGCTGGCCGGCCGGCTCGGCGAGGCGGGGGCGATGCTGCTGCCGGACGCCGGCATGCAAGAGACCGGCTACTGGAATCCGGCCGTCGTGACGGGCGATGACGGTATGGCCAAGGTGACCTTCACGGTGCCGGAACATTCCACCGCCTGGTCGTTTGCGGCCAAAGGCATCACCACGGAAACGCTGGCCGGCGAGGCCACCAGCGATTTGACGGTCAAGAAGGACCTGTTCGGCGAGCTGAAGCTGCCGTTGGCCTTCACCGACGGCGACAAGGCCGAGGTGCTGGCCACCGTGCACAACGATGCGGTCGAGAAGGGCCGGATCAACGTGACCCTGAAGACCACGATCGCTGGACGCAGCGTTTCGGAAACCAAGACCATCGACGCGACGGCCAAGGGGCTGCACGAAGCCAGTTTCTCTTGTGAACTTCGCCGGCCGGAAGGCGAACAAGTCAAAGGCACCGTGCCGCCGCAAGTCGACGTCGAATTCGAATTGACGGTGGCGGCCGAAAGCAGTGAAGATGGAACTATGACGGATGTCGTGCGTCAGACCGTGCCGCTCAAGCCTTACGGCATGCCGGTCTATGCGACCGCGGGCGGCTCGGCCACGAGCGACATGACCGCCTGGATCGAAGCGCCGAAGGACATGCCGCTGGCGAGTCCCAGTTTGCAGATCCTGATCGGACCGACGGTCGAGCGGAGCCTGGTCGACGTGGTGTTGGGGCCGGCGCCGCGTTGCCAGTTGGAGATCGGGCGGCTGGCGTCCGGAACAGAAACGGCCACGAGCGATCTGCTGGCTTCGCTGGGCATTCAGAAGCTGCTCTCCGGAAGCCGCGAGAGCGCCGGCCCGACGACGCAGGCGATCGATCAGCGGATTCGCTCGACGGTGAGCGTGCTGGTCTCGTCGCAGAACGACGACGGCGGCTGGAGTTGGACCGGGCGCGGCGGCGCCAGCGATCGCTACGCCTCGGCACGGGCCTTGTGGGCGCTGGCCCTGGCGAAGAAAGGGGGCTACAAGGTCGCGGCCGAGAACTTCGACAAGGCCGTCGGCTACGTGACCGGCCAGATTGCTGCGACCGGGGCGAGCGACCTGGAGAGCAAGGCGATCCTGCTCCACGCGTTGACCGTGGCGGGACACGAGGATTTTGCCCTGGCAAACCGTCTCCACCGCAGCCGGCCGGTGCTCTCGCCGGCGGCCCTGGCCTACACGGCCCTGGCCTTCGCCGCGATGGATCGCAACGACACCGCCAAGGAACTGGCCGACGCGTTGGCGACGAAGAACCTCGACCAGCCGGCGAACTTGCGGACCGCGGCCGACGGTCTGTTGCCGTTGAGCGGCAGCCCGACCGAGTTGCGGGCGCTCTACGCGCTGCTTCTGGTCGAGATCGAGCCGACGTCGGATCGTACTCGCGAGGTGACCGATTGGCTCATGTCGCACCGGACGGGCCATCGCTGGACGCCCGAGAAGGCAACCGGTACGGCCACGCTGGCCCTTTCTGACTGGTATGCCCGAAGCCGTTTCGAAGGCGAAAAGTACCAGTTGACGGTGGTGGTCAACGAGAAGGAGGCGGCGGTTCTCGAAGTGGAGCCGTCGGCGATTACGCAGACGGTGGACGTGCCGGGTGAACTGCTCGTCGACGGGAAGCAGCGGGTCGAGTTCCACATCGCCGGCCGGGGACGTTATACCTATCAGTGCATCCTCGGCGGCTTTGTGCCGGCCGACAAGCTGAAGAGCACGACCAACCTCTGGGAGGTCCGCCGCTACTATCAGCCGGCCCCGCTCGAGCGGGACGGCAAGGCGGTCCCCCGCGGATTCGACGTGCTCACCGGCAGCTACAACTCCTTCCGCAATCCGCTGACTCAACTGCCGGTGGCCAGGCGGGGGAATGTCGAGTTGCACGTGTGGCGTCAGAACGTTCCCGGTAACACGCCCAACGAGCAACTCGAATACCTGGTGATCACCGAACCGATTCCCTGCGGCGCCACCGTGGTGGCCGACTCGGTCAAGGGGCCCTTCGAACGCTACGAGATCGGCCCGGGCGAGATCACGTTCTACGTCGGCAATCGGCAGGGCATCGGCACGATCCAGTACGACCTGCTGGGCTACCTGCCGGGCGAGTATCGCTGCGGTCCCACGGTGATTCGCGACGCCTACCGACCCGGCGACCTGCGGGTCGGCGAGTTGAAAGGCCTCAAGGTTCTGCCCATGGGGGCCGAATCGGCCGACGAGTACCGGCTCACCCCGCGTGAACTGTTCGAGCTTGGCAAGATCGAGTTTGCCGCGGGCCAGATGGAGAAGGCCCAGAAACACCTGGAAGAGCTGGTCGAGAAGTGGAATCTTACACCGGAAGTCTATAAGGCGGCCGTGACGACTTTGTTTGACAGCTACCTGGCGACAGGCGTTGCCGAGCGGATTGTTCACTACTTCGAGATCGTCCGCGAGAAGTGGCCCGCCGAGAATATTCCTTTCGAGAAGATTCTCAAGGTGGGTACGGCCTACGAGGAAATGGGCGAGTTCGAGCGGAGCTACCTGGTGTTTCGAGCGACGATCGAGAGCAGTTTCTCGCGGGAGAGCTCCGTGGCCGGCTTCCTCCAGTCGCAAGGCGAGTTCTTGCGGAGCGTCGACGTGATGGGGCAACTCTTGCGGCAGTATCCGCCGGAGGCCTACATCGCGGCGGCCGAGTATGCCTTCGCTCAACGGGTCTATGCGAAAGCACCGGCGGCCGCCGAAGATGCGAAGCTGCGCGAGCAGAAGGTGAATCGCGTCGACTTGATCCAGCGGGCGTGGCGGATGCTGGAAGGCTTCCTGACGGCCTATCCCGACGATCCGGCCGCCGACCAGGCCGCCTTTGCCGCGGCCAACACGCTGCTCGACATCGACGCGTACGACCGGGCGGCGGAAGCTTGTGGCCGCTATGCGGGGCGCTACCCGAAGAGCGATCTGATCGACGCCTTCTGGTACGTGATCGGATATTGCCGGTTTGCCATGGGCAACCATGCCGAGGCGCTGGAGATGTGCGGCAAGGTCGCGGAAGCCAAGCGAGTCGACCCGGCCACGGGAAACGAGAAGGAGAGCGACGACAAGTGGCGGGCGATCTATATCCTGGGCCAGATCCACCACAGCCTGGGCGAGGCGGCCGAGGCCGTCAAGGAATACCGCCGGGTGGAAGATCGCTTCCCCGACGCGAAGCAGTCGATCGAGTACTTCACCCGCAAGGAGATCGAGATTCCCGAAGTGACGACGGTCGAGCCCGACAAACCGGTCGAGGTGGAACTCAAGTACCGCAACATTCCCGAGTGCGACACCAAGGTGTATCGCATCGACCTGATGAAGTTTGGGCTGATGAAGCGGGACTTGCAGGGGATCACGCAGATCAACCTGGCGGGCATCCGGCCCTACCACGAGGCGACGATCAAGCTGGGCGACGGCAAGGACTATCGCGACTGCACGAAGCAGGTGGCGCTGCCGCTGAAGGAAGACGGGGCGTACCTGGTCGTCTGCCGGGGTGAGAATCTCTACGCCAGCGGGCTGGTCCTGGTGACGCCGCTGGCCATCGAGGTTCAGGAAGACGCGGTTTCGGGGCAGGTTCGCACGACGGTCAAGGACCGCGAGGCCGACCGCTACCTGCGCGACGTTCACGTGAAGGCGATCGGCAGCCGCAACGACGAATTTGTGTCGGGCGAAACGGACCTGCGCGGGGTGTTCGTGGCCGACAGCATTCGAGGCACTTCGACCGTGATCGCCCAGGCCGAATCGTCACACTACGCGTTCTTCCGCGGGAAGACGGAGCTGGTTCCGGAAGTTCTCTCTAAGGAGAGGAAGGCCGAAGATAAGGCACCACTGCCGGCCCAACCTGCGCCCGCGACGCTCAAGCAGCAATTGCTCGAGGGCGTTCAGTTCCGCAACAGCGCGATGCAGCAGGAGCAGGTCCAGCAACTGGAGGACATGTACCAGGCCCCGGCGAAAGGGGTGGAGGCGTCGAAGGCGTTGAAGTAGTGCTCATCGTACCTTGAGCATGTCTTCCAGTCCCGCGATCTTGAAGACTCGCTTGATGGTGGGTTCGACGTTGATCATTTCGAAGCCGAACTGGCAAGTCTTCTGGTAGGCGCGGACGCAGAGGCCTAAAAAGGCGGAAGAGACGAACTTTACGCCCGCCAGGTCGAAGACGACCGAGGCCTCGCCCTCGGCGAGCGAGGCCTGGAGTTCCGGCTCGATGCGCTCGCAGGCGACGGTGTCCATGCACGATTCAAACCGGTAGATACGGGCTTCTCTGGGTTCACAGGTTTGCGACACGGGAATTCCTCGTCGAGTGGTTCGGTTAGTAGTTTCTGTTGAAGGCGGCGGAGAAGGCGGCGGGGTCGAGCGATTCGTCGTAGAACAGGTTGGTGTCGAAGCGGGCGAGCCGCTGGTTTTCTCGTCGGCGGGCGATGCGCTGGATGTTAAGCAGGTGCTGGGCGGTCACGTTGTCGGTGGTGATGTTCTTTCCGCCCGTGCCGCAGCCCAGGGTGAGCGAGGGGTGGAGCATGTTGTAAAGCCCACCGACGGCGCCCTGCGACGACGGCGTGTTGACCACGATCCGCCCGGCGTTCATCAGCGAGGCGAACTGCTTGATCCGTGCGTCGTCGTTCGAGAAGATGCTGGCCGTGTGGCCCATGCCGCCGTGGAAATTGAGGTCGATACACAGGTTGACGGCGTCGTCGAAGCTGTCGGCCGTATACCAGGCCAGGATGGGGGCCAGGATCTCGGAGGAAAGGGGCCACTCGGGGCCGATTCCGCCGAGGGGAGCGATCAGGAGTTGGGTGTCGGGCGGCACGCGAATTCCGGCCACGGCGGCGATTTTGGCGGCCGGCTGGCCGACAATGTCGGGGTGCATCGCGTTTCGCTCGTGGTCGAAGGCAACGCGTTCCAGGTCGGCCACTTCCTCCTTCGAGAGGAAGCGGGCCGATCGGCGGCAGAACTCTTCGCAGACGGCGTCGGCAACGGACCGCTCGGCCACGATGGCCTGCTCGCTGGCACAGATCGTGCCGTTGTCGAAGCACTTCGACGCCATGATCTGCTCGATGGCGAACGGAACGTCGGCAGTGCGCTCGATGTAGACGGGCACGTTGCCCGCACCGACGCCGATGGTCGGTGTTCCCGAACTGTAGGCGCTGCGGACCAGCCCTGGGCCGCCGGTGGCGAGGATCAGGGCCAGCGACTTGTGGGCCATGGCAGCCTGGGTGAGTTCCCGCGAGCCCTCCGGCAACCACTGGATGCAGTGCTCGGGGGCGTCGGCGGCGAGGGCCGCTTCGTAGCAGATCCGGGCCGTTTCGACGGTTGATTCTCGGGCCTTGCGGGCCGGGCTGACAATGACCGGGTTCCGTGTTTTCAGGGCGATGAGGATCTTGAACATCGCCGTCGAGGTGGGATTGGTGACCGGTGTGATGGCCAGGATCGGCCCCATGGGCTGGGCGATCTCGACGATACCGCTGATCGGATCCTCGTGGATGACGCCGACGGTCTTCAGGTCCTTGATGTCTTCGTAGACGAACTGGCTGGCGACCAGGTTCTTGACCACCTTGTCCTGCCACTTGCCCATGCCGGTTTCTTCGTGGGCGAGCCTGGCGAGGCGGACGCGATCGCGAAAGGCGGCCTCGTAGACGGCCCGGACAATCCGGTCGGTCTGCCCCTGGTCGTATTGGCTGAAGACGGCCGCGGCCGCGTTGGCCAGGCAGAAGTGTTCTTCGATGATCGATTCGACGTCGATAGCAGTTGCCGGCATACCTGTTCCCTCAAAAAGAAGTGTTCAGGCAACCATAGGTTTGGGTGGCATGCCGGTCAAACTCGCAGGTGGGGTTGGGAGGGGGCGTGAATTGGGAGTGGCGCGATTGTATCGATCTCAGCGATGCGCAGTGCCCGCTCGGCCAACGGTCCCACCGACGGAGAAGGCAAGGATGAGGTTGGAGGACGGCGCTGAGAGTTTACTCCCGACGTCTTCTCAACAGCAGTGCTCCCAGGCCGCCGCAAGCCCAAATGAGGAGACTGGCCGGTTCGGGGACTGCTGGGACATCTGTTGGGGCACTGGTTGGGGCACTTGCTGCGACGCGCAACCCGAAAACGGTGTACTCGCACATCGGACGGATGGTGAAGTGGAAGGACGACCGCAAGCTGGCGGGGCTGAAGCTGAACGCCTCATCGGATGGGCCGCGCGACGAACTCGGAGTCTGCTTGGCGTATGGACTTTCCAGCCACTCCCACATATTACCCATCATGTCGTACGTACCGTTCAGTTCTTCGCCGCCACTACCGACCTCGGAGGGACCGAAACGGTTCGCAGTGTGGCCGTTGTCGCAATAGCCCCACCGGCCGCCCCTTTGCAACAGCGAGTATCCGGCCCCTGTCGTATGGGTCTGAAGGGACGTGCCGTTCCAGTAGGCAGCCTTGACCCACTCGTCCCCTGTCGGGAGGTAGTAGCAGGCATCCTTGTGGCGATAGAGGTTTGTTCCACCGGCGGCTTCGGAATCGCTCCAGAGACTGAATTCTCCGTCACTGGTGAAGTTGTAGGCTACATGGTGGCCAGTACTCGTGTTGAGCCAGTTGACAAACTGTGCCGCTTCGTACCAACTGACCCTGTTGGCTGGAATGCTGTCGCCACTGAAGAAGGGGGTGTTGTGGGCAAACTTGCTGAACTGGACGTTGGTGATTTCGAACACCCCGATGCGATAGTCGTGGTCAACAATGCCGTGACCGCGAGTGGGGTTGGTTGCGCCGGAGATCGTTACGAATTCAATGCTGAATTGACTCTCTCCCACGCCAAAGCTGTCCGTTGTGATTGTGGCCGCCGACGCGGACGAGCCCACCCAGAAGGAGGCCACGACTGCAAGAAGCCCAGACCAGATCCTCATTCTTAGTACCCTTCGGATGTCCCAGGTTTTGCCTCTCGTCACGTGCGCGTGTGCACACTTTCCTGTATTCCTATAGGCCGCTGAGTGGCCAATCCTGACAAAGAAAACAGGAAATATTCTATATTTTTTCCAACTCGGTCGGGCGTTGTTCCCCTCAAAGGTGGGGTGCAAGGACATTCTTGAGCGCCTGATGCTCTGTGCTCGCCCTGTGAGGAATCCTGTGCTGCAAAGCCAGTTGGCAGGCGAACCGAAACGAACAGACCTTGGGAAGGCAAAGGGAAGTGGCAAAGGGAAGTGGCAAAGGGAACCTGGGCTGAGTAGAATCGCGGAGAATTGTTGTTTGTAGGACCCCAGATGTGCATGGGTATCGCGAAAGAGACCGGCGGCGGGCGGCGATGTGGGGATTCGAGATGTCCGTACACCAGAAACCAGGAATGAGGAAATCGCTATGAGATCGGCTGTCTGTTCGGCGTTGTGTCTTGCTGTCGGGTTTGTTCTTCAGAGCACCACTTCTGGTGGGGCGGTTGCCGCGGAGAATCCGTTTGTCGGCCATTGGGCACTGACCATCCCCGGGGGCGGGGCGGGGTGGTTGGGGATCGAGGACGATCACGGGAAGCTTTCGGGCAGCATTCTGTGGGGCGGAGGGAGCGTTGTGCCGGTGTCGTCGGTCAGCGTGGAGGGCGACGCGCTGATTGTTACACGAGTCTTTGAGAGGAATCGCCGAGGTACGTCGGAGGTGATCCGGGAAACGGAGACGATCAAGGCGACGCTGGACGGCGACGCGATGGCCCTGAGCACGGAGCGGACGCGGGCCGACGGCAAGGTCGTGGGAAATGCCACGTTCACCGGCAAACGCATCCCGCCTCTCCCGGCTGCCCCCGATCTCAGCAAGGTGAAGTTCAGCGAGCCGATCACACTCTTCAACGGCAAGGACCTGGGCGGCTGGACGATCATGAACCCGTCGGCCCCAAACGGTTGGAGCGTGCGCGACGGGATCATGGTGAACGACGCGCCGCAGGAACCGGGCAAGCACATCTCCTACACGAACATCCGCACCGAGACCGAGTTTGAGGATTTCAATCTCACGCTGGAAGTGCGGGTGCCGGAGGGGGGAAACAGCGGCGTCTACCTGCGCGGTATCTACGAGGTGCAGGTCTCCGACACGTACGGGCGAGAACTCGATCCGCACAACATGGGCGCCGTCTACAGCCGGATCACGCCCACCGTCGCGGCCGAGAAACCGGCCGGCGAGTGGCAGACGCTCGACATGACGCTGGTCGATCGCCACGTGACGGTGGTGCTCAACGGCAAGAAGACGATCGACAACCAGCCGCTCTTGGGTTGCACGGGCGGCGCTCTGTGGTCCGACGAATTCCGGCCCGGCCCGATCTATCTGCAGGGAGACCATACGAGCGTGGACTATCGGAACATCGTGATCCGCCCGGTGGTTCGCGACTGAGGCATTCGGCGAATGCTCCTTTCTGTGGCAGCAGGGAACATGAATGCATAGGGTCGGCAACCTCGCACGATTCGGAATCGCTTGATGCCACCTATCGCCAACTTGCTCCAAGATTTTCGCGACCAGCCGCCGCTCATCGCGCCGGACGACACTTGGACGCTGTGGGCGCTGATCGTGTCGGGGGTGGTGATCGCCATCTACCTGGAGCAGACTTACCAGTGGGCCGCCAAGGTGAGCGGGCCGGTGCTGGCGTTGGCGGCGGCGATGATTCTGTCGAATCTGAAGATCACGCCGACGCAGTCGCCGACCTACAAAGTGGTGGGCGACTACCTGGTGCCGGTGGCGATTCCGCTGCTCTTGATGCGGGCCGACGTGCGGCGGATCATTCGGACGACGGGGACGACGTTTCTGGCGTTTCATGTGAGCGCGCTGGGGACGATCGTGGGGGCGTTTGTGGCGGCGTTTGCCTTTCGCGGCTCGTTCGAGCAGTTGCCCGAGGTGACGGGGATCATGACGGCCAGCTACACGGGCGGGAGCGTCAACTTCTTCGCGGTGAAGGCGTCGTTCGACGTGAGCGAGAATCTTACCAATCCGCTGCTGGTGGCCGACAATTTTATTATGGCGGGTATGTTCGCGATCCTGCTGGTGCTGGCGGGCATGCGGTTCTTTCTGCGGCGGTTTCCCCACCCTCACACGTTGGAGGCGGCGGGCGGGAACAACGAGTCGTCGGCGGCCCAGCACTGGCGGCCCAAGCCGATCTCACTGCTCGACGTTGCCAAGTGTCTGGCCTTTGCCGTGGTGATCGCCACGGTTTCGCACAAGCTGGCCGGCTTGATCTCCTGGCTGGCCTTGCCGTCGCTGGTTCTTGCAGTTGCGGGCAACCCGTATGTATTGATCACGTTTCTTTCGGTTGCCGCGGCGACCATCTTCCATAGACAGATCGAGAAGGTCGGCGGGGCCGAGGAGTTGGGGGCCTATCTGCTCTACACGTTCTTTTTCGTCATCGGTCTGCCGGCCGACCTGGCCGAGGTGATCTTCAACGTGCCCGTGATGTTCGCCTTCTGCCTGGCGATCGCCGTGGTGAACCTGGTCGTGACGCTGTCGTTGGGCAAGCTGCTGGGGCTGAATCTGGAAGAGCTGTTATTGTGCGTCAACGCGACCCTGGGCGGCGCACCGTCGGCGGCCGCGATGGCGATTGCGAAAGGTTGGGACCGGCTGGTGCTGCCGGGATTGCTGGTGGGGATCTGGGGTTATGCGATCGGGACATTTTTGGGGGTGTTGGTGGGGGAGGTGTTGCGGTTGTTGATGTAGGGCCTCAGGCGTGAGGCGGGGCTGTTGAAAGAGGGTGACAGGCACCGCAACCGGTAGTATGTGCGGTGCCGTAAGGCTGCAAGATGTTGCGGAGCCAGTACCCAGTTTCAGCGGCCCAGGGCTGGGCGGTGTTGGTCAACAGGAAGGGCGTTTTGCCAATATCGAGGGCTGGGAGCGGTCGGCGGAGTAAGGCCGCGGCAGCTTTTTGGAGGGCGTTGAGCGGGGTTGTCTTGTCGAAGCGTGGGATGCCGAGTGCGCGCCAGCCGCGGATTTCGCAGCCGCGGAGGTCGAGGCCGAAGGAGCGGATTGTGGCTTGCCAACCGCGGATGACCTGGCGGAAGGCGGCGCGGCGCTGGCGGTCGGCCTTTCGGCACAGGCGGCGGTGATTGCGGGGCTGCTGGAGGCGGGCGAGGAGCCGGCGGGCGCGGTCGGCGAGTTTGCGGCAGCGACCGAGGTAGATCGAACACTGGCGGCCGGCGACGCGGTAGGCGACGCGATAGTAGGGTCCGTAGCGGACGGCGCCGCGGTTACGGTAGCCGGCAACGACGGAACCGGCGCGGGCGAAGATTTGGGCGTTTTGGCGGATGAAGTCGAGGGGGAGCATGGGAAGGGTTCGGGGTTCAGGGTTCAGGGTTCAGGCGACGGGGTTGTTGGTCAACGGGGGAGCGAGATTGCCGATATCGTGGGTGAGGGGCGGGAAGGGGAAACAGGAGGGGGGATCGGCGTCTTGGGGGTCGGGTTTGAGCTGGCGGAGTCGAATGAGGAGGGCGGACATCTGGGATTTGGGGCCGAGGATGAGGAAGAGGTCGTTCATGAGTATGCGGCGACTGAGCTGCTCGATGGAGCCGTCGTAGGAGTGGCTGTAGGGGCCGACCGCGATTTCGGCCTGCTTGATGAGCTCGGTCCAGAGCAGAAAGATGACGCTGCTTCCGGTGGCACTTTCGAGATGGTCGGTGGGTTGCAGGACGAAGCGCTGGTAGAGTGGGCGGATGATCTGGCGGATGGCCTGCTGGTGTTGTTCCGGGAGGTGGTTGAAGAAGTAGTCGTTCTGGAGCCAGGGGGGGAGGAGGGGGTCGGGTTCCGGCGCGTTTTGTTGGCGAGGGGTGGTGGTTTTGGGCATGGCAGTTCTCCTGAGAGGGGGGGCTGGGATATGGTCATGCGTACAGTATACATATTTACACTATTTGTTCAATAGGGAAATTGAACATTTTGGGAAATCGGTTCTGTTGGGGGGGGGGCAGGGGTCGGGGATGGCGATCTTGGTTGAGGACATGGGCGTGTGAGGCGGGTGGCAATGGTCAGGGGAGGTTCGCCCGCGTGGCGGAGATGTTTGTCGTTTCGAGGCAGGGAGTGGTCATCGGGCACGAATTGCTGAAGCGGTTGGGTTTGCCGTATACTGGTCATCATGCGAACGGGCCTTGCCGTGAAGACAAGCCGTGCTGATGCTCTCACTCTATTGATTGCGACTGAGTAGTGGGGAGGGACGGCGAGGTGGCATCGGTCGAACAAGTTGTGTGGATTGGCGATTGAAGCACCTGTGCCCTTGCCATCGGCTTGCGTCCGACGTGTTGCTGCCATTGTAGAACGCCGTTGGCGTTCAGGCTGGCGGGAGTCTGGGACCCAGGGTGGCGCGGCTGCGCCGCTGACCCTGGGCTTTGGTGTGGAACCGCGTTGCGGTTCGTGTGGAAGGACGGGGCTCTGCCAGGGTGACGCGGCTGCGCTGCTGACCTTGGCCTTTAATGTGGAACCGCGTTGCGGCTAGAATGGAACGGCAGAGGTCTTCTGGCCTTCGCCGCGAGGAACT
>JAAYAY010000342.1 GCA_012719125.1 Planctomycetaceae bacterium | reverse complement strand
CTGCCGGAGGCGTTTTGCCGAAGTTCCATGACTGCGGATAGCCATCCGAATTGGGGGGTCGGTCGGCTCGATCGGCACGTTGACAGGGAAGCCACGCGAGTTCTTGCGCGCACAGGTCGGGGCGACCTGTGCAGCTTGGCAAATCGCTCTGCCACTCTTTGGAGGGGTCGGCCGGTGCAGGTTGCAGACGCGGCAGCAATGCGGACACATCTCTCCCAAATAACGGTGATTTGTTGGGACAGGGGCAAGCACCGCAATTCGGAAGGCGGCGGCGAACGACGTTAATCACAGAAATCGTGTTCAACCGTGGATACCGCCGCTCAATTCACTGCT
This sequence comes from Planctomycetaceae bacterium, assembly GCA_012719125.1. GTDB lineage: Bacteria > Planctomycetota > Planctomycetia > Pirellulales > Thermoguttaceae > JAAYAY01. The sequence continues at coordinate 2,004 of JAAYAY010000342.1, read as the reverse complement.
ATCTATCTTTCCCATCGCGGCAATGTCATGGCCCCAGAATAACTCATCGTCATCGTACCAAAACTCGAAATGGCCATCAGGCCGAACTTCGATCCTATTCAGTGAAATCCGTGATTCAAACTGTTCGCGGGTAACCGTCGACCCGTCCTCTTCCTGCCAGTTCTCGCTCTTCAATCGCAGGACATCACGAGCAAGGCAGTCGAGAACCAGTTCGTTCCACTTCAAAGAGTCGTCCCATAATGCATGCGCTACTCTGGCTGCACGATCAAATTCTTCGATCTTATCCAGCCAAAGACACAATTCCACGGTTTCGCCAACCCACTCCGTTTCTGTGGAAAACGTTGTCACGCTTCGGTCGAGAAGGAAATCGCCAAACTTCTGATCTGAGCGCACTACCGGCTTAAGTAGTTCATCAAGACGTGCGTTCAATTCTGCATCGTCGTGCCTTTCTTCATCAATGGATTCCAGCAATGCTTCTGGCCTGCCGTATACATTCTCCATTGCTATGCGTGCCTTAAGTCGCACGACCATGTTGGCGTTGATTTGCTTCTGCAACGCCTTGAGTTCAGCCTGAGTCGCTAAACGTCGGACGATGAGTTCGGAATCGTTGATCGTCCCGCCGTTACTTCGCCACGCGACGAGGACAAATGTGAATGACCACAGTTCCTCGCCGCGTGACCTTCCACCTCCGCTGCCACTTGCGCCAACGACTCCTGTTAGGTCAACGAGCGGCTGCGCCTTCAGTTGGTCAATAAGCTCATCGCGGCTAGTTGCCATTTGCTGACTCACAGAATTCGTGTTCAGAGGGTTCTTGCCTATTACCTGTAGACCATGGGAGGCCCACCCACGGACGTGCCGGTAGCATAGAGGGGCAACCCGATTGGAGTCAAGAGTCTGGATGAATCGTCACCAAGGGCGCGCCCCATCAAACCTTCCTTTGTTGGCGACACGCCAACGGCCCGATTCTACCGCGCCCCGCCATTCCACATCGACGAGGGTTCGACGGCGAGGGTCCTTGCTGCCGGAGGCGTTTTGCCGAAGTTCCATGACTGCGGGTAGCCATCCGATTTTTTTTTGGGGGGGGCGGTTCGGCCGGCACGTTGACAGGGAAGCCACGCGAGTTCTTGCGCGCACAGGTCGGGGCGACCCGTGCAGCTTAGTCAGTGCAAGAAGCACCAAACGAGGGGTACTTGAGAATGGCTCGATTATCGGCTTGGCGCATAAGACCGGTGATCTTCCTCCGGCTTAGGTCACTTGCGGCTGTTCGATAACCGATGAAAAAAGGCTCATGAGACCCGTACCGGCTATTCTCTCCGCGACACTTGTTGTCGGCCTTTGGTTGCCCTGTCTTGCGACGTTTCTTCAGCGGCCGGTATTTGCCCAGCAAAGAACTGCTGGCTAGCAAATCGCTCGACGCGGCCCGGTCTTCCGGATGTCGGTCTGGCCAACCGATCATTCAAAACGCAGACATCAATAAGCGAAACCTCGGGGCGGTTCGTGGGTTTCATAGGCAGGAAATGACCCGAAAGGTGTGCCAATCATGCTTCCTCCTTCCCATTCAGAAGGTTTCTGGGATGCAGCAAACGATTTTAGCCTCGGCATTCGTAGTATTCGTGACCGGCGTGGTTGGCGTCTGCGAGCGCTCGATTGCCGAACCTGTCAATCAGACGGTTCCAGCGGACACCGGTGTCCAGGCCGCGGAGCGTGCCTCGGAGCCGAATGACTTGCCTCCAACTCCCGAGCAGATCTTGCGCCGCATGGCCGACTTCTATAGGGGCGTTCAACGATTCCAGGTGGATATCTGTCGGACGATGCGAGCCGAGTTGCAGGGACAGGTTGAGAACCTCAGCGAGCAAATGACGTTGGCCATCCAGCGACCGAACCGGCTCGCGTGGCACGTGAAGAACGAAGGCCAGCGGATCGACGTGCTGAGCGACGGCACGAACCTGACGATTCATGCCGCCGAACTGAAGCAGTATACCCAAGAGAAGGCTCCGGCGTCGT
>JAAYAY010000341.1 GCA_012719125.1 Planctomycetaceae bacterium | reverse complement strand
CTTCGGGCGAAAAATCGAAGGTAAATCGCGTAGTCCGGCACTGTTCGTCGAGTTCCAATAACCCCGTCGCCCGGTTGCCGTAGATGCCGAAATCGCAGAGCAATTCCGGCTCGCTTTCCAGGGCCGACTCACGGACCAGTCCGATCCACATGCCGCGGAAATACTGTTCGTCGATCCAGTCGCAGATGTCGGCGGCAGGCCGCTCTGCTCCGAAAGGCCAGAAGAAATCGCAGAGGATGAGGATCCGTTCGATGGGGACGCCCTGCTGGAGCAAGTCGAAGTTGAGCCGCATGCTTTGCCGGCCCGGAACGTCCTGCCAGTAATCCTCGTTCCGCAACCAGGCGACCGACTGGTACCGGTGCAGGTCCGGGCCGTGGAGGAGCTGCTCATACGTCGCGCGCCAGGCTTCCGTGGCGGAGAACACCAGTTGGCCCTGTGCCAGATGTCGGACGTCTTCCTGGACCGCCGCCAGCTTGGCCACAGCGGCTTGTTGCAGGATTTCGTCACTTTGGCTGGCGAATTCGACCAACAGACGCGTCAGTTTGTTTGCGATGGCCTGCAGGGAGGGGTGGTCAGCGGCCGATTGGGGATCGGCGGGTCTGTCGTTTGACGTTTTCTGGGGAGTCAACGGATGACGCGTGGGGGTAGCGATTTGGGCGAGAATCACGCTTACAACGGCTCCAAGAGCTGCAAGTTGGAGGTCGAGACGCGCGGTGTTGGCCAGCACCAAGAAGACGAAGGAACCGCCGAGTGCGACAGTTAGGAACCGGAGATCGCGCCAACGCGGACCGGAAGGTGACGAGGAGGAATCGGGAACCATACGGCCGACCATACACCCGTTCATGGGCACAAGACAACCCGCAACCGGTGGCGATTGCGTGCGTGTCGACGGACGTGCGGAAATCGTTGGGATAATCAGGCACCGGCAGTTGTCATGGGGGTTTGGCGCGGACGAAGGTGAGGAGCCGGTGGTGCCAGAACCTCACAACAACCGCAACTGAACAAGCGTCGAATCCGAGGGGAAGCAACGACTCTGGCGTCCGCCGGATGAATTACAGTCGCCTCTAATGAACACGACCGGACATGACGTGCCGATTCCGGTCGCCCGCCGTGCCGGCATAGGCGAACCGCCGAATCAGGTCGTTGGCGTGGAATCGCTTGAAGGACTCCACCTGCTCCGAGGGGTCGGAGCGTTCGATTCCCACGACGCCGCTCCCCTTGGTCAGCCAGACCTCAAGGCAGCCGTCCTCCAGTAACGCGAACACACCGAGGAACGTCAGCACGTCTGGCGCGAGCATGATGGAACCGACGTGGGGCGAGTCCGGATCGCCACGGTTCCAGCTTTCGCGCAGACCCAACTGAGCGACATCCAAAGCTTTTTCGAGGATCTTCTTGCCACGGGTCGTGACATCGCACAGGATGCGGTACGAGAGCCCGCAGGCTTCGCCCGTCAACGGCACGACGCCGAACGGTCGGATATCGTCCCAGCAGTGAATCGATTTCATGAAACGCCTCCGTTTCCAGACAGGT
>JAAYAY010000340.1 GCA_012719125.1 Planctomycetaceae bacterium | reverse complement strand
GTAGAAACGACGCCCAGAACGACCCTTCCCCCGGCTCGATTTCCTTGTCATGACACACTCCTTTGCTCCCCAGTATAACGGCTGGAATAAGCACTTGGAGTGTCTGTCAAACTGGAGCCACCTCAGTCCGTGTAGTCGCCGCGCAGGTAGGTCAGCCTGTCACCCGGCAGCCAGACATTGCTACACGGTTCTTTGGCGACCCACGTGTCGCGATTCTGACGCCGGCGCTGGCCCAGGTGATCGACGGCCAGGGTGTTGTGCGCCAGGCTCGAAACCATGAACATACGCCAGGGCGAGTCGTAGTTGTAGCGATACGTGCCGGGGTCCGTGATCAATCGCTCTCCGTAGGCCGACAATTCGAAGTTCAAGGCGTCCTCGTGCTGGTGGGCCGTGCCGAAGGGACCGGCGTCGACAATCATGAACCGCTGATCGGAAGCCCAACCGCTTCGCATCACGTAGTGGCCGGCGTAAGAGAAAGCGCGACGGGTGTCGAGCGGCACGGCGCCCTCGCGCCCGTTCGTGGCAATACACTGGAAATCCGTTCGTTTCGGAAAATCCTCGAAGCCGTCGGAAAGGAGCGACCGGACGCTGTTGTGTCCCGAATCGCCGAAGGCGGCCATCTGACCGTCGACCGAGGAGTAGGCGAAGTAGTCGTACATCTTCTCGAGGGTCGCTACGTACCGGTCCGGCATGGGACGTCCGTTCAACGCGCCCAACTGGTGCGCGCGGCGGAAGGCTTTCAACACGCCGGCACCATAGCCCGGCGCCAGCTCCCACTGAACGCCGTCGGGATAGACCTGCTTCGTCAATTCACTGGTCAGCCGCTCCTCGGACAAGGTGAGCCACCCGGCGGCATCGGCGAATTCCGGGAAGAGTACGGCGACCGTGTGCAGGCCCCGCGTTTCGAACACCAGCCAGTTGATCGACATCTCTCGGACGCTCGAATAGTGCTCCAGGTGATGCCCCATCTCCCAGAACGACTTAAGCATTTCGCAGACATCGCCGTCGTCCATCGACGGCGACGACAAGAAGTGGAAGAACGCGTTCGTCCAGGACCCGCTCAGCCGGATCCCGATCTCCAGGGTCCGCCATTCGGGGACGGCATACTTGAGCGGATGGCTCGAACCGCGGGTCCGCTCGACGGGAATCGGGTGCTTGCCGACGAAATCGCGGAACTGGCGGACGAATTCCTCGGCATACTTCTCCTCACCAGTCGCCCAATAGGCTGCGCCCAGATCGTCCCACCAGGGCATACGCAGAAACCCCATCGACCATTCCTTGTCGAACTCGCGATCCGGGGCGTAGGTTGGATTGTCGAGCCAGTCGATCTCCGGCCCGAAGTTGAATCCGCGGTAAATGTGCTTCAACACCTGGTCGGCGCCGGACGTCTTCACGCCATTCGGCCGCGAGTCGTGCTTGGGCCGATCGTGTGGATCGATCCACCAACGAGGCGACGTCCGTCGGCGAAAATGGTCGGCCAGCGCGGCTTTCGCGCTGGTCATCCCATCGGCCTCCAACACAGCCAGCACCTTCTTCATGGCCGGATTCGACGGATCGAGCTTCGCGAAAAGCTCTTCGTCCGTGAGCCGCGTCCTTTCGACCTTCGGCAGCGGCGGGTAGTCCCCGGCAAGAACGGGAGAGCAGTACCAGAAGGCGAGTATCGGGATAATGGGGCCAAGTAGTATGGTTCGCGGTCTCGACATAGGATGCTCCTCGCTGGAAACGCTCCTTTCGAACGGCCGTGCCTGACAGCGTCAATCATCGCGGCTGGACCAAGCCTAGCGTGCCCGCGTGGTGTATGCAATGATATCCCCATAGACGACCTCGTGTATCTGTCCGTGTTTCCCCCGCATTCCGTCCGTGGCTACATCGCTGCGGACTCGCGGCTCGAATTCACCGCCAGGAGCCTGTCCCATGAGAACGGTTTTCTTCCTCTCGATCGCCCTGGGCATCGCAATCACTCCCACCCAGGCCGCCGATCCGCCCCGCATGCGGCGGGCCGACGCCTTCCTGGGCATTCACTTCGACTTCCACGCCGGAGCGGATTGCATTGAAGTCGGCCGGCGAACCACGCCCGAAATGATCGAAATCGTCCTCGACAAGGTCCACCCCGACTACATCCAGATCGACTGCAAAGGACACCCGGGCTACTCCAGCTATCCGACCAAGGTCGGCAACCCGGCCCCCGGCTTCGTCGGCGATCCGCTCCGTATTTGGCGCGACGTAACCGGCCGGCGCGGCGTTCCCTTGTTCATGCACTACTCGGGCGTCTGGGACGGCCATGCCGTCGCCGCCCATCCCGAGTGGGCGGCCGTCAATGCCGACGGCAAACCCAACGACAAGGCCACTTCCGTTTTCGGGCCGTACGTCGACTCGCTGATGATTCCCCAACTCCGCGAACTGGCGGGCGACTACGGCGTGGACGGCGCCTGGGTCGACGGCGACTGCTGGGCCACCACCCCTGACTACGGCGAAACGGCCGTCCGCGAGTTCTGCAAACAGACAGGCGCCCAATCGGCCCCTCGCAAGGCGGGCGAACCCTATTGGAACGAGTGGATGGATTTTCACCGGGAAGCCTTCCGCCGCTACGTGCGCCACTACGTCGGTGCGTTGAAATCGTCCCATCCCGATTTCCAGGTCATGAGCAACTGGGCGTTCAGCGATCACATGCCCGAGCCGGTGTCGGCCGCCGTGGCGGGACTGTCGGGCGACTTTTCTCCCGACGACAGCGTCAACTCCGCCCGCTTTGCCGGGCGCTGCCTCGAAAACCAGGGCGTCCCCTGGGACCTGATGTCGTGGTCCTTCAGCCGCAAGACAGGCAAGCAGAAACCGGCCGTCCAACTCATGCAGGAAGCCGCGATCGTTCTCGCCCAGGGCGGCGGATATCAAGCCTACTTCAAGCAAGCTCGCGACGGCGCCGTTCGCGATCCGCTGGAAATGGACGCGATGGCCGAGGTCGCCCACTTCTGCCGCGCCCGCCAGGCCTACTGCCATCATTCGGTGGCCGTGCCGCAGATCGCCTTGCTCTATTCGACGGCCGGGCACTATCGCGAGTCGCCGCGGCTATTCCACTGGTCCGGCAGCAACGGAGTCGCCGTGCTCCGCAAGGCGCTCACGCAAATCCTTCAGAATCAATACGGCGTGCAAATCCTCAGCGAGCACCACTTGAGAGGCAAGATGGCCCAGTGGCCCCTGATCATTGTGCCCGGTTGGACGTATCTCGAACCTGCGTTTCGCGACGAACTGGTCACCTACGCCAAGTCGGGCGGCAGCCTGCTCCTGATCGGTCCGGGCCCCGCAAAACTCTTCGAGAGCGAACCGGCCGAGAAGAACGGCTCCAAGATCGTGTCCATCGAGACCGTCGACGACACCTTTCCGAAGACCCTCAGAGAGGCCTTCCCTCAGCCGATGGTGAAAGTAACCGGGGCGAACGATGTCGACATTAGCCCGCGCACACTGAAAGGGAAACTGTCGATCCACCTGATGAACACCTCGGGCCCCCACGCCAGCGCACCCGACGGCGGAATCACCGAGATCCAACCGGCCGGCCCCTTGACCGTCTCCCTGCGCCTCGACCAGGCCCCCAAATCGATCATCCAACAACCGGAAGGCAAAGCCCTCGACGTCTCCTGGGCCGATGGTCGGGCAACCGTCACCTTGCCGCAACTGGAGTTGTATTCGATCCTGGTCGTGGAGCCGTAGCCGGCCTTCCAGCGGGGTATTGACACGATCACCCGCGTGCCGGAGGATGAACCCGCTGTCCTTGGTGACGCTCCCCACACGAGCGCAGGTCGATGTTTCGTCGACCGGGTCCAAATGGACTTGCTGGAAGTCGGCGCGCCAATTTTCGGCGCTACGCGCAGAAAATTGGCAGCGAGTCGCAAGGCAGCACCGGCGCCGCGACCGGTTACCACCGGCGCGGCGTCTCTCCATACCAAGGGCGAAGCGCAAGCGAGGAGGGCGGCGTATGCTCCCTGCCTCTCGCCCCCTCAACAGACCGGTTTATGCAACATACCCCCCGCCGGGCTCCTGCAACTTGCGTCTGCCGGCACTGATGTAAACACATGTGCCGCCCACCCTTGCAGCCACGCGCCGCGCCCGAACCGTTCTGCAACAAGTGCCGACACGGCGCAAAACCCAAGATGCCGGCAAACCCCCCGGCAACACTCGTCATCGCCGGATGCCAGGCCCTCCAAGAAACCCTGGCAAATCGCCGATTCTCCTCTTGACTTCCTCAACCGGCTATGTATACTAATGTACATTTTATCCTGGGGGCGGATGGCGCTCGCGCCTTGATAATTCCTTGCCCCGTCCATTCCCCTGCCTGACAAACCGGAAATCGCTTGAAACATGGCCTCGCCTGCCGCAGCGGGTCAAACGACTGCTTCGCAGAAACGCGTTTGACTCGCTCGATGGCCCCATGGAACCGAGCCGATGCCCGGGTGCTTGACCTATGCTCCTCAAACCACGATAAACATAATCGATGATGGGCGAACTGCTATTCTCCGGTGGGGTGTTCAGCGACGCAATCGACGGCGGGCGAGCGGGCGCCGAGATCGAATTGTTGCCGATGGGAATCCTCGCGCGCACCCCCGACGGCAAACGATTCGAGGTCCCCTATCGTGAATGCCAACTGGAAATCGGCGGATTCAGCGGGTGGATGGTCTTCTGCCGCAATCGTGATCGCAGCCTCACGATCTTCTGCGAAGATCGCAAGTTCCCCTCGGCCCTGTCTTCCGCCTCGGCGGGAATCCTCGACGAGCAACTGAACGACAAGCTGAAGAAGCAGAAGTCGGAGTCGCGGCGAGGCAGCCTGATCGCTGCCGCGGTGCTGGTCGCAATCGTGCTCCTCGTCGTCGGCGGCTACTTCGGGGTCCGTGCCGGGGCCCGGGCCGCCGTGCGTGCCGTTCCCACCAGCGTCGATCGGGAAATCGGAGCCATGGCCTTCGAGTCGATGGAACTTGGAGGGCCCGAACTCGACGACCCGGCGGTGGCGGAGGCCCTCCAGTCGATGATCGATCGTCTGGCACCCCATGCGGCCTTGAACGGCATGGAGTTCGAGGTCCACGTCGTCGACTCGCCCATGGTGAACGCCTTCGCGCTGCCCGGCGGGAAGATCGTGGTTTATACGGGCCTCGTCGCCCAGGCCGCCGAGCCGGAGCAGGTCGCCGGGGTGCTGGCCCACGAAATGGCCCACGTCACCTTGCGTCACGGGCTGCATCGGATCGGGCAGGCGTTGGGGCTTGCCGCGGCCGTCAATCTGCTCCTGGGCGACACGGGAGGGCTTGTCGCCAAGGGGAGCGATCTGTTTCAATTAGCGTCGATCAACAGCTACAGCCGGGACCAGGAAAACGCGGCCGACGCCGAGGGGGCCCGCATGCTCCACGCGGCAGGCATGGACCCCATGGCCTTGACTCGTTTTCTCGAAGCGCTCAAGGAAGAAAAGGGCGACCTGCCGGGAGTTGTCTCCTGGATGGGCACCCATCCCCGGCACGAAGAGCGGATCGAAGCAATACGCCGTCAGGCAGCCGAGTGGCCCAAGCAGGAGTTCGCCAAAATCGATGTCGATTGGGCGGACATTCAGGAACTCGCGAAATAAGATTGAGGCAAGCTGATGGAGACCGAAATTCGCAACAAGCCGTCTTTTGCCAACATCCGCATCAAGCTGGGGCCGGGCGACCGGGTAATCGCCGAGGCCGACGCCATGGCCAGCATGAGTTCCACGATCGACATCAAGACGATGTGGAGCGGCGGTTTTCTCCGAGCCGTCCTCAAGCGGGTCTTCGGCAGCGAGTCGCTGTTCGTCAACGAGTTCTCCACGGAATCGGAAGGGGAACTGATCCTCACCCAGCCGTTTCCCGGCGACATCGAGTGCCTCGAACTCAAGGGCAACACGCTCTACCTGCAACCGGGCGCGTTCCTGGCCTGCGAACCGACCGTGAGGCTGGGCGTAGGCTGGGCGGGCCTGCGTATGCTGATCGCTCGGGAAGGCCTGTTCCGCCTCAAGGTGAGCGGCACCGGCCGCGTCTGGTTCGGGGCCTACGGCGGAATCTTCCAGCGGGAAATCAGCGACGAATACGTGGTCGATTCGGGACACCTGGTGGCCTACGAACCGTCGATCAACGTCCGCATAGGCATGGCCGGCGGGATCTTCTCGAGCTTCTTCAGCGGAGAGGGGCTCGTCACCAAAGTGACGGGACCGGGACGGATCTATATGCAATCGCGATCCTTCGGAGGCCTGGCGGCCTGGACCAATTCGCACCTGTGGTGACGACCGAACCATGCAATACGAAATCCTCGCAAGGCCGGCGGCATCGGCCGCCAGACTGACGCTCCAGGCCGGTGAATCGATCACCTGCGAAGTGGGCGCTATGATCGCCATGTCCAGCGGGTTCAACGTGGAAACCACCACGCGAAACAAGGGCGGGGGCGGCGGGATCGTCAAAGGTCTCAAGCGAATGTTCGCCGGTGAGAACCTGTTCCTCAACCACTTCACGGCCACCCAGCCCAACCAGACCCTGATCATCGGGCCCGGACTGCTGGGCGACATCATCCATTACCCCATGCGCGGCGGAACGCTCATCGTCCAAGGATCGAGCTGGCTGGCCTCCGCCACGGGAATCGACATCGACGCCACCTGGCAGGGCCTGGGCAAGGCCCTGTTCAGCGGCGAGTCGATGTTCTGGGTCAAATGCAGCGGGGCCGGAGACCTGTTCCTCAACAGCTTCGGCGCCATTTACCCCGTCGACGTGACGGGCCAGTACGTCGTCGACACGGGCCACATCGTCGCCTTCGAAGACAGCCTCGAGTTCCGCATCGGGAAGGCGAGCAAGAGCCTCGTGGGCAGCTTCCTCGGCGGCGAAGGACTCGTGTGCAAATTCAGCGGACAAGGCAGGCTCTACTGCCAGAGCCACAATCCGCCCAGTTTCGGAAAGCTCCTCGGACCCAAGTTGAAACCGCGCTGATCGCAGACAGAACACAGGCTCCCGGCCCACCCCTGGACAAACGCCATGATCGAATTCACCTGCCCGTCGTGCCAGAAGCACTACCGAGTCAACGACGAGCTTGCGGGCAAGACGGCCAAATGCAAGCAGTGCGGAGGCACGTTCCAGGTTCCCATGCCGGTTGTGCCGGCGGAAGTCGATGAATACGCCGTCTCAAGCGCCCCGGTTGCGGCGTCCGTGCAGGCTTCGGCTGCTCCCATCGCGGCAGCGGTTGTTGACGGACGCGGCACCAGCGCGATTCTGTCGGGCAACACGGGCAACTTCGAGTACGAAATCAGCCAGCGTCCCGACTTCGCCCTGGTCACCGTCAAGATGCAGCAGGGGCAGAAGGTGTTTGCCGAGCCGTCGGCCATGGCATCCATGACGCCCTCGGTCACCCTCAAGGCCGGGTTCAAGGGGGGCCTGGGCAGGACCATCGGCCGTGCCCTCGGCGGCGAGAGCCTGATCATCAACACGTTCACCGCAGATCAGGGGCCGGGCGAAGTCACGTTCGCCGCCGGCGCACCGGGCGACGCCGCCTACTACCGGCTCCAGGGCAACACGCTCTACGTCCAGCGGGGCGCCTTCATGCTCCACAGCGAAGGCGTCGACCTGACCGGCAAGTGGCAGGGGGCCAAGGGTTTCTTCAGCGGCGAAGGCCTCGTGCTGCTCAAGGCCTCGGGAACCGGCGACATCTTCTTCAACTCCTACGGCGCCATCCTCCAGGTCGACGTGACCGACCAGTACATCGTCGACACGGGCTACATCGTGGCCTTCGAAGACACCCTCCAGTACCGCGTGACCATCCTCCCCGGCCTCCGCGCCGGCGGCAAACTCAAGTCGTTCTTCTTCGGCGGCGAAGGACTGGTGTGCCAGTTCTCCGGCCAGGGCAAGGTCTGGGTCCAGACTCGGCACGTGCATTCGTTCCTGTCGTGGGTCCACCCCTTCCGGCCGGCGAGTAAGAATTGATAAACTTGCCCTGGGATGCAACCTGTATGTAGAGTGCAAGACGATGTCGACAAGCTGGAAACAAGATGACGTCTTCCCTGTGATCGCGAGGATCATCAACGAAGCGTATGCCTCTCAGCACCGCCTCGTGTTGCACGATGAAATCGTCCGACGTCTTCTGGCGGACGGTGAAGCCGCTTCTATCATCGACGAGGCACGTCAGCAGCAGGACATAGACCATTCATCCGATTGGTTCGCTCACAACATGCTGGCATGGTTCAGCCAACGAATCACCGTTGACAAATCAGATTGGGCAGACACGTTTCATCGGGAGAAGGTCGACGGTAAATGGGCATACGCGCCGATCGCAGCAGAGCGTTGGCCCGACACGGGAGTTGAGCTCTGATGGACGCCGTCTACCTTGAGACTTCTGTTTTCGGCTATCTCGCGTCGCGCATGAGTCCCGACCTGGTCACTGCCGGAAACCAGCGACTGACCCGAGACTGGTGGGACAACTACCGCGATTCGTTCGATCTCTTCATTTCTCAGGCGGTAGTGGCCGAATGTTCTGCCGGCGATCCCCAGGCAGCAAAGGAACGTCTTGTCTTCTTGGCTGGCCTGCCAATCCTCGATATTACGGGGGAAACCAAGCGTCTTGCAGACACCCTCCTGTCGGATATCCCTTTGCCGGCAAACGCCGAGGTTGACGCGCTGCACATTGCCGTCGCCGCTCTCAGTGGCATGGACTACCTGCTGACATGGAACTGTAAGCATATCGCCAATCCGTCACTTCGGCGTATAATTGACAGGGTACTGCTTGCGGCAGACGTAACGCCGCCTGTTATCTGCACGCCGCAGGAGTTGATTAATGTATGACGACCCAATAGTTGCGGAGATTCGCAAACTCAGGGATGAATATGCGCGGCGTTTCGGCTATGATCTTGAGGCAATCTGCCGTGATCTTCGCGAACAGCAAGAGCGTGGTGATCGTCGCATTGTCAGACGCCAGCCGAATCGCCCAAGCAGTCAGAATGCTCTCGCCGCGGCGACAGCGGTAAGACGAAGTGAGGCGAGGGAATCTTAGGCCGTTCCATCGTCCGACAAGGTCAGCCCACTATGAGCGTTCCCGTCACTGGCGCCGATTACCTCGTCCGTGCCGCCGTGCAGAAACTGGAGAGTCTGCGCGCCGCCGGGATGACCCATCTGCCCAAGCCGCCGGCCGTCGTTTCATCCGTGATACCTGTGGTTCAGGCCGCTCCTGTTGCTCCATCCGAGACCATGCCGAAGAAATCATCTGCGCCATCGGAGAAACCTATCCCCTCCGGCCCGGCGGCCGCCTTGGCCGAAATCCAGAAACGTGTGGCGGCCTGCACGCGTTGCGCCGAGTTGGCCTCCACCCGAACGCAGACGGTCTTCGGTGCGGGCAATCCCCAGGCCCGGCTCGTATTCCTGGGCGAAGCGCCGGGCGCCGATGAAGACCGGCAAGGCGAACCCTTCGTAGGCCGGGCAGGCAAGTTGCTGACCGACATCATCGAGAAGGGCATGGGGCTCAAACGATCCGACGTCTACATCTGCAACATCCTCCGCTGCCGCCCGCCTGGGAACCGCAATCCCTTGCCCGTCGAAGCGGCCAACTGCCGCGAGTATCTCGACGCCCAACTGGCGATCATTCAGCCCGAGTTCATCTGCTGCCTGGGCTCGATCGCGGCCCACAACTTGCTGGGCGAAACGACCCCGATCGGCAAGCTCCGCGGGCGGTTCCTCGACTACCAGGGCATCAAGGTCCTCTGCACCTATCACCCGGCCTACGTGCTGCGCAACCCGCCGGCAAAGAAGCAGGTCTGGGAAGACATCCAGATCCTCATGGCGGAGATGGGGTTGGAGGTGCCTAACAAGAAGGGGTGAAGGCAGGATTTCGTTTCGATTCCGAACCGAACCTTTCTCTCCCCATCTCCGTCTATCTCTTGACACCAGCCAGAAGGGGTATCGCTGTGCGCGCCCCACGATGATAATGAAATGACTCTGAACAGGTCGGCCCGACCAGGTCGACATGGGGATAAGGCGAAATGCGGCCAGGAAGCTGAAGCTCGTAATGCTGAAGATGACCGAAGAACCCTGCGAAACACGGCGGGCACCGTCGGCCGGCGGTGTCCGTGAACTATTGGCCATCGCGCTGCCCATGGTCGTTTCTCATGCGTGCGACACGGTCATGACCTTCACCGATCGCATGTTTCTCTCCCGTCTCGGCCCGAACGAGATGAACGCGGCCATGTCGGGCGGCCTGGCCAGCTTCATGCTGATGACGTTCTTCATGGGTCTGATCGGCTACACGACCGCGCTCGTCGCCCAATATCTGGGCGCCGGCAGAAAGGACCGCTGCGCCGTAGCGACCACCCAGGCCATGCTCATGTGCCTGGCGGCTTACCCGATCATCCTGCTGGCCAAGCCGCTCATACTCCATGCTTTCGAGCTCAGCCGCATTTCGCCCGATCAACTCGCTCCGCAGAAGACGTACTTCGAGATCCTCATTTACGCCACGATCGTCGGGCTGTTGCGGACGAGCTTGAGCAGCTTCTTCTCCGGGATCGGCCGGACGCGGATGGTCATGGTGGCCGCCTTCGTCTCCATGCTGGCGAACGTCGGGCTCAACTACGTGCTGATTTACGGCAAGTTCGGCGTTCCGGCGCTGGGGATCCGGGGAGCGGCCTACGGCACGATTCTGGGAGGGTTGCTGGGACTGAGCGTGCTGGTGACCGCCTACCTCCGGCCATCGGTTCGCCGCCAGTACGCCGTTCTCCAATCGCTGCGACTGGATCGCGAGGCGATGGGCAAGCTTCTCTGGTTCGGCTACCCGGCCGGCGTCGAGATGTTCCTCAACGTACTGGCGTTCACCGGCGTGATCCTGGCGTTCCACGCCCACGGGCCCGTCACCGCCACCGCCACCACGATCATGTTCAATTGGGACATGGTCTCGTTCGTCCCGCTGATCGGGGTGCAGATCGGCGTGATGAGCCTGGTCGGACGCTACATGGGAGCGGGCGATCCCGACACGGCCCACCGGGCCGCCATGTCGGGCATCAAGAGCGGCTGGGCCTACTCTGCGATCATTCTGGTTCTATTTTCTTGTTTTCCCGAAGCTCTGGTGAGCGTGTTCCAGCCGGCCGAACCCGATCCGGTCTTCCTTCAGGCGGTGCCCACGGCGGTGTTCATGATCCGCATGGCGTCGCTCTACGTCATGATCGAGGCCGTCTGTACCGTCTTCAGCGGCACCTTGCGCGGAGCGGGCGACACGTTCTGGACCATGTGCATCTCGGTCACGCTGCACTGGCTCATGCTGCCGATCCTGATCGTCATGCTCCATGTTCTCGGCATGTCGCCCGAGGCGGCCTGGACGGCGATCGTCCTCACCTTCCTCCTTTTCAGCTACGTTTTCTACCTCCGCTATCGCAGCGGACGCTGGCGCGAGATCCGCGTCGTCCAGAGCGAGGCGGAACTGCTCGCCGCCGACCACGACCAGGCCTTCCACGAACCGCGCGACCTGTAGCGCCGACCGGATTCCGGCATTCTTCGTAACACTCTGGTACGATCGGCAAGAATGGACTGCCGCCCTCATTTTGATACCGAGATCGAACATGAAGACATTTCGCTTCTTGCTTGCTCTCCTCCCCCCATTGCTGACGGCTGCAACGATCCTTGCCGGGCCGCAGCCGGGCGACGTGTTTCGCGAGTACTCCTGGCGGCCGGAAGGGAAATGGCAACGAGTCACCGGCCCGGAGACGACGGAGCCCCGGGCAAGAGCGTTTCTGCCCAATGCCGTCAACGACATCGTGATCGATGATCTGGGAAAGGCGGTCGACGCCAAGATTGTCACGTCGACCTGGAACGGGGCGGCCGCCGAAGAAATCGGCATCAACGACCGAAAGATCGTCGTGAACGTCGGCAAGAATCACGATCTGAGCTATGATGAATTCCCGGTTCCGCTGGAGTTCATCCGGCAAGGGACCAACACCGTCCATACTCACAGTACGACCGAGCATCACGGGATCGAGGTTCAATGGCCCGGAATGGTGCTGTTCCTGAGGCTCGATGAGCCCGAGCCGCGGCCGTGAACTCTACTCGTCAAAGACTGCTGCGATCGGTGGACATTCAGAACTTCCATCTCGACGAAACTACCGCCGCCGCTGCGGCCGATTTGCAGCGTCATGAACGTCGCATGACGTATGTCTACGCGGTTGTTTTCCTCCTCGTGTCTCTCGGGATGATTTGGATATGGCTCCAGTGGACGGTCGGAGAACGAGCATGTAAGAGGTGGAAGAAGACCGGGGAGCCTCGATTGGAGGCCGTCACCGTCAAGATGACCTCGCACTGGCGTCCCGGCGAGGTGACCTGCGACGACGAAGAGGCCCTCAGGTATCTTGAGGCGTGCCTGGCCACGGCCGTCTCCCAGCCTTCTCCAACAAACGCCTATTTCCGCCGCTACAACGAGTGCAGTGTGGCACTTCGTTTCGCGGACGGGGCCGAATATCGCTCCCCGGGACCGTGCGAGATTACTGCAGAGGGGATCCAACTCCCGTTGCCGTCGGAGAAAGCCGGCCTGGGGTACCATGCCTTTCAGGATCCGATGCCGGACGGGTGGAAGCACGTTCTCAACACGCTTCTGGGCGCCGGGACGGTTAAGTGACCCCGGCCGCCACGTCACTCCCGCGCAGGCGGGAACGACGCACGGGTCGCACGTTACCGTTCATTGACGAACACGAAGGTGCCGAGCTTCGAAGCCGCTAGGACGTCGGGCTTGCCGTCCCCCGTAACGTCGGTGGCCGCGATCTGAACGCCGACGCCGCTGGCAGCGTCGATCAGGTGCGGCCGGAAGACGACGCCGGCCCCGGTTCGTTCAAGCTGGAACCAATAGACGACCGGCTCGGCGTCCGGTTCGATGTCGCCTTTCGGTCCGTGGGCCCAGCGTCGTTTGCCGACGACCAGGTCGGTCAGCCCGTCGCCGTCGAAATCGGCCACGTCGAAGGCATGGGGCTGAGTGAACGCAACGCCATATTGCTCGATCTCGGACCGATCGCCCATGATCTTGTGCTCGATGAAATCGAGATTTCCGTCGCGCTCAACCTGTTCGAACCAGGCCACGCCCCAGCCGTGGGCGTCCAGAGCGGTGATGATGTCGGCGTCCCCGTCGCCGTCAACGTCGTAGACGGGCATCTGGGCGCCGCCTCGCTTGGCAAACCGACAGGCATGATGAGGCCACGGCCCCTGCGATTCTCCCTCGCCGGGATGAAACCAGATACCGTCGTTGAGAACCAAGTCGGGCCGGCCGTCGCCGTTGACGTCGCCCACCCCGGTGCCGTGATAGAACTGGTTGAACTCGGCCTCTTCCGTCACCGCGTGGAACTGCCAGGGCTCGGTCGGCCTGGTCCAGTCGGGGCCGACCCATCCGAAACGGTTCTCCCAATGGCAGACCAACTCGGGCCGGCCGTCGCCCGACAGATCGCTGAACGGTGGAGTCTCTCCCTGGATCCGTCGGAACACGAAGTGTTTCTTCCAGGGACCCGCGGCGCCTTTCGGATTCTTGTACCAGAAGGCCTCGTGCAGGTGGACTCGGCCCAGAACGAGGATGTCGGGCCACTCGTCCCCGTTGAAATCGTAGACGTACATGAGCATGCAGTTGCTCGGGCTGGCCGCCGGTTCCAGGGCCACGGCCGGATAGAACTCGTGCGCCTTGGTGAAATCCGGACCGGCGTACCAGAAGGGGCCGGCTACAACGTCGACATTTCCATCGCGATCGATGTCACCCGCTGCCAACCCGTCGCAGTAGTACTTGTCGGTGAGGACAAGTTTCCTGAAGGGAACAGGATTCTTGGGTTCGGCCGCGGCAGAGAGCAGGTTCGTCGCAGAGATGATCGCAACAACATACACAAGTCGGGAAGCGTGGTGCATTCTAGCCTTCCATCTCGATAGCGTGGACGCCTTGAATAGGACAATCGTCCGCAATTCTAGTCGACAGAAAGAAGGATTTGAACAGGAGCGATCCGAGGGATCGGAGGGCAGGATTGACGTGTGTCGTATCATGCAATTGCCACGTCGACCGGCGTGATCTCGAGTGCCTCATGCAGGTCCTTCGGGTCGAGCCGCAGCATCAGCCCGCGGTGGCCGGCGTTGATGTGGATCTCGGGCAAGTCGAAGATGGTCGCTTCAGCGTAGACCGGCATCTTGCGGCGGGTGCCTAGGGGGCTCGTGCCGCCGACGAAGTAGCCGGAGTGTTTGTTGGCCACCTCGGGATCGCACGGGCGGACCGACTTGGTTCCCAGGAACCGGGCCAGGTTCTTCGTCGAAACTTCGCGGTCGCCGTGCATCAGCACGATCATCGGTTCCCGAGCCTCGTTCTCCATGATCAGCGTCTTGATCATGCAGTGCTCGTCGACACCCAGTTGCTCGGCCGAATGCCGAGTGCCGCCGTGCTCCTCGTACTTGTAGGGAATCACCTCGAAGGCAACGCCGGCCTGCTTCAGAGCCCGGATTGCGTTCGTGGTGGGGTGGTTTTGCTTCGGCTTGCTCACCCAAACACCTTCTCCACGTAAACTCGGCTGCGGCGGTGCGATTCCAGGGCGTCCATCGTGTCGGGCGTGCCTTTCTCGACGGCCTGCTCCAGAACCAACAGCGGCTCGACGCCTTGCGCCTCGAGCCCCCGGGCCACCTTCACGTGGTCGATGTCGCCGTCGGTGAAAGTCTCGGTCCAGACGCCCTCCTTCGACTGGCGGAGGTGCAACTCGGCAACCCGGCTGCCGTAGCGCTCGACGACCTCGTAGACCCGCTCGACGTTGTTCCCGCTGCCGCGGTAGACCCAGTGCGTGTCGAGACACAGTTTCACGAGTTCTGGGTCCGTCTGCGTCATCACGTGATGGAACTCCCGCCCGTCGCTTCGCCAGGCCGGGGCGTGGAAGTGGTAGGCCAGGGTGACGCCATGCTCGGCCAGGGCGCCGCCCAGTTTGGTCATTCCTTTGGCCTGAATCTCGAGCTGTTCGTCGGTCTTCTCCTCGGGCAGCGGCGCCGGATTGACGACGCAGATGCGAACGTCGATCAGCTCCTTGGCCTTGGCCGCGGTGGCGACGACCTGCGCGATGCTGGCGTCAACGGCGGCCGGATCGTGGAGCGTCGCGCCCGAGTAGAACGACCGCATCTCCAGTCCGTGCTTCTTCAGAAGGGGAATCATCTGTTCGGCGGCCGCCGGGTTTCCGAGCATGGCTTCCAGGCCGTCCATTCCCGAGCGTTTGACTTCGGCCAGCCCGGCGTCCAGGTCGGCATTGAAGTCCTTGCCGTGCCGGCGGTACATGTTCATCCAGCAGAACTGGTTGCAGGCCACGTGGAGTTTGGACTCCCCCGCAAATGCGATCTGCCCAATCAGGGGAGCCGCGATCGCGGAGGCTGTCGCTGATTGCAAAAAACGTCGACGAGTGGTTACGGACATGGTTGGATTCCTCACAGGTTGGGAGCGCAAGTTCGATTAGGCAGGCGAGGCAGATGACATAGACTTCCCACAATCGTACATAGCTTCGAGCGTCCAAACAAGCTATCGTACCCGCATGCGAGGCGAGTATGATTTGGACATGCCGGCGTAGCTTTGTGCGGACATGCAAGGAGAAGAATGAGATGAACAGGACAACCGTAGTCCTCGCCGCTTGCATCGTGTTTGCCGCTGGGACATGCTGCCGTGCGGCCGAAGCCGGCAATGAATCCCAGGCCGAAATCAAGGCTTTTTGCATCGATTTCAACTGGGGCCCCGGCGGCCCGAACGGATTTGCCGAGCCGGGGCTGTGGGCGGACGCCGATCCGGCTGAGCACCTAGCCTGGTACAAGGGACTCGGCGTCAATGTGATCCAGACCTTCTGCGTCTCGTGCAACGGCTATGCCTGGTACAAGGGCGGTGTGGTGCCGGAGCAGCCTGGCTTGGAGCACGATTTTCTGACAGAAGTCGTGCGACTTGGCCATAAGGAAGGCATGAAAGTGATGGGGTACTTCTGTGTAGGCGCCAATACACGTTGGGCCCAGGAGCATCCCGATCAGAGCTACGGCAACCCTGCGCACACACACATTCCCTTCACGACCGAGTATGGCGACTATCTTTGTGGGGCTGCCGCCGATGCGCTGACCAGAACGGGGTGCGACGGCTTCATGGTCGACTGGTTCTTCAACGGGCCCTATCGCCCCGACGACGCACGCCTGAGGTGGCTTCCCTGCGAGTTGCAGATGTGGAAGGAGCTGATGGACGAATCGTTCCCTGGAACAGACGCGATTACGGTCGAGCAGGAAACGGAGTTCAAACGACGCGCCGTCGAGCGGTTGTGGCTCCGATTGAGGACCGCTGCGAAGGCCGCCAATCCCGATTGCGTCATCTGGCTCAGTTGCCACGACCTCGGCCACCCGCAACTCGCGGGCTCGAGGGTCTTCAAGGAAGTGGATTGGCTCATGAACGAGGCCGGGGATATCGAGAGTATCGAGCGGACGCGGAAGATGGCGGGCGAACACACGCAACTGGTGGCCTGTGTCGTCGGCTGGGGGGATCGGCACAATGCGCCAGCGCTGACGACGGCAGCCAAGGCGGCCGGCATTGGAGTCTATGGGTTTTCCAGGCCCGGCGCCGATTCGCTGCCCCTGCCGATCGAAGCCTATCTCGCCAAGCCGATCGATGCCTTCACCGGCAACGACCGGAACATCGCCGCACTCGCCCGATGGTACAACGGCTTGCCCTTTGACGTGGTCAAGAACGCCGAGGGTCGATTGGGCGACGCAGTGCCCAAGGCAATGGAATCAGGAGATCGATGACGCAGCGCTTCGGATGGGCCGGACGACTCAAGCCCGACATGGTTCAGAAGTACACCGAGTTGCACGCGAACGCCTGACCGGGTGTGCTCGATCGCATCAAGGACCGCCGCTGGCACAACTATTCGATCATCTACCAGCAATAGTCGGTGGGTTTCGGGCGCCGCACAGGAACCTGAATTGCTACACGAGATTGCATTTCCTTACGGCTTCGCCTGGATTCCGGCAATGATCATCACGAAGAGCAATGTGCGTGGCCTGAATTGCCAGCAAAGCATCAGCCTAGATCTCCACCGTCAGTCCCGGCTTCGGGGGCGGATAGTATCCGTCGGGGCCTTCGTGAATGGGTGCTTCCGTCTCGAATGTGATATGGTCGATATCGGCAACCCACTGGAAGTCTGAGTTGACCACCTGGTCCCAGGTAATCATCTGACCCGTGTGCGTTGCCGCGCGTCCCATGATGCCGGCAAAGTTGGCCTGGGCCGCACGGTGGGCCTCGTTGTGCGGCTTGTCCTGGCGGATCGCGTCGAGCAGCACCTGCCACTCGACCACGTAGGGATTCGGCTCGGGTCCGGGATCTTCCCAGACGAGGTTCTCGGCCGCCATGTTCTGGCTGTTGTAGATCTTGGGTTTGGGGGCTGCCAGGTCGGTCATGATCACGGCCGAACCTTTCGAGCCGTGGGCGAGGTCGGTGTAGGTGCCCCAGCAGTTCTTCATGTGCCGCGAGAAGGCAAACAGTTTGGCTTCGTCAGCGAAGGTGTACTCGACCGTGTAGTGGTCGAACTGGTTGCCGGCCTCTTCGTAGCAGCGCCCGCCAAAGCCCTGGGCCGAGACGGGCCAGGCGTCCTTCGTCCAGCAGGCGACGTCGATGTTGTGGCAATGCCAGTCGATATAGAACCCCGACGAGACCCAGGAGAAGCTGTTGGGATGCTGGAGCTGGAAAACGAGTTCATTCTGATCGGCCGGACGTTTGGGGCAGTGCACCGGCCCGTGAACGCGGTAGATCCGCAGCGTGTGCAGGTCGCCGATCGCCCCGTCGTGGATTCGCTTGATCACTTCCTGACGGCCTTTAGAATGGCGCCACATGAAACCGACGCTGACTTTCAAGCCCTTCTCGTCGGCGATCTTGGCCGACTTCATCAGGCGGCGCGTCGCGGGTGGGTCGGTGGCGAACGACTTCTCCATGAAGACGTTGACGCCCTTCTCGACGGCGTATTCGAACATGAGCGGCCGAAAGGCCGCGTGGGTTGTCAGCAGCACGACATCGCCCGGCCCAAGGCAGTCGATCGCCTTCTTGTAGGCGTCGAATCCGAGGAACTGACGATCCTGGGGCACGTCGACCTTGTCGGCAAAGCCATCCGTGAGCCCTTTCAAACTACCTTTGAGCCGATGCTCGAACAGGTCGGCCATGGCGACGAGCTTGACGGGGCCGCCGGTCGTCGAAAGGGCATTGCCGACCGCGCCCGTGCCGCGTCCGCCGCAGCCCACCAGGGCCAGCTTGATGGGAGCTTCGCTCCCGGCCGCGTGGACGTGTGGAACAGCGAGGCCTGCCAGCGCGGTGGTGGCGGCCAGGCCGCCGGAAAGTCTGAGAAACTGGCGACGCGATGGATTCTTGCTGTTCATTTCGGATCTCCCCCATTCGTAAGGACTTGTCAACATCGCCCATGATAGGGTCCCCGATCCGCGAATTTCAAGTGGATCAGCGCCTGATTCTGCTCAACGTTTCACTTCAAACAACTGGAATTCTCCCACCAACGGATTGATCGTCGTTTTGAGAACCACCAGCCGCACCCGCCGGGCGGTAACCGGCTCGAAGCTGAATTCGCAGTCCTCGCCGATCGTCGTGCCTCGACAGAATGTTTTCCACTCCCCGTCCTGCTCCGCCTGCAATTCGAACTCCCGAATCCGATCGTGCGGCTCGTTGATCCAGGCACGGTCAAAGGTATACACGCCGCCCAGGTTCACCTCGATCCACGCGGTGGGCTGGTCGCGATTGAAGGTCCAGCCGGTCCGCGGATCGCCGTCGACGGCATATTCCGGGCGGTACCTTCGCCCAACGTTCGGATCGGCATCGTAGACGTGGGAGGCCGTCACCTTCTTGCCGAACGTGAGCGGCCCGGACCTGATCGGCGCCACTTCCAACTCCAGGGCCGATCCGTCGAGATGGAGAGCAACGATGGTGTCCAAGTCGCTCCGGCGTTCCTCAGGAACGAGTATCTCCACCCCGTCGTCGGTTTGCCGAACCGCGGCCTCGCCGCCGGTGAGGACCTCGTGGGAGAGGATCTTCTGCAAAATCGGCGGAAGCAGGACGCGGTCGTCGTACCACTTGAGCACATGCACGTAGATCGTCTGATCGCGCCGAGTGGTCAGGCAGCCGAGTCCCCAGAAGGGCCCGCCGCGGGTCCCGTAGATGCTTTCGCCGTACTGTTCGAGCCAGCGGCCGATCTCCCGAAACCGCTCGGCCTGGCGTGGTTCGATCTGCCCGTTGGGCATGGGACCCGTGTTGAGGGCCAGGTTGCCGTTCCGCCCGGCACAGGTGACCAGGACGTCGATACATTCCTTGAGCGACTTGATCTTGTCGTCCGGCTTCCAGGACCACTGCGTGCCCAGGGTCATGCAGGTCTCCCAGGGGCGGTCGAGCTGAAAGCTGCCCAGCCGCTGCTCGGGCGTGTCGAAGTCGCCCGGCAATCCGCAACGGTTGTTGATGATCAGCCATGGCTGCAGGGTCCGCATCATCTTGAACAGCCGGACGCTGTCCCAGTCCTCCGGCTTGCCGCCCAGGTCGAACCAGAATCCGTCGATCCGCCCGTAGTTGGTCAGCAGTTCGCGGACCTGGCCGTGCAGATACTCGATGTAGCGGGCGTGGTTCTTGGTGCGGTAGTCGGGATGGTGCCAGTCGGGCTGCGAGTAGTAGATGATCAGCTTCAGGTCGGCTTCGTGGCAGGCGTCGGCCACGTGCTTCATCACGTCGACCTTCCAGGCCGACTCGGGCCCCGTGCTGCGGTAGTCGGTGAGCCTGGTGTCGTAGAGGCAGAAGCCGTCATGATGCTTCACCAGGAAGATCATGTACTTCATGCCGGCCTGCTTGGCGACGGCTACCCACTCGCGGGCGTCGAACTTGTCGGGCTTCCATTGCTTGTACAGATTGTCGTAGACGTCGACGGGCGTCGGCCCCTGGCCTTCGCGCACGCGAAACTCGCCACCGCGAGGCGCGCCGCGCGACCAACCGATTTCCAGGCCCGTCAGGCTCACCGGTCCCCAGCAGTTGAACATGCCGAACCGCATGTCCTGCCACGCCTCGACTGCCTCGGGCCTGGCGGTGAGCATGTCCCAAGATTCTTGTTGTCCCTCTTCGGCGTATCCTGAAGCGACAAGGAGAGTCCACAGGGCAAACGCGCTCGCGAATCTCATGGTTTGGTTCCTTCGCTTGTAGGGTTACAAACCTGTCCTACAACGATCGTAACACGCCTTCAGATACTGGCAGGACTTCGCCATGGCCTCCGCCATCTCATCCGGGGCCGGTTCGTGGTGCATGAAAGGAGTCACGGGGTAGCGGAACCCGACCTCTGCCAATGCCTTCAGCCAGGGCACACAATCGGTTGGGCCGATGCCCGGCAACTGGCCAGTGCCCTCCGCGTTCTGCCAAGCATAGAAGAAGAGTAGTTGTTTGCCGCAGATCCGGATCGCCTCCTCGACCGATTCGCTGTTTTTCTGGATGTGGTAAGGAGCCAGGGCAATCCCGAGCCGCGGATGCTGATTCAACTCGGTGAAGGCCTTGATCGAGTCGATGAAGTTGAGCAACGATTTGCCGCTGTGGTTCTCGATGGCGATGTACGAGTCGTGTTTCTCAGCCAGTTCCAGTTCCGGCTTTAACCTTTCGAGAAAGGTCTTCATGCTCTTCTGAAGATCATCGGGGTCGGAGAATCCACCGCTGCCGTGGACAGCAACGCCGCCACCGACCTTGCCGAGCAGTTCGGCGTAGCGCGGGTAACCGCCGACATAGACCGAGAAGTCATAAAGGTCCAGCTTGTGTTTCTTCAGCAGTTCGGTGAGGGCGTCCGGTCCGAGCCGATTGAGTGCGTCGTCCAGGTGCGGGCAGCCCACGTAGGCCGACCAGATATCAATGGCGTCAAACCCCAGTTTGGCGATCCGTTCGACCGCTTGCTCGATGGGCAAGGACGAGAAGTTGATCGAGGAGCAGGCCAGCCGCATCTTCCAGGGAGCGTCATCGCCGCCGCACGAGGTCCTGGCGAATCCACAAGCGCCCACCATCCCGGCCGCGGCCGCGGTGCTGAGATGGAGAAATGTTCTGCGCGAACACACGTCGCGTTGCATGGGTGTTTCTCCTGAGCGTTGCTGGTCCCGGGGTATAATACGTTGTAGGACAGGATTGCATCCTGTCCGGACAGGTTACAAACCTATCCTACGGGTTGTTGTCGCTTTGCTTCTCACTTCCACGCCGAGTTCAGTTCGTAGACTTCCAGCGAGTCGACCTTAACTGATCCCTCCTCGCTGAACACCTGGATCGATTCGATCGGCCCCTGCCAGCGGAACGAATCGGTCTTCATGACGCGCCCGTCGTTGCCGCAGATCTCGATCGAAGGCCGGTCGATCAGAATCTGCACGCGGATCTTGCCGTCCACCGGTGCAAGCGGCATGTCGTCGAGAGTCGATGCGGCGACGTCGTAGACGACCGTTCGGTCGCCGATCGTCAGGCCAAATCGTTTCGCATCGCCGAGCGTCAACTCGGCGCGGATGTCAAACAGACGCCCGGAGATCGGCACCACGACCAGCTCTTCCGGCCTGGTAACGACGTTCTTCACCGCATGGCAGTTCTCGTGCAGCAGCTCAATCTCCCGGATCGGCCGGGCGAACATCCGCACGCCGTCCGCCGTGGTTCGCAAGGTCAGTTCGCAGGGGAAGGTCATCATCTGATTGAAGGGGTGCGGTAGCTCCATTCGATAGAATTACGCGGCTATTTGATGGGATTGTTTGGCTGTTGTCCTGTTAGTGGCGAGCATTGGTCGAGGTTGGGTCTTCAAGTATTGGCGGTAGACGGTTTCCCAG
>JAAYAY010000339.1 GCA_012719125.1 Planctomycetaceae bacterium | reverse complement strand
CCTCTCCACCCCCGCACAACTTCTCAGCCGCCGCCTCCCAAGGCCCCCTAACTGACCGCCTCCGCCACGCACCCGTTGCAAACGACACAGGGTAGCGGAAAATAAGGTTAAACGATTCTGCCGCAAAATGCTTCGGTTTCCTGCAGCACCCGAAGTGGCGCTGTCCAACTAAAAATATCCTCCTCGCTCGTGGATGGTTTCGGCCGGCAATCCGGCGTCGACCCATTCCTTGATTTCTCCTTCGTTCCGTTCGATCTGCTCGGCCCGCTGCAGGACTGCTTCGACGATCTTGCGGGGAACGACCAGGGCCCCGTCGATGTCGGCCAGGATCAAGTCGCCGGGCTTGATAATGACGCCTTCCATGACGATCGGCACCTGGTAGTGGGTGATTTTGCAGCGTGAGAGGGCGCCGTTCGACGTCCGGTAACGGTACCAGATCGGGAAGCCCTGCTCGAGGATGTCCTTGGTGTCGCGGATGCCTCCGTCGATGATGGCCCCGCGGATCCCGCGTTTTTTCGAGGCTCGCGTCATCACGCCGCCCCAGTGGGAGGCGCCGTCCAGTCCGTTGGCGTTCCACACACAGACCATGTTAGGCCGTAACTCGTCGAGCATCTTCACCCGCACTTCCAGTTCGCCGCTCAGGGTGGGGTCGGCAGCCGAGCGGATGGTGAAGGCGAAGCCGGCCACGACCATCTCGTCGCGGAGGGGAACGATCTGCGGCGGCAGGCCCTGGTTGGGCATGCACATCTCCCGCATCACGTCGTTGACCGCGCCCGTGTAGAGCCGCTCGTAGCGCTCGATAATCTCTTCTTCCGGCACCGAGAAGGTCACCTGCTCGATCGTGTCGCGCAGGGCCTTGAGGCGGCCCGTGTCCATCTTGTGACTCATAAATTCACTCCGATAGCTCTTGTGGTATGATCGTCTATTCCAGCATGAACACAGCCGTGGCGTGCTGCGGTAATTCAATGGTAAAGGAGTCTATGTTCTCGCCAATCACCGTCTCTTTCGTGATTTCCATAACCTTCCTGTAACGCTTCGGCAGTTGGACCCGCTTGGCGCCCTGCGACCGGGTATGGAGCATCAGCCACGAGCCATTGGCCGAGATGACGTCGTCACCGTCGGCATAGACATGCACTCCGGCCTCGGTATACAGTTCCCGTAACAGAGCCGTGGAGATGCTTGGAATCGCGGAGAACACAGAGGTCCAATTCGGGTAATCCCGGCGGGCGAGCACGGTCTTGCCCTGTAGATCCTCAACACCCGTCGCCAGGCATGATACTCCATTTTCCGGCAAGACGGTAAACAGCGTCTTCTGCACCTTGTCGAGGCCGAGCGTCTGCCCCGAGGGCGTCACTCCTTGCAGCACTCCTTCTTCGTTCTGCTCGAATTGGAGCCCAGTGAGTTTCTCCATTCGTTCCTTGGACAGATTGTCTTGCGAAGCGTAGCCCGGTGCGTAGAACCAGATCAACGTCCGACCGTCTGCGCGGAGCGATTCGACGGTCTTCCGCTGTTCTTCAGTCAAGTAAAAGCAATCCATGAACAGGTAAACCCTGTAATCGCGATCCTTGATGGCGTCGAGGTCGTCGATCAGGTACCAGTCAAAGGGCGCGCCCGCACGGCAGAGTTCGGCGATCTCGAGTTGGTAGAGCGCGTCGGAGATCTCGTTGTTGGGGGATCGCCGGTAGCCCAGATAGAATTCGCTCTCGGGCGCGGAAATGAGTGCCACTTGTGCGGTGCCGTCGCGAGGCAGATCCATGGAAGCATCGCCCCACTTCTTCATGCGGCCAAGGGTATCGATCAAGGCGTCGTCCCGGAAGAAGCAATCGTTGAGGTCCATGTACCACAGCCCCATGCCGTGGGTGACCATGTTGCCGAACTCCCGGTATAGAAACGTCTGCGATTCCTCCAGGTTTCTGGCGTAGGCGCGACGGTGGGGCCGCTTCTTCAGCCGTTCCAAATGGGTCTGGTCATCCCCTTCGTCGATGAACAGTTTGCCGTGCAGGGCCGTGCTGCCGAGGTACTGCCGCGAGGTGGCGTCTTCGCCCAGGCGACGCCGGCGGTAGGTGTGCGGCGACGACAGGATGTCGACGCTGTCCAACCGGAGCAGCTTGCCGATCGCCCGGTGATCGCATTCGATCGGCCACAACTCGTCCTGCGTGTAACCGTAGAAAACGGTCGTCAACAGCCTGCCGTCGCTCTCCTCTTTGACAATCCGGCAGAAATGGTCGATCATCCGGACGACGACGTCGTTATGGCATTCGAAGTAGTCCATCACGGCACGAGATTTGGCCGGATCCCGCCAGGCCCCGGCGGTTGTCTCGACCCGCTCCTCAAGCCCCGGCACGCGAACCGTATCGAACGTCAACGCGTCGTCGTTCCAGGCCTTTC
Source organism: Planctomycetaceae bacterium (assembly GCA_012719125.1). Classification (GTDB taxonomy): domain Bacteria; phylum Planctomycetota; class Planctomycetia; order Pirellulales; family Thermoguttaceae; genus JAAYAY01. The sequence continues at coordinate 2,799 of JAAYAY010000339.1, read as the reverse complement.
GCAGACCTTCCACGTCGTTGCCGTACTTCTTCCTCAGGTAGTCGACCAAGGCCAGACGCATTGGTTCGGAAATGTCGGACGCCGCGGGCTTGTCCATGTGCGAAAAGGCGTCCCAGTGGAAATGCTCACCCCACGGACCGCCGGCCACGTGGATGCCCATGAGCCGGTTCCCATAGTCGGCGTCGAGCAATTGACGCACAGCCTTTCGGTACGCCTCTCCGATTTCACGGAGATACTTCTGCGAGGCCATCGATTCCCTGGGCGCGACTCGGCTTCCGCCTCTGTACGAATGGGTTTGGCCGCTGGCGTATCGGCAAAGCTCACCGGGATTCGCCTCGACCCACCATTCGGGCGCCGTGGTAAATATCCTGGGCAGGAAGAATGCCTGGGGATTGAACGACAGCAGATTGCGGATCTGGGGATCCTGAAACTCCAGCGCAACGCTGCCGTCCGGTCGATAGTACGGATTCTCGTAGTGCTGCGCGGAACGGAAGAAACTGAACAACTCGTATCCCTGCCGAGACAGTCCTTCCACCTCGTACTGCATCGGATACGAACCCCAGAACAGCATCGGAGTGACGGGCTCGTTGTCCCTCCAGACGGTTAGCGCCCCATGATACGGGCGAACGTCCCATTCGTGCCGGGCTTCAGTGCCCGGGCTTCCCATGGCTGGCTCAGACGCTGTAGCAACGGACGCCGTCGCGATCATTGCCGCCAGTACGACGATCAAAGTTCGGTTCATCGGTAGCTCAACTCCACTCGATCCACTTCGGCCGGCCCGTTCCAACGCAATCTCAGAAAATGATCCCCGTCCGCCACGGGCGCCTCATACTCCACGAGCGTCCGGCTCCGCCCCTTGGCCGCACCGCCCGGAGGAGCGGGCAGGCGGCGCTGGCTGCGGGCCGGCTGCAGCGGGGTGTACGCGACTCCGTCCGCCGACGTCTCCAGGGTCAGGTCGGTGAGCTCTTCGGCGAAGAAGGCCACCACCATGACCCGCTGAAGCTGGTCGGGGACCTGGTAGGTCATCCAATCGCCCTTGGAGCCCTTGGCGCGGAACAGGTACTCGGCGTACATCGCGTTGTAATCGTTGTTCAACTCGAGACCGTCGGATTTCCCCGCAGTGCGAGAGAAGTCCTGCAACTCGTCCGCCAGGCAAAGCTCCGCGACCTTCACCGGGCCGACCACGTTGGACGGGGCGGACGGGCCCGACTCGTTTCTGGCGATGACCCGATAGAAACACGTCTGGCCGGCACGGGCCGTGGTGTCGCTGAACAACGGTCGATAGGCGATGTCGCCGTCGCAGACGTTCTCCGCCAGGGTCGCCCAGGGGCCGTCGGCTGCCGGTGCCCGCTGGATATCGTAGCCCGACGCTCCGGCCGAACCTCGCCAGGTGAGCAGAGGCACGCCGCCGATCGGCAGCAATACGGGGGCGTCCGGCACGGGCACGGGCGGGACTGGCAGGCCCTGGATCTTGAAGGCCGCTTCCCGCATGGCCTTCATGATGCCCTGTTCCCGCTGCGCGTCGGCGCTGGGAAAGCCGGGCCAGTGATACGACCAGACGGCCGGGTAGGTCATGATCTGGTGCCAGTAGAATCCGCCGTCCTGATGGTGGAAGTACATGCTCCAGATCAGCGCCCCGGAGATCTCCGGCTCGGCCTGCACGAAGTCGAGGAATTCCTGCAACCTGTCGACCACGTTGTCGTGGGTGAACATCTTGCCGTCGATATAGGGCCCGAACTCCCCGATGTACAGCGGACGTTCGCCCTTGAGTTTCGCCAGTTCCGTCCGTATGGCATCGGGCCAGCCGCCTCCCACGCCGCCGTAGTTGGCATAGAGATGCCGAGTTACCAGGTCCACGTTCGGATCGACCAGCAAGGGTTGGCCGGGACGGTGACGCGTCTCCGACACCAGATGATTCGGGTCCAGGCTCTTGATATAGGCGGCCATTTCGGTGAGCCAGGCGTCCGGCGCACTGTGCATTTCGTTGCCGAACTGCCAGGCCAGGATCGCCTTGTCGTCGCGGTAGGGCACGCCCGTGATCGTGTTGGTCCGGGTCAGCACGTAGCGGAGGGTCGCCTTGTAGTCGTCCTTCAGTCGCGGGTCCGTGTAGAACTCGGCCCGCTTCTTGCCGCGATGGGCGGCGTAGGTGCCGATACCGCCCAGGTAGTCCCCCGACTCCGCCGTAAGGTCGAAGATCACGCGGACGCCGTACTTGTTCGCCAGCGCGAAAATGCTGTCGACGACCTTGAACGACTCCTCGTTGAACTGGCCCGGGCCCTGCACGTAGTGCCAGGTCATGCCCCCGTCGGCGGGCGTTTCTTTCGGATCGCGGATCGGCAGGTTCCACAGCCGCACGACCCGCAGGTTCATCTGGTCGAGCGTCTTGAAGGCGTCTTCCTGCTCCCAGGGCGCCGGCAGGTGAAGCCGCTCCGGCAGGTACAGCGTCCAGTCGTAGGGCAACACCAGCCCCGGCATGTTGGCCCCCATGAAGCGGAACTCCCTTTCGCCGTCCATGAGCCGCGAGCCATCGCGGGTGATGAAATGGTCGAATCCTTTCGGGGCGTCCTGGGCGAATGCCACCGAAAGCTGAACGGCCACGCAGAGGAGGAGGAGAAATCCAACCAACAGTCGTCGTTTCACCGCGGTAACCATCGTGTTCCTCCATAGAAACCTGCTGACCGTCACGGATTTTGGGGAGGGTAAGTGCTCGTGACATAGTTTACGAAAAAGGCCATGATCCACCAAAGGCATTTTGTTCACAAGGAGGTGGATCATGGCCGAAGGATCGGCTTCTGGATT
>JAAYAY010000338.1 GCA_012719125.1 Planctomycetaceae bacterium | reverse complement strand
GCGACAAAGTTCAACGCCCGATCTATCCGGCTGACGGCCAAAACGTTCTCCCAACCGTATCGTTTCCGTTCCCCTACAGGCCTTCAACGCTACCTGAAGGACTGTCAGCCGGATAGATCGCAATTCGATATGACGACAACGCCCTTGAACTTGCGAAGGCAATTGCCTCCGTTGACTACCAACCCGATCCGGTCTGGGTTATGGATATCTGCAGGATCTCGGACAATTCCTACCACCTCCTCGAGATAGGCGGCTTCAGCTTCGCCGATCTCTATGCATGCAACATAAACGACGTGGTTGCCGCTGTTTCTGCATCGGCACACGCCGTGTGGCAGAAGAGAGATAAGAATCGAGGGATAAGCGTCAACAGAGGAGAGGCACTATACTCCGACGGGGAAGTATAGCGCCTCTCCTCTGTTGTGCCGTTTGGGGCCCCAGGAAGCCGGAGTTCGTTTCCGCATGATTCAGGAGGTTGACACTCGATGACTATGATCCTCCCACCACTTCTCTGTAGGAGCCACTTTCTTGTGCTGCTTCTGCTCGCCGTTGCCACGCCCTTGACTGCCCAAGACCCCCCCGCCAAGAGGCTGATCGAATGGGGCTGGGATGAGCCCGATACCAGGTTCATTCGTGAGAACGTTCGCAAGATGGAAGAGATGCCCTTCGACGGGCTGGTCTTTCACGTGGGGAGCAGCAAGGACGGCCAGTTCACCTGGGAGATGTGGGGAGCCCGAAAGTTCGATATCGAGGAATTTCAGCCTGCCGTCGACGATCTCAAGGCGACCGACTTCCGGCGGTTCACGGACCGGTTCCTGCGAGTGAACGTCACGCCCGGAAACGTCGATTGGTTCGACGACGAGGGTTGGGCCGTCGTGCTCAACAACTTCGCCGTGGCGGCCCAGGTGGCCAGGGAGGGCGGCTGCAGGGGGTTCATGTTCGACGTCGAGCAGTACAACGCGGGGCTGTTCGACTACGGGAAACAGAAACGCCGGGACGAGAAGTCCTTTGAGGAGTATGGGACAGTCGTGCGGCAGCGAGGCCGGGAGTGGATGAGCGAGGTGAACCGGCGGTTCCCCGACATCACCGTCCTGCTCACCTTCGGCTACCGCATCGCTCAACCGCCCGAGGGAAAGAGCCATGCGGACAGCCACTATGGTCTGCTGGCCGATTTTCTGGACGGGATGCTGGAAGCCTGCTCGGAACAGACCAGGATCGTGGACGCCTGGGAGTATTCCTACACCTACAAGGAACGGCAGCAGTTCGAGGAGGCATACACGACCATCAGGGAGAAGTCAGTCGAGTGGACCGCCGCGCCCGACAAGTACCGCCGGCACGTGGCGGCCGGTTTCGGCCTCTGGATGGACTGCCGCTGGCGGCAGGTGGGTTGGAGCCTCGACGACTTCACCAAGAACCACTTCACGCCCGACGAGTTCGAAGCCGCCGTCCGCTCGGCCCTCACGGTCAGCGACGAATACGTCTGGATCTACACGGAGCAGCCCCGCTGGTGGACCAGCGAGCGTCTGCCGGCCGAGTACGTGTCGGCCTTGCGGCGTGCGCGAACGGGCGGGAAGTAGCGGCAAGTCAAGGAGCGTCGTTGTTCGCTCCGCGAACAAACGTCTTTTCGCGGAGCGAAAAGCGGCTATCAGCAACGTTCACTCCTGCTTCGTCCGTTTCTGCTTCAGCAACCACTCGTACAGTTCGGGGTTGTCGTAGGTCTCGGTCCACGAGTCGTGGCCGGCCTCCGGGTAGACGGTGAGCTTGGCATCGCCGCCATTCTTTTTCATGGCCGCGACCATCTCTTCGGAGCGTTCGAGGGGCACCACGCTGTCCTTTCCGCCATGGAACACCCAGGTCGGCAGATGCGTGAGGTCTCTCGTCCGGTAGGCCTCGCCGCCGCCGCAGATCGGAACGATTGCCGCGAAGCGGTGGGGAGTGTAGCCGGCCAGGGCCCACGTGCCGAACCCGCCCATGCTCAGGCCGGTCACGCAGATGCGGTCTTCGTCGATCTTGTACTTCTCCACCATCTCGTCGATCAAGGCGGTCAGTTCGACCGGCTGCCACCATCGACCCGTGGGGCACTGCGGCGACACAACCACAAAGGGAAACTGCTTGCCCGCCGCGATCAGCTTCGGCGGACCGTGCTTCTTGACCAGTTCGAGATCGCTGCCCCGTTCACCGGCGCCATGCAGGAAGACGAGCAAAGGCCACGATTCCTTCTGCGCGTAGTCCTCCGGCAAATACAGCAGGTATCCCATTTCGACGTGGATGGTTCGGTCGAGTGTGGTGGGGTGCTGGCCGGTTTGAACGTTCGGCTCGCCGGCCTGAACCGGCACGGCAATCATCGCCAAGAGAACTGTCGTCACACAGAGCAGTGATGCGCGTCTCATAAGATCTCCTTCGTGCGCCCAGTAAGGCGGGTTGGTGGTTGCCATCTTGCCGGAGGGAGCCGGACTGAATCAGAGGCAGAATGCTCTTCCGGCAGATACGGGAGCCTCAATTCTACCGCCCGGGATCGCCAAATGGTAGAATGCGGCTGGCCGGGGAAAAGGTGACAGTCACCTTTTGTGTATAGCACCCGAAGGGCCGTTTCGGCAAAAGGTGGCTGTCACCTTTTCCTTTCGGCCTCGATAGGGGGAGGAGTCAATGATTCAACAGAAAGAGCGAAGGCCTACCGTCCTGCTGGCGGTTCTGGTTGCCCTGGGAGGACTGGCATTCCTTCTCGTGCTGGGAACGCCGCTCCTGCTCATTGCAGTTCAGGCGGCACGAGAGGCCGCAGAGAGGGAAAAGGCTGAAAACGCCCTGGCTCAGCTTCGGTTGGCACTCGAGAACTATCACCAGCGGGTTGCCGATTCAGCGTCAACCCAACCAGCCGCGGCCGTTCCGCAGAGCGAGGACGGTAAAGTGCCGAAAGCCTCAGCGGAGGCTCCAACCGGTGAGCAAGTGCCGGGCGAAAGCACCGTGGAAGCGGCAGAAGGCGGGCCGTCACAGCATGAAGATGAGGATCCCCACTGACCGGCAGGTCTCTCTGCAAATTGATTCCGACGGAGAGAGTCCGCTATGACCCACACGCCACCCAAGCATCCCTGGATCGGGTTGATCGTCCTGATCGTTCTCTGCTTCATTGCAGCGTCCATCGGCGGCGCCGTGACCGGTCCCAAGATTGACAGTTGGTACGCCACCCTGGCGAAACCGAGCTTCAATCCGCCCAACTGGATCTTCGGCCCGGTCTGGACGACCCTCTACCTGATGATGGCCCTGGCGGCCTGGCTCGTCTGGCGCAAGCGCGGCTGGGCCGGCGCCAAGGAGCCGCTCACACTGTTTGCCGTTCAGTTGGCCCTGAACACCCTCTGGTCCTGCCTCTTCTTCGGGCTGGAAAGTCCCGGCCTGGCCTTTGCGGAAGTGCTCACCCTCTGGGCCGCGATCGCCGCGACCATGGCGGCCTTCTGGTTCCGCTCGAAACCGGCCGGCTTGCTCTTCGTGCCGTATCTCGTCTGGGTCACCTTCGCCGCAGTCCTCAACTTCGCAATCTGGCGGCTGAACACGTAAGGAGAGTGCCCCCCGCCATGCGAACGCTTGCCCTCCTGTCCGTCACTCCCGCACACTCAACTCCTTCACCGCCTCCACCAGGGCAATCGCGTTCTCTACCGGCGTTTCCTTGTGAACGCCGTGTCCCAGGTTGAAGATGTGCCCGGGCCGGCCGCCGGCCTGGTCGAGGATGGTCTGCACCTGGCGGCGAATCTCGTCGGGGGTCGTCAGCAGCACGGCCGGGTCCAGATTGCCCTGCACCGCCTTGTCGTGGCCGACAGCCTGCCAGGCGTCGTCGAGCCGCACCCGCCAGTCGATGCCGATCACGTCGCCGCCCGCTTCCCGCAGCACGGGCAGCAGTGCCGGATTGCCGGTGGCGAAGTGGATGACGGGTGTGCCCGGCCGAATCGCTTCGATGATCGCACGCGAATGAGGCAACACGTAACGGCGGTACTCGTCCGGTCCCAGGCAGCCCACCCAACTGTCGAAGATTTGCACGATCTGGGCCCCGGCGTCGATCTGGGCGTTGAGATAGCGTGCCACCGCCCGGGCCAGTTTGCCCAACAAGGCGTCCCAAGCGCCGCGGTCGCTCAGCATCATCGCCTTGGCATGGAGATAGTTTCTGCTGGCCCCCCCCTCGACGGCGTAGCTGGCCAAGGTGAAGGGCGCCCCGGCAAAACCGATCACCGGCAGCCGCTCATCGACGGCGGCCCGGGTGGCCGTGACGGTCTCCATGACATAGCCGAGCGGCGTCACGTCCGCCAGTTCGCAGACCCGGTCGACGTCCGCCGCCGAGCGGACCGGATTGTGGATCAGAGGTCCCTCGCCGGCGGCAAACTCGAGATCGAACCCCATTGGTTCCAAGATCGGCAACAAGTCGGAGAAGATGATTGCCGCGTCGACCTTCAATCGTTCGACGGCCGTGCACATGACCTCGGCGCTCAAGGCCGGGTTCTTGCACAGTTCCAGAAAGGTCGTCTTGGCGCGAACGGCGCGGTATTCGGCCATGTAGCGGCCGGCCTGCCGCATCAGCCACACCGGCGTTCGCTCGACCGGCTGGCGCCGGGCCGCTCGCATCATCAGGCTGTCTTCCCAGGCCGGTCGCCGGGCATCATCCTTGGCAGGATCGGTCACGTTGCGCTCCTCAAACTGGACTTTGAATCCTCTCAGTCTATTGGTCCGTGCAACCAGCGAAAAGCCGCGACGGACGCCGGCCGTCAAGAGAAAGACCACTCCAACCGGCAATAATCGGCCGGTTTCAGGAGAATTGCGGCTCCTCGCGAAAAAATCGGGAATTGACGGCCGCGCGTCGACACGGCCATGGGCGCTTCGTATACTAGAGGCTCGTTTCGGGCACCCCACCAGAGGGCGTCTACTGAGCCGGCGATACCAACACGCCAGACCATCTGCCGGCGACGCCTGCCTGCCTGTTTCAGAGCATTGTCAGTCGATGAGGAGGAGTCTTCCGATGACCCGTACTTGTCCGATTCTTCTCGCCGCCGTCCTCGTGACGTTGGTACCGTCCGCCAGCGTTTTCGCGGCCGCCTACCAGGGCCCCACGGATCTTGTGGCCTGCCCCGAGGGGAAGGCCCTGTTCGTGCTCTGCCGCGACGCCGGTCAGGTCGCCGTCGTCGACGTGGCCACCGGGAAAGTCGCCAAGCGGATCGACTGCCCCGCTCCGCCCACCGGACTGGCGCTCTGCCCGGAAGGCAAAATGCTCTTCGTCACTTGTGCCAAGCCCCAGGGCAGCGTGGCGGTCATCGACGTCGCCGACGGCAAGGTGAAGAACACCATCGAAGCCGGCCATTCGGCCAGGGCCCCCGTGGTCAGCCCCGACGGCAAGCGGCTCTACGTCTGCAACCAATTCAACAACGACGTGTCGGTGATCGAGATTGCCACCGGCAAGACGCTCGCTCGCGTGCCCGTCATCCGCGAACCGTTCTACTCCGCCGTCTCGCCCGACGGCAAAACGGTGCTGGTGACCAACCTGTTGCCCAACGACCCCTGCGATTCGTACAACGTGGCTTCGGCCGTCACCCTGATCGATACGGCAACGAACGAGCCGACGAATATCCGCCTGCCGAACGGCAGCACGAGCGTCCAAGAGGTGTGCGTCTCGCCCGACGGCAAGTTTGCCTACGCCGTGCACGTCCTGGCTCGCTACCAGATGCCGACCACGCAACTGGAACGAGGCTGGATGAACACCAACGCCATGAGCATCATCGACGTGGCCGCCAAAAAGTTGGTCAACACCGTCTTGCTCGACGATATCGACCTCGGGGCCGCCAATCCCTGGGGCGTGGCGGTGACGCCCGACGGCAAGACGATCTGCGTGACCCACAGCGGCACTCAGGAGATGAGCGTCGTCGATGTGGAGGGCATGCACGCCAAGCTCAACGAGGTTCCCAACACGATCGAAGAAGCCAAGGCCGCCGGCCGCTACGACAATCGCGGAACCTACTCGTCGGTCGTCAAGGCCGACATTCCCAACGACCTGGCCTTCCTCGTCGGACTGCGGCGCCGGATCGGCCTGGAAAGCAGCGATCCCTGGGCGGTCGTCGAAGATGCCGAGAAGGTCAACGGTCCCCGCGGGCTCGCCGTGATCGGCAGAAAGGCCTACGCCGCGGTCTATTTCAGCGATCTGATCGCCGTGGTCGATCTCGATTCGCCCCAGAGGCGGCCGGTCACCCTGATCGAACTGGGCCCCCGTCCGAAACTGACGAAAGCCCGCCGCGGCGAAATGCACTTCCACGACGCCGCCCTCTGCTTCCAGCACTGGCAAAGCTGCTCGAGTTGTCATCCGGATGCCCGGGTCGACGGGCTCAATTGGGACCTGATGAACGACGGCATGGGCAACCCGAAAAACAACCGCAGCATGCTGCTGGCCCACCAAACGCCCCCCTCGATGGCCTCCGGCGTGCGGGCCGACGCCGAAACGGCCGTCCGCAGCGGCATCACTCACATTCAGTTCGCCGTCCGTCCCGATGAAGACGCCCAGGCCATCGACGAGTACCTCAAAGGTCTCAAGCCCCTGCCGAGCCCCTACCTGGTCAGCGGCCAGCTCAGCGAATCGGCCAAGCGGGGCAAAGCCGTCTTCTTCAGCGAGAAGATCAATTGCGCCAAGTGCCATCCGGAACCGCTCTACACCGACAAGCAGATGCACGACGTGAAGAGCCGCGGCAAGTACGACCGCCGAGACGACTTCGACACGCCGACCCTGATCGAATGCTGGCGGACCGGCCCCTACATGCACGACGGCCACTGGGTCACCCTGGAAGCCCTGTTCAAAGAAGGCAAGCACGGCAAGGCCGGCGGCGGCGACCTGGACTTGCTCAGCGAGCAAGAGCTGAACGACCTCGTCGAGTTCGTTCGCTCGCTGTAGCCGGCGGCCGAAGACAGCCCAAGATCAATCCCAGGGACGCCCATCGCAGGCCGGTGTGCGTCCCTTTTCCGTTTTTTGCAGCAATCGTTTAACGCCCAGCCGCAGGCGCCGGCCGGTGGTTTGGCAGCCGGCGCCTGCGGCTGGGCGTTAAACGACGTGACGGGAAACAGCTAGACTTGGTGCCCGTCACGATGTGGCGGTGTCCAACCAGGAGTTCACCGATGAACATCTTTTGCCTGAACATTGAACGGCTTGTCCCAGCACTGATCGTGGCAATCGCCGCCCTCACCGCCCCCCCGTCCCACGCCGCGCCTCTCCAACCGCCGCGAGTAGAGCCGCCCATGGCCACGCCGCCGGACGGTGTGACGGATCTCCGGTCGCTCGAGCGTTGGCAGGCGGAGACCCGAGCCCGGCTGCGCAAGATGTTGGGGATTCCGGCCGAGCGAGTTCCGCTCGCGCCCGAGAAGCGGGGCGAGCTGGAATGGGACGGCATCGTCGTCGAGAAATGGGTGATTACGTCGGAACCCGGCTCGCGGATTCCGGGGGTCCTGTATCGGCCAAAGGATCCGCCCGGTCCCATGCCGGCGATCGTGCTCACCTTCGGCCACGGCGGCAGCAAGAGCCAGTGGCAATACAACTTCGCGGGCCAACTCTTCGCACGGTTAGGGCTGGCGTGCCTGGCGATGGACCCGATCGGTGAAGAGGAGCGTCACCGCGAGGGCAAACTCGGCACCCGGGCGCACGATCCCAAGCCGGTCAGCGATCGGGCCGATCAGGCCGGACGGCTGATCATGGGCAAACTGGTGTTCGACACGATGCGGGGCGTCGATTTCCTGGAGACGCGCGCGGATATCGATCACGATCGAATCGGCATCTCGGGCAATTCGCTGGGCGGCGCCAAGGCGAGCTGGATGGCGGCCCTGGAACCGCGGATCAAGATGGCCATCGTCTCCGGCTGGGCCTACCACGACGCCACTCTGCGTAGCAAGTACTGCACGATGTTGCCCAACCAGCGGATGCGGGAGCAACTGACCTGGCCCGAGTTCGCCCTGCTGGCCCCGCCCCATTGCGCCCTGATGATCATGAACGGCGACGCCGACGTGATCATCGATCGCGACGGTGACGGCTCTGCCTGGGCGGGAACGCGGGAGGTGGGGCGGCAGGTCGAGCAGATGTGCCGGCGGATCGGTGTCGAACCGACCGTCCGAGCCTGGTTTGAAGCGACCGGCGGCCATCGGCCCTATTTCGTCTATCGAGAGGCTCTGGAGTGGATCCATGAGCATCTCGGCACGCCCGGGATGACGCTCCAGCAGATCCGCGACCTTCCCACGATCAACTCGGGCGACTATTGCGACGCCCACGGCATCCACTTGGAGGCCCTTTACGGGATCCCGCTCCATCAGCGGGGCGCCACCTTGCCGGACCTCGGTCTGCGTCCCATCCCGCGTGAAAAGATGTCGTGCCTCAAGCCCGGGGAGCTTGGGACGCCCGAGTTCACCATTGAGGGCTGGCTGGAGCAGATTGAGCAGCGGTGAGGCAAGCTGTGTTTCGCTGGCAAGCGGTCGGCGGCCGGGGTAGGATAGAAGTCGATCCCACCTCGATTCCTCCCGCCTCCAAGGGGCCAGTTGGTTCCATGATTGCCCCCCCGCCGAAGAAGCCCGCCTGTGCCGCCCTGCTACTTTGCCTCTCCACGCTGGCTGGTTCCGTATCTTCCACAGGACTGGAAGACTTCACCGTCGACGGCCAGTTTGCGGTGTCCAGCGTAACGGTTCGCGACAGCAAATCGCCGACGATCTTCAACGGCGCCAAACTGATCGAAGGCACGATCGTCCATTGCCGAGGCGGCGGGGGCGTGTCGATGGCCGTGCGAGGGAAGACAGTCGTCTCCAAAGTAGACCGTGCCAACCTGTTGGGGCGCTCGCTCACCTCCTGTGTGACGAACCCGGGGGCAACGGCCGCTCCGGACTGCGGGCTGTCCGGGCCAGGCGTCGCCGTCCGTTTCGATTCCCCCGTGGTGAATCGTGAGGGGCCGGACCTGGTCGTGTTCGAGGCTCACAAGGGCGGCGGTGCCGGGGACGGGTTCCACATTGCCCCGATCGAAACAAAATCGGGCTGGCACGGCATCACGGTTGCAAACTACGACGTGGACGTTTCCCATATCGCTTGTCTCGACTTGCCCGGTCTGGATCTTTACGGCCACACCGTACCCCTGCGCGATATGCAGGCCTTCCTGGAGGGACCGCTCCGCAACCACGCGCGCTCCGAAGGAGGGTTTGCCGTCATCGCCACGGGGATCGATCTTTCCGCGATGGGGGTCAACGAGGGCGAAGCTGTCCCGGGGGTGATGCTCCGCTCGGTGGCGGGTCGTTCGGCGTTCGATCCGCTGGCGATCCTCGGCCTGCCCGAGCCGTCACCAGAGAACACACTCGCGAAGGCGCCGGGACCGGCACGTCCCAAGCCTTTCGAGATACGCGACATGGCGCTGAATGGCCCCCTGGCCGGTTGCGACGAAATCGTCTTCGCCCAGCGGGAGGCAAGGAATGACCACTGGTACGGCAACTTCGGACACTATTCCGACGGGCATCAGGGCCACTACGCGCCCCCCTCCACGCCCAAGTCGCTCGATTACTTCAAGTACGCCTTCGGCGACGGCGGCCGGCTCTGCCGCTTCAACCTGCGGACCCGCAAGCTGACCGTGCTGCTCGACGATCCGCAAGGCGGCGTCCGCGACCCGAACGTACACTACGACGGCGAGAAGATCGTCTTCTCCTATCGCAAAGGCGGGACGACGACCTACCACCTCTACGAGATCGACGTCGACGGCACGAACCTGCGGCAACTGACCGACGGGCCCGACAACGACATCGAGCCCATCTACGCGCCGGACGGATCGATCGTCTTCTGTTCGAGCCGCTGCCACCGGTTCGTCCCCTGCTGGAAGACCCAGGTGGCCACCCTCTACCGCTGCAACGCGGACGGGACCGGCGTCCGCATGCTCTCGAACAACGCCGAGCAGGAGAACACGCCCTGGATGCTGCCCGACGGCCGGGTGCTGTACATGCGGTGGGAGTACGTCGACCGCAATCAGCTCCTCTACCACCACCTCTGGTCGGTCAACCCCGACGGATCGGGCGTGATGGTCTATTTCGGCAACCAGTATCCGGGCTACGTCATGATCGACGCCAAGCCGATCCCCGGCACGGGCAAGATCGTGGCGTCGTTCTCGCCGGGGCACGGCCGCGGCGAGCACATGGGCTACGTCACCGTCGTCGATCCCGATCGGGGCCCCGACGACATGGACATGACCCGGCGAGTGAGTGACGACTCCTACCGCGATCCCTATCCCCTGGCTGAGGACCTGTTCCTGGTCGCCGATACCAAGGGGATTCACTTCCTGACGGGGGACGGCCGCACCGAGTTGATCTACCACCCCGACGAGTCCGGCGCAAGGTGGCAGTGCCACGAGCCGCGGCCTTTGCGTCCCCGGCGGCGCGAGGCCGTTATCCCGAGCCGCTCCGCCGGCGATCGGCCGACCGGGCACCTGGTGCTCTCCGATATCTACGAAGGCCGCAACATGGAGGGGGTCCAGCCGGGTGAGATCAAGAAGCTGCTGGTCCTGGAGCAACTCGCCAAGCCCGTCAATTTCTCCGGTGGATCCGAGCCGCTGTCGCTGGGCGGCACGTTCACCTTGCAGCGGGTTCTGGGAACGGTTCCGGTCGAACCGGACGGCTCGGCCTGTTTGGAAGTCCCGGCCCTGCGATCGATCTTCTTCGTCGCCCTCGACGAAAACGAAATGTCGGTCAAGCGGATGCAGAGTTTCGTAACGGTCCAGCCGGGTGAGACGACGTCCTGCGTGGGCTGCCACGAGCAGCGGACCCGCGCGCCGCATCTTCGCAATATCAGCCTGCTGGACGCGATGAAGCGCCCGCCGAGCCGGATCGAACCGTATGACAACCTTCCCGACGTGCTCGATTTCCCCCGCGATATTCAGCCGATCTTCGACCGGCACTGCGTGAAGTGCCACAACCACGACCGGTCCGACGGCGACATCAATCTCTCGGGCGACCGCACCCCCATCTACTCGACCGCCTACTGGACCATGTTCAGCAAGTCGCTGGTTGTCGACGGGCGCAACAAGTACGGCAATCACGATCCTCGCACGATCGGCACCTCGGCCAGCCGGCTGATGAAGTGCCTGGACAAGTCCCATTACGACGTCAAGGTCTCCGATCAGGAGCGGTACACGATCCGCACCTGGATCGACTCGGGCGCGACCTTCAGCGGAACCTATGCCTGCCTGGGAACCGGCATGTTTCCGGTCGACTACCCGGAAGAGGTCTTCATGAACCGGTGCGCCCAGTGCCACAAGGCCACGAAGGCGTCGTATCGCAACGTGAAGAAGGGCGCCTTCTACTTCCAGTTCGGCAAGCAAGAGCCGCCCCAGCCGCTGTTGGACGAGATCGACGACATCATCCTGATCCGCCACCTGGCCTATTTCCAGCTCGGCGAATCGGCGCTCTACCAATCGATGTTCAACCTCGACCACCCCGAGAAATCGCTCTTCCTGCGAGCCCCGCTGGCCAAATCGGCGGGCGGCCTCCAGCGGTGCGGCCAGCCCGTGTTCACGAACAAGGAAGACCAGGGCTACCTGGCGATCCTCGCGCGGATCGAGGACGCCTCGCGCCGGCTGCGCCAAGAAAAACGGTTCGACATGCCCGGCTTTCGGCCCAACCGTTACTACGTCCGCGAGATGCAGCTCTACGGCATCCTACCGAAGGACCTGGCCCCCGACGCCCCGATCGATCCTTACGCGACCGATCAGGCCTATTGGCGGACGTTTCAGTTGGGACCGGCAACGACTGAGACGGGCGGAATCAACCGGCCTGAACCTTGATGCTCTGTCGAGATTCCGAGTTGGGACCCGCTCGATTCTGGAATCCACGCTTCAGCGTGCGGAACAAAGCATCCGGGGCGGCAACGCAAACCTCGGTAACCATTCGCCAAAGCGTCTGGTTATGCATCTCGCTGATCGTGTATCTCCAACAAGTATTCGTTTTCAGGAATCTCGTCCATCTTGCGACACTCAAATATAAAGGTTGCCGTCAGCCGATGCCTTGTGTCGCCGGAACGGACAAGGATCTCCAAGTCAAACGGCAAGGTCATGTCCTGAAGCTTGATCTTGCTTGAACCTTCCTCAATCGGCACGCCCCCTGCACGCATACCTGGATGACTTCCAGCTGGCCGGATGAAACGGATGCTCTCAATCTCGCAATCCGAAACGCTTTGGCAAAGTACGTTAAGAGATGCACTAGAAATCAGCTCCTCGTAAGGTTCTGTAATTCCTGCATACCCAAGCAACTCTTGAGTGGCCTCGTCCTTGTCAAAATCAATCAACTCGACCATCGCGGTGGGCCTCACTTACGCTCGTAACGTGATGTCAGGGAGTTTCTGGGTAATTCCTGTAGACCGCAAGTTGGCGCCCATACAGCCCGGCGTGCCGTTTGCCTGTCGTTTTGTGGGACGCATCCGAGAAGGTGGCAAGCAGATGGCACAATCGCGAGTATCGAGTATAAGGAATGTCTCGGATCATTAGGCCGGGGGGGCGCTCACTGTCGCTGTTCCGGTGTTTCCGGCTCCGGTGGATGCGTTGGTTCGACGCCTGCCAGAGTATCATGGTTGATTCTTGATGCAACACTACCATCCTCCGCGTAGTGCACCCACACTCCCACTTCCTTGCCGTCCTTGTATTCGCCCTGGTTCTGAACTCCTCCGTTCGGGAAATAGGACGTGCAGGGGCCGTCTGCAATGCCGTTGCGGTCGTACGCTTCACAACGCAAGCGTCCATTTCGGCTCCAGACTCTCACAGGTCCCGACGATTTCCCGTTAACGAACTCCGCCTCCAAGAATCGCTGGCCATTCGAGAAGCAGAGTATCTGTTTTCCAGTGCCATCTATGATTTCAGAGATTAACGCTCCGTTTGGGTCGTAGAACTTGGCACGATGCAGTTCCTCTCGGCACCTCGCTCGGACCTCGGTACCTTCCTCCACGACCATACAAAGCCCCTCCTCCCGAAGCACACCAGTTAAGTAGTAGCCGCGATACTGATTGTAGCCGAGTCCATCGATGTCTACTTCCCAATAGCCGCCAAGAAAACCGTCACTGCCGGCGTAGCGAAACTCGAGCCGACACCAGTTCTTGCCCATGTACCCGGGCTCGTCACTGAGGCCGAGCCCGCGATAGTATCCGACTATGCCGGGGTCCCACGATAGTGGTTGCGACCGGGGCACCCAGTACACAATCTGCAGTCCGACCGCGCATAGCAGCGGTAGCAGAAGGAGTGAACGCAAGGAGAACTGTGGTTTGCTGAAGAAACGTCGACGTTGGTACCAGGCGAGACAGCCCACAATCGCAATCGACACGGCAACCACTGTGTACGTGGCCACCTTGCGAAGCAGACCAAACACGAACAGCCAGAGGCCAATCAGGTAAACAGCAAACGCAAGCAAAGTAATGATGCTCAGTCCTACAACAACCCACCACACGCCGCGCGACGGGCTCTTCCTGATATGCTCCGAGGGTGTGGGCATTGCGTGCGACCTCTCTCGCCGAACTTCTTATTCCACGCCGATCACCTTCTGCTGAGGGTACATCGGGCCAACGGCAATAGCCTACCATGATCTGGAGAGGCAGGCAACCTGTGCGAAGTCCCATGAAACCTCCCATTCTCGATCCAAGGTCATCGTAATCTCAATCGCGTCAATCACTTCGGTATCCGAGTGCCAATATGCCATCTGTGAAACCATCATGCCAACTTCCCGTGGCAGCGGCGATAGATAAAACGGAAAGCCGGGCCGCCGCTTATTGTCCCGGAAATCGGCGAACCCTGCCAGGAATCGGTTGGCCCCTAAGCTTCTCTGGTTCCGTTGTTTCAAACATCGCGTGCGGCACAGTACGAACGTGACACTGCCAGCCTGATTGCCTCGTCAAAGCCCGGGCGATTCTCGACGTCCGTTGTCCAAATGGCCTCTCACGGCTCCCAGAAAGTGGCTTGCCTAATCTCTCAGTCGCAGCAGTCTTCCGCAAGACGAGCAGCGGTAGCAGTAGCTCCGTCCCAGCAATCCCATGAAGAGATAGGACGGTTTGCCACATTCGCAACGATGCCGGATGCCGTGAACCTGCCAGTTGGCTGCTGATCGCCGGTTTTTCACGGCCGTCCGCCCCCAAACAGGCTGCACAAGACAGCGATACATTACCCGTGGATGGTGGTAACATAGGGGGGGATTGGGGCGACTTCCGTTGACTGCCCGGTTATACTCCGGACTGGCACTCCCCTCTCCAGGTCCCAACAAGGAACGGCTGACATGACCCTGAGACACCCCAATCGAGCGATTCTCCCAATTCTCGTCTTCTTTTCGATGTTGTCGATTCTGCTCGGCGCGTCCGCGACGTCGTCGCAGGCCGCCGAGCGACCCAACGTACTCTTCATCGCCGTCGACGACCTCCGGCCGGAGATCTTCTGTTTCGGCGTGGAGAAGATGGTGACTCCGAACCTCGACCGGCTGGCAGAGCGCGGCGTGAAGTTCGATCGGGCCTACTGCAATATCGCCGTCTGCGGGGCGTCGCGAGCCAGCCTGATGAAGGGCCTGAGGCCGACGCCCACCCGGTTCACCTCGTATCTCACCCGGGCCGACAACGACGCTGCCGACGTGCCCTCCCTCCCCATGGTCTTCAAACAGGCCGGATATCACACGGCCAGCAACGGCAAGGTTTACCATCACAACAACGACGACGTGGAGGCCTGGAGCCGGCCGTCCTGGCGTCCCGACAAGTCGAGCCTCTGGTGGGCCTTGCCGGAGAATCGTGCGCTCGTAACCGGTCAGCGCATCCGCGGGCCGGCCTACGAGGCGGCCGACGAGCCGGAGGAGAGCTATCCCGATCACCAGATCTGCGACAAGACCCTCGCCGACCTGCGGCAGCTTGCCGGGCAGGACAAACCGTTCTTCCTCGCCTGCGGCTTCTACCGCCCGCACCTGCCGTTCGTGGCACCCAAGAAGTACTGGGACCTGTATCCGACCGACACGATCAGGTTGCCCGACAATAGGTACTTCCCTCGCGATCTCCCGGATGCGTTCAACTACACCTGGGGTGAGATGCGGGCCTACCACGGCATTCCGAAACAGGGACCCGTTTCCGACGAGACGGCCGTGCAACTCATCCGCGGCTACCACGCCTGCGTGAGCCTCGTCGACGCCCAGGTCGGCCGGCTGCTCGACGAACTGGAGAAGCTCGGCGTGGCCGACAATACGATCATCGTCTTCTGGGGCGACCACGGCTGGCAGCTCGGCGAACACGGCTTCTGGTGCAAGCACACCAACTTCGAGGTCGCCTCCCGCACGCCCCTGCTGATCGCCGCCCCCGGCGTCGAGGGCGGGCGAGTATGCCGGCGAATCGTCGAATACGTCGACATCTACCCGACCCTTTGCGACCTGGCAGGTCTGCCCAAGCCGGCGCACTTGCAGGGCATGAGCATGCGTCCACTGTTGGCAGACGTCCAGGCCGAACATAAGGAGGCCGTTATCACCCGCCACGGCGGCGGCGACGCCGTGCGCACCGACGGCTTCCGCTATATGGAGATGCACACGAAAAACGGCGCCGGCCAGTTGCAGGGAATCGGCATGTTCGATCTGAAGAAGGATCCCGGCGAAAACCAGAACGTGGCCGAGGATCCGGCCTATGCACAAGTCCGCAGCCGGCTCCAGGGCGTACTCGACGCGGAGCGAAAGAAGTGGAACCTGAAATAGACGCGGAGCATCCGCCAATCCAGATTGCTGCCGGCCGTATCATCTGCCCGAACTGCGACGCCGCCGTTCGGGTAGTTGACGAAACGCCCTGCCCGAATTGTCGCGGCTGTCCTTCCTGCGGGCGAAAGCTTGCCCGGGGTGAAGCATGGTGTGGGTGCGGATTCTCCGACGACTCTGCGAGAGTCGCCAGGTTGACCGAACTGTTTGGTGTGACGGACGAGCAAGCAGAGATCGCGTCGCGACGATTCACAATCCGAAAGACCCGCGAGCGGAACGCTGTCATCTTCGCCGCCGTCGTTGCGCCCATCCTGATGGTCAGCGGTGCGGCTCTCGATGACATCCTCGACCCGCAGTCCTTCCTCGACTACGTCGTCTATTGGCTGAGTATTCTCGCCATATCAGCCCCTTGCGCGTATGCCCTTCGTCGATGGCTGAACGGCGAGGAGAATCGATTGTTCCAGGAAGAACTGAAAGGACCGGAATACTGATCTCATTTGATCTTCTTGATGAGCGTTGATCAGGGAAGATCAGTGTTCGTGGAGTTCCCTTGCTTAATTCTACGCAATCACCTCGACCTCCAACTTCAACATCTTACCGATCTGCCGCAGCTCTTCCGTGTAGTCTCCGTAGACCCATTGGAGATGGTTGCCGAAGTCGAGCCGCTTCTTGGGGACTGTCCCCTTCCCGCAGCATCACGAGCACAGAATTCGGTACAGGCCCGCTTCTTGAGGAACTCTTCCACCCTCCCCTCGGGCGGCTTGATCAAGGCTTCCACGGAACAGCCGATCAGATCCAGCCCCCAACCGCTCGCTCCCACGAGCTGCCCCTTGAGGACCAGGAGTCTTGTGGCGCTCGGATCGACTCGGGCCACGGTAACCGTCTTCTCGGCGTTGTTCATGAAATCCACCGCGAACTTCGTTCCCCAGCCCTTGGAGACGAAGCGGCCCAGTTGGTACGGCAGGTCGGGCCGGTCGAAACCGTTCATCTTGAGCGCCGGGTTGCTGTGGTTGATGCGAAACGTGCCTTCCGCCCGCGGGTCGGAATTGCCCCGGTGACAGGATTCGCCTGACACCGACATGAGCAGCCGGAACGCCAGCAGCGATCCGAGATCGCCCTCGCTAAGCCGATCGATGACCGACACGAGCCGTTTGTGGTGATCCCAAACGTATTCGGTGACCTGGCCCGTGGCAATGTGGACGCGTTTGCTGCAATTTCCTTCGCCGTCGTCCACCCCATTTTTCGGTCGGCAGATAGGCCTGCTCAAGGTGGGCATTCTGCGCGGTATTTTCCGGCAAATGCTTGACAGGCGCATCCGAGGGGGTCATGATAAGCCCGGCTTCGGAGCCAGAGGTGTAGGACTCCGTTGGGGCAGCCCCGGCTGGAAAGGGGGTGCCTGTTCTTTCGGGCGGGAGCACGCGCAAACGTCGCCCTGCCACGGATGGAAGGCGGCCCGAACGTTTGTGGCGGCTTCGCGGATTTGGCGTATTGGCTGTCGTGTTCCGGACGCGCCGGAACGCGTCTGGAAGCCGTCGGACTTCCATTCATCGCAACGGCTCTGCAGCGCCTCGATCCTGTCGTTTCCCAAGAGGTGTGGCATCATGCGCCGATTCAACTTTGAACGCATCCGCCGGTCGATTTTCCCTTCCACCCCACGCGACCTCCTGCAACGATCGAGACCCGCCCTTCGTCGTCTAGGTTGCGAGCCCCTCGAGGATCGGCGATTGCTCAACGGTGACGCCCCTGTGATCACCGACCTGGAGGCCGATCCGGCCGCAATCCAGGAGGGCGGATCGACGACGCTCTGGTGCGCTTTTGCCGACTCCAGCCAGGTTGACGTCCATACCGTGTCGATCGACTGGGGCGACGGGAGCAGCGACGAATTCGACTTGACCGAAGGCGAACGTGGGTTCGCCCGCCCGCACCAGTATCTCAACGAGAACCCCGCCGCGGGGTCGGGAGGGGCCTACACCATCTTGGTGGCGGTCACGGACCGCGACGGCGGAATCGACACGGAAACGGAAGTCCTGGCGGTGGCCAACGTGGCGCCCGTCGTGAGTGCGGGCGAGGACGCGGTCATCAAGGAAGGGGAGACGCTGATTCGCGACGTGACCTTCACCGACCCCGGTGTGGACCAATGGACGGCCCAGATCGATTACGGCGACGGTTCGGCCCTGCAGACGCTGGAAGGCGTCGGCAAGACATTCAAACTGGAGCATGACTTCGGAGCGAAGCTCGGCACCTACAACGTCCAGGTCCAGGTGACCGACGACCAGGGAGCACTAGGGACCGACACGTTCTCCGTGACCGTCGAGAACGCCGCGCCGAGCCTGTGGGTCCGCGGACTGCGGGTGGTTGCGGAGGGGACCGAACTGGTCGTTGCCGACCTGGGTATTTTTACCGACCCTGGGCATTATGAGGTCCAAGCCGACTCGCCGGCGTTCACGTACGAAATCGACTGGGGCGACGGCACCGTCACCGGCGGCAATGCCGACGTTGACATCGCCGGCGAGCCCGGAAAGCTGACCTGGGGGACCTTCGACGGCGCGCATACTTATCAGCAGGACGGCCGTTACGTGGTGACCGTCGGTTTGAACGACGACCACGGCGGCTTTTCGCCCGACCGTTTCATGACGGTGGTTGTGAACAACGCGGCGCCCCGCGACCTGGTAGTCGACGACATCGCGCCGGTCAACGAGGGCGAGGCGGCGTCGGTCCACGGCACCTTTGAGGACGCCAGCCAGGATGCGCACACGGTGACGGTCACTTGGGGCGACGGCACGGACGACACGGTCGTCGAGTTGGCGGCCGGGGTGAAGGAGTTCACGATTCCTCACACCTACGCCGACGACGGCCCGAACTCCGCCGGCGGCGCTTCGCCGACCGAGATTTACACCGTGCGGGTGACCGTTGCCGACGCCGACGGCGGCAGCACCGCCGCCGACAAGACCGTCGAGGTCAGCAACGTCGCGCCGGTGCTGGCTCCAATTGCCAATGCCGCCGTCCAGGAAGGCGGAGATTTTACCTTCGGTCCGATCACGTTTACCGACGCAGGCGCCGGCGACACGCACGTAGCGCTGATCGATTGGGGTGATGGAACGCCGGCCGAAGCCGCGGTCGTCGATCCCGAAGCCCGCACGGTTTCGGGGAGCCACGCGTACGGCGACGAAAAGAAGGACGACACGGGAAATGTGATTCCCTACACGGTGACCGTGACGGTCACCGACGACGACGGCGGGGTCGGAACGGGGACTTTCCAGGTGACGGTGGGCAACGCCAATCCGCAGGTAACGCCCGTCGAACCGCAGGAGATTCTCGAAGGGCAGACTTTCAGCATGGTTGTGGCCGGTTTTGCCGACCCGGGAACGGGTGACACCCACACGGCCCTGATCGACTGGGGCGACGGAACGCCGGCCGAGCCCGGCACGGTCAATCAAGTCGCCCGCACCGTTTCAGGCAGCCACGTCTATGCCGACGAGAAGGCCGGCGGCGCGCCCTACACGGTGACCGTGACGGTCACCGACGACGACGGCGGCGCCGCGAACGGGACCTTCGAGATCGCCGTCGGCAACGCCGACCCGCAAGTGACACCCATCGGATCCCAGACGATTTCGGAAGGAGAGTCGCTGGACAAGGCTCTGGCGCGGTTTGCCGACGCAGGCTCGCTCGACACCCACACGGCCCTGATCGACTGGGGCGACGGGACGCAACCCGTAGTGGGAGTTGTCGACCAAGGCGCCGGGACCGTCTCGGGCAGCCATGTCTATCCGGACGAGGAAGGGTCGCCCTACACGGTGACCGTGACGGTCACCGACAACGACGGCGGGGTCGGAACGGGGACCTTCCAGGTGACCGTGAGCAACGCCGCGCCGGTGCTGGAGGCGATTGCCGATACGGCCGTGAACGAAGGCGACGTTTTCACGCTCGGTCCGGCCGCCTTCACCGACGCGGGCACGCTCGACACCCACACGGCCCTGATCAACTGGGGCGATGGGACGGCGGCCGAGGCCGGCAGCGTCAATCCAGCCGCTCGCACCGTTTCAGGCAGCCACATCTATGCCGACGAGAAGGCGGACGGGTCGCCCTACACGGTGACCGTAACGGTCACCGACAACGACGGCGGGGTGGGAACGAGAACTTTCCAAGTGACGGTGAACAACGTCGATCCGGTGGCCGGCGAGGCCTCCACCGCGGTCCAGACGGCAAAGGGTTTTGTCGGCCCCTTGACGCTGGCGGAGTACCAGGCGTCGAACCCTGTGGCGATGAAGGTTCAAGTGCGAAGCGAGTTCGTCGGCCCGCTGACTTTTGAGCAATACGTGGCCTCAACCGGCGTCGCCCGCAAACAGTCTGCCGATGGAGGCGACGGCTCGTCGAGCGAGGGCGTCCGTCTCATGGCGCGGAGAGATGCCCGATCCGGCAGGCTCTTCGTTGGCCCGCTGGAAGAAGGCGCCGACTCCGCGCCGGCTCCGGTTGCCCTTGCGGCCATGGCCCAGGCGGAGGGCCAGGCGCCGACTTTGGCCGGCCTCGGTGACCTCACGCAGCCCGAAGGGTTGATCGATTTCGGCCAGATCGCCACGTTCTTCGATCCCGACAGCGTGGGACCGTTCACGTACCAGATCGATTGGGGCGACAACTCGGCGAACGCCTCGGGCCAGGCCCACGTCGATCAGCAGGGGCCGCCGACGGCCGGGTGGATCGTCGCCAGCCACCTCTACGATGACGACGGATCCTACGCGCTGGTGGTGACGGTGACCGACGAGCAGGGAAACTCGACCACGGAGGAGTTTGCCCTGACGGTTGAAAACCGGCCTCCGGTGGTTGACGCAGGCGGCCCCTACGAGGTCGACGAAGCCGGCACGGTGACGCTCTCCGGATCGGCCACCGACGCCCCTGGCGATCAGGCGAGCCTGGTCTACGAGTGGGACCTGGACGGCGACGGACAGTTCGGCGAGACGGGCGAGGATGCCGAACGCGGCGACGAGAACGTCCAGAACCCCGTCTTCTCGGCCGAGGGGCTCGACGGTCCCGGCTCCAGAACGGTTTCTTTCCGCAGCCGCGACGACGAAGGCGCGCAGAGCCAGACCGTCCACGCGACCATCCAGATCGTGAACGTCGCGCCGCTGGTCGCGGTGGATCACCAGTCGGTGGCGGTGCAGGAAGGGGTGGCGGCGGCGAACACGGGCACCTACAGCGATCCGGGCGGCGACGACGTCGACCTGGATGTCTCTGCCGGCACCATCCAGGACAACGGCGACGGCACGTGGACCTGGTCTTCGGGGACCATCGACAATCCGGAGGATTTTGCGGTCGTGACGGTCACCGCAACCGATAAGGACGGCGCCGCCGGCACGGTCACCTTCAGCGTGACCGTGGAGAACGTTCCGCCCGTGGTGACCGTCGACGAGGAATCGGTGACGGTCGAAGAAGGCCAGACCGCGGTCAACACGGGAGCCTACAACGATCCGGGCGCCGACGCGGTCACGCTTGAGGCCTCGGTTGGCGAGATTGTCGACGAGGGGGCCGGCAAATGGAGTTGGTCGTTCGACACGACCGATGGCCCGCTTCAGTCGCAATTGGTGACGATCAAGGCGACCGACAGCGACGGCGGCTCGAGTTCGACCAGCTTCGACCTGGTGGTCGAAAACGTGGCTCCGTCGGCAGCGGTGAACGAGGGATCGGTGGCGGTGGACGAGGGCGAGGTGGCGACGAACACCGGCACCTACCAGGACCCGGGCGACGATGCCCTGGCCTTCGCCGCTTCCGTCGGCACGGTCGTCGACGGCGGCAACGGCACGTGGAGCTGGTCGCTGCAGACGACCGACGGGCCCGACGATTCGGGAACCGTCACGGTGACGATCACCGACAAGGACGGCGGCCAGGCCGCGGTGACCTTCGAGCTGGCGGTCGCGAACGTGGCTCCCTCGCTGGCTGTCGACCAGACGGAGGTCGAGGTCCTGGAGGGTCAGGCTGCCGCCAACACCGGCACTTATGCCGAACCGGGCGACGACACGTTGGTGTTTGCGGCCTCGGTGGGCACGGTGGCCTGCCGTGGCGACGGCACGTGGAGCTGGTCATTCGTGCCGGAAGACGGTCCCGATGCGACCCAGGTGGTCACGGTGACGGTTACCGACAGCGACGGAGACAAGGCGACCGTGACGTTCGACCTGGTGGTTAAGAACGCTCCGCCGGTGGCCAACGGCGACTACTACGTCTTCGACGGCGTCGGCGTCCTTGACGTCAATGCGGCGGAAGGCGTGCTGGCGAACGATTCGGATCCCGGCGGCGACCGGATTGTCGTCGACTCCTGGGGCGACCCGAGCGTGGGACAGTTGGCCGAGCGGAGGCCCGACGGTTCGTTTGTCTACGTGGGGCCTGATGGTTTTTCGGGCACGGTCACCTTCAACTACACGATTCGCGACGAGGACGGGGCCCTTTCGGAACACGAGGCGGTGGTGAGAATCGACGTGGGCATGAATGCCGCCGTGACCGGCTACGTGTACGCCCGCAACGCCGACAGCCGCTTCCAGCCCGTCGAACTGCCGCTGCCGGGAGTCTTCGTGACGCTCACGGCGATCGACGACACGGACCGGCGCGGTATGGTGGAGATCAACACGATCACCGACGACCAGGGACGTTACCGGTTCGAAGGGCTGCGGGCCGGCGAATACCGGATCGAGGCGAGGCAGCCGGCCGCGTGCCAGGTGGGAGAAGAACTGGCGACGACCGTGACACTGGGGGCGAACCAGGAGGGCCAGGCGAGCGGGCTCTACACCGGCTGGCTCCGCCCGACGTCGATGTCGATCGGCAGCTTTCTGGGCTCCACGATCCGCACCAGCGCGACCACCTACGGCTGGCAGCACGGGCTGCGGGAGCAGATGGCCCGGGCCGAAGAGCGGGCGGGAGACGCCGAAGCCGCCTATTGGATCCGGCTGGGCGAAGTAATCCAGGTCGCCCGGCGAGGGAGGGAAGTCACCGTCACCGGGACGAGCCGCGACGAGGCGTTTGAATTCCTGCCGGCCACCGACGGCTACCACGTGAGCCTGGACCAGTGGAGTGCCGTCTACTCGGCCGACTCGACGAGCCGGCTGCTGGTCCGCTCCGGAGGCGGAGACGACGACGCCGTGCTCCACGACTCGGCGCTCGACGACCTTCTCACGGCGGAATTCAACTCGGTGAGCCTGGTCAACGACGAATTCGCCTGCGAGCTTCGCGACTTCTCCTTCGTCAAGGCCCGGTCGGAAGCGGGAGGCGACGACAGCAAATCGATCGCCCGAAACATCGACTTCGTGCTGAAGGCCCTGGGCGACTGGGACTGACACGCCGCCCGCCGCGTCGCGCAAGGACGCAGGAGGCGGTCAGAAGCGGAAGTCCACTCCGAAATCGATCCCCTGGATCCACATGTCGGAGGTCATGAAGACAAACTCGGGCAGGGGAGCCCCGGCGGGCGGACCGTTGTCGGGAAAATAGCTCGGGTTGAGGTTGCGGTCGATCTGCTCTCCCGGCCTGGCCACCCGGCTCCAGTAGATGAAGCTGTAGCCGAGGGTGGCGCGGAGCCGCTGCGTGATGTTGTAACCCAGCGTGACGCCGAGTTCGGGAATCGCGGCCAGGTTGTTCTGGGTGTAAGAGCCGGAGTTCGTGGCCAGTGCGAGGAGCCCACCGTCGGACACCGCCGGTGCGCCGCCGGCCGTCGTTGTCGTCGTCCCGTCGATGACGACGTCGGCGGAAGAGTGGCCCAAGGCGAGCAGCATCGCCAGTTCCAACGAGAACCCCCAGCAGCGCATCTCGGCCAGCATGCCGAGATTGACTCCGTGAAACGTATTCTCGGCGTCGAACGAGTCGTGGAGATCGAAGCGGGTCGGACCGGCCGCTTCAAACGATTCGTTGATCGTCAGTCCCTCGTCGAGCTGCACGAACCGGTAGCCCACAACCCAGTCCACGCGGGAACCGGCCCCGTCGTCTCCAGGAAGCACGACGTCGTTGGTTTCGAGGATCGCCTTGCGCAAGCAGATGCCCGCCGCCTGAAAGCAACTGTCCGACGAAATGGCAATCGTGCCGATCGCCGCGTCCGGAAAGGCAAACACGTGCGAGTCTTCGTGGCCGGCGACTACGTCAAAATATGGCCGAGCGAGCACCGGATTGCCGTCGCTCGAAATGGAGAAATGCTCGCTCTCTTCCAGCATGATCAGGTAATCTCCGTCGATACCGATCTGCCGCTCGTTGTCGAACCAGTAAGTGGCCCCGGCGCGAAACCCGGATCGCATATCGGAATTCAACAGGCTCGTCGGAAAGAGGACGTCGGTGCCGGTCTCGCCCAGGATGCCCACGGATCCGCCGATCCCGCTGGTGACCAGCGGCGGCGTCCGGCTTCCTTCGAGCCACCACATGAGATACTCGAAGTCGAGCCAAAGGCGCGACCGGTAGGGCGGAGCAAGCGGAGTGCCCGGCTGGAGGGGCGGCACGACCACCACCAGATCGTTCCCAGGGCCCTCTGTGACGACCGGTTCGAGCGGCAGCCCATATTCCTCGGAGTACGGAGCGTGCAGGCTTCCCACCTTCCCCGAGACGGGCGCAGCCACGACGCCCCTGGCCGATCCGCCGCCCAAACTGCCCGACGCCCCGAGCGAACCGGCCGTTTGCGCCGACGACGTGGAAACCGAGTCGACCGCGGGCTGGCCGGTGCCGTCTTGGCGGGAAGGGCCCCAGATCGGCAGCCGCTGAGGCGGCATCGCCACGCTTCTGACGCCCAATCCGCCGGCAGCCTGCTGAGCCTGGGCCGGATATGCCATGAGTCCTGCGCAAACGCAGAGACTCACCACGAAAATGAGGTCACGCGGGTAGGCGCTTCGAGGATTCATTGCGTTTGCGCAGTGTGAGACCGGGAACCAACGAGACAGACGGAGCGGTCACCGTCATTACGTGGCGTGGCTACAAACGGTGTCTTCCGCTGCCACATGCCGTCCGTCGCTCATAGTCCGCGACTTATTGCAGCAAGACCAAATCACGTCAAGAGCGATGTTGCACTATTCAGTGACTTTGTGCTGGATTTGTACGCATGGTACGCACATGTTTGTGAAGGTTGGGTCGCGGGCTTGTCCCGCATTGGGACACCGGCCATACAACGCCGAGCCGGCCGCCAGAGCCGCATCCAGGGCCGGGGCATCCAGTGGATGAAACCCGGAAGGCACGGCCCAACTGCCGGACAAACACTGATTTCGGTACGCCTCCATGACCAAGCGTGAATTCCCCACAAGCGGGACAGGCCCGCAACCCAACCTTCACAAACATGCGCGCACCATGCGCACAAGTCCCGAGAAGAGACTCTAAAGACGACAAAAAGCTTTCTTCCGGCTTCCCCACCTGCTAGACTCACCGGTACCCGCCTCCCCTCCCGCCGAGTGAGTACCATGCCGAAGAAGTCAAGCAAGAAGCAGAAGTCTTCGACCAGCTTCAAGGCTCGCGCAAATCTCCCAGCGAACCTGGAAGAACGGTTGAAGGTCGTCTGGCGACGACTCGGGCACCTCATCGACTGGTGCGACAGCAACCAAGCCTGGACGAAGACGTTCTGTTCGGAAGCCAGACCGTATCGGGCGGTATTCTACTGGGAGGCCGTTGCCGACATGGTTTCGGACTACATGCTGGATCGCCCGGCGGCCACCCCCGAGGACGTCTTCACCGATTGCCTGGTCGCCACCCAATACTCGGCGTCCGCCGACGATCCGGAGAGACTGACGATCTTCCGTGAAATGTGGGACGAGATCCTGTATTCTTCACGAAAGGAGATCGAGGCGTTCATCCAGTCCGACCTGGACCTTGCAATACAAGAAGGAACGTATGAAGAAGTCGCCCGGTTGTATGTGGCCGACCACGCGAAGTGGAAGATGGGCGAAGCGTAAGACTTGGAGACAACGCCAAACCGAAGGAGCGAATCGGCCGCATGATCGAACGACTCGGCCTGGAGCACATGGAAGAGGCGCTGGGGCTGGGAAGTGATGCTTGAAGAAACATGACTCTTTCAACGGGCTGCTAACCGCAGCACCGAGAGATGACATTCCCACTCATAAGGCGGCTGATTTGTTCCATTTGTCTCATCGTCGGTTTGTGCGGAGTGCTGGCGGCAGACGACGCGGCCCCGCCGGCCGGCATTCAGCCCTTTGTCCACTCGCCGGACCTCTTCCCGATCCTGCCGCTGGACGAAGAGAACGGGCACTGGCTACTGGCGGGACACGGGGTCTTGATTAAGCTGGAGTAGCCGCCCGAGAGAGCAACGATGCGGTTGCCGAAGGACGAGGCTGACAACACTGAGGTACAACGATGAGCGTCACCTGGATCGTGCTGTTGATTGGAGTGGGTGTCGTGCTGGTGGGCGGCTTCGTCGCCGGGCTGGTCTTGGCGATTCTGTTCCTCGTGAAGCAACTTGGCGGAACCAAGGGCGGTTGGGGAGCACTGGCGGATGCCTACGGCACGCTAGGCCCGCTCACCGGGCAGATCGCAGAGCGGCAGACGATCCAGATCGGTGCGGTGACGTACAAGCGGTGTGTCACGTTGGGTGCGGCCAACGAGGGACTGTACGTGGCGATCTGGAGGAAGATGGCTCTGATCCCGTGGACCGAATTCAAGGGCCTGGGTCAGGCCACGCTGTACTGGCAAAAAGTGCCGCTGCTCACGGTCGGCGATCCGCCCGTTGCGACCGTGACCATACCGGCGGCCATGTTCCAGGTGATGTGGGGACGGTTGCCTGCGGCGCTGAGACAGTAAACCTGCCAGCAGAATGCCGCCCGGCCGCAGAACGCGATAGCACTCGCGCCACACGGGGCGAACGTCGGGCACAAAGCAGTTGGAGCAGGGGTGTATAATCAGAGCGAAGGTCGCCTCCGCAAACATGGACAGATCGGCCATGTCGCCCTCAACGGTCTCCAGTTCCAACCCGTCCCTCTCGGCAACCGCTCGGTCCTGTTCGAGCTGCCGGGGGGAAGCGTCCAGGACTGTCACCTTGGCTCCAGCGGCGGCCAGTATCGGGCCTTGTTGACCTCCGGCGGAAGCGAGGCAAAAGGGTGTCCGTGCCCGGTAGCTCGGGAAACCACGTCCGCGAAACGGGCTTCGTCGGCGTCAAAACAATCTGCCAGTCGCCTCGCTTGGCACGCTGGACGTCGTCGCTGGTAACCGGAACCGTCCAGCGGTTTCCTCTTTCGACCAGCCTGTCCCATGCCTCCTGGTTGTAGGTCCGAACATCCATGGTAGTTTCTCACGATCGGCGGAAAAGGTAAGCCAGACAGCGGTTACGCCAGTTTCCTCGCCGACATACGCTTCGGCCGGATGAACCTGTTTTCTTTTCTCTCCCCCTCTCACTTGCTCTGAATTCTGCAACACCCCCCAATCCAGCGACCCCAACTTACGCCCCGGCCAATCGCCCTAACCCCAATCACCACATCCACTTAGAAAACCCTATCTCGCCCCGCATTTCGCTGACCGTCACGGATTTTGGGGAGGGTAAGTGCTCGTGACATAGTTTACGAAAAAGGCCATGATCCACCAAAGGCATTTTGTTCACAAGGAGGTGGATCATGGCCGAAGGATCGGCTTCTGGATT
>JAAYAY010000337.1 GCA_012719125.1 Planctomycetaceae bacterium | reverse complement strand
TCAAGACAGATTTTTTGAAAGGCAGCTTCGCCACATCCGTTCGAGTGCACGCCGGTTGCCACCGGCCGGTGTCAAGGGTAGTACCGAATAGGTGACAAACTGGTACCGATTAACACTGTCACTGACAAACCAACTGGTTTTGTCCGCCTTCAAGGGCAGGCGGTAGGTCTGAAGTTCGGTTGATTTTGAGAGGCGAGGCGACCTGTCCACGATTTGTGATGTCCCAGATCCTCACCGTCCCGTCCATGCTTCCGGAGGCCAGGAGGCCACTCTTGCCGAAGGCCACACCCAGAACCACTCTCTCATGCCCCTTGAGAGTCTCAAGCTCTTGCCACGTTGCCGTGTCCCATATCTTGATCTCACCCGACGCCGATGCGCCCCAACGCCCCATTCCGGCAGCAAGGTGCGCGCTTTCTGAATCAAACGCCAAGCTCCAGACGTCATCCGTCAGAGGCCCGAGACGCTTGATTTCGGCAAAGCTCTCGGCATTCCATAACACTACATTTCCACCCCATTGGTCGGCAGGTGTTGAGTCGCTGTAACGACCTGCTATGCCTGTTGCCAAGAACTTGCCGTTCGGACTAAATGCTACGCTCGTTACCACCGCGGTGTGGCGAAGGCTTTTGAACAAACGCCCCGTCTGCGAGTCCCAGACCTTCACCATTTTGTCCGTGCTGGCGCTGGCCAAATACTTCCCATCCGGACGAAACGCCACCGCTCTGACTGCATCCGTGTGCCCTGGGAGCGTCAGCTGGTTTCGGCTGAACAAGTGACGCAGGTAACGATGCTCCCACCCTCGCAACTCCGAGGCGGCAGACTCCAGGTAGAACCAAGCATTTCGCGCGTTGTCAGCATCCCACTCTGCCTGCGCCAGTCCGATCTCATGTGCGTATGTCAGCCTCTTCAGATCTTCCCCAACGGCTACCGCTTCCGCTCGGGCAACGTCAGCATGAATCGCCTTTTGACGCCACAGTATCAGGAAGTAACCGGTACCCAACAAGCCCATCGTAAGTGCCGCTGCCAAGCCCCAGGCCAGTCGCCGTGCCCGTCGTTCGGACTTTGCGACCAGCCGCACCTGTTCCTCACGCGCCTCTGCGGCCACACGCCCTGCCTCCGCTTCAGCCGTCGCTCGCTCGATTTCGGCCCGCTGCAATCGCTCTCGTACTTCTGTGTGGTACAACGCCATTTCGAGGGCCACGGCTTTTCCATCTGCAGGACGGTCATACTGCTCCTTTCTCAAGCACCGTTGCGCAAGCGACGCAATGGCTTGGTCCTCACCACATCTGTGGAGACGCTCGTATGCCGGACCAATATCCCCCAATTGTGCCCGTGCCTTAATCTCGGTCGCCGTGCCTTGATATGGTGGACAACCCGTCAGAATTTCGCACAGAATCGCCCCCAGTCCGAACACGTCGCTCCGCCGATCCACGCGACCCAAATCTCCTAATGCCTGTTCCGGTGGCATGTAGGCATACGTTCCGAGCACCGAGCCTACCTGC
This sequence comes from Planctomycetaceae bacterium, assembly GCA_012719125.1. Classification (GTDB taxonomy): domain Bacteria; phylum Planctomycetota; class Planctomycetia; order Pirellulales; family Thermoguttaceae; genus JAAYAY01. Next base: position 4,282 of record JAAYAY010000337.1, on the reverse strand, counting down.
GTGGCCCCGTCCCCAACCGCGGCCCGATCTGTTTCTACCACGCTCACAAGGGGCGCCAACTCTTCTGGCTTGTGCTGTGGACCGATTTCTCGGTTTGGCAGCACTTTACCCAGCCCCCAGTCCATTACCTGGACCTCTCCAAAGGCTCCCACCATAATGTTCAATGGCTTCAGGTCGCGGTGAATCACGCCCTTGCTGTGAGCATAGCCAATTGCCTGGCACACTTGCTCGAACACTTGTAAAAGTCGCGGCAGATCCTCCGAAGGAACACTTCGCCCACGCAGCAGGTCATCAAGGGTATGTCCCTTCCTGGACGCCCGTCGGGAGTGGATCGCGGGACGCTGGCTGCCACATGTTTGTGGCTCCTCATTATGGGTTGAGACAGCGAATCGTGCGGAAATTCCTGGGTCAGTCTGGAGCGGCCCCCGCCAATAGTGGGGTCGATTCTAGCGATGGGGCCAAAAAAGGTCAATGATCGAGGGCGACTTGTGCCTTGTAGTGATCATTCGGCGCGCCGCGGGCGTCATATTGCACTGCGAAGTAGTGAATCGTACGGTTGTCGTCTGGATGCTGGGAATTTTCGACCGCTGATGCTACACTGCCCCAGCAAGGTGAATCTGGGAGAACCGGCCTTGAGTGACGTCACCCAAATCCTCTCGGAAATCGAACAAGGCGATCCTCATGCCGCTGATCAACTTTTGCCGCTGGTATACGAGGAATTGCGTCGGCTGGCGGCCCATAGATTGGCCCAGGAGAAGGCAGGTCAGACGCTGCAGGCAACGGCGCTTGTTCATGAGGCATACCTCCGTCTTGTGGATGTGGATAAGGCTCAACATTGGGATAGCCGGCGACACTTCTTTGCTGCTGCGGCCGAGGCAATGCGGCGGATTCTGGTCGAGAATGCACGCCGGAAGCAGAGGCTGATGCGCGGAGGCAACCGGGATCGCCAGGATTTGGACGACGCCATGCTGGCCGTGGAGATTCCACCCGGCGAGCTTCTGGAAATCAACGACGCGATTGAGGCCCTGCAGCACAAGGATGGACAGGCAGCCAGGCTCGTCAAGCTCCACTACTTCACCGGAATGAGCATCGAGCAGGCGGCGGAACTGCTCGGCATCTCGCGCCGAACAGCTTTCCGTGATTGGGCTTACGCCAAAGCGTGGCTCTACCGTCAGGTTCGCGGGGAGGAGCTCCCAGCCGACCGCTGAAGCTGTTTTCACGGAATTTCCAGATTTCTGGCACTGAAGAAGGCCTGAACGTCGCATGGGTACGGGAAGCAGTTGTTCGGGAGAAAAGCCATGACCGCATCGTGCCCAGACGCCAAAGAGGTCTTCGGCCAAGCCGTCACAATTGAGTCGGCAGCCGACCGTGAGAAATTCCTCACCACTGCCTGTGGAGACAATGCCGAACTGCGGGCAGAGGTTGAAAGCCTGCTTTCAGCGGTGGCCAATCTTGGAACTTTCATGGCAGCACCTGCAGTCACGCCGCCGCCGACAATCGACCAGCCCATAAGCGAATGCCCCGGCACGGTCATTGGTCGCTATAAGTTGCTCCAACAAATTGGCGAAGGTGGCATGGGTGTAGTGTACATGACCGAACAAAAGGAGCCCGTAAAACGGCGAGTTGCCCTCAAGATCATCAAGCCCGGTATGGACTCGAAACAGGTGATCGCGAGGTTCGAGGCGGAACGTCAAGCGTTGGCCTTGATGGATCACCCGAACATCGCGAAGGTTCTGGACGCAGGAACTACGGACAGTGGCCGGCCGTATTTCGTCATGGAACTTGTAAAAGGAGTTCCGATCACGAAGTACTGTGACGACCACCGTTTGATGCCGCGCGATCGACTCGAACTGTTTGCCTCTGTTTGTCGAGCCGTGCAGCACGCTCATCAGAAGGGGGTCATCCACCGTGATCTAAAACCGTCCAATGTCCTGGTGGCTCGCTACGACAGCCGGCCGGTGATCAAAGTCATCGATTTCGGCCTAGCCAAGGCGGTAGGACAGCAACTGACCGAGAATACCCTGTTCACACAATTCGGCCAGGTCGTCGGGACGCTGGAATACATGAGTCCCGAACAGGCACAATTCAACCAACTAGATATTGATACGCGTAGCGACGTTTACTCGCTGGGCGTGCTGCTCTATGAACTCCTCACCGGGCTCACACCCTTCGACCGCGAACGATTGAAGTCGGCTGCGTTGGACGAAGTCATGCGCATCATCCGTGAAGAGGAGCCACCCAAGCCAAGCATGCGTCTAAGCGCGGCCAAGAGCGCCCCATCGGTCAGCCTCGACCGCTGTAACACGGAGCCCGGGAGCCTCTTCTCAATGCTGCGTGGTGAACTGGATTGGCTGGTAATGAAGGCCCTCTCCAAGGAACGCGACCTTCGTTACGAAACAGCCGGCGCGCTGGCGGCGGACGTTGAACGCTATTTGAAGGGAGAAATGATCGAAGCCCGCGCGCCGTCCAGACTGTACCGAATGCGGAAGTTGGCGTCACGTAATCGTACGTTGTTCGCCGCGACAGGTCTTGTAGTGTTGGCACTCTTCGCTGGGTTTGTCGTGAGCACCTACTTCGCGGTTGGCCAGTATCGCGAGAGGCGGCTCTTAGAGGCCAAGACTGCAGAGTTAGAGGCAGCGATGAGCGAACTTGGCGATGCATTTCTCCGTGAAGCGATCTCGGAAGCGATGGCCGGTAATCATGTGGCCACGGAGGAGAAGATCGCACTGTTACCAGAGAAGTACCGCACGTGGGGCAACATGTTGCGAGCGCTTGCCTTGCAGAGCGACGGGCGTTCACAGGAGGCAATCGTGTTGCTCGAAGGTGTTGGCGCGGCGGAACCTCAGAACGTAGCCGCTCACGGGATGCTTGCGGATGCATACTTCGACGCGGGCATGCTCGAGAAATTCATGGCGACCAACTTGTTGCTGGAGCACATGCCTGCAACCGATGACTTCGACGTACTCTTCAAGGCCGTTGGCGGATCGATCTTCCATCCTTCGTCTTCCGTAGAGAGCCTTAGCGACCTGGTCGAGCGGCAGCCCTCTTGGGCTTTGGCGAAAGGGATGTTTGCGAAGGCCAAGCTACATTATGCGTGGGACAAAACCAGCCTTGAGCAGGCCAAGGAAGCCAGCGAATATGCGGGAGCCGTGCGGAAGTCGTTGCCGAACGTCTCGAGTGTGGCGCGCACCGAGTTGTTGGCGCAGTTGTGTGTCGCCAAGATATTGGAACGTGACCAGGTTGCGAACACAGACTGGCTGCAGAAGGCGGGGGAAACCGCGGAATACGTTAAGGCGAGCTTTCCCGCCCGCAGTTGCTTTCACGAACTGGCCGCCTACTATGCCACTGATTTGAAACACGCCAACGAAGCGATCGCCATGCTGCAGCGCGCGTTGGATGGTGGCGCTGGCTACTCGGCAAGAGTCATTAACGGCGCTTACCACTTCCGAACAGGAAGTCCCGTCGGTCCCGCCGAGGCGTCCGATTCGTCGTTTCTTTGTAGCAGAATGGAAGCGTGCCAGACAGACGAAGCCCGACAGGCCATCGCAGATTGGTGCCGGGACTACAATGCGCAAGAAGATGTACCTGCCATAGAGCGGCTATGGACGCAGCTGTACCTCTACACATGCGGAGGACGTGAAGAGGCCACGAGAGAATGGGAGAAGATGTTGGCGGACGGTGAGAATCTATGTTGGAATGAGACATACCCACTCAAGCTGTTCGCGGGTCAATGGAGTCCTGACAGGCTGTTGGCGGAGGCGACTGAATCCGGCCACAACCGATCACTTGCTCACTACGTGATAGCCCATAAGTACCTTTACATGGACGGCAACCGAGATATGGCGAAACAACACTTCCAGGATTGTGTCGATTGCTGCAATGTCGGCCCCGACTTTTTCCACTGGGCGGAGGCTTACCTCGCCAAGCTCCAGGATCCTACTTGGCCACATTGGTTGCCACAGAAAGCTCATTCACGACGCGAGCAGCAGATCCTAGAAAAAGTCGACGACTAATTCGAATGGCGCGGTGGCCGGAGACCTTTCGAACATCCCTCCGAAGACCAACCCGGGAAGAGAGCTTCCACGAGTGAGATCCGGGAATGATCAACAAGCCGAGTTTAGCACCCGAACTCGGTCCGGGGGGATTACCAACATCAGCGTCCGTCCGCTGTCCCACGCGACGTCAACTTGCAGCCAACGTTCGCCGCCCGTCACGTGATTGGAGACGGCCATCACGGTTCCCCGTGAACCGACGGGAATCGGATCGGGATCGCTCGGCATAG
>JAAYAY010000336.1 GCA_012719125.1 Planctomycetaceae bacterium | reverse complement strand
CTGGGAAACCGTCTACCGCCAATACTTGAAGACCCAACCTCGACCAATGCTCGCCACTAACAGGACAACAGCCAAACAATCCCATCAAATAGCCGCGTAATTCTATCGAATGGAGCTACCGCACCCGTCAGGTCGGCGAGGAGCCAGTCTTGCCAGGTGCGTCTCAAGGCGGGTGGTGCGACCCAACTGCGGTCGACGATCAGCGTCAAGAGGCCGCCGATTGCGCCCGTGAGCAGGATGCACAACGGGATCATCGGCCAGACGTAGCGCCGGTCGGCAAACACGGTGACGACGACCAGGAGCGGGACGACGCTCAGGCAGGCGGCGACGAAGAGCAGCCGGAACCAGGTGATCAGGTCGAGGTAGCCGAGGTCGAATGGGCTGAGACGTTGTCCCAGCGTGAGAATGGGCACAGCGGCCAGCATCCAGAACAGCATGTGGCGGATGGAGAAACTGAATCCGTGCCGGGGATCGCTGGTAGCGTCTCCGTTGCCGCCGGCCTCGTTGGGGCGGATCCGAAAACGGCACTGGATTCCCGTCTGCGCGGGAATGACGGTCGATGTCGTGCCGATTCGCAGGTCAACGCGGGCGTTTTCGTGGTGCCGCCTGCTTCGCTGGCTTTTTTGCGTTTGGTCGCTTGGACCGGGCCCCTGCGGTTCCTTCTTTCCCGGCGGCTTTTTTCTTCTGGGCATTGCTCTTGGCCGAGACGGCGGCGCGGGGATCGTGGAGTTTGTCGAGTTGCGAGGCGAGCTTGACCGTGTTGGCGTAGTTGGGGTTGTCGGCCTGGCCGGTCACTTCATAGAGAAAGCGGCTGGGAACGGTGGGGCGATCCTTGCCCCATTTCTTGCGGCTCAGCGGCAAGGTCAGCGTCAGACGGCGTTGGGCCCGGGTGACGCCGACGTAGCACAGTCGCCTTTCTTCGTCGATCGTCTCGGCCGCGGGATTGAGGGAACGCCGGTGGGGCAGGACGCCTTCTTCCATGCCGACCATGTAGACTTCGGGGAATTCGAGCCCCTTGGCGGCATGGAGGGTCATCAGGGCCACGGCGTCTTGTTGGAGTTGCTTTTCCTTGTCGGGGCTCTCGTCGCTGCCCATGAGCGAGGCTTCGTCGAGGAACTCGGCCAGGCTGGGATGGTCGGCACGCTGGTCGTAGGCTGCGGCCGCGTTGACAACCTCCTGGACGGACTGCCAACGGGATTCCTGCTCCTCGACGGTCGGGTAGATGCGGGCCAGTTCGTCGCGGTAGCGGATCTCGTCGACCAGGGCGCGGACAAGATCGGCGATGGGGCGGCGGAGGAGGTCGCGTCGATACTTTTCGGCCAGTTTCAAGAACCGGTCGATGCCCTTGCGAGCGGCCGGGGCGAGCCGGTCAACGATGGTTGTATCGGCGAGGACGTCCCAGATGGGGCGTTTATCGGCCACGGCGGTTTCGATCAGGTGGGTGACGGAGGACTGGCCGATACCTCGCGGCGGCAGGTTGACGACGCGCAGCAGGGAGACTTCGTCGCGGGGATTCTGAAGCATTTTGAGGTAGGCCAGGATATCGCGGACCTCTTTGCGATCGTAGAACGACTGCCCGCCGATGAGCACATAGGGCACGTTGGCACGGCGCAACTCCTGCTCGAAGAGACGGGGCTGCTCGTTGGTGCGAAACAGAATGGCGATGTCGCGGGCGGATCGGGCTCTGTCCTGGATGCGGGAGAAGATGTCGGCGACGACCTGCTCGGCCTCTTCTTCGGCCGTCTCGAACTGGAGGATGCGAGGGGTCTCACCGCGAACCGTGGCGCGGAGGATCTTGCCGTGCCGGTGTTTGTTGAAGGCGATCAGCGTATTGGCCCAGGCAATGATCTCGTGGGTCGAGCGGTAGTTGGTCTCCAGGCGCACCACCTTCGCATCGGGCCAATCTTTCTTGAAGTTGAGGATGTGCGTGACCTCGGCCCCGCGCCAACCGTAGATCGACTGATCGTCGTCGCCCACCACGCACAGATTGCGGTGTGATTCGGCCAGGGCTCGGACGATTCGGTACTGGCTGCCGTTGGTGTCCTGGTACTCGTCGACGAGCAGATGATCGAAACGGGATGCCTCCTCCCGGCGAACCTCCGGGAAACGGCGGAACAGTTCTTCGGTCAGGAGAAGCAAATCATCGAAATCGACGGCGCCGGCCGCCTTGAGTGCCGATTGGTAGCGCCGATAGCCGATCGCGGCCAGGTGTTCGCGATCGTTGGTCGCCGTATTGGCGGCCTCGTCGGGACGGAGGCAGGCGGTCTTCCAGTTGCCGATGAAGTAAAGCAGGTCGCCGGGTCGGAGGGTGGCCTCGGCCGCCTTGATGTCGCGGAGGACGTTTCGAGCGATGCTCTCCTGATCGCCGCGGTCGTAGATGGCGAACTGGGCGGGGTAACCGAGGTGGGCGATCCGGCGGCGCAGAATCCGCACGCAGAGGCTGTGAAAGGTGGAGAGTTCCGGCTTGTCCTTCTTGCGTCTTCCCAGTTCGGCCGTGACGCGGTGCTGCATCTCGGCGGCCGCTTTGTTGGTGAAGGTCACCCCCAGAATTCGCGAAGGGCGCGTACCCCGCTTGATCAGCTCCGCGATCCGCAACGTCACCACCCGGGTCTTTCCCGTCCCCGCGCCGGCGAGGACAAGTAGCGGACCGCGAGTGGTTTTGACGGCTTCCTTTTGAGCGGGGTTCAGATCCATCTGTCGATGCGGGGCGGTACGCGAACGGGCAAGGTGGAATCTAGGATGGTAAGCCACCCGCACCATCGCGGGAAGGGGGTCACAGGAGAACTGCAAAGTCCTCTTGTGGCAAGAAAAGTGGCAGGCACTCTCCGGGCGCCGCTGTCGGAAAATCGCGATTTGCGGCAGTTCTGCGGACGGCACGGCGGAGCGTGCCTGCTACTTTGCGGACGGCACGGCGGAGCGTGCCTGCTACTTTGCGGACGGCACGGCGGAGCGTGCCTGCTACTTTGCAGTTCTCGGGAAGGGGGTCATGCCGATCTTGACGGCCCTGTTGAGGGGGCTCTATACTTCACTGTCTGGAAACCGGGAGCACTACCTCGCTAGGGTGAGAGCCGGTTTCCGCAGCCTTGCCTTTCCAGCCATTCCTTCGCCGCCGAACGGCGGGCGACCATCCTGCATCAGGTATCTCCACGATGAAAAGCGAACGCCGCCACGAGCTTCAGCACAATGCCTTGCTTGAATGGCTGACGCAGACGGGCCAGTCTGTCAAACCGTATCTGAACGTGGTTTTGCTGGTCCTTGTTGCGGTGTTGTTGGGGCTTGTTGGTTACAAGTGGATGTCGACCCAGTCGGCCGGGAAAGAGGCGAAGGCTTGGGACTCGGTGTTTGCGGCGATCAGCAAGGATGACACAGCACAACTCGACCAGACCATCGAAGACTATCCGAAGACGATCGCCGCGCAGTGGGCGGCCATCATTGCGGGCGATATGCAACTGGCCTCCGGCTGCCAGGACCTGTTTGCGACCAAGGCGACGGCAGCCGACCAGTTCCAGAAGGCCCAGGACAAGTACACGTTCGCTCTGGAGCATGCCAGCAAGTCGGAGATTCGCGAGCGGGCAACCTACGGCTTGGCAAGGACTTATGAAGCGATGGCGGGCACTCGCCAGTCTCAGGCGGATCTGGAACGAGCCAAGGAGGAGTATCAGAAGATCGTCGAGAATTGGCCCGAGGGGGCGTTTGCCAAGGCCGCCCAGGCTCGGTTGGATGCGCTGAGTCAGGCTTCCACCCTGGAGTTCTACGACGCGCTGGCGGCCTGGGAGCCGCGTTCCGCCATCACCTCACCCCAGGGCCTCGACAATCTGAACATCCCGTTCGACAAGCCGGAGGGCGGCCTGGATGTGGGCGGGACCCCGAAGCAGTTCTTCGACGACATTCCCAAGAAGATCGACGCGGCGTTGGAAAAGCCCGACGAAGGCGCCCCGGCGGAAGGTGCTGAGAAGGCCGCTCCTGAGCCCGATTCGACCGAGGCCCCGGCCATGCCGGCCGCCACGGGGGACAAACCGGCGGATAGCGAAACGAAGCCGGTTGAATAGATGCTCTGCTGTCTTCTCTGTTGCCGCCTTACCGCCAGAAACAGGTCCTTGATCTGTTGTTGAAGCGGAAACGGGGATGAACGTCCCATGCCTGATCGCCTTACCGAAGAACCCGTCGAGTTGATCGTGGAACCGGCGGAATCGGGTTGGCGGTTGGATCTGTTCCTTGTGCACCACTTTCCCGATTACAGCCGGGTGCATCTGCGGCGGGTGATTTCGGCGGGCGGGGTTCTGGTGGACGGCGGAGGCGGCAAGCCGAGCTATCGGCTCAAGCCGGGGCAGACGGTTCGGGCGGTTTTGCCCGAGATTCCCCGCCAGGCTCCGTCGCCGGAAGCCATTCCGCTCGACGTTCTCTACGAAGACGATTGGCTGGCGGTGGTGAACAAGCCGCCCGCGATGGTCGTCCATCCTGCCCGGGGCAACTGGAGCGGGACTTTGGCGTCGGCGTTGCAGCATCGGTTCGCGGGGCAGCTCAGTTCGGTGGGCGGGGCGACGCGGCCCGGAATCGTGCACCGTCTGGATCGGGACACGAGCGGGGTGATCCTGGTGGCCAAACACGATCTGGCCCACAGCAAGCTGGCCGTCCTGTTTCAAGATCGCCGGATCGAGAAGGAGTACTACGCAATCGTGGTGGGAGCCCCCGAGCGGGATCGCGACGTGATCGAGCAGCCCATCGGCTTGCACCCCACTCAGCGGGAGAAGATGGCCATCCGCCGCAACGATCCCGAGAGCAAGCCGGCGGAGACGTTCTACGAAGTGGACGAGCGGTTCGCCGGATTTGCGGCCGTCAGGGCCCTGCCCAAGACGGGGAGGACGCACCAGATCCGCGTGCACCTGTGCCATATCGGGCACCCGATCCTGTGCGATCGCCAGTACGGGGGTCACTCGCGGATCACTCGCGGCGAGATCACGGGCAATCCTGAAGACGCGGAGGTCCTGCTCGAACGCCAGGCCCTGCACGCCCGGCGGCTGCGGTTCTCTCATCCGGAGTCGGGCGAAACGATCGAGGTGGTTGCGCCGCTGCCGGACGACATGGCGGGCGTGCTCGAGGAGCTTCGGCGGCATCGGTCGGTGTGAGGTGGCGCCTCGCCGTCAGGCGTGCCGAGTCGTGCTCAACACGAAACCGCCTCCCAGGTATGCCGGAAATGCTGCACCGGCGTGGGATCGCCCCGGAATTGCCACAGTTGCGACGCCGGTCCCAGGAAGCTTGCCGCGAACCAGAAGGAGTGCACGGGATCATGCAGGAAGTGCCGAAACAGCGCCATGCCAAAGCCTCGGTTCAAGGCCCGGCGAAACATTCTCAGCCAGTCTTCGGCAGTGAATCCGTAGTCTTGTGTGCCGTCGACCTCGCGGACCATCCGGAAGAACCGGCTGGCGCATCGCTCGAGCTGCCCGGCCACCGGATAGTATCCCCCGTAGCCACGGTGCAGGATGGCGAAGTGAAACCCTCGCCGATCGAACAACTGCAAGAAGGGGGATCGCAGGAACTTGACGGGGGCCACGGGCGATCCGCGGAAGTGCAGTGCCGTGGTCACCACGCGCCGTGACGGGGAGGCCGGATCGAGCAGTTCCGAGAAGATGCGGAACATGTTTTCGTAGATGGGGTCCTGGCGGCCGCCGATGGCGTCGCGCGGCTGGCAGAAATGTTCCAGGGCGCCGTTCACGACGATGCCGTCGAAGACCCCACTCCACTCCTTCGGCAACGCCCGGTAGTCTGCCAGCAGGACGTCCAGCCCCTTGGCCCGGCAGACGGCGTGCTGATCTTCAGAAATCGTTACGCCCGTTGTTTCGCACCCGCGAGCCCGGGCGGCCGACATCAAGGTCCCCAGACCGCAGCCGATTTCCAGGAACCGGAACCCGGGACCGGCCTTCAGTTCATCGAGGAGGTAGGCGTGTTGCCGCCGCTGCGCTTCGTGATAGTCGGCCTGGGGATCGCCGTGATAGATCCCTTCCGTATAGTCTTCGACCCCGGCGATCGCAGAAATTCCCGTCAGATGGTAGCAGCGACGCACATTGGTTGCGACCTCAGCCAGCCCTGCCGCAGAATCGGCTACTTGGGGCCGGACCAACTCATTCACCTTCATCAGCAAGTGCCTCCACGAACGACGACTCGCTATACGATACCAGTTTGCCCCGTCGCCGTCCAAGGTGGTTTGAGGGTCTTGGTCTGGGACTTGTGCGCGCTCATCCCGAGAATATCGGGGGCCCGGCAACCTCATTGGCGGTAGTCCTTTCGGCGCCTGCCGACCCAGGTTGTTCGTGGGTGACGGACTTTCAGACAGGTGGACAAATACTACCAGGTCCACTCATGGGCCAACTCCGCATTGACCAGACGCCTCTCGGGGCGGCGTCCGAGATGAAGCTCGGCGATGTTTTCGGCAGCGAGATTGGCCATTGCCTCGCGGGAGGTCAGATCGAGCCCGCCCATGTGAGGACAGAGGAGAGCGTTGTCGACGGCCAGCAGCGGATGGTCGGGCGGCAAGGGTTCCTGCTGGAATACGTCGAGTCCCGCGCCCCCTAGCTTGCCGCTTCGCAGGGCATCGACGAGCGCCGACTCGTCCACCAGCCCTCCCCGGGCCGTGTTGACGAAGATCGCTCCGGGCTTCATACGGGCGAAGGCCATGGCGCCGAACAGCCCGGCCGTCTCGCGAGTGGCCGGCAGGTGCAGGCTCACCACGTCGGCCTGTTCGAGCAGCGAGTCCATATCGAGGAGTGAAACCGCGTTCTCCGCGGCCCAGGATTTGTCGGCGGCCGGATCGGCGGCGATCACGGTCATGCCCAAGGCGCGGCATCGCAGGGCCGTTTCGCGCCCGATCGCTCCGAGGCCGACCAGGCCGACGATTCGGCCGGCCAATCGGGGCATGGCCTGGCGATTCCAGAGGCCTCTGCGGATCTCGCGGTCGCGACGTGGGAAACCGTGGGCCACGGCAAGCATCAAGGCGACCGCGTGCTCGGCGACGCCTTCCTTATTGACGCCCGGCGTATTGGCCACGAGTATGCCCAGCCGTGTTGCCGAGGCCACGTCGACGGAATCGTAGCCGACCCCGCAGCGAGAGATGACTCGCAGGGACGACGCTTCCAGAACCTCGGCCGTGTAGGGCTCGATACTGGCCAACACGGCGTCGATGCCGGCAAGCTGCCCGATCAGCAGGCCGGTGTCGCGCAGATCCATCCCCGGAGCCGGAAAACATACGTCCAATCCGGCCTCGCGGAGAATCTCACAATGACGGCCTTCGACGCCCTGGAGGTATGCGGGGGTAATGAGGACTCGGGGCATGGGGTGGTTTCTCGTTTTCTAGCGCAAGGCAAGCGGACGGCCTCGCCTACGGCAGCGGGTTAAACGACTGGGATAGGACCAGAAGGTGTTCTACTGCCACCGGTGGGCGCGTTTCAAGCCGGGTTGCCAGCACCACGGCAGGGAGCATACAATCAGTCGGTTTGCGGCAGGCATGAGGGAGCGGTTATTACGGTCGCGAATAGTCGGTTTTCGCTCTGCAAGAAGAGAGCGTGTACGGAATTATGTGCTCGTGATCGGCCGGAAGGGGACAGTCCCATTTTTGCGGCATCCTGCCACAAAAATCGGGACAGTCCCCAAGAAGACGCTTGTTCGCGGAGCGAACAACGACACTTGTTGATTCGTGGTTCCTTAGTGGAAGGAATTGGCATTGGCTGCTGAAACGAAGATCCAGATTATTGGTATCGGCGAGGACGGCCTGGACGGCGTCACGGATGCTGCCCGGCGGCTCGTGAACGAGGCGGAGTTGCTGATCGGCGAGGCCCACTGCCTCTCGCTGGTGCCCGACGTCAAGGGCGAGCGGGTGACGGTGGGGGCGAATCTCGACGATATTGCGGCCCGGCTCCGTGAGAAGGGCGGCCGGCGAACGGTGGTGCTGGCCGTAGGCGACCCGCTCTTCTACGGCGTTGCCCGCTACCTTTGCGACAAACTGGGCAAGGAGCGGTTCGAGGTCGTCCCCCACGTGAGCAGCATGCAGCTTGCTTTTGCCCGGGTCAAGGAAAGCTGGGAAGAGGCCTTTCTGACGAATCTGGCCGGACATAGCGTCGAGGCGGTGCTGGGACAGATTCGGGGAGCCGAGAAGGTCGGGCTGTTCACCAGCGAGGTCTCGCCGCCCGACGCGGTGGCCAGGACGCTGCTGGAAAACGGGCTCGATTCCTTCACCGGTTACGTTTGCGAGAATCTGGGATCGCCCGACGAGCGGGTGACGCAAGGCGAACTGGCCGAACTGGCGGAACAGGAGTTCGGCCCGCTGAACGTGATGATCCTGGTTCACAAGCCGAGCGTTCCGGATCGTCCCAGCGACGCCGCCGGGCGCCGCTTGTTCGGCAATCGGGACGACGCGTTTCTGCAGTCGAAACCGAAACGAGGCCTGCTCACGCCGAGCGAGATCCGCTCAATGGCGCTTGCAGAGCTGGACATCGGGCCGTCGAGCGTCGTTTGGGACGTCGGGGCCGGCAGCGGATCGGTGGCCATCGAGGCGGCCCAGATCGCGAATTCGGGACACGTTTACGCCATCGAGATGGACCCGGACGATTACAGCTTGATCAAGCAGAACGCCGCTCGCTTCGGCGTTGCCAACCTGACGGCCGTGCTGGGTCGAGCTCCCGACGCCTGGGAGGGGCTCCCCGATCCCGATTGCGTCTTCGTCGGCGGGACGGGGCGGCAGTTGAGCCGGCTCGTCGAGTTGGCTTACTCGCGGCTCAAGGTCGGCGGCCGGTTGGTGGCGACCATGGGCAGCATCGACAACCTGTCGAACGTGCAGTCGTTGCTCCGGCAACTGTGCCCCGATGTCGACATTTGGATGATGAACTTCGCCCGGGGGACCTATCAGCTTGAGCGGATTCGCTTCGAGGCGATCAACCCGACGTTCGTTGTGGCGGCGGTGAAGACGAGCTAGCCGGTTTTCAGGAGTGGCCGGTTGTTGGGGTGGCCAAATCCGAAATACGAAGCTCGAAATCCGAAACAAATTCCAATTCTGAAATACGAATGTTTGAGAACCTGAGATAGATTTCCACTTGGGTTGGCGGGGCGTGCGGACATGGAAGTGCAACTTGATGTTATCGCGGTCGGCGCGCATCCCGACGACGTGGAGATCGGCTGCGGTGGGACGGTGGCGCGGCTGGCCGAGCAGGGGTATCGGGTGGGCATCATCGACCTGACGGACGGCGAGCCGACGCCCGGCTCTCCGGGGCCGGAAGTGCGATTGGCCGAGGCGCAGCAGGCGGCCAAGATCCTCGGGGCGGCCGTGCGGGTGACTCTTCCGCTTCCGAACCGCCGATTGTTCGACGACTTCGAGACACGCGTCGCCCTGGCCAAGGAGTTCCGGAAGTACCGCCCGCGTCTGGTCCTCGGCCTGGGCGGAGGCACGCCGACGGCCTCGCCGGACCACTACCAGGCGATGCTCATCACCGAGGCCGCCGTGTTCTACTCGCGGCTGACGAAATGGCCGGAGCATTTCGGTTCGCTCGAGCCGCACACGATCGCGGTACAGATGCACTACTTCTTGTCGTTTCGGCTACTCTCGCCGGCCGCGGAGAATTCGATCGTCAACGACATCAGTTCGACGCAAGAGAAGAAGATGGCGGCGATTGCCGCCTACAAGACGCAGTTTCCGCCGGAAAAGGCCCCGCTGTTCGAACGCATCCGGACCTACAACCGCCAGCAGGGGATGGCGGCCGGATTCGAGGCCGGGGAGGTGCTGGCCCACACGACGGCGTTGGGGACACGGGATTTGATGGGGTTGTTGTTTGGGAAGCCCGACTGATCTCGGTCGCTTCCTACAACATCGATCCACAATACTTGCAGTACTTGGCGTCGACGTCGTGTCCCTCGGCGGAACAGGAGGGGCAAGCCTGGTTGCTCGTCTCGCGGCGGCGGGCGGCGACCATCTCGGCGGAAAAGACGCCCACATGCCACAAGAACGGGTGGTTTGGGATTCCGGGGAACGGCGAGCAGGCAGAATAGGGCTTTTGCGAAGGGCCGGTTGACGCCAGGCGTGCCGTTGACTACCGTTAGTATTCAACTGGAATTCCAGAAGAATACTCCCGGTTCGGTCCCAGGCTCGGAATGAAGCAAGCGTCTCCCCTCACCCACCGCGCGTATGAGCACATCCAGTCCGAGATTCTCGCCGGCAGATTTCCGGCCGGAACGCTCATCTCGGAGATACGCATTGCCGAGCAGTTGGGGATAAGCCGAACGCCCGTGGGCGAGGCGATTCGGGCTCTTGCTGCGGAGGGATGGGTCGAGCAGCAGCCACGACGCGGGACGGTGGTTCGATCCTTCTCTCGCCGGGAGATCATCGAGCTTTACGAGCTTCGTGAGGCCCTGGAGACGTTTGCGGCTGCGAAGGCAGCGGTTCTCGTTTCGGACAGCGTCCTGGCCCGGCTCGATCGGTACTGCGACGAGATGCAGGGCCTGCTGGCGCACCTGGCTTCCAGCAGTGCCGGAATGCTGGACGGTACGGAATTGAAGCGGTTTCTGGCGGCCGACATGGCGTTTCACCTGCTCATTGTGAGGACGGCCGGAAACTCGCGAATCATGAAGCTGGTGCAGCAGACGCGGACGATCTCCCGCGTGTTTCGCATGCGCCGTCAGCGTCATAGCCATAAGGTGGTGGAGCGCGCCATCGAGTTCCATCGCCGCATTGCAGACGCTCTGCGAGCGGGCGACGGCGCCGCGGCAAGTCTGGCGATGACCGAACACATCCAGGTCAGCCGCCGGCAAACTATTGATGAACTCGACAATCAGCTTGCGTTGGACGATCCCGACGCCCCCATCGCCAACGATCTGCCGGCCGATCTGGTCGAGGAACTCAGGCGGATCGAAGAAGAAAACTCTTAGGCAGGCGGACGAAAAAAATCTACCAGTTAGACGCTCTAGGATAGGAAAAAGGCGTGGACATGTGGAGCTGGATCGGATTTGGCATAGAGAGCGGAGTCACCGCTCCACATGTCCACGCCTTTTTCCTGTCCTACGATTGCGGATATTGCTCACCTACAGACACGGTAAAATGGAGCTGAACGGTCGATGAGAGTGCGAAACAGTGGACCACCACCGGTGATGCTTGCTACTGCGTGAGGTTTCGCACTCTCATCGACCGTCCAGCCCCATTTGTGCGTCTAACTGGTAGATTTTTTTCGTCCGCCTGCCTGAAGAACGGAGATACTACCTTGATCCATCGGCATTGGATTCTGTTTTGTGTGGCCATCCTGGCGGCCGTTTCCGGCCATGTTCGTTCGGAGGCAGCGGAAGGCCGGGCCTGTCCCGTGCGGCCGCTGGCCAACGATTTCGTGGTCGTGTACGAGTCGCCCGACCCGGCCAATGTGTATGCCTACAGCCCGGGTCTGGTTCAATTGCCCGGCGGACGGCTCATCGCCACGATGGATCAGGGCGGTCGTGGGGTGAGCAAGCTGCCCAACATCGAGCGCGACGGAATGATCTGGCGAGGCCGCATCTATGCCAGCGACGACGAAGGAAAGACGTGGCAGTTCAAGTCGGACTCACCCATGTGCCACGCCCGCCCGTTCACGGCAGGAAAGTCCCTCTATGTGCTCGGCCACAACGGCTATCTCGTCATCGTACGTTCGGACGACAACGGAGAAACATGGGGGCAACCGGTACAGCTTACGGAAAGTACCGGCTGGCACCAGGCGCCGTGCAACGTGTGGTATGCTCACGACAAGATCTACCTCGTCATGGAGCGGAACACGGACACGTCGGCCAAAGGCTGGCCGGTCGCCGTTCTCGCGCCGGTCGTCATGTCGGCTTCCGTCTCCGCCGACCTGACGAAGCGCGAGTCGTGGACCTTTTCGAACGAGTACTGCTTTCGTGACGCCGTGAAGGAATTCGGGAAACCGAACCTGATTGGGGCTCCCTTCTTCAAGACGGGGCTGACTGCACCGGGCTCCAAAGGCGACAAGCGGGGCATGTCGGACATCGGCTGGCTGGAAACGAACATCGTCCAGTTCACCGATCCGGACCACGTCTGGTACGATCCGGCGGGCCGGACCTTCCACCTTTGGATGCGGGCCCACACGGGCTCGACCAACCTGGCCTGCGTGGCCAAGGCGATCGAGGCCGAGGACGGAAGCCTGACCGTTACGCTCGAGAAGGCGCCTTCGGGAGAGCCCATGCTGTACGTTCCCTGCCCCGGCGGGCAGATGAAGTTCCACATTCTCTACGACGAGCAAACGAAGCTCTTCTGGCTCCTCTCCAGTCAGGCCACCGACTCGATGACCGATCCGACCAAGTTGCCCGAGAATCGCTACAATCTGCCCAACAACGAACGCCATCGGTTGATGCTGCACTTCTCGAAGAACTGCGTCGACTGGTGTTTTGCGGGGCTCGTCGCCGACAGCGGAAACGCCGGACAGGGACGCCACTATGCCTCAATGATCTTCAGCGGTGACGATCTGCTCGTCCTCTCCCGTTCCGGCGACCATCGAGCGAAGGACGCCCACAACGGGAATATCATCACATTCCATCGTGTGAAGAACTTCCGCGAACTGGTCTATTGACTGAACGGCGATCGCTGCTCCTGAGGAGACAACCCGGTGATAAGTCGCACACTGAGTTCCTGTGTCCTTCTTGCCTTGACTCCTGCCGTGTTTTGTCCGGCAGCCGATGGGAGTGCCGCCAAGACCGGCGTCACCAATTCGATCGGCATGCGGATGGTTCCCATCGAATCCGGTTCGTTCCTCATGGGCTCCGAGTCGGGGAACTGGGACGAGACGCCCGTGCACGAGGTGACGATGGGCCGCCCCTATTGGATCGGGGCCACCGAGGTGACCAACGCCCAGTACGAGCAGTTCGATCCCGAACATCGGAGGCTTCGCGGCAAGCTCGGGTTCTCCAACGACGACGATGAAGCCGTCGTATTCGTCTCCTGGCATGATGCGGTTGCCTTTTGCCGCTGGCTGAGTGAGAAGGAGGGGAAGCCCTATCGCCTGCCCACCGAGGCCGAGTGGGAATACGCCTGCCGTGCCGGCACGACGACGCCCTATCAAACGGGCGAGACTCTGCCCGAGGCGTTTCAGAAGAACGTGGGCGAGTGCTGGTTTCCCGGCAGGCGGGCCGAGGGCGACGTCGTACCTCTCCATGTGGGGAAAACGCCGCCCAATGCCTGGGGCCTGGTCGACATGCACGGCAACGTGGAGGAATGGTGTTGGGACTGGTACGGGCCCTATGCGTCCGAGAGTCAGACCGACCCCGTCGGCCGCGCGACGGGCGATTTTCGCGTCACTCGTGGAGGCGCTCATTCGACCATGCTGGAATTTCTGCGCTCGGCGAATCGGTTGGGTACGATCCCGGAAGACAAGAGCTGGCTGATCGGTTTTCGGGTGGTTCAGGCTGAAATGCCCGAATCAAAGCCCTTGCCACTTGTAAAAAAGCCCCGAAACGCCCGCGACGTTCGCCAAGACGTCCCCAAGGACCTGGAAAAGGGGCCCGATCCGGCGAAACCCTATTTCTACGGTCCGCGCGTGTATGTCAAGCCACCGGAAGCGGACGATTGCCCGGTCTTCAACCGGCACAACCACTGCCCGGCCATCGTAAATTGTCCCAACGGCGACCTGCTGGCGATCTGGTACACGTGCGCAAGAGAGCCGGGACGAGAGTTGGGAATCGTGGCCAGCCGTTTGCGTTATGGGGAAGACGAATGGGAGACGGCCTCGAGTTTCTGGGACGCTCCCGATCGCAACGACCACGCCTCGGCCCTGTGGGTTGACGAGGAGGGAACGATCTGCCACTTCAACGGCCTTGCCGCGGCCGGCACGTGGGGCAGCCTGGCCGCGATCATGCGGACCTCGACGGACAACGGGGCAACCTGGTCGAAAGCCCGATTGATCATGCCCGAGCATACCGTGCATCACATGCCGATCGAGTCGGTGATTCGCACGAAAGAAGGAGCAATCCTGGTTCCCTGCGACGCCGTTCCGGACGGGCAAGGCGGTTCGGCCGTGTTGGTGAGCCGCGACGGCGGAACCACATGGCGCGATCCGGGAGAAGGACGGCCCGCCCCCATATTTGAGGCGGGAGCCACCGGCGCGTGGATCGCCGGTATCCATGCCGGGTTTGTGCAACGCACCGACGGCACGCTGACGGCCTTCGGACGCGGCAACAACATCGACGATCGCATGCCGATGAGTCTTTCGACAGACCTGGGCGAGAATTGGACCTACCAGGCGAGTCCGTTTCCGCCGATCAGCAGCGGGCAGCGGCTGGTCGTCCTGCGGCTCGAGGAAGGGCCGATTCTGTTCTGTTCGTTCGGCCGGGAGGTCTCTTTCCGCGACGCGGCCGGCGCCGAGCAGGTCGGGTCCGGACTGTTTGCGGCCCTCTCGGAGAACGACGGCGAAACCTGGCAAATCAAGCGGCTGATTACGGACGACGGCCCGCCGCACCTGGTCGAAGGCGGCGGCAACACGGGCAACTTCACGATGAGTCCGCTCTCTGCCGAGCCGCGGGGTTACATGTCGATCTGCCAGGCGGCCGACGGAGTGATCCACCTCATTTCGTCGAAGCAGCATTATGCGTTCAACCTGGCCTGGTTGCAGACGCCCGCCCCGGCGCCGCCCCCACCGGCCGAGTTGGAAAAGAAAGCGAAATGACAACCGTGAGCAGGCAATCACGACATTCAGTACCGCATGGATGCTTCTTTCTTGCACTGTTGGCAGTACTGGGGCAAGCCGATCTGGAATCGAAGGCACATGGTCAAGATATGACGGTTCCGAACGAGACTCCCGTCCGCGCCACGGAAAGACAGGTCACCGGCGCCCCCCACGGACACATCCTCACGAATTTCGGTGCCTGGTCGGCCGACGGCGAGTGGATCGTCTACGACGTCCGCAGCGATCCGGCCGGCAGCGTTTTTGACGGTCGGCGGATCGAACGGGTTCGGGTGGACAGTGGCAAGGTTGAAACGCTCTATACGTCGACCGACGGCGCTTGTTGCGGCGTGGTAACGGCCTCGCCAGTCGATGACCGCGTGGTCTTCATCCACGGGCCGGAGAATCCGACGCCGGACTGGAGTTACGGGGCCTGGCACCGGCGCGGCGTGGTGGTTCGCGCCGGAGCGCCCGGTGAGGCCGTGAACCTCGACGCCCGCGACTTGTCCGCCCCCTTCACGCCTGGGGCCTTGCGCGGCGGGACGCACGTCCACACGTTTTCGGGCGACGGCCGGTGGATTGCCTTCACCTACGAAGACCACGTGCTGGCCGAATTGGGCGACGGCGACGGTCACGATCTCAATCAACGCAACATCGGTGTGAGCGTTCCAACGGGGCCTGTGACGGTTGGGCGAGATCATCCACGAAACCACGACGGTTCCCACTTCACCGTGCTGGTCACCAGGACTGTCAATCACCCGCGTCCCGGCTCCGACGAGATCAACCGGGCGTTTGAAGACGGTTGGGTTGGTACCAGTGGATACGTGAAACCGGACGGCACCCGGCAGCGGCGTGCGATCGCCTTTCAGGGCCAGGTTGTTGCCGACGACGGGCAAGCGGTGAGCGAAGTCTTCCTGGTCGACCTGCCCGACGATCTGACGGTCCGCGGCGACGGAGCCCTCGAAGGCACTGCGACCGCTCGACCAGCGCCGCCGCGAGGTGCCGTGCAGCGGCGGCTCACGTTTACCACCGACCGCAAGCATCCGGGAATCCAGGGACCTCGGCACTGGTTGCGAAGTTCGCCCGACGGATCGCGGATTGCGCTGTTCATGAAGGACGACGCGGGCGTCGTGCAGATTTGGACGATTTCGCCTAACGGCGGCCGGCCGCGGCAGTTGACTCACAATAACGACGACGTCGCGTCGGCGTTCACCTGGAGCCCCGACGGGCGGTGGATCGCCCATGCGATGGACGGCTCGGTTTGCGTCACCGACGCCGGTTCCGGCAAGACCTGGCGGCTGACCGACAAATCCGAGGAGGCCAGTGCGCCTCGCCCCGAAGCGTGCGTCTTCTCGCCCGACGGGAAACGCATCGCCTACGTTCGCCCTGTCGCGGAGCAGGGCCAAACCTGGAACCAGATCTTTGTGCTCACCCTTGAAGGAACCGGCTCATGAGATTCATACGATCGTGTCGATATGGGACGTCGCTGTCCTCGCTTGCGCTTCGCGGTGGCTCGTCGTCCTCCTCGCTTACGCGTCGGGGTGGCATGTCGCTTTCCTCGCTTACGCGTCGGGTTGGGATGGTTGCGCTGCTTGCCTTGACGGCGGTGGCGCAGGCGGCGGAGCCGGATTTCTCGAAGGTTCCGGGAACGATCATCACCTATTCGCCGGCTTCGTCGAAGGTCTATATCGGTTCGCCGGGGATCGCCGTTCTGAAAGACGGAGCCTACCTGACGAAGTGTGACGAGTTCGGCCCTGGAACCACCGAGCACGTCAGCGCGGTGACCAACGTATTTCGGTCCGAGGATCGCGGCAAGACCTGGAAGCGGGTGGCCAGGCTCGACGGGCTGTTCTGGGCGAATATCTTCACCTACGAGGACGCCGTCTATCTGATGGGCACGACCCATCATCACGGCCGGATCGTCGTCAGACGCTCCGACGACGGCGGCAGCACCTGGACGACGCCCACCGACGGGGAGCACGGTCTGATCACGGCCGAAGGCGAATACCACACCGCTCCGATGCCGATGGTCGAACACGACGGCAAGCTCTGGCGAGCCTTTGAAGACGCCATGGGCGGCACTCTGTGGGGAGAACGGTATCGAGCACACATGCTGAGCATCCCCCTGGGCGCCGACCTGCTCAAGGCCGACAACTGGACGCTCAGCGAGCCGCTGGCGAGAAATCCGGATTGGCTCGGCGGAGATTTCGGCGGCTGGCTGGAGGGAAACGCAGTCCTCACGCCCGACGGGAAGATCGTCAACATCCTCCGGGTGGCCTGCAGCGACGGCGGCAAGGCGGCCGTCGTTCGCGTCAGCCAAGACGGAAAGACCCTGAGCTTCGATCCGGAGGCGGACTTCATCGACTTCCCCGGCGGCTCGAAAAAGTTCTCGATTCGCTACGACGAAAAGAGCCAGGCCTACTGGACCCTGTCGAACCCCGTCATGCCGCGGCACGCGGGCGAGACCAAGGCGTCGTCGATTCGCAACACGCTGGCCCTGATGCGATCGAAGGATCTTCGCCATTGGGAGATCCGCTGCATCCTTCTTTACAATCCTCAAGTGAAAAATCACGGCTTCCAGTATCCCGACTGGCTGTTCGAGGGCGACGACATCATTGCCGCGGTCCGCATGGGCTACGACGACGGCGTCGGCGGCGCTCACAACGCTCACGACGCCAACTTCCTTACTTTTCACCGCTTCTCCGACTTCCGCAACCTGACCATGGCCGACTCGGTCATCGATCCCAAGATGATGGAGCCGGAGCCGCAGGCTCGATTTGACTTGCCGGACATGACCATCGAGGGGCAGCGGTTCGACCTCGGCACCATGGCCGACGACGCTCCCGCCTATTCGAATCGGACGTACGTGTGGAAAGGCGTGCCGAGTCGCTTGTCGGGCTGGCAGTACACGCAGACCGGCGGCGGCGTGCGAGCCTCCATGGCAATCACGGCCAAACGGGACATGACGCTCTTCGCTGCCATGGCCGCGAACTACACCGCGAAGCTCTCCAGGTGGACCGCGACGGGGGAGACGTTCAAGTATACCGATGGCAATACCACGGAGATGGCCGTCCTGAGCCGCGAGGTTCGCGCGGGAGAAACACTCCGCGTGCCGCAAGGCAATTGGACGGGCTCTCTCGTGCTGATCCCGCCCGAGACTCAGCCGGTCCCGGTCAAGAGGGTGTCGAAGCAGAAGCCGCTCAACGTCTTGTTCATTGGGTCCGACGACCTCCGCGTTGAACTCGGCTGCTACGGCGACACGATCGTCAAGAGCCCGAATCTCGACCGGCTGGCCGCCCGGGGGACGCGGTTCAACCACGCCTATTGCCAGCAGGCGTTGTGCAATCCGTCGCGGGCGTCGCTCATGACCGGGCTGCGTCCCGACACGCTCAAGATTTGGGACCTGCCGACCCATTTTCGAGAAGTCCGCCCGAATGTCGTGACTCTTCCTGAGCTTTTCAAACAGAACGGCTACTTCACCCGGAACATCGGCAAGATCTTCCACAATTGGCGGCAGGAGATCGAGGGCGACCCGCAATCGTGGAGCGTGCCGGCCATGATGCACTTCGCCACGCACGACTCCGACGTCGCCATGGTCGACGGGGAGGTGCCTCCCAACCTGGTCACCACGGTGAGAACCGAATGCCGCGACGTGCCCGACGAGGCCTATTTCGACGGGCGGATTGCCGCGGAGGCGATCAAGGCCCTGCGGGAGATCAAGGATCGCCCGTTCTTCCTGGCCGTGGGATTCTGGAAGCCGCACCTGCCCTTCAATCCGCCGAAGAAGTACTGGGACATGTACGATCCGGACGACGTCGCCCTGCCGCCCAATCCCAATCCGCCTACCGACGTGCCGGCCATTGCCTTGCACAACGGGCGAGAGCTGCTGGGGAAGAAGGGTGGGGCGGCTCTGACCGACGACGAAGTCCGCGAGTTGCGGCGCGGCTACTATGCGGGCGTCAGCTATCTCGATGCACAGGTGGGCAAGCTGCTCGACGAGTTGGACCGCCTCGACTTGACCGATCGAACCATCGTCGTCTTCTGGTCGGACCACGGGTTCCATCTGGGCGAGCACGACCTGTGGTGCAAGACGTCGAATTTCGAGTTGGATGCTCGCGTGCCCATGTTGATTGCCGTTCCCAAGCCAAAGCACCCGGGCGCGGTGGCGGAGGCTCCCGTTGAACTCGTGGACCTTTATCCGACGCTGGCCGATCTGTGCGGTCTTGCCAAGCCGGAGGTGCTCGACGGTGCCAGCCTGGTTCCGATCCTGGACAATCCCGCGGCGAACGTCAAACCGGCAGCCTACACTCAACATCCGCGGCCGGCCTACTACAAGGGACAACCGGAAGCCATGGGATGTTCCATGCGTACTCCCGGCCGCCGCTATACGGAGTGGCGGGATTTTGCCACGGGAGAGGTGGTCGCTCGCGAATTGTACGACCACGAAATCGATCCGCGAGAGACCAAGAATCTGGCTGTGGCGCCAGATCGCGAGCAGGAACTCCGGGAACTGGCCAAGGAGTTGCGCAAGGTCTTTCCAGGGAAGCAATAGTCGTTGAGAGAACTTATGACGAGCCATTTCACGCAGTACGACTGGATGGTGCTGATCGCCTACTTTGTGGGGACCATGTCGATCGGCTTCTACTTCTGGCGGAAGAGCCGTTCCATCGAAGGCTTCACGGCCGCGGGCCGTTCCCTGCCGGGCTGGGTGTGCGGGCTGTCGATCTTCGCCACCTACCTGAGCAGCATCAGCTACCTGGCCTTGCCGGGCAAGTCGTTCGCGGGCGACTGGAATGCCTTCGTCTTCAGCCTGTCGATCCCGATCGCCACCTGGTTCGCCGTGCGCTGGTTTCTGCCTTACTACCGGGCCAGCGGCGAGGTGTCGGCCTATGCCATGCTGGAACACCGGTTCGGAGTGTGGGCTCGGCTCTATGCGAGCGTGTTCTATCTGCTCACGCAGATCGCCCGGATGGGCGTCGTCATGTACCTCATGGCGCTACCGATGGCAGTCATCTTCGGCTGGGATATCCGCGTGGTGATTCTCGTCACGGGCGTCTCGGTCACGATCTACTCGTTCGTGGGCGGGATCATTGCCGTCATTTGGGCCGATGCCGTCCAGGCAATCGTGCTGATGGCGGGGGCCGTCATCTGCCTGGCCGTCATGATGCTGGGCGTCGAGGGCGGTCCGGTCAGCGCCATTCGCGAGGCGGCCGATGCGGGCAAGTTCAGCCTCGGGGCCTTTGGGGCCGGTGCGGCTCCCAACGGGGTCCTCTGGTTCGACGCCAGCAGCGCGACCTTCATGGTGGTGCTGCTCTATGGCCTGTTCATCAACCTGCAGAATTTCGGCATCGACCAGAGCTTCATCCAACGCTATATCGCCTCGGGGAGCGACGCCGAGGCTCGCCGCGGACTGTGGCTGGCCGGTTGGCTCTACGTGCCCATTTCGGCCGTGTTCTTCCTGATCGGCACGACCCTGTTCGTTTACTATCACTCCGACAGGCACCCGGAGGATCTGCCGGAAGTCCGGCGACTGGTTGCCCAGCAGCGGCTCATGCAGCAGGGCGTCTATCCGGAGTACGACGAAGGGTCCGGAGAGACGCGTTTGACGCCCGCCTATGCCAAGCGACTTGAGTCCGCAGCGGCCGACCTCGACGATACGGCGATCGGCGACCGCGTGTTTCCGCATTTCATCGCGAAGCATCTGCCGCCCGGGCTGACCGGCCTGCTGGTGGCGGCCGTATTTGCCGCCGCCATGAGCACCGTGTCGACCAGCCTCAACTCGTCGGCGACGCTCATC
The DNA here is from genome assembly GCA_012719125.1 of Planctomycetaceae bacterium. Taxonomy (GTDB): domain Bacteria; phylum Planctomycetota; class Planctomycetia; order Pirellulales; family Thermoguttaceae; genus JAAYAY01. Next base: position 1,668 of record JAAYAY010000336.1, on the reverse strand, counting down.
ATGACCGACTACTATCGGCGGTTCGTGAACCGCGATGCGACCGAGCGCCAATGCATGCTGACGCTCTACTTGAGCACCATCGTGTGGGGTATCCTCGGCACGGGCATGGCCCTGCTGCTGGTGAGGCTGACCGAGAGTGCGCTCGACATCTGGTGGACCCTGTCGGGCATCTTCGGCGGAGGCATGTGCGGGCTGTTCCTGCTCGGCATGATCAGCCGCAAGGCGAAGAACCCCGCGGCCGTCACCGGCGTGCTCGTCGGTATACTGGCGATCCTGTGGCTGACCATTCCCAACGCCGTCGATTTCCTGCTCAAACAACCGGACGGAGGCGGGGCCCACCGCCTGGGGTTGTCGCTGCAGGAATCGATGGCCGGCTGGCTCAGCCCCTTCCACGCCTTCATGATCCCCGTCTTCGGCACGTTGACAATTCTGCTCGTCGGCTTGCTCGTCAGCAGCTTCGCCAGCAGTCTCGTCAGCAGTTTCGCCAGCAACAAATCAACCCAGAAGTAGTGTCGCAATAACCCTGTTCAGGAATTGAATCATGAGTGCGAGTGTATCGGAAACAGAGACCAAGAGCGTCCCGGTGTTCGACGGCAACCTGCCCCGGCCCTTACGCGGCATCGTGCCGCCCATGGTAACTCCCATGACGGCCAGAGACACCCTCGACTGCGCCGGGCTGGAACGGCTGATCGAGCACATGATGGCCGGCGGGATCCACGGGCTGTTCATTCTCGGCACCACCGGCGAGGGCCCGAGCTTGAGCTATCGCCTGCGCCGCGAATTGATCCAGCGGACCTGCCGACAGGTCGCCGGGCGTATCCCGGTGCTGGTGGGCGTGACCGACACGGCCTTCGTCGAATCGGTCGACCTCGCAAGCTATGCGGCCGAAGCCGGCGCCACGGCGGCTGTCTTCTCGGCCCCCTACTACTTCCCGGCCGGGCAGCCGGAACTGCTGGAATACGTGACGCATCTGGTCAAAGAGATGCCCCTGCCCGTGTTTCTCTACAACATGCCCAGCCTGACCAAGACGACCTTCGGGCTGGAACTGCTTGCCGTGGCCGTCCAGATGCCGGAGATCGCCGGTCTCAAGGACAGCTCGGGCGACATCAACTACTTCCGCCAGGCGGTCGCCGTGGCCAAGTCGCGGCCCGATTTCGCCGTGTTGATGGGGCCCGAAGAAATCCTCACCGAAGCAATGACGGCCGGCGGGCACGGCGGCGTCTGCGGCGGGGCCAACCTGCGCCCGCGGGTGCTGGTGGGCCTCTACGAAGCCCTGGCCGCCGGCGACACGGCCCGGGCGGCTGAGCTTCAGGCCGACGTCATTCGCCAGAGCGACCTGCTCTATCATATCGGTCGCCACAGTTCGGCCATCATCAAGGGCATCAAGTGCGCCCTGTCCTGTCTCGGCATCTGCGACGACTTCCCGGCCGAGCCGTTCAACCGCTTCAATCCGCCGGAGCGGGAGCGGGTGGAAAGGGTGTTGAAGGAGTTGGGACTTGCCCGAGAGTGACGACAGACAACTCCTCCCCAACACGAGCCCCTATGAGGTGGCTCCAGTTTGACAGACACTCCAAGTGCTTGGGTTATGGGTGAGGCAACGTCTCCTGTCAGTTCAGAGTACCGGTGCCTCTTCTCTTCTGTTCCTTTAATGTGGAAGTATCACCAGCG
>JAAYAY010000335.1 GCA_012719125.1 Planctomycetaceae bacterium | reverse complement strand
GGAACTGCACGATGAATGCAGTCCAGGATCTATCCTGAAAAACAAGAATCCTTGCCGTATCAAGGCATTTTTTGCAATATCACTTCTTCCCGCTGTTCGGTATGGTTAACGGCGTAGGGTGGCACGCTCAGGCCGTAACGATGGGCGTGGTGACCTGACCATCCACGCCCATCGCTACGCTCTGAGCGTGCCACGCATGAATACTTCGTACTAGTTAAAGAACTGCGCTCACTGCGGCTTTGGCATGGCGCCATCGGGCAGGCGGGATTCTGCGGGAACGGGCGTCGCCGCACCGCCGGTCTCAGAGAGATAGCGTATTGCCCCCGCAAACACCGCCGCCGCGTTGAAGGCCGTGAATCCCAAGACAAACCAGCCGCCCCCGGCGCCGTTGCCGTAGCTGTGCAGCCCGCTGCCCAGGAAGAAGTTCACGCCCCACCAGGCCATGACGATCGAGGTGATTCCGAAGACGGCGCCCGCAGCCAGGGCAAAATCTCTCAACACGCCGGTGAAGCGGAAGTGGAGAATCCCGACGTAGATCAACAGTGAGATCAGGGCCCACACCTCTTTGGAATCCCAGCCCCAGAATCGCCCCCACGACACGTCGGCCCACAGCCCGCCGAGAATCGTCCCCGCGGCCAGCAGGACGACCGCGACCTGGATCGCCTTGTAGATGAAGCCCGACAGACTCACGCACTGCTCGGGAACGCGGCGATGAAACGACTCGGGCGGAGCCTGGTAGCCGTGTGCCGGCCGATGGCCCTGCGCGACGTGAGCGGGGGAAGGCGCCAGCGGATCGCGATATTGGCCCAGCACGTAGTAGGCCATGGCCGCAATCCCCAACCCCCAGGCCAGGAAACCCGCTCCGTAGCTGGCCGTGATCGTCAGCACGTGCATGGTCAGCCAGAAGTTGTCGCGCAGCACGGGCATGAGCGGGTTGATGTTGGCGTCCCAGATTGGCGCATAGTAGGCGATCAAGCCGACTCCGAAGGCCGTTCCCGCTCCTACGGCGGCGAACGCCTTCCGATCCATCGCCTTCTGCAACAGATTGCCCAGCCCGGACTGATAGATCGACCAGGGCAGTGTGACGACGCCAAGGGCGGCGGTCAGGACCAGCCGGGGTACGAGCCACAAGGCCATGGCCAACATCGACAGGCCGACCAGCCAAACCACCTGGTCGTTCATCGACGCTCCGCGGGGCAACAGCCGGATAATCGCATAACCGGTGCCTACACCGTATTCGACCTGAGTGAGCAAATGGAACACGTAATAGACCAGACCTGCGCGGGGAATCATCATGGCCGCACGGATGCCCGTCCAGGTTCCCGCATTCATCATCGCCAGGTCTTCGTCGTCGAGCGTGCCCGACTCGGGGGTGCCGGGCATCGCGGTCATTCGCCAGGCTCGGTGAAGGCCCGGGCCAAACAGCGGGGAGAGAGCAAACCAGAGCCCCAGAATCGCCGTGACCAGAGCCACGAACACGACCGTCTCAAACATGTTGGTGACGGGTGCCCAGCCGGTGATGTACGTTCGCAAGACGAACCCGTAAACGGAGAACACCTGGCCGGCGATCAACAGGGCCATCCCCGTCCAATACATGGGACTGCGGATTGCCCCCAGGGCCGCCGCCAGACAACACAGGGCCAAGAAACTCAGGACCCACGACCACAAAAACGGATCGAGCCGGTAGTAATGCACCTCGGCGTCCGTCGAGCCGGGCGGCGGATAGGCCGTCACTTCGATCAGCTTCTCGTCGGGGTGACGTAAGGCCAGATCCGTCCGGGCCGGTTCGATGGATTCGCCCAGGGCTCGCAACTCGGCGGCAAATCGCTCCATCGCCGAGTAGAACCGTTCGGCGCGATCGCCGGCTCCGCGATCGAGATAGGCTGCCGCGGCCTCGGCAAAGGCCACGCGTTCCTTTCTCGCCGGATTGCCCTCGGAGGCCAACTGCTGGAGAAACTCCAGTCGCGTCATTCCCTCCGCCGGCGAAATCGGAGCCCCGTCGACTCTCAGCAGGTCGGGCCGGATAAACGTCCGATACACGTCGTCGCCGCTGAACAGCACCGTCTCCAGGCTCACCCACGGCTGGGCGTCGTCCTCCGAATCGCGGTTCTTCTCCAGGGCCGCCGGGTTCAGCCCGGGGAGCAAACGCAACGCCTTCTGGCTGTCGTAAAGCGTCAGTTGCGCCTGTTGCACGGCCACGACGAGTTCCGCTGCGCCGTTGGAGATAATGTGCGACTGGTTTCGCAAGTGCTTCCATTGGGCCTCGCTCACCGCGGGAGGGCATTTGCCCGCGAAGACCTCTTTCATGCCTTGATCGGCCTGCGCCGCCAGGCTGCCCGCCTGCCGGGCCGTTTCCGCGAGAAGCCTTTCCGCTTCGCGGGGGTCGACGCTGCCGGATTTCGAGACCTCGCCAACCGCAGCGATCGAACCTCGCACGCCTTCGATCTGTCCATCGAAATCATCGCCGTAGATATCAGGCGCGACTGCTTCCAGGGCCTCTCTCGAATTGACCCAGGCCTGGGCCGAAGCGTTCCACGCATCGGCTGCCGCTGTGAGAGCCTCCATGAACTTCCGGGGTTCGTCCCGAAAGGGATCATAGGAAACCGAGCGATAGGTCATGTATGCCTGATAGAGTTGCTCGACGGCCCTTTCGGCACTGGTCAAGTTGGCATTCTTCCCCGGCAATCCGCGGCGTTTCTCCGCGAGGCTTCGTAGGGCTCGATCAAAGCCTTTTGAGTTCTCCACGTCGTAGGGCGACACGTACTTGAGATGTTTGCCTTTCAGAGAGCGGACCGGCAGATTGAAGACGTCCTTCCGCAACTCCTCGTGCTCGGCGATGAGAAACGGCACGTACTCCCATCGCTCCGGTTCGACCATCCAACTGAAGAGCATCTCCGAGGCGGTGAATGCCTTTGCCTCGTCCGGAAACATCTTCTCCGTCTCCGCAAAGGCCGGTATTTGGCGTCCGGCGTCGGACACGCCGTCCAGGCTCAATCTGGGATTGGCCCGATCGCAAACCGATTCGACAGTCAGTCGCGCAAACGTGTTGAGCGGCATCATCCGGCCGTTGTAGAACACGGGCAGGTGCTGCCAGGCGGTGAAGTCGAGAGGATGGTCCTCCCCTCCATGCGCCAAGCGAGGGCTGCCCGCCATGCAGACCGCCGCCAGCAGCAACAAAACCGTCGGCCACCCGATCCGACTTCGCCGGGCAGCAGACAAGGTTCCGCCCGCGAGTACCTTGTCTCGCGTCCTCGTTCTGCTCGCGGGATATGAAAATGGCATGAAGTACCTCTACTGAGTCGTCCTGGTGTGGCCGCTGCTGTGTCGCCTGAAGAAATACGCCCTCATGTAGAACATTGTAGCGATGCCGGCAACGATCATCATGCTGCCGAAGTACTTGAGTCCCCTTCCCGGGTCGTAGTTCACGGTCAACCAGGAGAGGAACAGTTCATCGCGCGGCATTGTCTCTCGATGAAGCACCCTGCCGCCGAGCTTCGCATCGTAGACCCCGTCTTCCCCGCCCGGCTTGAAGGGCCCCCTAAAGGCTTCCTGGTACATTCGGAACGACCGTCCGGTTCCAGGGTCGGTGCGCGTGATCGGTTCGTTGAGCGTGATCAGGACACCTTCCTCGATCGTTTCGTCGCGCACTTCTTCCTTGGTCTCGGGATCCATCTTCACGGTCACGAAATCCACCAGGCTCGAGTAATGCGAAGCCATGCTCGTTCCGGGATCGAGTTTGCGCTGAAACTTGTCGAGATAGACGTGGAAACCTACGTCCACAGAGTCGGGAACCAGGGTGACCTCCACGCGGCGATCGTTGCCGATCACCACCCGGCGTTGCGTCTCCGAGGGGGGAGAGTCCATTTGGCCCGAGTGTTGCGATTCGAGCCAGAACGTCTCCGTATTGCCGTCCACGGTGAGCTCAATCAGTGCCTGGGGAGCCTTCATCGAGGGAGAGGCGTCCTTGTCGAACGGCTGCGGAACGATACGGATTCCCGGCTGCTGGTGAGGTTCAAACGTTTCCACGTAGAACTCCATGGTGCGCTGGGAACGCTCCAGCGACACCTTCACGTGCTGCCCCACGGGCAGGTCACCCACCTCGGCCATTTGCGGCGACTGCCATACTCGATAGAGCAACGTCTCCTCTCCGGTTTGAATCACGTCGATCCGCGGCTCGCTTGGATTGTGGAGCGATTCGGCCGCCTCGGCCATGTGCCGGGCGGCGGCACTGCCGGCGTCGATCCAGTAGCTTCCATAAACTCCGTGGTCCGTCGCCTGCACGTTGAACTCGGGAACCTCGGCAAACAGGATCATCCGTTGCGATTCTCCATGGGGCGGATGGATGCGCAGTTCGAGCCCGAGAAACGCAGGACTCGAGTTGACGAACTCGACCTCATAGCCGGTTTCGCCCAAGGGGAGCCGGCCTCCCGGTTTGAGTTCGTCGACCGCGAAGCGAAACACCTGGCCGCGTGCGTAAAGAACGATCTGCCCCAATTCACCCAGCGGGCCGTCCGGAGTCGTCAAGCGAAACGCTTCCGATTCCGCTCGGCTCTGCGCCACCCAGAACACGAATCGCACGCCGCTCGAGAGTCTCTCTCTTGCGCCGGAAACCCGCGGTCCACCCCTCTGTCCGACTCCCATGGTGCGGACTTCGAGTTCGACCGCTTCGAAGGCACCGAGTTCGTCGGAACCCTTCTCCGGCACCGCGGCCCGAATGGTCAATGGTTTCACGGCAGGGTCCGTCCAATCGCGATAACAATCCAGCACCTTTAATTGCACGCCGTTCTGGTTGCAGATCAGGCCCTGGTCGCGATGCCCGAGCCGCCAGGGGAAGAACGGCCTGTGCTCATAGTCGGCCCAGTTGAACGGGCCGGACGCAAAAGGGACGTCGATTACCTGATAGGACCCGTCGGCCGACTGGTCGGGATAGATCTTCAACTCGAAGTGGCGAGTGTCTTCGAAGGCGAGGTGGTTGATGCCGCCTTCAAAGATGGGCATCTGGGCGTCGATTCCGGCCACGGCGCTATAGATGCAGCCGACCAGCAGAACAAGAATGCCGGCATGGGTGATCAAGAATCCCGTTTGGTATCGCCGCCAGGGAAAACGGATCAACGCCGCACACAATACGTTGATTCCCAGGAGCCCGAGCAGAGCGGAGAACCACCAGGCGTCGTAGATGGCAAAATGGACTGCCTCGGTGCCGTACCAGCTTTCGACGAAAGTCGCCCAGGCGAGTACGAAAGCCAAGAGAAGCAACAGCGAGACGGCCAGATAGACGGAGGCCAGCACTTCGTAGAGCGCAAGCAACAGGCGTATCGGGAGGGGCTGGTCGGGGGAGCTGAGTTGGAGGCGTGCCATGAGGTGTGTCGTGCGTCGGACGCGAGAGGGGGGGCCACCCTTGGAGCGGTTGGGTCGGGGGACCGTGACTGCCAAACGAGGGACCGACGCCACAGGTTTCTCTGGAGGCACTCGGCATTCCCACCTGAGCGGCAACAACACCACAAGGGCGCAGCCGCTGTGTCTTCCGGCCAATTATACCGCCAGAGTGGCAGTGAGTTAAGGCAACACCCCGCCGATGAGGGTTGTCCTCAATACAAGTTAGGCGTCGACTCCGTCCAACCGACGACCGGCACTTCCTGCGCCATGACGAAGATCTCGACGCGGCGGTTCTTGGCACGATCTTCGGGCGACGTGTTGGGGGCCACCGGTTGGTGGGCTCCGTAGCCCGCGATGCCGATCCGCTGGTCGGACAACCCCAACCGCTCCAGTTCGTCGGCCACTCGCCGTGCGCGAGCGGTGCTCAAGTGAAGGTTGTCGTCGAATCGATCCCGGGCCGGCTTTCGGGCGACCTTCTGCTCGTCCGTGTGTCCCACGACCAGTACCTTCAGGTCCTTGCCGTCTTCCGAATTGAGGGTGGTCACCAGGCTCCTGAGGACGTCGGAGGCGCCCGGTTTCAAGGCGTCGTCTCCCTCGTCGAAGAGAATGTCGGTGTCGAGCTTGCTCACACCGCCGCCGGGAGAAAAAGCCAGGTTCCCGTAGCGTTTGGAGATTCTCGCCAGGCGAGCTTCGGTGTGCGGCGCCAGGCCCGGCAGCAGGGTTTGGGAAGCCGTCTGACGGTCACGCTGGGTGCGGTAGGCCTCCAGACGCTGGCGGTCGATGCCGGCCTGGCCGTCCACAAGAGCCAGCTCTTCTTCGGCGCGGAGCAACTGGTCCTCGATGTTTTCAGAGTGGACCTTCAGATCCTCCAACTGGGCCGCCAGGGCGTCGTTTCGTTCCGCCAGGGAACGATTCTGGGCAGCCAGGGATGTGGCCTTTCCGGCGGGAACCATGCAGCCGGAGGCTGAGGCAAGAAGTGCCAGAACTGCGAAAGTCGCGAAAGAACGCCGCGCCGCCATGATTCGACTCCTTTCGAATCGCGGCTCTCTCCGAATCATTCGGGGAGACGCCGTAAATCCAATCCGTTCTCAGGAACGCAAGCGGCGCTACGCTTCAGCATGCGTTCCTCGGTGTTTCCAACGCGCTACTAGAACAGCATTCCTTTGAGCACATCCAGCAAGGTGCTGCCGATCGCCGTGGTTCCTTGCCAACTCCACATGTTGCGGATCAGGTCGAACGACATCGTGCCGGCCAGAACCAGCATCAAGGTGCAGGGGAATAGTCCCAGCCAGACCCACAACCCGCTATAGGGCGCCTCCTGCAACATCGGACCGGCCGCCATGGGGGCCGCGCTGGCCGCCGCGGCCGACATGGAAACCATATCCATGGGGGCTGCCGCCTCGGCGAACGTGACGCCGCCACCGCCGAATCCCGCATCTTCATCCAGCATGGCCGGCATGACCGCGGCAACGGCCGATTCGTCCTCCGTGTCCAGCGCAATGACTTGCGATCCGCTCTCCTCGTCGCCCACTTCCTCCAGCGGCGTGAGATTGAACTCGTCGTCCGTCTCCACTTCGGCAACGGCCTCGGTTTCTTCCAGCGTGAGCATGTCGTCTTCGCCCAACTCGAGCGATTCCTCATCCTCGCTGGTCAGATCCAGCGGCTCCTCCAGCGACAGTCCGCTATCGGCCGGATCGACCAGCGAAATCCCGCTGTCGCCGCCGATCGTCACGTCGCTTCCGGCTCCGCTTCCGCCCAGGATCAGGTCCTCGTCGTCGAGCACGTCGGCGCCCACTTCCAGGTCGCTGCCACCCTCAGCTTTCTCTTCCGAGGCCAAGGCGATGTCGCTCTCGCCTAGCGATACGTCTTGATCGAGCGTCAGGTCCAGTTCCAGGTCCGAACCGCTCGGCCCTTTCCGTTCGCCTCCGAGATTGATGTCGCTGCCGCCGGCGAGTTCAAACTCGGTCTCGGTCAACTCCAGATCGCTGCCGCCCATTTGAAGATCGCTGCTTCCCGGCCCCAATTCCAGATCGCTGCCGCCGCCAATCTCCAAATCGCTGTTGCCGGCGCCAATTTCCAGATCGCTGCTCCCGGCGCCCAGTTCGAGATCGCTGCCACCGGCCCCGAGTTGAAGGTCGCTGCTCCCGGCGCCCAACTCGAGATCGCTTCCGCCGGCCACCTCGGCCGATCCGCCGAGAACCAGGTCTTCGTCGGCCTCCGCCTCAGCCTCGTGTTTCGCCTTGATCGACTGGGCCAGGTAATTCTGGACGTCGTCGACCTTGAATTTCCAACTGGCGCCGTCGCGAAAACCGCGAAGCTTGTTCTGCTCGCGCAGCATTTGAACGTCGGCCGGTTTCAGACCGAGGACTTCAGCCGTCTTGGTGATGTCGTAGAACTGAGACATGTGGCTCTCCCAGGCCGGCGGGCGCGCCCGGGTCCAAGTCCCGAGGGGCGACCTCGCTTCACCTGTGCTCCAGTATCGATTGGATCTCAGACGGCAAGGGCTTCTTGCCGTTGAAACACGTTATCTGCAGATCCCAAGTGATGTTGCGCACACACTTCAGTTCCACGTTGCCTGTCGACAACTCCACGTGATAAACCGCGAATGTGTACTGTCTCGGGTCGACCACCACCACTTGCCGGTAGCGATCCTCCACGACCGAGGAAACAACAATCATCTGGTTGTCGGGGGTGGCAACTTGCCCAGGGATGCCTTCCTGAGGAGCAACCTGGGAATGGGCGGGCATAGCACCCATTGCCAACGCGACCAAACCTGCAACCAATGCGATCCCAAGTACCGTGCTACGCATCCATGCACCCTAATTTCTAGGATCTAGGCAAAATGGGACTCTCAATCCAATTGTAAAGAGCCCAAGTTTCATTGCAAGAAAAATCAGCCCGCGAGGGGGGAAACGAATTCAGCCACCTTCGCCGCTGACCGGAAATACCCCTTCCATCGGAAAACGCAGTCCCTCGGCCTTCGCGTCGATCCCCAAGAATCCCTTTCAACCCGACCGAAGCCGGCTGGAACTGCGAACCAAATGAAGATCGGTAACTAATTGGGAAAAAAGCACTTAAGGCGATTGTCGGGTCGTTTCTCGGAGGTCAATCGGATGCTGGGGCCCGCCATGATCGGAAACCAACCTTGGGCGCATCCTGAGGCGGGGGGAGTGTACTCACAGGTACTCGAACTCGCAAGGGCAGCTTGCGCCCATGCAATCGCTGCGACGGCCGCGTGGGATTTGGTTGCCCAGACGCCCTTCCCCACCCCGTTGGGGTTCCTTAGAATCGCCTTCTGGACCCACTTTCCCGTCAGAACAAGCTCAGGCCGAACCACCCTCAATCGATGTGCTCGCAACCCACGCCCTCAAGAACTGGATTGCTTCTCAGCGGTGGGCTCGATAGCTGTATCCTGCTCGGGGATCTCGTTCGCAGGGGGTGTCGGGTTCTGCCCATCTACGTCGACTGCGGGCTCATCTGGCAGAAAGCCGAGTTGCACTGGCTGCGCCGATTCCTGCAAGCCCTGGACAGCAAAGGAGTTGAGCCGCTGGTCTGCCTGGAGATGCCGCTTTCCGACGTCTACCGGGACCACTGGAGTCTGACGGGCGACGGGGTGCCCGATGCCGACAGCCCTGATTCGGCCGTCTACCTGCCCGGCCGCAACGCCCTTCTACTCGTCAAGGCGGCCCTATGCTGCCGGCGCGAGGGGATCGACGACCTGGCCCTCGGCGTACTGGGAACGAGCCCTTTTGCCGACGCAAAACCGGGCTTCTTTTCGCCCTTTGCAGCAGCGATGAACGCCGCACTGGACGCCAATCTCCGCATCCACGCCCCTTTCGCAGGAGCGACCAAGCAGGAGATCATGCTTCTCGGACGCGATCTGCCCCTGAAATGGACCTTTTCCTGCATCGCCCCCCTGCAAGAATTGCACTGCGGCCGGTGCAACAAATGCCTGGAACGCCAGCGTGCTTTTCAGCAAATCGGGCTGGAGGATCCGACCGAATACGCCTCCGATCATCTTCTTGCGTGAGATTGGCCCATGTTTCAAGTTACTCGGGAAATCGATTTCTGCTACGGACACCGGCTCCTGGACTACCAGGGGAAGTGCAAGAATCTGCACGGGCACAACGGCAAAGTGCTCATTACCCTCGAAACCTCCTCGCTCGACGGACTGGGGATGGTGGTCGACTTCGCCGAAATTAAACGGGTCATTCAGAAATGGATCGACGACCATCTCGACCACCGCATGATCCTGCGACGCGACGACCCGGTCGTTGAAACCCTGCTGCAGATGGGCGAGCCCCTCACGCTCGTCGACGTGAACCCGACCGCGGAGAACCTGGCGAAGATGATTGCCGACTACGGCCTGGAACAGGGCTTTCCGGTCGTCGAGGTCCGGCTCTGGGAGACGTCCAACTGTTCGGCCACCTACCGGGTGGAGACCAGCGGATCTTGAGTAAACAAAAAAATACAGTCCGGGCACCGAACGAATTCGGTGAACCCGGACTGTTTCCCCCCTGGGAACGTGCTACTGATATTCGCTCCTGGTTCGCGACTCACTGCTGCGGTCACCGCCCACTCTCGCGAGCGGTTCCCTTCGTCGGTAGCACACTCCCACGTCGTTGAACGGCAACATTGGCTTGCGAGACCCCGGTGAAGGTGACCGATTGCATGTTCCGTTCATGACTCTTAGATCCACGACCGGGCCCCCCCGAACATCCTGAGATGCGGCCCGGTCGCGGACAGTGAATTCATCGGCTTGTCCGGGGGGGGCACTTTCGGCAATCTCTGCCGGTTGTTCGGAATCTACGGTCCCGGCTCATCGCTGATTTGGCTCATTGACCTTGCCGGTTATGCCGATTCTGACGATAGTGCGCGTGCCCAACCGCTCTGCGCCGAGGTCGTAATCATCGAGGGCCGCTCGCCATCGTCTCCCGACCCGTTCCAGCCTTTGTTGAATGGCTGACATGGTGGGCCTGTGATCCATGATTCCCACACCGAATTTCTGGGGTATGTGTCCGTGAAAGACTACCAGCAACGCTCGCCATCCATTCTCCGATCTCCCATCCTGTGGGGCGGCCTTGCCTATGCCGGGTTCCATTTCCTCTGGTCGCGGGGCATCATCACAAGCCCTTTCATCCTTCGCTACGTTGCACAACACCCGGTTGAGTACGTCGAAACGGCGATGTTCTTTCTCGGAGTTGCCGCGCTCGTGCTCAAAGCACTCGACCTACGAGCCCAGAAGGTGACGTCTGCCGAACCGCTCTTGCCGAAACCGATGGCCGGCGGGGCACCCGCCACCGAGGCCGCTGCTCTGCTGCGGCTGCTCGATCGCCTGCCCGCATGGCGACAGACCCACATTCACGCGGGCCGGCTCCGCAAGGGGCTCCTCCATGTCCATCGTGCCTGCTCCGCCGAGAAGCTCGACGACGAGCTCAAGTATCTGGCAGATGAAGACGCCGAACGGGCTCACGCCTCCTACGGATTGGTGCGGTTGATTATCTGGGCAATTCCCATCCTCGGGTTCCTGGGAACGGTGATCGGAATCGCCCTGGCCATGGGCAAACTCTCTCCCCAGGCTCTCGATACGTCGCTTCCCGAAGTCATGGCCAGTCTGACCATCGCTTTCGACACGACGGCCCTGGCCCTGGCGCTGTCGATCGTGCTGTTCTTTGGCCAGTTCGCCGTCGACCGCTACGAACAAGGCCTGCTCGAGCACGTCAACGAACTGGCGGCCGAAGAATTGCTGGGACGCTTCGAACGAATGCCCGACACCCCCGAAGGAGAATTGGCCGCCGTGCGGCAATCCCTTCGGGCGATTCTTCAATCCCACGAACAGTCCGTCACTCACCAAATGGAGGCCTGGCAGACCTCTCTGCGTACCGTGACAGAACAGTGGAGCGACATCCAAGAGGCTCTCCGTGAAAGCAGCCTCTCGGCCACGGCTTTGCAGCAGGGCATGGCACGGCAGGCTGAGACGCTGAATCGCGCCATTGCCGCCGCCGGAGATATTGCCAACCTGGAAACCCAGTTGAACCGGAACCTGGGGGCACTCGCGGGCGCGAAGAACTTTGAGCAGACCGTCATGAGCCTGGCTGCCGCGATCCACCTGCTCAACGCCCGGCTCGGCGATAGTTCCGGGGTGGCAGTGCCGATCACTCTTCAACCGCAACAACGAAAAGGGCACGCGGCATGAGGAGGCCGGCGGCCAAGAAATCGCGACGAAGGAACGGAGTTGATAACCCTGTGTCGCTCTTTCCCTTCCTTGCCGTGCTCATCTGCACGATGGGATCGCTGATCCTGTTGCTGGTGGTGATTGCGCGGCAGGCGCGGCTCCAGGCTTCGGAACACAGCACGCCCGACCACGGGGCACTCCGTGCCGAGATCGACCAGGAGTTGGAGATGGCCCGTTTCCTGGCGTCGCAGTACGACACCTCTCGCGAAGCCACCACCGCCGACCTCGAAGAAGCCCGGCTCAAACTGGGCCAGATCGAAGACCACAGCGGCCAACTGCGACGCCAACTCGACGACCTGCGGGCGGCGTGGAAACAACTCGACCAACTCGAAGCGGGCGGAGAGTCGGCGCGGCAGAACGCCGAATCGGAACTGGCCTCGCTGGCCATGCAGATTCGGCAACTGGAGCGCGAAGTGGAACGGGCCAAGGCCAAAGCGGCGGGGCGCCAGGCCGCCTACTGCATCGTGCCGTACGAAGGTCCTCACGGCACCAAGCGCCGTCCGATCTATCTCGAGTGCCGTGCAGGCGGTGTCGTGCTTCAGCCCGAGGGCGTGCGGTTTGTGGCCGACGATTTCGAGGGTTCGCTCGATGCGGGAAACCCGCTCGACGTGGGGCTGCGCGCGGTACGCGAGTATCTCGCGACCCAGCACGTTGCCCCGGGTGACGAAGATTCGGAACCCTATCCCTTGCTGCTTGTCCGCCCGTCGGGAATCGCCTACTTCTACGCGGCACGGGCTGCCATGAAGTCGTGGGGGACGGAGTTCGGATACGAACTGATCGGCGAGGACCTGAAGCTCGAGTTCCCGTCGCCCGACTCGGCCCTTGAGCAAGTGGTCGTCGAGGCCGTCGAGCCCGCTCGAATTCGCCAGCAACAGCTTATCGCAGCCGCTCCAAGCCGATACGGCAGCAGCGGCGACCGCCCGGTCTACACCGTCCGGCCCTATCGCGGCGGCGTGGTGAGCCGCGGCGGAGGCGGAGGCGACGACGAATCGTCGCCTTTCGGCCTGCGGCCGAGCACCTCCCAGGGCCGTTTCGGAAGCCAATTCGGCAGCGATTCCGCGACCGCCGCCCAAACCGGCCGCCCCGGCGGCGAACAGGGCAGGCCAGCCCGACCCGGCGAAGGATCGGTCGCCGGCTCCGAAACAGACTCCAGCCAACCCGGCGGTTCGGGCGGTTCCCCCGCAGAGCAGTGTGAGATCCCGGATGAAAACGCCGTCTCGCCGACGACCGGCCGGAACACGAAGCCGCCGAAGAAACTGGCGGATACCCGCGGCCGCAACTGGGGACTGCCCGACGCCACCGAGACCGCCGTGGCCATCACCCGCCCGATCCGGGTTGAGTGCCATGCTGATCGGCTCGTCATCGTGCCGGAGAAAGCCCTGGGGGAACCGAAAACGATCGTCCTGAAGGGCGGAACCGAGGCCTCGATCGACACGTTTGTTTCCGCGGTCTGGGACTACATGGAAATCTGGGGGAAAGCGGGCCGCGGTATGTACTGGCGCCCCGTTCTCAACGTTTATCTCGGCCGGAATGCCGAACTCACCGCCGCCGAGTTGGAGACCCTTCTTCAAGACAGCGGCCTGTTGGTCAACCAGGCAGGAACACTCACGAACCTGCCGTGATTTGCCTGCCCGCAAGGGCACGCTGAAGGAATCAAGGAGGACCGGCATGACAAGCAGCAACCGAAAGACGACTTCCCGCTCTCGATTTCAGGGAACAGGCGCCGAACGGCGCCGTGCGGCAGACCGACCGTATGACTTTCTGAGACAAGTAATCCCCATCGCGTCGCATCAGCAACCGGTCGCCGAAGGCGAGCGCGATCACCGAGGTATCCTTGCCGGAGTCACACTGATCGTCTTGCACTTGGCTTCCGCCGCCCTGGCGCTGGCCTGTTTTTGAGTTGTCGGGGTTCGGGGTTCAGGGTTCAGGAGCAGTTGTCAGGGTTCAGGAAGTCAGGTAATCGGCGACCACAAGACGGTTCACCACACACAGTCCCATGCGTCACAACGACACCACTCCCGGCCACGATTCGTTTCTCGATATCGTTTCGAATATCGTGGGAATCCTCATCATCCTTGTCATGGTGACCGGGGTCCGCGCCAAAAACTACCATCCTGAGAACGAATCGGAGACGCCCGGCAACGAGATCCTGGCCCTGCGGGACGAGCTTTCGGCGGAGCGACAGACGGCGGAGGATCGGCGCGTCGAACTCATGGAACTGAACCGCCAGATCGACGAACTCGAAGTCCTGGCCCAAGCCCGCGACCGCCAGCGCATGGCCCTGGCCACGGCCTCGGAAGCCTTGCGCCGCAAGGTGCAGGAGCGGCGCGAACGTCTCGATTCGCAGTCGCGGTCCCAGTTCGACGTCGGTCGCCAGGTCGCCGAATCTCAGACCCGCCTGGCCCGACTGGAGAGTACGAAAGCCCAGATTGATGCGAGCCGCCCGCCGGCGATCGAGATCAAGTCGCTGCCGACGCCCCTGGCGGCCACCGTTCGCGGCAAGGAAGCCCACTTCCAACTGCAAGGTCGCCGCATTACCTGGATCCCCCTCGATCAGCTTCTCGAAGAGTTCAAGCTCGACGCCCGCAGCAAGGTCTCGCAACTCCTTTCGATGCCCGAGGTCACCGAGATCGTGGGCCCCTTCGGCGGTTTCCGGCTTCGCTACACGCTGGAACGGCAGCAGATCTCGCCGGAACTGGCCATGGCCACGGGCACGGGAGGACAGTATGCCCAACTTCGCAAGTGGACTCTCATCCCCACGTCGAACACTCTGGGCGAACCGGTGGACGAGGCCCTGGGGCCGAACTCACAATTCCGGCAGCGCATCGCCTCGCTCTCCCGCGACACGACCATCACCGTATGGACCTACGGCGACAGTTTTGAGGATTTCCGCCGTATCAAGGAGGAATTGTTCGCCGCCGGCTTCGAGTCCGCCGGCCGCCCCCTCCCCGACGGCATTCCCATCGGCGGTTCCCCCGAGGGCACCCGTTCGGCGGCGCAGTAGGTGCACATGCCGTCGGTGTTGTGGTAAACTGGTTGGTACCTGATTGCCAGTAGCAATAAGAGCTTGGGAGTGGGCCGTACTCGGCGCCGGTTCGCTTCGTGGCGGCGGGGCGACGATTTTGGGACACCTCATTCGCGTAGCGACCAATCATCGGTGGCTGGATCCCTCACGATGAGATTTGAACCGCTTGAAAAACGAAATCCGCTGAGTGCGTGGCCCGCACCAGTATTGGATCCGCTCCCCGATCAGAGCCTGGTTGCAGAAGTAGGCCACGCGTGTCCAAGCGGTGGGGAAACGCACGTTGGCTTGGAGGATCACGCGGAACTCGTCCGCCTTCTTGCGAACAAAGCCAAGGGCGAAGAGGAGTGGTTCCTGCTTCTTTCCGGCCTGGTTGCACTCATGCCGGCCGACACACCCAAGACGACGGGCAACGTCGTTGAATTCGCCAACGGCCTGATCGGCGATCGCCCCGTCAACCGCCTCAAGAGAGATGCCGTGAACTATGCGTTGCGCAACACGCCGCTCTTGCGCGAAAGAGTAGGGATGGTGTTGCCTCGCGCACGCAGCCGAACCAGGCAGGAATGGATCGATCTGCTCGAGGCGGTGGTCCATAGACTGCCCGATCGTATTCCGCCGACGGTATCCAATATTGCGTCGCACTCCGGCGGGCTCCTGACGGTGCAGATGATTCGAAATGCGATGATGTGGCACGACATTCCGGCCTTCAAGGAAGGCTGGATGAGGCGCGAGCACGAAGTGCCGAGAAGCCGTAACGGTTGGGCGACCCTTCTTAAGCAAGCCGTCGCCGAGCTTCCTGCCGGCGTTCCGCCTACGGCGAACGAGATTGAGTCGCTCACCTTCGGCCAGATCAAGCGAACGCAAATCGCTAGCGCCATGCATCGCTTCGACATACCCTACCGCGAAGTGGGCGTGGTCAGAGAAGTGATTGTCGCCAGACCCAGAGAAGCGTGGATGGACCTGCTCGAAGATCGCGCGAAACAGGTTCCTCCTGGGGCCAGCCCAACCCCCTATCATGTCGGGCCGCTCGTCTACGAGAGAAACGGAGCGGAAGTCGTCCGGGATGCCGTGTGGTATTACGACATTGACTTCGCCGAAGTGGGCATGGTTGCCTTGCCGCAAACGAAAGCGGAATGGCTTGTCGCAATTCGGCGAGCCAGGGAGAACCTGAAGCCTGGCACACGGCCTATTCCGCGGGCGATTGCCAGAAGCTCGAGACGGGAGTTCACGTCGCGAGAACTGAAACAAGCCATGCAGTCGCCCGGCAAAGGGGGCTTTGGCATCACCTATCGAGAAGCCGGACTGGAGAGACAAACCGGCAGCAGGCGATCGCCTGAAGAACGTCTGCAAATGATCGAGCGCGCTGCGCGAGAGATATTCGAAGCCACGGGCTGCTACGCAACGCCTCGCGAGGTCAGTGCTCGCTTGAGTCGGAGGCATGGCGAGGAGTTCACAACCGCTCAAGTTGTCAGGACAATTCGCCGGGCGGACGGTCTGTCCTATGAGGATCTGGGGATGATCACCTCCAAGCGTGGCCCTCACGTCCAGGTGCATAGCCGAGCCCAGGTTATCGGCATCCAGGGCGAGCTGCTCGACGGTGATGAGGAAGGTGCGGGCGCTAGGTTTGTGGCAGGACGATCGCGCTCGATTGCCCCCGATGCCAGGTTGGACGTCGAAGACGCAATCTGCCGGGTGCGCCGGAGATTGCCCCGCGACACGGCGAAGCTCGTCGACGACGTGGTTGCCAAACTGCGTCTGGAATCGGATCTGCTGTATGACCTGGATGCCTTGGCTGACTCGTTGGGCAAGCCTCCCGAGCAAGTGCAGTTGACTCTGCAGGCACTGCACGAAGTGTTCGGCGAAGGAGGTTGGGATTGCAGCCCTGAGCCTCTCGCAATGGCTACGGCGTCGTCGTACCAGTAGTCCTCTCCGGCCATCTTGTAGGTCGTGGCCGGCCCGGTGTCCAGCGACACGCTGCGGCTCGCGAAAGTGCCTCCTACTTGACTCTTCCGACGAATTCGTGGGCAAAGTCGAAGCCATCTGCCAGTGGACCATGCAGCAGGCCAACGGCGGGGATGCGAACAACTGCCCGAAGAGACGTGGATCAGAGAAGAGGTACCAGTACTCCGCTCCGAAGTACCGGTGCCTCTTCTCTGATCCACTATTCACACAGCGGAAAGAGGTTCGCCATTGACGTGTCAGTATGTAAAAGACTCTGGCAGGTGTTAGTGTCTTTGTGCTGGACTTGTGCGCATGGTGCGCGCATGTTTGTGAAGGTTGGGTTGCGGGCTTGCCCAGCTTTGGGCCTCCATGGTAGAAACTTACCCGAAAATGCTGCCGAGGAGGTTCTTGTTGATCTGGCACCGAATTTCTGGGAAGCTGGACGCGTTCGGTCCCGGCCGTTCAAGTTCGTCGTCGAACGGAAACCGCCTCCCAGTAACGCCAAACAGAGAATGCCCTCATCGAAAATGAGAATCGCCATGGTCTGGAAGCGTAGTCATCAAGCCTTAGCAATTGGCGTGTTCGTCCTCGTTCTCGTGGCGTCTAGCCTAGTCTCGCCGGCAAATGCCGCAGACGAGTCGGCCGCACCAACCTGGCGGGAGGATTTCAACCAAGGCATCGGCGCGGCACATCCCTACTATTCGGACGGCAAGACGGCCGCCTTGGAGGCAACCGGCGAAGGGACCATTCGGGCGACGCTGCCGGGTGAGCGGCTCCTCGAAGGCTTTCGAGTCTCGGCGACCGGGCTGCCCGGCAACCGCCTGGTCACCGTCAAAGCGCGAGTGCGGGGCAAAGGAGACCTGCTGCTGGCACTCAATTCCGGCAACGGTTGGCTCTACGCCCCCACGCACGCGCTGACTGGTGACTGGCAGATACTGACCGCGGCCAAAGCCATGGGGGACCGTGACAAGGTCTTAACGATCTACTTCATCAGTTCGGGGAAGAAGCAGCCCGGCGCCGTGTTCGAGGTCGACGACGTGCAGGTCTTCGTCGAATCGCCGCTCGAAGTCGCCGACGTCGAACTTCCGCCGTGCAAGTTCGAGGCAGAGGCGTTTGCCGCCGCAACCGGCACGGTGGCAGAAGACGCGACGGCCGGCGGGAAGCGGCTCGTTGCCGATGCTCGCGCCCTGCGTCTCGACGGTCTCCCCTTTCCGCGTACCGGCCGGCCCGTGTCGGTTCATGTGCGAATCCGCACCGGCACGGAGAAGAGCCGGCTGAACGTCGTTTCCACACGCACCGGCCGCGACCAGACGATTCGTTCGCTTGCGCTCACCTCGTCACCCGATTGGCAATGGGTGTGCCTGCCGGCGGTCTCGGTCGAGGAAGTCGGAAACGGGCTGAGCCTCGTCGGACGTGTCGACGATGCGGGGACAGCCCCGCTGGCGATTGACTGCGTGGTGCTCTCCATCGAGGCGAAACTGGATGCCGCGACGTTGGATGCTGTACAAGCCACGACCGCCGACGCACCGTCGGTCTGCGTGGCCAAGACTTCGCAACCTCCCGCAATCGACGGCAAGCCCGACGACCCGTGCTGGGCCGGCGCCGTGGCTGTCAGCGACTTCCTCGCCTACGACACCTTTGCGCCGCTCGCGCAGCCCACGACGGCGCGGTTCGCCTACGATGCGACCCGGCTCTTCGTGCTGCTGGAGGCCGTTGAACCCGTGCTGGACGTCGCCGCCCAGCGCCGTCACGAAATCCTGGCGAAAGCAACCCAGCGCGACGGGAAGGTGCTGAGCGACGATTCGTGCCTGGTGCTGCTTTCGCCCGACGGCAGCGAAGACGCCTACGAATTCTCGGTGAACACGCTCGGCACGTTGCTCGATGCTCGTTGCCGCATGAGCGACCTTTGGAGCACTCGCGACGTCTCCTGGAACGCCGACGTCGACGTGGCGGCTCGCCAGGAGGACGGCTACTGGGTGGCCGAACTGGCGATCCCCCTGGCCGAACTTGGAGTGAGTGCACCGCTCGACGGCCGGCGGTGGCAGGCAGCCGTGGCACGCATCGCCCGGTCGCGAGGCGAACTGGGCACCTGGAATCACTCCCAGGGTGGGGCCCACCGGCCCGTGACGATGGGAACGCTGGTATTTGGCGAGCCGACGGCAGGCCTGGTCCCGGGCAAACCGTTGCAGATGTTCGAGCCGGGTGAGAATTCGTTGGAGGTCGCGATCCACCCACGTTCCAGCGACGCGAATCCAACCGTCGCCGGCATCTATCTTTGGTCGGAGGTGCGCAGCTCCGACGAGTCGGTGTCGCGAGAACTGACGCATGTGCCCGGCCGGACCACGCGGGCGAAGCACACGATCGATATGCACCAGTCCGGCCCCGTGGAGGTGACCTGGGGTGCCCTCGACGCTGCAACGCTCCGGCCGCTGTATGTTTCGCCTACCATCCACACATCCGTTCGCTCTTCCCAGGCCATGCTGACACTGAGCACGGAGGGAAGCTACCGCGTGGTCGTGAACGATCAGACGGTCGCCAGCGGCGGTAGTGCGGCAAACTCGCGAATTCGCCTGCCGCTGCGCCAGGGCGAAAACGTGATCGCGGTCGAGGCGGCCGATGGGGCGGCGTCCCTGCAATTGGAAGGGCCGGCCGACACGCATACGTCGATCCGCTGGCGGATGAACGACGCGGCTACCAAGGACGCACTCTCGTCCCGTCTCGACGACCGCACCTGGCCCCTCGCAGCGCCCGCGGACGAGAAGCCCGGCGGCATTTCGACGCTTGGCAAATCCGGCACGCCTACGGTCTTTCGGCACACCATGCTGCTATCGCACACGCGAGTCTGGCCCAAGCCGCTGCCGGCGCTCTACATCGCCGACAACAGCGTGCAGCACATCAACTTCACCGCCACGGGGCTCGCGGGCAAGCGGCTGCTCAACTGGCAGGTCTATCTTGCCGTACCCGCGGGCTACGAGGTGCTCGGCAGCACGGGCTATTACGGCAACCAGGTGGCGACGCAACCGTTGTTCCAATGCGAACGAGTCGGCGACGTCACCATCGACAACGGGCCGCTGCAGTTGTATCGCGTGACGGCGACCAAGCCGCTCCTTCCCGGCCGTCACGAGATCATGTCGACGTTCCAACTCATGGTCCGCATCGCCGATGCCAAGCTTGCCCCGCCGGGCTCGCAGTCGACCTGGTACTACTGGACGGTGGCCAACGACGGCAGCCTGACCGAGCCGCAGTCGAGTTTCACCGTGGAAGCCCTACCACCGCTGGCGGGCAGGCAGCCCAAGGAGTTCGTCCTGCAACTCTGGGGCGGCCTCCAACGCATGGATAACGACGACCTGCGCGAGCCCTTGTTGGCCACTTTGCAGGCCGCCGGATTCAACGAGTTCGTCTCCGGCGACCGCTGGCTGGCCGATCACCGCAACAAGTACGGCCTGCGTTCGCAGATGCTGTTGTCCTTTCAAGTCTGGTGCATCGACGTCCGCGAGCACCTCAAGCAGCATCCCGACGATCGCTTGATCGACCGCCAGGGCAAGCCGGACGACACGCTCATGTGCACGAGCCGACTGCTGGGCGACGGTTGGCCCGTCGTGGATCGGCAGATCGCCAGGGAATTGGAGGAGAATCAGCCCGACGTGGCCCAGTACGACTACGAGTTCCCACCGATGACCGGCCCGCATTCCTGCTACTGCGAGCGTTGCCTGGAGGCTTTTCGGAGCTACAGCAAGCTGCCCGAAGGCGCGGCGCTCTCACCCGACACGATCCAGGCCGAACACGCCGAGGCCTGGGTGGACTTCATGGCCTGCCGCGTGGCGCGGCTTCTGCAGAAGATGAAAGACTCGGTGCATGCCGCCAGGCCGGGGACGAAGTTCAGCGTCTACAGCGGCTACCACCTGCCCGACAATGCGGCCCGTTACGGCATCGACTGGCGTTACCTTGGCAAGATGCGGTCCACCGATATTGCCGGCTGCGGCTACGGCCGACCCGTTCCGGCGATCGAGGATACGCTGGAGGCGGTGAACGGCATACCGGCGATCTTCGGCGTCCTGCTCACCCCCTACCGGACCGAACTGGATCGGCCCGTCACGCCGGCCGGCAAGGCTCGCCTTCTCCGCCGGGCCATCGACGCGACCGGCGGCGTGTTGGTCTACGAGCGGCGCTCGGTGGACGGCCGCTGGTGGTATGCCGTCGCGGAAGTGAGCCGGCTGATCGCGTCGTATGAAGACCTGTTCCTGCACGCACGCCCCGAGCCGATCGCCGGCCAGGACCCCGCTAATGTGCAAATCCTCCGCGGCAAGGAAGCGACGTTAGTTTGCGTCATGAACGACAGCAGCAAGGCGCGGAACATCACGCTCACGCTGCCGGTAGACCTGGGTGACGGAAACGAATTCTATTCGGACCAGGCGGTCCATGCCGGCGAAACAGTTCGATTGGAGCTTCCGCCGGGTGGAGTGGCGGTGTATGTGTTTGGCGGTGCCAGCGACACAGTGATTCCTGCCAATCGGCCTTGAATCTCATGACTGAGATCGCTACTCCACCTTCTCCTTCCCCTGCAACTGCCTCAGATGGTGGAGGCGGAGGCCGTCGAGGACGAGTTTGAAGTGTTTGCGGGCGCGTTCCACCCGCTGGGTCTGGGCGGCGTCCTGACGCTGTTTCTCCTGCCACTTCTTCGGGCTCATCTTGAGCCGGCCCCGCTTGTACGCTTCCTCCTCCTGACGCAACCGGGTCATCCGCTGAGCGGCCTTGGCGATGAAATCCTGATAGACTCGTTCGACCGCACCGTAGGCGTGCTGGTAGCGCTCCTGGCGAAAGTACTGGTCCCGGGCGTTGCTGATAGGGATGCTCGGAATGAGCCCGCTCTGGTCGGCCGCGAGCACCAGTTGATTGAAATCAGTCAGATCAAGCGAGCCGAACCGGCGGCCCCCATCGCCGCCGGATTCCGCCGGTTCTTCTTTGGCGGACGTGCCGTTCCGCCGACGCGGTTGCAGTTGCACCAATTCCTGGCTGTCGCCCAGGGCGAGAAACGCCTTGATCGTGAGCGGCTTCAATTGCTTGCCCGACACGGCATCGCGGATCGGGACGATCGAACTGGTGGGGAACCGCTGACCGTCACGGATTTTGGGGAGGGTAAGTGCTCGTGACATAGTTTACGAAAAAGGCCATGATCCACCAAAGGCATTTTGTTCACAAGGAGGTGGATCATGGCCGAAGGATCGGCTTCTGGATT
>JAAYAY010000334.1 GCA_012719125.1 Planctomycetaceae bacterium | reverse complement strand
TGGCGGCGTCCAACCCCAGGGCCGCCTTCTTCTCCCACCCATTTATTTGCCCTGCCATTCCTCAAAAAAACCTCTTCACACCAGCGACAATCATCCAGCTTTACCCACTAAAAACCCGGAATACCCCAATAACGGTTGACCCGGTTGGTCCGGCGGGTCCTCGGGCTTATAATCCGGGGAATCCGGTCAACGACCCGCAAGGAATGGTGCACCTGCACTATTGGGATTCCGATGGACTGGAAGGCAGATCGAGTTTTGTGAACGGAGCTGAGGGACCGCAATTGTTCGAGGCGATCACTACGCCCGGAGCGAACCAGTTCTACAGATTGAGTTGGGCGGACAAAGTAGACTCAGCCGTGAGTCGCTCGACGTGGCGTGGAGTCCGCCTGACCAAGAGGGGAACACTGAGGTTCACGTTCCCAGACAAAGGCAGACTTAATCCGGGAGTCCGGGGTGGCATTGACCGGACCTATGGTCCGATTACAGTGGGCTTTTTGGATCAATAGTCCGTGAGGATGTTGGCACGCGGCCACCGTCAATCGCACCAACCCTGTGTTGACACAGGACGAGTCCTCACTGATAGAAGTCGTTTCACAACGAGCGGCTTCGTCAGGAGGGCTCGTAGGTGCTCAAGGAGACGAACACAAGCCCGAGCTATGAGACGAGATTTGCCAACATGATGTGCGGACGTTCACGCGACCTGTGGAAACGTGTTACCATGCCTGCAAGCGCTCGTTGGATCTGCATCGGTGTCTTGGCGTCCTTCAATCTGGCCGTCTTCTGTCTCTCTCGGCCGATCGCAGAGATGATCGACTGGGGCTATCATTCGACCATTGCGAATTGTCTGGCGGCGGCGCCCTTGTTCGCAGTTTGTTTCCTGGCAGTGATTACTTCGCAGAGCTTGTTAGTTCGCACGCTGACGCCGATCGCTGGCCTGTTCGTGACATCGGTCGTGTCAAGCGCCTTGGCAGAATGTGGACACGTCCATCGCCCAGAGCTGTGGCATATTCAGATTATCGCGTCGGAACTGTTCTTGTATCTTGTTCCCACCTGTATTCTGATCTATCTTTTCGCTGGTTTCGTGGATCTGTCGCTTTCTTCTCATGATGAACAACGCATGCAAAACCGGAACAGACTGTCGATCGCCGGGCTGATGATCGCCGTGGCGGCATTCTATGCGGCAATTGTCTGGAAGTCGGAGGTCGATTGCAGATACGAGATCGCGAGACTCCGTTGGGTCGGCGTCGAGCTAACCGTCACGGAAATTCGTGTGCGAAATGCCAGGGAGGTCGCGATTTACGCACCGATCTTGTCGAGCTTGATACTCTGCGGATGGTGGGCGGGTATCTCCCGCGTCCGCTGTCTTGTCCTGCTCGTGTTCGCCGTCGCGTTAGGAGCCGTCTCCTGTTCGCCAAGCAGCTCCACCCCCTTGAAGGGCGCCGCTGGATTCTCCCTATTGTCTGCGCACGTTTCTGTGAACGTTTTCGCGGCAAAGCTGCTTCGCCAACGCTGTTCGGGAACCAGGGGACTCCGACTCGGGACTCGGGACTCGGGGTCAACTCCGGACATCGGACGGATTGACCACGAGGACTCGGGGTCAACTCCGGACATCGGACGGATTCACCACGAGCCAAACTGACAACCACTGACTCTCACCACCGGGAAGTCCCGTTTACCGCGAACCGGACTTCCCGGTTTTCTCTTACGCAACGAACGTCAAACCATTCCCTCCCAGACTCCACCACCCACCCCCACCAGAAAGAACGCCAAGTGGCCAAAAACGCCCTGGAACCGGCACCCCAAACCGCTATACTGTACCCATGAATACATGAAAACGTTCTTCCCGGCCCTTCTCTTTCAGCAACAAGCATCCCCACCCCTCAGATTAACCCCCATATTCTTGAAACCCTGCAATCAATGAAATCTATGATGCAGGCAAACCAGGAAGACCTTCTCCCCCAATCGCCCGGGACACCGTTCCCGAGTACCGAGTCTGGCATCCGCCACAGCCTCGCCCACGGCGCCGGCAACGATCCCTACGACGGTCCCATGGACCGATTCGGCCGCGTGACCGATCTGCTGTGGTACGACTACGGCTCTTCGGCCGATCTCCTTCGCTTCAAGCACGGCTACGATCGCGCAAGCAATCGTCTCTATCGCGAAGAAGCCGACACGAGCGAGCTGGATCAGCTCTATTCCTATGACGACGTCAACCGCCTCGTCCAATCGGAGGAAGGCACGCTCAGCGTGGGCAAGGACAGCATCTCGTCGCTCAACTTCAAGCAGCAGTGGTCCCTCGACCCAACCGGCAACTGGTCCGCCTTCAAGGAAGACACCGTTGCCGAATACGTCTTCGACGGCGTCACGCGGCTCGTCATCCGCAAGAAGTACGCCTCCGGCTCCCTGAGCCAGACGCGTCACTTCTACCACACGGCCCGTTGGCAAACGATCGAAGAGCGGCTCGAGTCGGGCGGCAGCATCCTCTCCACCGCCGACCGCCAATTCACCTGGGGCCTGCGTTACATCGACGACCTCGTCTGCCGCACGGTCAATTCCGTCCACGACTACGCCGCTGGCAGCGGCGCGTCGACGTTGGGCGCATCGCTGGCATTTGCGGGCAGCAGCGGCGTGGGATTCCTGGACCCGCTGTCTCACTCGGGCTTCCGGGTGGTCTTGGATCCAGAGATCGGGCAGAAGGGATTCCAGTTCGGCTGAGGTGG
>JAAYAY010000333.1 GCA_012719125.1 Planctomycetaceae bacterium | reverse complement strand
TCCCGCGACAATTCGCACCGGGCCGCCATGTTCCAGGGCCGGTAGTGCCTCGCCCGACTTGTGGTTGAGCCGGACCGGGCCGATCACAACGGAACGCCGGCGGGGCTCGTAAGCGAAGAAGATAAATCGCTTCAAGAGCCCCGTGTGGCTGCTCGGCGGTTGGCCAGGCGCCGAGGTGCGTTTCCGCTTGCGGATGCTCGACCGGGCCGATCGGCGTACATAGGCCCCGAACCGCGACAAAACTCGTCGCTCGGCCTTCGTGGTCGCCGACTGGACCTTCTTCGAATCGAAGAACAGCCCCTTCGCCTGATCAACACCCAGTCCGATCATCGCATCATCCGGAACGTCAATGTCATAACGCTGGTGAACTGCCGCATCTGGTCAAGGTGTTCCTGGGCATAGATGGGCTCATGTTGCGTTTTTACCCACACGGCCGCCCGAAGGTTATCGAGCCGTTTCAAGCGGAAACGATCCGCAATCTCGTCGACGAGACTCACCAGGGCGTCGATCTCGCCGTTGTCGCCCGTGGTCAATTTCTTCTGAACCGCAACATCGATCTGGTAATCGTGCTGGTTGTGGTTGCGGCTGCCTGACGTGACCGCCACACCCCTTGGCACCACGGTGACGTGCAGGTCCTTCATCTCGGCCAAGTCGAACTTGGGCAGGTAACAGCGCGCCGCAGGGAACGGCTGGCTGAAATCGCCCGCGTTGAGCTCGGCGACAACCGCATCGGCGATATCCGCAATGACTGCCATCAGTTACCCCTTGGGCCCGCGCATCAATGGACGAGGGCTGACAACGGAAGCCCGGATTCCCCTGGTATCACCTGGTACTACCGTGCGTCAGCAATTCAGGTATCAAGAAACCTGCTTCGTATGCACCCGCAATGTCACACGATAGGGTTCCGAGTAACGCCAGGCCGGCTCCCGGCCCGGCGCCATCACCTCGTAGACCAGCGTCGCCGGCCCGCTGGTTTCGAGGATCTGATCGCCCGGCTGCGGCACGCTCACCTGGCCGCCAAAGACCAGGTCAACCGCGGCGATCAGATAGTCCCGGGACTCGATCCGTTCCAGCACGCCCGTACCGGAGTCGACCTCGAACACCGTCCGGCCCACCGTGGCCAGCAGATCCAGTCGCGTGTCGCCACGCCGGTACTGGACCAGCCGGGCCAGGTGTTTTTGTTGTTGCCGGCCGAGCCACTCGGCCGCTTCCTGCAGAAGGTTCGTCATGGTAATCCGATCATTGGGATAGACGGACACGAACCGTTGCATCGTCGTCGCCTGCGGCAGCCACCGTCTTGCCGATCAGCTTGTTGGCGCCCGTTTCGCTGTCGGTCTTGGCCACCTTTTCGACTGCGTCCCAGTAGACGCTGGCGCCGGCGGCAACTGCCGTA
Organism: Planctomycetaceae bacterium; assembly: GCA_012719125.1. Classification (GTDB taxonomy): domain Bacteria; phylum Planctomycetota; class Planctomycetia; order Pirellulales; family Thermoguttaceae; genus JAAYAY01. Next base: position 38,552 of record JAAYAY010000333.1, on the reverse strand, counting down.
CCGGCACCCGTCGCCTTGGGAAAGTCGAACACGCCGGTCACGGCCAGGGCGCCCTGCCTGCCGGCAGGGATGTCGAGCTTGGCCACGCCGACCAGGTCGCCCTGAACGACCACATCCCCGGCCACCACGATGGCGCTGGGCGTGTAGTCGATCGAGCGGCCGTCATGAATGAAACTTACCGCCATGGTGCACTACTCCTTGTGTGAGACAGACAGGCAGCGAGCCTGTGGTTACGGTTTGTCGTTGCCGTGCTCGGTCATCAGGCACGGCCGTTTGAACAGTTCGTCACGGATCTCCTGCATCAGCTCCCGGGTGTCGCTGGAGATCGTAGCCACCGATTCGATGGCCCGCGTGTTGCCGGCGATCACTTGGCTGTTGTCCCTGAGTACTTTCAGGAGCTGCTTGACCAGCCAGACATTCACGCCCAACAAGAGCAGGGCAAAGACCGCGAATCCGCCTTGGATCAGCGGAGACCAGAGCTGGATAACATCGACCATTTTTGAGTCTCAATTCGGAGTTCATGCGCATCGTGCGCGCATGCTCTTAGGAAGGTCGGGCCTGCGGGCTTGCCCCGCTTTGGGCCCCCTCTCGGTTAAGCCACCACTCGATCACCAGGCGAACCACGATCGGCACAACCACATTCAGCAGGATGAAAACGACCACTGGGTTGCCGACACGCTGCTGGCGGACACGGTCCTTCAGACGCTCGGCCAGGCGACGGCGCCAATCATCCGCCTGATCGGCCGCCACAGGGTTTTCGGGGAGCATGAGGACCGCGTCGCGAACCATTGCGATGGCGTAACCTCGCCACTGGCGGCAGGTCAACGAATGGCCCAGGACGTACTCGGTGGCCTCGATCGGCCGATGGCTCATCGTCGAGACCTCCATAAGAGACGCGGTTGGCAAACGCCGCCGGGACACTGCTGCCCCACGGTAGGTTGCTCCACAACTACGGGCTTCCGTACGCCTGCCAGCGGTGCGGGGCAGACTCCGCCAGGGCATGAGCCGGCAGCGGGCGCGTTCGGGTCGGGCAGATGCACATCCACGGTGATCTTGCCGTCCCGCTGGGCCGCATCGAGCAGGGCCTTGCTGCGGTCGGCCAAATCGTTTCCCTTGCGGATCAGGTCCTTGGCGTCGCGAAGCGTATCGAGCGGGCCGCCGTAAGGGCCGCTGCTTCCGTCACTGCAGTCGGGACACGGTGTTCGATGACCGTCGCCATGGGTAATCCAGCCGGTGTCCTGACATCGAGGGCAGGAATACGGTTGCGGCGGCCGGGGCGCCGGCACGCGTTCGGCGGCGATCGTGGCCACGGCCAGGTCGACCGAGGCCGCGTCATGATCGTTGGCAGACAACCGGCCCGCGTAGCAGCCGACAACAATCAGTGCAATCAACAGGTATCGTTTCATCGTCTCACCCCAAGATGTTCGTCAGGTTCCCATAGTCCGGCAGCTTCTTTTGCGGATAACCAGCCACATCCAGATACGCGAAGATCGATCGGCTGCCCACGAAGTGACGGGCGTAGACGTCCTCGGCCACCCAGAACGATCCTTCCGGCCACGGGCCATAACGGTCTTCGGGCCAGACCTTCGGTGGCTGATTCCATCGGCCCCATGAGTTGGCCACCAGAAAGACGCAAACCGGATAGACTTCCCGCGTATCGTCGTAGCCGACCGTGGCCATGTCGTGGGCCCAGGAGCTGCCTGGGATTGCGATGCCCCGTCTGTCGGAGGACGACTTCACTCCGAAGCTCTGCCCGCTGTGCAAGGCGTAGCCCGAGAAGAGCAGATCCTTGACTTCGTTTACGTTGGTTGGTGCAATCCACTGCCCGATGTTGTGCTCGCGACACGCTGCCTGCACTTCTTCGGGCACACCTGACGATCCCCACCCGGCGCCGATCCGCGAGTCGTACCGCGACAGATCGGCAAACGGATACTTCTGGCGGAACAGGAATCCAAAGTCGACCTCGAACCGGGCCGCGCGGGCCGGATCCATCCCCTGGCCGCCATGGCCCCTCGCACCATAGGTCGGCTCGGTCGCGCCCCGTCTGGAGTACTCTTCCGGTTCGCCTTTGATGTGGATCTCCACGGCACGTGTCGTGTCGCGGGCATTGCGGCTGCCGTGGGAAACGCAGTCGCCGGTCGTCTGCGATTCCCGGCCGAATGCGCCCGGATCGAACTTCTCCCGCGACCGCCATAACAGGGCCATCTTTCCCTTACCCACGCCGGCCAGATGTGGCGCCGCCTCGCCAAACAGCAGCGCCTTCCGGTCAAACATCAGGTCGTCCATCGTGTCCGGATCGAACTGCCAGCCGGGCAGGCCGTTTTCGTAGGCCGAGCGGATTTGCTGGGGAGTCTGAAACACGGGGGTCATCGCACAGCCTCCTGACAGGCCCAGGCGACCGCCTCCAATGCGTCGGCCGTCTTGCTGTGGTCAAGCTCCAATACATCCAGTCCCAACAGCCGGGCCAGTGCACCTTCCGGTCCGTGGATCGCGTCAGAAAGCCCGGGCACCTTGGCGAACACGCCCTGGAATCGCAGCGTCACGGCCCGCTCACCGAAAGCGCGCAGATCGGCCGTCGTCTTGACAACCTTCGCGCCGTTGCCGTCACGGCGGACCACATCGGCGGCGGCGTGATAGAAATCGGCCAGCTGGCGGGCTTCCTGTGGATGGCCGGCAAGGATTTGCGTCACGGGCGCAAGAATCGCCCGTGTTGCGGCATCCGGCGGTTCGGGAATGGGAGCGGGGCTCGGCGTCGTCGGCCGCCACGCGGCCACCAGGCCAACGACGATCAATCCGGCCGCCAAGAGCGTGGTCGGTTTCATGGCTTGGCCTCCCACGTAACCTGGTAGTGTGGGGCGTCCGTGCCGGAAACCAGCGCCGGCAGCACGACGAACTCGAGGGCATCGGTGGCTTTGGGGCAATCCTTCACCTCGGCGAGCAGCCGCCGTAGGCAGGCATAGGCCTCGTGCGCCATCATTTCCGCTTCGTCGTCGCTGGCCGGCGCATCGCCGTCGGTTGGACAGGCCGGCCAGAGCCGACCGAACATGGCCGTGATCCGGTCACGCTGCCCCCAGAGCAGCATCAGAACACCGGCGACGATGGCTGCCGCCGGTGCATAGGGCATGAGCGAGTCAGGCAGCATGAGTTTGTGCCTCCAGTTTGCGGACGATCTCGTCGTAAAGCCGACCGACCAGCGGACGGATCACGGTACGCAACACCGGATCGATGATCTGGTCGGGGCCAGGCAGGTCGATCGGCTGGATCAACTCGTCGAACAGCTTTTCACTGCGAGTGATCAGGTGCTCGCGTTTGTCCGTCGCACCGAGGAAGGCCGAAAGCTCGCCGGCCAGGAGGGGAAGCAGATCATTCATGAAACGTGTCTCCAAGGGGATTGAAACGAAGACTACTCGCCTTTCATCTTCAGCGCCCCGCGGTGATCCTGTTCCCGCACACCGAAATCGATGTAACCGCGGAACTGGATCCCCAGGGTGTTGAAGTCGGCGTCGGCCCGCTCGATCGTGGGCCGGTCGACGCCGCCCAGGAACGCCACCTCGATCGTCGGCAGCCGATTCGGATCGGCCCACAGGTACCAGGCCTTGTTGCTGCCGCCGGCAAAGGCGGGACTGGACAGGTAGACCGAGGAGACCACCTCGTACTTGCCCGCGTGCGGGTTGGCCTGGGGCTTCGGCTTGCCGGTGGTCGTGGTCTCGTTCAGGTTGATCGAGGTCATCAAGAGCTGGGCGGCCACCTTGAGCGCCGTCGGCACCAGCAGCAGCCGGGCCGGCACACCCAGCGGACGGCCGTTGGGCTTGGTCTGCTCGGCAAAGGCGACCTCGGCCTGGGTCAATCCGTCGACCGACAGGGCCGTTTCGGCGCCGGCCAGGTAGTTTTTGTGATCGGCATCGAAGAAGGCTTTGCCGTCGGACTGCACGGGGTTAGCGAGCAGCAGTTCCCAGACGGCGTCGGAAATCGCCTCGGCCGCACCCATGCCGATCTGGCGGGGGATCTCGCTCAGTGCGCTCAGGTCGTCGTCGATGATCATCTGCCGGGTGAGTCCGAACATGATCCCGTGGGTATCGGCCCGCTGTCCGAACTTCTGTTCGTCGACCTTCCCGTGCTTGAGCTCGCCGTCGGCGCCGACCCGTTCGAACTTGAACGAGCCGGTCATGCGGTAGCGGCTGTGCTCCTTGAAGTCGTTGACGGTGGCGACCTTGCAGATCCGTCGCCAGGCGTCCTCGATGTAGTTGTAGCCCTCCAGCAGCGACTTGTTGGCTACGTTGGAGAGAATGCCCGGCAGGCTCGTCGTACTGAAGGCGGCCTGAAGCCAACCCGTGCTATCCCACCGAAACCGGGGCAGTCGGCAGCCACTGGCCAGTTCGCAGAACTCCTGGATACCGATCCCGCGAAGCCGATCGGCTGCTTCCAGGATCTGGGCACCGTACGACGCTTCGAGAAACGCGCCCGATCCCCCGGAAGCCGACAGGGCGACCGCCTCCAAGACCTGCGGGGTGGGCGCATCGGGCGCCGAGTGGACCGCCGGCGCCGCGGGGCGCGAGGCACGCAGCACTTCGAGTTCGCACCGAGTCAGGTCCCAGCCCTCGTCGATCGCCCGGGCTTCGATGACTGGAAATTGCCCCTTGCAGATCTTGCGGATATTCACAATCCGCCGCGTCTCTTCGGCCGCCGCCTTGCGAAGCTGGCTGCGGATGTCGGTCGCGGCGGCTTGGGCCTCCAACGTATGCGCTGAAGCAGACGCCTGGAGGTTCTCGGTCGTGGCGGAGGCCGCTTGACTGGTTCCGGTCGTACTGGGCTCCAGAATCACGGTTTCTTCGTCAGCCCACCCTTCCTTGGTCGGCTTCGTGTTGCTTTCGACCGCCGTGGTTTCCTGGGTTTCGGAATGCTCGGTCACTTCGCTCTTCGGCATGGAAGAATTCTCCTCTTTCGCTTGGGCGGCGATCACGGCCTTGGTTTCACCGTCCGCACCGCTGTCGACAAAACTGATCTCTTTGAGCACCATCTTGCGGACCACGTGCAGTGGTCCTTCGAACGTTCGGCCGTTGACTTCGACTCGCTCACCGGCCGGCACGAACTGGGCCTCGATCACCGGCCCGCCAATGCTTGCCTGCCACGGGAACCCATTCGATCCCGATCGGGCGACATCGCGAGCCGAGCTCGTGTCACGGCTGATGAGCCCCTCGGCCACAAGCTGCCCCTCGTGGGCCTCGATCCGCGTCGTGTGTCCCACACCCTGGCCCGGCTTGTGATCCAGTCGGATCGGCACGGACTGACTCGGCACGTCGAGCCCCATCAGGTCAACAACAACAGGGTGCGGAAACCCGTCGACCCGCATCACGCCGCCCGAGTAGGCGACCATCGAGAAACGGGGGAGGTCCTTTTCGCTTGCCGCCGCCTCGATGATGGGTGTGGCGAAGAAGGCGACGAATTCGGGCTGGGGTGTGGTGTTGGGCATACAGCTTGTCCTTTCTGAAGTCCTGTAGCGTCGACTGGCGGACAGTCGAGCACGTCGCCTTAGCAGGTTGGTATCTTCCACCTGCCAGCAATGGTGTTGGTTTGAATCGCCCGAGATTGGCCCTTGTCAACGCTGGCCCACCGTATCCCAAAAGGCGTGACAAATGGGACGCTGACTGCTAATATGCGGCTGACGAAGAACGGCTTCGCCCAGTGTTTCGTCAGTGACTCGGCACGCAGGCAGGTGATGAACAACTTGAGAACAGACATGGCCACCGATTCGGCAAAGACCGAGGCAGACGAGCTGAGGGACCTAATCCGTCAGCAGGTATTTGAGCGAGCGGCGAAACGATGGAGCCAAATCCACGGTCGGGGAGTTCTTGGCAATTGGTATGGCAGTCGGGCGTTGAAGGCAATCTTGCTGGTCGAGTTTGACGATACGGATGTCACAAACACACGTTGTGAAGGAGACGCGATCGGAGCTTGGTGTCGTGATCACGATGGCTTGCGAGAACTAGATCCAGATGCCCTCGACCCGGGGGCTGTCTACGGTCATGTCTATTGGGGAAGTATTTGGGAAAAGCAGATCTGGCGATTCCACATCGCACCGGACAACAGGTGTGCGTTCATCGAGGAAGAGGATGGACCAGGTAGGGTTTGGATTTCCAACCATGATGTGTTGGTGCAGCAAGGCCGGGTCTCCTTGAAGTGCAAGAAGGGCCGTCTGCTGGATAAGTCGCCGATGACTCCGTGGAACATCACGGCTACGATTTGCCAATGGGCCGTTGGCATTCTCATACTAGCAGGCTGCTTGGCTCTTCTCGCTGCAATCGTGGGTCTTGCTGGACTGATTGTTTATCGCATTGATCACGGACCAACAGTATAGACCGGCGCAATGACGGGGCTTGCGGTGTACGGAAGTTGGGGCGATGTTCTTTCGCACCGCTTCGTCACGCAGCACTACGATGTGTCGCTTCCTCTTCTTTCTCTTCAGGTTCCTGTGGTACGACTTCCCCCTCCACCAACCCCAACTCCTTCATAAGCTTCTGCTCCTTCGCCCTCTGGCGAAGTTCGGCCTCCCAGTCCTTGCCCTGCCGGGCGTACTCGTAGGCAAGGGTAGTCGTGTGGCTGGTCAGCCGGGTCGCTTGGGCATTTGCTTCTTTGGCGGGATCCACATGCTCGTGCGAATTCCAGAACCATTGATGTCCGGGAAGTACGACGCTACGCATCCACTGTGGCAAGAGATTGGAAACCAGCACGGCTTCGTTGAGCCAGGCCCCGAGGATGCGATCGAGAACAACGGCCTCGAGATGCGACTGTTCGACGCAAATTGACTTGTAGTAGGTCTGATGATCCAAGCGACCCGAGGCATAGTTGTACCCCGAGCTATTTGCCGCGGCGATGTTGTACGGCATGTTCAAACAACGGGCGATCTCGTTGAGGATCTCACGCTTGAACTCGGCATACGTCGTCGCCGGCTGCTCGGCATGTAACTGCCCCATCTTCCAGCCGCCGGGCATGGTCAAAAGGGCCCGCTGTTCCAGTTCAATCGGCTCGAACGGCTCGGCCGAGTCGGCTTCGCCACCGGCCGGTGCGTCGGTGTATAAGATCCCCGCAAAGTCGGCCGCCGTTTCTGCCGCCGCAAGTACGGCAAGCGTAAAGCGTCGCAATTGCGCAAACAACGGCAGGGCCGGCATGATGTCGGGTACGCCCCGTACTTGGCCGGGACGATCGGCCCGGAACAGGTGGATCATCGATTCGGCCGGAACACGCTCGTAGTCAAGATTCGTCCCACCGCCCAGATCGCCCGGATGCTGCCGCAAGACGTGGTACTCGACCGGATTACCGTGGGAGTCGAAGCGGATTCCGTCGACCTGGTTGGTCTCGAAGCCCGTCATGTCGGGCGTCGTCACCTGGTCGGCCTCGACCAATTTCAGATCGAGCTTGATCGTCGTCGGCAGGGCCGGATTATTCGTGAAAACGGCAAACGCCTCGCCATCCTCTGCCCGGGCCATGCGCATCGTCCGCAACTTCTCGGCCAGCCCGACAGCCCGTGCCCACGTCGAAAACTCCTGCTCGATCCGCCGATCCGCCTCCGGATCGTCCGAGAGCATTTGTAGCTTGGGGCCCGTGCCGATCACGTCGTTGGCCAGCGTCAGGATGATGCCCCGCGCGTAGCTGTTGTTGGCCACCTCGTATCGGGCCCGGTTCCGCAGGACTCGGCGTACCTCGGGACTGTTGGCTGCCTTGGCACTCAGCCCATCGGCACCCGCCCAGTGCCGACGGTTGTCGTCATTGAAGGCGGCCGCATCGTAGCGGGCCAGCAGTCGCCCCGGCAGTCGATGCGGATGACGGTCACGGTGCCGCGACTTGCCTACCAGATTGGCCAACCAGCTAAACAACCTATGCCGCCCCCGGGGGAACAAGTTTGTTGAATCGGAGCCCGCGCCGCTTGGACTGGGTAGCCTTTTTGGCCGACAGATGGCGATCTGCCGCGATCAACTCGGACAGCTTGTGTTGTTCCATACTGCCCGCGTCGCCCGAGGCCTTCGCCGGCCCCTGGGCGTTTTCGATGATGGCAGCTTCCAGATCGTCGCTCACGTCTACATCCGGCACACGCAGAAGAGAATCAATCGCCCTCTACCCCTTTACTACCGGAAAAGTGTGCGACGTGGCGAAGACTTGGAGAAAGAAGGGCGACTTTCGTGAGAATCATTCCAGATATGGAACTTAGCTCAAGGTAGTGTGCGCTCATGACACGCCCACCCGTGCACTTCCGTGCTGACAGGTCATGGAGTGGCTGTTGTCATTTCGACGACGTATCCGGCACCACCTGATCCAGTGAGTTGAGCGCGTAGTACGCTGCTCCAATTGCTCCGCTGTTATCGCCGCCTTGTGCGAATCGCAGGACTTCTTCGGGGTCAATGCAAATTCGGGGCTTCAGTGATTTCTTGAGTTCCCTGAAGGGGGTGAGTGCCTTTGCCTTCAGTCTTGCGTCGAAGGAGTCGGATTCGTCGTTGAGGATGTACTGCGCCCAACCCCCGCCGAGAAACAGCCGATCCATCGGGAGAACATTCAATACGGATGAAATCCCTTGCGACGTGACTTCCAGCAGCGCTGGAAGGCACTCGATTCTCGGATCAATTCCATCGCCTTTCAGGCTCTGATACAGCAAACGCCAACAGCCTTGCTGTTTACATCCAGGGCAGGTCACAGAGTTAGTAGCCAGCGCCGGAAAGGTAGGACGGAGTTGGAGGTGGCTGACCCAGCTTGTGTACGGGTTCGTCAACAGCGAGCCGTCACGTGCCCAGCCGAACCCGATTGATCTGCCAAAGGTCAACATGCCGACACTACCATTCTTCGCATCAGGATTGCCCGCGATCTCGCCAAATAGCGCGGCCGCACCGTCGTGCAAGATGGCCACTTTACGGTCGCTATTACCTCGAATGGCATTCTCAGCATCGCCGATGGGTACATTACGCAAGATGGGCTTGCCTTGTGGCTCCTTGAACTTCTCCGTTTTGTCGTCGAGCTTGTTTTTCAGGAACGGCACCGCCAAGGAAATACCAATTCCCTTCACCTCGTTCGGCTGAAACCCATGCTGTTGTATCCATACGTCGATTTGTTCCTTCCATGATATCAGCGGTGTACTTCGAAGTCCCTGAAGACTGCCGTCCTTCGAGCCCTCCTCTGAGGCACGCATCAGGAACTTGCCCCCAAACAATTGGCAGATGACCACTTTGGTAAGTCTTCCTCCCAGATCAATTCCCATGAATAGCTCAGACATTTCTTCTCTCCTTGCGTTAGCTCTGTGTGAACACGTGCGGACGTGTGCCCGCCACTTGTCAAGATCGTACTCGGCGATCTCGTATCGCGTCTGCAGAACGCAAATTTGGGCCTTGTTTCGTCCGAACGAGAGTCGTTTACTCGTGGATCATGCAAATTTGGGGGTAGACGCTTCGTCGAGTGGCTCAAGGCCAAGGCGTGGCACATACGTTTTGGCGACCAATCACCGGGAGACATCGGCTGACAGGCCGTACTCTCAGGGCAACTGGTGCCAGCTACTCCGCCCTCGTCAGCTCCTCGACCGTCGTATCGAATTCGTCGGCCCAACTCCGAAGGCTTTCTTCGTAGATCTTGTGAGCTTCGAGATAGCGAAATACGGAATCTCCACAGAACTGCTCATTTGGGGGGAAGATCTTGCGTCTTCCCCTGAGGTTGGCGATGTTCTTTCGCAGCCACTTCTCGACGGCCGTCTTCGTCACTTCGTCGTTACGCCGCCAAACCTCGGCCATCGGACCGACACGGTAGAGAATCTGGAATAGCTGATCACAGTCCACGAAGGCGGACCAAAGTCTTGGCGTATCATTTACCGCAGTGTCCACCAGGGGAACCGGCAAACCCACAGAATGGAAATCATGGCGGGCGGTTACGAGACCGATCGCCACAGTATCTTCCATTTCAAATATCTTGCCGTGGATCTGATTCACCAGATCCATGATATCCACCGTCACCGACGAACTGGCGAACATGTGGCCGAACCGTCCGAAGATCCTCTGCTGCTCCAACCTATCGGCCGCAGCTTTGTCCCTTTCACGCAAGTCCTTGACCTCCTGGGACACGATCTTGCGGCCAGTCGCCCGTGTATCGTGGCACAACGCCAGCACCAAACCTCGCAACAAGAATCTGGGGTCGCTGTCCACGGTAGGAAATACACGAAGGACTAGGTCCGCGATGTGGAGCGGGTGGCATACGGGCGTGACTTTTCGCGCGGCTTCGCGGACCCATTCCGGCCAGCAGATTTTGGCGACCGTCTTCATCGGCTCGATAAGCCACGATTCGCTCGGGATTCGTTCTCGGATGAGATGCTCGATGACGGCGTCTGCGTCACGTACCATTTCGTATACGTCTAACTTCATTTTTTTCCTTTTGGCTTGTGTTGGCTCGGTGTAAACACGTGCGGACGTGTGCCCGCCACTTGTCAAGATCGTACTCGGCGATCTCGTATCGCGTCTGCAGAACGCAAATTTGGGCCCTATTTCGTCCGAAGGAGGGTCGTTTACTCGCGGATCACGCAGATTTGCAGGTAGACGCTTCGTCGAGTGGCTCAAACAGCAAGGCGTGCCAAAGGCGTTCTAGTAGCCTGCGGCCGGGGAACAGCAGACAGCGGGTGCTTTCCTGTGTTGCTGGACAAGAAGGGCCGACTATGAACGATGAACTTGGTTCAGCTCTGGCTAGTGGTCATGCGCATCAGCATACGGATGATCGCAAGCAAAAGCTCGTGCAGGTAGGGATTTCCAGAGGCAAGAACATTCTCAGATCCAAGTGCCCAGTCGCTCCCATTGAAGTCGGTAACGAGCAGCTCACGCCCCAGTTGCCTCGCCTGCTTCTTAGCGGCAGCCTGGAGAATCACGCTCCCCGGAAAAACACTCTCGTAGCGGCGAGTATTAGGGTTGAGAAACGCGTCAAGCCGACCCGCTGCCACATAGGACAGAGCAAGATTCCCGCTATTAAGCATGGTCAATCGTTGGCTGATCAAGGGCAACTGCTTCAAGAGCTCCTTGACGAACCCTTCCGTCGCCACAAAATCGGACGTCGACAGATGTGCGCCGATCACCCGTCCCTCAAGTTGATAGTCGGTGGTAGGCGTGAGTGAAATCAGACGCTTGGTTCGATCAGTGTACGACACCGCTCCGCCGCCGGACAGTGCAACGAACCACTCACCGCCAGGTACGTTGAGGACCACTCCACATATCGGGGTTAGCACGTTGCCGTCCGATCGGGCTATGCCCAGAGCTACACAGTATAGCGGGATGTTGCGTGAGTAGTTTCTTACTCCGTCGATGCCATCGATGACGCACACTAGCTCGTGGCCTGAGCATCCAACGGTGGTCTGCTGCTCGCCTCCTTCATCAACTGGCAAGAAGAATAACTGGTAATCGGAAATTCCCTTCTTGAGTACTCGCTGGATCTCCGCGACAATCTTCTTCTCATCCTCCGTGGGGTCACTTGGCAGTTCAGCCTTGCGGTTCTCTGCAAGATTGTTGAGCTCATCCCCGGCTTTCTTGACGGCGTCAACGGCAACGAAAAGGACTTCGGCTTCACGGCCGGCGGCTGACAAGTTACCGGTAAGTTGATCAACCATACCCGTGCATTCGCGCAGGAGTTTGTTTGGATCCTTGCCCTCGCCTAACACTTCTGATATGATAGCTAGCTTCTCCGGTGTGCACACGATCTGCCCCGCTTCAATCCTCGAGATCGCGTCCGGCCCCGCTCCCATAAACTCGACGCTTTTCTCCGCCGCGCTTGCCACGAGTTTCTTCTGGGTGTAGCCTTGCCCTTTGCGCTCATCACGGATCTTCCTGCCAAATAGGTGTGCGACGACTTTCGTCGCATACGACCAATCCTGCCCAACTACATAGCCCTCATTCTGCATCCAGTCCGGCATCTTACACATTGGGACGCTCCGCGCGAACATGATTGCCAAGTCACACACCCGTGGATCACACAGCATACAATACTACATGATATTTATTTCGATCGCCATTCAGCCGCTCAGACGACGGTCAGTTCCAAGGGCTGTCACGGTTCTCCTATCGTGCCCCAGGTCTAACCGTTCTCAGCGGGAAACGCATCTAAACTGCAACCTTCAGCTGTCAGTTCAAGGCAATCGTTCACGGTACTCAGATTTCAGCACGGCGCCTCGCGAGTAAAGACTCTCTTCCCGCAACTACGGCAAGCCCTGCAGCGCACGATATGCCCGTTCCGCGGCCGCGTGTAGACGACCAGGAAGTGACAGCAACCGCAGCGAATGCATTGGATGCCTCGCAACTTCGGTTTGGGCGGGCTGGCTTTGACGGTCATCCTCGCTTCCTCCGTTGAAGTTCTGCAAAACTGACCCGTTCCCGCTTGGGCGTGCTGGTCGCCTCGGTACCGAACAACACGGCGCCCTGGATGCTGGCGGCCACGGCGCACCCAACCAGGCAGTCCAGCCAGTGGTTGTCCGGCCGATGGGCACGCGACTTCCATTCGTCGACGACTCGGTCCCGGGCGGTGGTACGCACCCGGTACTCGGCCGTCAGATGCTCGGCGAGCAGACGATGGGTGTTCTCGTCGCGTCCGAAAAGCGACAGGCTGCCCGGGTCGCCCATGGCGACGGCGAGCCGGGCGTGGACGAACGTCTTCCAGTAGTTCGTATCGATCAGCACGTGCCGTACCTGCCGCCGTCCGGTCGTATTGGGGATCCGCCAGTGATGGCCAATCCGGTCCCCACGGCGCCGCTTGTACTCGCTGAACGGCACTGACGAAGCGCCCACGTACTTGCCATGGCTGGGCAGCAGGATTCCCGCCAGCGAACTCTGCCGGCAGAACTGGTAGACCACGTCGGTCGACTGGCCCCAGTTGGCGTCGACCAGCACCCGGTCGACCTTCATCTCAGCGCCGTCCTCGCGGCGATAAACTCGCGAGGCCCGCTCGTCGCACAGCCGTTCCAGTCCTGCATAGATCGCTCCCTCCATGCCGGCCCCCGGCGTGGCCCGGCCGAGCGTTGCCCGCATGTCGCGAAGTGTGAAGTAGTCCCTCTTCTGGTCGGGCCAGGTTCCGTAGTCGACAACGTGCCCCGAAAAGCTGTCCTCCCAGGCAGCGATCAGCCAAAACAGGGCCTTCCCCTGGACGTCGACGAACATGGTCAGGTGATTGCATCCCAGCGGGATCTCGCCCCTGCGATAGCCGTCCAGCTTGGCGGCGATCTCCTCGGCCGTGAGCATCTCTTCGCCCTCGGCCGCAACGACCGGTTCGTTCTGATACTCAGCGAAAAAGGCGGTCTCGTCGCGAAGCCGCAGATTCATTGCGTGCTGGATCGCTGACAGCTCGTCCACGTTGTGACGCTCTGGCCAGGCGATCACGGCGCCGGCGTCCATGGCCGTGCGATTCCGCCGATAGAACTCGGTTGCCTCGGAACCGTCGCCATCGTTTCTGAGGCTGTCGGCCCGAATCTCCGCATACCTGGCCCAGAGCTTCTCGTTCGTCGGGAACGAGTAGACGAGCTTGGTCCGCTCGCCTTGCCATTCAGGATGCTTTTGGCGATCGAGGATGTTGTCGGCCATGTCTCCAGGGCGAATGACGGTGCATGCCATCAAACCGGCGATCTTCTTGCCCGGACCGGCCATGCCCAAGACGTCGCCGGCAAGGATCGCCTCACGGCGCTGGCTCTGCGAAGGCGACCAGGCCGACTCCGTTGTTTGCGGGTCGTCAACCATGACGAGCTGGGGCCGGACAACCTGGCCGTCGGGGCGGGCATGGTTCTGGCCGCGGATGTCGGACCCCTTCATGCCGCTGGACGAGACGACCACCCCCGAAGCCTTGCTACCCCGGATCGTGGGCAGGACGATCTTGTCGGACGCCCATTCGATCCGCGTCGGCTCGCCCTCGTGCTTCTGGCCCTTTTGGCGATTGGTAATCCGCTCAAGTTGCCGGATCGGGTGGACCACCTCGGGCCAGTCCTCGTAAAGCAGCTCGTTCGTCTCCAGCCAGGTCTTGATATTCTCCAGAAGATCGTGGGCTCGCTCGGCGCTGGCGGCAATGAGCGTCACGAAGGGTGTCGCGCCTGTCAGGGCGGACCACAGCACGGCTGTCTGGCATAGGACAGTGTTATGGGTGGGCACCATCTTTCGGCCCGCCAGATACAAGTGTGACGGTGAATCCACCTGGATACACCGAACCGCAACCGAATCGATCGGTTTGATGGCGACAATCTGCCGGGAGCCGGACAGGGGACGAGTGCTCGGAAGTGGCCGAAGTCGCGCCTGCTTCCGCCGCAAGAGAAACGCCGCCATGTGGCTATGAACGGTGAAGTGAAAACGATGGTAGGGACCGTGCGCAATTCCGTTCAGGTCAACATACTTCACGCCACGGCCGTACTTGATTCCCAGCGAACTGAGCAGTTCGCCAAAGTCGTCGGCCAGCTTTGGGTACTTGATGATGATCTCGCACTTGCCCCCGTTGCTGACATGGCCGTCTGTATCGAGTAGCCCCTGTAGAAGCTCTAGACGCTGGGAATAATCGGCCCGCAGATACTGAGCAGGAACGTGCTTGTTCTGTAGGAGACCGAGCTTCCGCAATCGCCCCTGAAACGACGTCTTAATACTGTGAGTGCGGGTCAGAATCCCCGTGCAAGTATGGGCGTCGGGCTCCACACTTCGAAGGGAAAACAACTCTCCCGACCAGCGGATCTGGTCGCTGATCTCCGGATAATCCCATTCAGCCAACGTGACGGTTGCCGAGCGGGAAGTGCCGTCCCCCAACCAGACCCCCAGTGAATAGGGAGCGATCGGGAGATTGACAGCTGGAATCTGTAGAGGGGCTGCCAGTGGGATGCGATAGCGTTTTTCCGACCGGCCCCTCTTGTTCGATAGGTCAACGCGAAACGCCATTTCCGCGGTCGTGAGCGTCAGCGGGTTCCGGCGGCTGTACCGGTCATAGACAGTCCACAGGTGATCCCCGTCGCAGACGATCTCCTCGCCGTCGCTGAATGATACGCAATAGCACGGGCGCCCAAACATGACCGGCGTGGCGTAGGTCACACGGCATACATGCCCACTTTCGTCGAATAGCCAATCGCCCACCTGGACCTCGCCCATCGTGGTCCACCCAAACGGCGTGACCAACGGAGTGTCCAGCGCCAGTGCCTTCCCCGATCCCCGCGGCATCGCCATCGCGAACAAGCCGCCGCTTAACACGGCCCGCTCGATCTTCTCGATCACCCGCCGGTGGTCGGCCGACCAGGGCAGATAGAAGACCTCGGGAAAATACGCCTCACAAAAGAACTGGAACGACGCCTCGGCACGTTCCTTTCGCTCCGGATCCACCACGGCGGGGATCTGGCCGATGTCCTGCCCCGAGCGGACTGCTTCTGCGTTACGCTCCGCTTGCCGCCGCTTCTGCTCCTCGTAGCTCAGGGCCGAGGCCTTCGGCGCAAGGTACTCGTGCGTGAGCCAGGCCGTATAGCGAAACAGGTCGACGGTGCGTCCATCGCCGATCTGGAACCCGGCCCGGTTCCGGTGCCGGCGCAATTGCGTCTCGGTCAGCACGGTTCCGTAGCCGGCCGAGTTCAACAGCCGCAGCGCGTCGGTGGGCCGGAGCCTTCGCGGGTCAATCGGTGCGACCACGGGTCACCTCCTTGGCCAGAAACGCGGCAAATCGAACCAGGCTGATCGTGCCGTCCGGATTGGTGGGGGCCCCCTCCGCGAGGCACCTCTCGACCATCTCCTCCGACACCGCCTTGCGGCCCGAGGCGCTCAGCACCCGGGCCAGATCCGCGGCGGATAACGCTTGAGGGTTAAGGGAACCGCCGGGCTGTGAGCCGGCGTCTTGGGACTCCATTTGGTGCTACGCCTCCCCAAAAAAGTATTCCGGCAAATCGATGTGAAATGACCAAGGTCTCGCTTGAGGTGCCCCCGAAGTTATGGCTTCATGTGTGTTAACAGGAGCAAACACACCACCCCACAACCAAAACACGGAGCCAAACGATGGACGCCAACCAGATCGCCTTTGGAATCGAATTTGAAACGACCCTTCCGGCCAGCGACACGACGCCCATCGGACCCTACCACGGCGGATACCAGGTACCCTGGCTCCCCAACGGCTGGCGGGCCGAACGGGACAGCAGCATCGAGACCCTGGTCCCCGGCCGCAAGGGCTGCGAGTTCGTCAGCCCCAAGCTGCGGGGATACGAAGGCCTTCGCCAGGTCGAAGAGGCGATCGACGCGATCAACGCCCACGGCGCAAAAGTCAACCCGAGTTGCGGGCTGCACATCACGGTGACCTGGGACGGGGACGCGGCCGCCCTGGCCCGGCTGATTTCCCTGGTCGGCAACCACGAGCGGGCCATCTACGCCAGCACGGGGACCAAGACGCGGGAACGGAACCGCTACAGCAAGAAGATCAAGGAATACGGCAGCCACGGCGACGCCAAACGACGCTGTGAGGCCGACCGCTACCACCTCCTGAACCTCACGCACCTGGCCCGGGGACGAAACCGGATCGAGTTCCGGGCCTTCGCCGGCACGCTCAACAAAGAAAAGGTGGCCGGGTACCTGATGATGTGCCTGGGGCTGGTCGAGTTGGCCTTGAGCACGAAGCGCTGCTCGGACTGGGACTACACCAAGCGGGCCGGAACCAAAAGCTGCTGGGACCGGCCGGGCGCCGGCGAGGGCGAAACCGAACTGAACCGGCTCTTCTACCGCCTGGGATGGACCAAGGGCTGGTACAAGGGGGCCCTCCGCGACAAGGTTTTCGGGCTCCTGGCCAGCGGCGACGCCTGCCCCGAGGTGAAGGGGATCAAGAAGCGGCTGGCAGACCTGGCCCGCAAATACGACCGGGCCGCCTAGGGCGTCCGGCGGCCGGTTCTGATGGGTATCACGATGCATGACAGAAGCATTCCCGAAAAAGAACGATTACAGCCCCGAATGTCGCTTGATGTCTTCGCACTTTCATGGCTCATGTGTGTTAACGGAACCAACAACGCCAACCACCCACCACGGGAGAACGCGATGAACACGAACAACGAACACCTGGGTGACGACCTGGAGATCACCAAGATCAGCCGCCAGGCCAGCGGGTTGGGAACCTGGGTCATCGGCCTGATCGCCGGCCACCGGTTTGACGCATTGGTCTTTCCGGAACACGCCGAGTCCGAAGAGTACGAATTGGGCGACAGCCGGATCTCGAAGCTTTGGATCCGCCGCGAGGCGGACCAGCGGGTGGTCCTGAACTTCGACCGCGGTTGGGACATCCGGCCGACCACCAACGAGGCCGCCGCGATCGCCGACTTCCTGGCCGCCGGTTTGGCAGAACACGTCTTTGGCAACTAACCCCGAGAGAGGAGAAGAACCACGATGACCGTTGACGAACTGATCTCGCGTCTCGAGGAGTACCGTGACCAACTGGGCGGGGACTCCGAAGTGCGCTTGATGACACAGCAAAACTGGCCCTTCGAGAACCGTATCTTCGGACTCGCCACACGACGCCGAACCCTGACCGCCACCGGAATCGCCCGCCTGATCGAGCGGGGTATCCGGGCCAACTTCGCCCCCGAGAACCAGGAGGCCGAGATCGACAGGCTGGCAGAGCTTTTCGCCGACATGGCCATGTCGCGAGCGACAGACGGTGAGCTCGCCGAGCTTGCCGGCGAGAGCAAGAAGGCCTCGGAAGATGCCCGCTGGCTTGACGCGATTGCCTGCGAACTGGACCGATGAACCCCAACGATCGGGAGCACTGAAATGCCAAGACAACCCAAGCGGACGCCACGAACCACAAGAACCATCTCGCACGAAGACTACGCCGAAGAGGCGGAAGCCGCCGGGCGGGCCGAGGCTTGGCCCCAGGCAGCCGCCCTCTGGCGCCTTGCCGCAGACTCTCTGCGTGCCGGCGCCCGCCACGATCAAGCGACGTTCGACCTGCATGCCAAGTACCAGATGGCCGCCGCTGAGTGCGACGGCCGGGAACGGATCGACCAGATCCTCGAGCAGATTGCCCAGGCCGAACTGCAGATAGAAACCCTCCGCGAGCGGAAGTCCGATTCCCTCGACTTCCATGAGATCAGCGTTTGGGCCCTCAAGCGGGCTCTGCGGGCGGCCTACGAGGCAGGCCGTAACGATTCGATGTGAGTTTCCCTTTCCTCCCTTTCCAGGAGAACCAAGATGAAGAAAGACGATGTGAAGATCGGCAAGGTCTACATGGCCAAGGTCACCGACAAACTGGTGCCGGTACGAATTGACGCGGAGAACCGCTATGGCGGCTGGGACGCTACCAACCTGGCGACCGGCAAGAAGATCCGCATCAAGAGCCCCCAGCGATTGCGGGGCGAGGCGAAGGGTAGGCAGGCTTCGCCATCGCCGAAGAACGTGGCCGCAGTGTCGACAGGCGGGGGCCCGAAGGCCACCAAATCGCCCACGACGGCCACAGGGGCGAAGACTCCGTCCCAGGCGACCACCGGGCCCGAGCCGGCGAAGGGGGCCACACGGGCCAAACAGGGCGATGTGAAGGCCAGGAAGCCGAGCGGCTTGGACGCGGCTGCCCGGGTCCTGGCGGAAGCCGACAAGCCGCTGGCCGTCAAGGAAATCGTCTCCACGGCCTTTGAAAGGGGCTACTGGAAGAGCGACGGGGTGACCCCCCATGCGACGATCTACAGCGCGATCATCCGCGAGATCGCCACAAAAGGGAAAGATTCCCGCTTCAAGAAGGTGGAGCGGGGCAAGTTCGTCCACGCCTGAGGCGCCCTGCCAGTTATCGCCATCCACAGCCCCGGTCCCGGGGCTTTCTTTGTGCGCCCCAGGTATAGGGTCCAGGCTGCCAGCGGCCAGCAGCCAAAGAGGAAGGCGTCTTGTTACTTCTGATGTGTTCATCCTTATCGCCCGGTGATACAAAGTGACCAAAAAGTATTCCGGCAATTCTTCGCCAAGATGGCCTGAATCCGCTTGATGCTTCCCGGCAGAGCTGCGAACTGTGTGATGAACACAGGGGTAGCCACACCAACCATCACGGGACTCGCCATGAACGCCAACGACATGACTTTCGGGGTTGAGATCGAGACTATCGCCCCCGACCGCAACATACGCCACGAAGGCCTCAAAATCGGCCGCTACCGTCATGGAATCCAGGTGCCCTACCTGCCCGAAGGCTGGAAGGCAGAAGCGGACGGTTCGATCGACAACGGAAACGGCGGACATAAATGCGAAATCGTCAGCCCGGTCCTCAACGGGGCCCAAGGCCTGACGCAGGTTGCCGAGGTGCTTGCCGCGCTCGAAGCCAAAGGGCACCGGGTCAACGCCAGTTGCGGAATCCACGTTCACGTTGGCTGGAAACGAACCTGGGCAAGCGAGGCCCTGGCACGCTTGGTCACCATCGTTGCCTACACCGAGAAGGGGCTCTACGCCATCACGGGCACGAAGAACCGCGAGCGCGGCCGGTACTGCGGCGGAGTGCGGAAGTACGGCAGCGACAAGGACGCCAAGCCCAACCTCGACCGTAATCGCTACCACGCCCTGAATCTCACCAATCTCGCCCGCGGGACGAAGGACACGGTCGAGTTCCGCGTTTTCTCCGGGTCGCTCGACCCGGTGAAGGTCGTCGGCTGGGTCCAGGTCTGCCTGGGACTGGTCGAGCGGGCCCTGCAGGGCAAACGGATGCCCAAATGGAATCCCCAACCGCTGAAGGGCGGCTGGAAGAAGAAAGGCGTCGGGGCCAGTGAGGCTGAGCGCCTCATGGGCTACCTGGCCTGGGGCGCCGGCTATGCCCGCATCCACGGCGGCAAGCAGTACGGCTGGATTTCGGAAACCGTCTCGCAGGATCAGGTGAAGGCCGAGTTCCGTCGCCTGGCCAAGAAATACGACTCTCAGGTCTGACCCCGAAAGGAGCACAAAGCGATGTGCGGCATCTTTGGATTCATCACAACCCATGGAAAGGGGCCCGACGTGGCCCGCCTGCGGCGGATTGCCGCGGAAACGCAACGTCGTGGCCACCACGCGTTCGGACTGGCGTGGCTCGGCCGGGACGGGGCTATCCATACCTTCAAGCGACCGGGCCCCGCGACGGCCAACCTGGGCGACCTGTCGCCATGCCGCGGGGCGTCGGTCGTGATCGGACATTGCCGATGGGCCACCCACGGCGACCCGGCCGACAACTGCAACAACCATCCCCATGCGGCGGGCCGAGGCTGGCTTGTACACAACGGGGTCGTCGTCAACCACGCCAGATTGGTGCGGCGGTTCCACCTGGCGCCGCAGACCGAATGCGACAGCGAAGTCCTGGGCCTGCTCATCAGCCGCTTCGCCGGCTCGATCGGCTGGCGGGCCGTCCAGACCGCAAGGTGCGTCACGGCGCCGTTGGCGATGTTGGGCGTCTGGCGCCGGCCGGCGAGACTGTTGGTCGTCCGCGGCGGCAAGCCCCTTTGGTTCGGTCACACCGCCGGTGGGATTTACTTCGGCAGCCTTCCCGAGGGCCTGCCGGGTAAGGTCGCGGCAATCAACGACGAATGCGCGGGCGTGCTGACATTCGACGGCCACGGACTTCGCCACGATGCCTATGCGATCGACCGGTGACGGGAGTGTGGCTGTCATCGGCTACCTCGCCAATCCTGGTCATTGTGGCATTCCTCTCCGCCGGCTGCCGGAAGAAATGACACCAGCTTGTCCATTTCCCTCGCAATCCGGATCTCCGCCTGCACTCCGTTGCTCTCTTTCCAGCCGTCCAGCATCAGGACGCCAACCTCGTCGCACATCTCCAGGAACCGGCGGTCAAGCGATTCCCAGTAGGCCCAGTCGCCGGGCAGGCCGTATTGGGCGATCCCGTGCGAGTGGGAGATGGGGGACAATACATGGTGGCCGGTTCGGATGAGTTGGGCCGCACAGCGGCAGGCTTCTTGGTAGCGATGTTCACGCACTTTCGGATCTGGATGCGTGTAAGGGGATGCCAAATAGATCAAGCTGCCACCTCCTCAGCACGCGCTGGAATGCGTTCGGCTTTCTGACCCGTGAATTTCTGGAACCGATCGACTATGACATCACAATAGGGGGGGTCGAGTTCCATCAAGAACGCTTTGCGGCCTGTCTGCTCGGCCCCAATCAGGGTCGAGCCGCTCCCGCCGAAGAGGTCCAGGACGTGCTCGCCGGGCCGTGACGAATACTGGATGGCCCGGACCGCCAACTCGACCGGCTTCTCGGTCAAGTGAATCATCTTGTTGGGGTTTACCTTCTTGACGTGCCACAGATCTTGGGCGTTGTTGGGCCCCAGGAATGTGTGCGCGGCGCCTTCACGCCAACCATAGAACGCAAGCTCAAAGCAGCCCATCATATCCTTGCGTGTCAAAACGGGATGCTCTTTATCCCACACGATCCCCTGCGAGAAGTAGAGCCCGTGCTTCTTCAGAAAGGGCGGGTAGTTTCCAAGGTTCGCGTAGCCACCCCAGATGTAGAACCCTCGACCGGGCTCCAACACGCGGGCGATGTTGCCGAACCAGGCGTCCAAGAGCCGATCGAACTCCTCGTCCGTAACGAAATCGTTCTCCAGCGGCCGGTCCTTGGCCCGCATCTTGTTGTGCGTCGGCTTGGCCTTCTCCGGGTGGCGTTCGAGATCGAACTTCTGATGGTGCTTGTTGGTGTTCGTGAAACTGCTGTTGCCCGCCGCGATCGCGTTGTTGCTGCGGGGTTCGACCTTCACGTTGTACGGCGGGTCCGTATTGCAGAGGTGGATGCTTTCGCCACCAAGCAGGCGATCGAGATCCTCAGATCTGGATGAGTCGCCACAGAGCAGCCGGTGCTCGCCCAGGATCCACAGGTCACCACGTCGGGTGATCGGTTCGTCAGGCGGCTCGGGTACGTCGTCCGGATCGGTCAGGCCTTCCTTCACGCCCGGGTCAAGCAGCTTGGCCAGTTCGTCCTGGTCGAAGCCGAAGAGCTGCATGTCGAATCCGGCGTTACCAAGTTGCGACAGTTCGATCGGCAGAAGCTCGAAGTCCCAGACGGCCAGGTCGCCCGTCTTGTTGTCGGCGATCCGGTAGGCTCGGACCTGCTCGGGGGTCAGGTCGGTGGCCACGTGGACCGGGACCTTTTCGAACCCAAGCTTCTGGGCGGCCTTGTACCGGGTATGGCCGGCGATGATCACGCCTTCGGCGTCGATCACGATCGGCTGGCGGAAACTGAACTGGCGGATTGATTCGACCACGGCATCCACGGCGGCGTCGTTCTGCCGAGGGTTGTTTTCGTAGGGGCGGATGGTGTCGATCGAACGAAGCTGAATGTCAAACTTGGATGCCTGCATGGGCGAGGTTTCCTTTCATGAATCAGATCCCCTCTAGAGCAGGGGTCTTATTGCCGTAATATGTGGCAAATTGCCGCGAATACTGAACTTGAAGGGCCAAAAACGCCGTCTATAATGCAATGCCAGTGCACATTAGACGGGGTTTGCGATGTACGTTGAACGAACATTAAAGTGGCCACTCGCGGCGGCCAGCCGGCAATTCCCCGTGATTCTCATCCCCGGCCCCCGCCAAGTGGGGAAGACGACTCTGTTGCGGCATGCCGCCGGCGCGGAACGTCGCTACGTGACACTCGACGATCCGCAAGCCAGGACGCTGGCCAACGACGACCCGGGATTGTTCCTCCAGCGGTTTGCCCCGCCGGTGCTGATCGACGAGATCCAGTACGCGCCGGAGCTGCTCCCACACATCAAGATGATCGTTGATAGTCGCCAGCAGCCCGGTGATTTCTGGCTGACCGGTTCGCAGCAGTTCCACCTCATGCAGGGCGTCTCGGAATCGCTGGCCGGACGGGTTGGCATCGTCAATCTGCTGGGATTCTCCCGACGCGAGCTCGCTGGCCACAGCGAGTGGATAGAGCCGTTTCTTCCGGGTGACTTTGAAACGGGCGCCGGCGACCAGCCGCTTGGGCTGATGGACTTGTACGGGGCCATCTGGCGCGGAAGTCTCCCGAGAATCGCCTTGGATGCGGAAGTGGATCGCGATCTGTTCTACGGTTCCTACGTGCAGACGTACCTCCAACGGGACGTACGCGCCCTGGCGAACGTGGGCGACGAGATGGCATTCACGAAGTTCCTGCGAGCCACTGCAGCCCGGACCGGACAATTGCTCAACCTGGCCGACATGGCGCGCGACGTTGACGTCTCCCCAAACACAGCCAAGAACTGGTTGTCGATTCTGAAATCGTCGGGCATCATCTATCTTCTCGAACCGTACTACTCGAACGTCACCAAGCGGCTGGTCAAGACTCCTAAGATGTACTTCCTCGACACCGGACTGGCTGCCTACCTGACCGAGTGGTCCAGTCCCGAGACCCTGGAAGCCGGCGCCATGTCCGGTGCAATCCTGGAGTCGTGGGCTGTCGCTGAAGTGATTCGCAGCTACTGGCACGCCGGCCGCCAGGCCCCGATCTACTTCTATCGCGACAAGGAACTCAGGGAAATCGATCTGGTGATCTTCCGTGACGGTACGCTCTACCCGATCGAGATCAAGAAGACGACAGCACCCACCAAGAAGGACATTCGTAACTTCTCGGTCCTCGCTCAGCTCGATGTGCCGCGAGGTCCGGGGGCCGTCCTGTGCCTGACCGAGTCGCCCATGCCGATTACCGAAACGGTCTGGGCGATTCCCGTTTCGCAAATCTGAACCTGCCAGTAACGCGAAATCCATGTCTGCGGCTCCAGGCCTGTTGATGGTTTCCAAGATCGTCGTGCTTCAAACAAACTCTTCCCAATAAGGCGACGGTTCCCGCGGGGGGGTCGCCGCACACATAGGGCGAAGTACCTAGCCACATTGGCAGATCAACCTGCCACTTTGGCAGACGCGTCGCGAGGCTGGAATTCGCCGCACCAGTCGCCAGCCATGACGCGGGGGAAGTCGCCGAACAATCGCTCTTCCTCGTGTGTGTCACGGTTGATGAGGTCGCCAATCTGTGGTGGATGGCGCCGACATTCCCCAGGCAACAAGTCGTCCGTCCAGGGCTTCGAGAGATCCGCCGAACCGTCAGGTTCGAAGAATTGGCAATACCAGCATGCAGGGGGTAAAAGCTCAACGTCAGGCGAATATTGCAATATTGCGCCCGGGGTCACACACACGCACACATACAGAGGGATACGAGAGGGGGTGCGCAATATATCAATATTCTCTCTCTCTTTCTCCATATTCATTCCTCCCTTGGGGTTACGTCTTTTCGTGGCTCTGCGATATTCCTGCGAGTTTTCAAATATCGCGCGCCAACATTTGACCCAACGATCTTCATTGCAGACGCAACATTCCATATTGCGCCGAATATCTCACGCTTCGAGCAACTGGTAGATCTTGCGTGGCCGGGTCTTGGTCGGCACCTCGTCAAACATGATGCGCTCTTGTTTGACCAGGGCCGTCCGTACATCCTCATGGTCCCGCGGCTTCCAGGGCAGGCGGCGATTCAGCTGCCACTCTGGCATGGGCTTGTCGCCATGCTTGTTCTTCCATTCGCGAAGCACACGCAGCATCTCTTTGCACATGGCATCGAAATCGTTGCGGGCTACGTGTCCGCTGGCCATGAAGAGCATGCGGCGCGTCTGATGCATTACCAACTTCGACGCCCACTGGATGGCCTTGTCCGTGATCCGCGGTGAGAGATGGTCCTCACTGACGGCATAGAGCAAGGCCAGTTTGCGGGTATGCTCACTCACACGGCCCCACACCGTGGTGCCCACCGCGTCCGATTGCGATTCCGCGCGGGTGTACTCTTCATCCGCCGTTTGGCGCAGCTCAATCAGCCGCTCGCGAGCGGTGTCGGTAGGCTCAATCACTGCCGGATCCGGATGCCAGTTGCCCAGATTGCCGCTACCAGGCAGGAAGTTAGCCCACCATTTGGCCGTCTCGATGATCCGTTCCGGCAGCTTCTGAATCCGAGGCTCTTGGCCCTCGCTTCGCTTACCGCTTTCGATGATCAGCATTCGAGCGAAGAAGCCGTTGGTCAGCATTCGCTCGGACAGGGCTTCGTAGTAGTGATTGGGGATCGCCGTTCCGAACAGGACGAGATTCGGCTGGTCAATGACTCCGGGTGCGGCGTTGCCGGCCTTCGGTCGCATTGAGAACACGCTATTGGACGACGAGTACAACGACAGAAGCGTGTTCATGATGCTCTCGTGGCGGGCGTCCTTGGCCTTGTTGATCGATTGCAGCATCCCGTCGATTTCGTCGGTCTGAAACAACATGCAGGGCTTGATGTACAACACGTCCTGAAGGCCTTCGCCGGACGCAAAACGGTCGCCAAGGCAGTCCGATAGGCCCACAGCATGGGCAATGCGTGCGTTGAGCTTTCGCGGCCAATCCTTGCCGGCCGCGGAATGGGCCAGCCCCAAGAGGTAGATGTTGGTTCGATTGTCACCCGAATCGCGGACCTTGCGTCCGGCCAGGAAGGCCTGCAGGGCCAGGGCACCGCAGAACGCCATGGCTGGATTCGGATAGGGGGCCGTCTGCAGGCAAAGGTCCATCACCTCCGAGATGAAACCGGGCACGCGAAGCAGTTCTTCGGAAATGGGGCCCGGGTCGGGTGGCGTGCTGATGTCCTTCTCGGTGATGGTGGAAGCCGCGGTCCCTGCGATCCGCGAGATGTCGACATCGCCAACGGTCAATGGCGCCCCACCAAACCCCTCGGCTGCAAGTGCCCGTGTCGCCTCGACAAAATCCCCGTTGTGCTCCAGCAGGGTATAGACCGCAAAGGGCGAGTAAGCCTGGTTCGGTTCAAAGGGCACGGCATTCGAGGAGAACACGTAGAACGTGCGGTCCTTCATCGTCGCCGACGTGCCGGAGTTCTTCCCTGGCCGGGTCCAATGCTGGTTTCCATCCCCGCGCTCGCCACGGAATCGCCACCCGTGTTTGGCGAGCAGGGCGTCCACGTCGCCCCGTGCGTTGTAGTCGTCACCGGGTCGGACTTGGCCCCCAACGACGGAACCGTGGCCAACGTGGGCCAACGTGGGCCAGCACGGGCGAGGTTCCGACCAGTATTCGTTCAGTTCCCAGGCGGCCTCTAGAAGCGTTTCACGCTCGGCTTCGGTCAGCACGGGCGGATTGGCCAGATCGCCTTGAATCAGCTCGTAGCCCGGTGTTGGGGCGCACAGGAAGAGCCCGCCGTCGCCACGGGTTTCGATGAGGGTGTGCACCTTGTTGTCGTCGCCCATTCTCTGGGCCAACTTCATGCTACCGCCGACCTCGGCCTCACACCGGTAAATGACGTGCCAACCACCCGATTGGGACGTTTCGACAACGAGGCGATCCAAGAGCCCCGACGCGGCCGTTTGGACCTTCTGCGACCACGGCTCGAAGAACTCGCCCCCATGGTCGAAGTCGATCAGCTCGAGGTTTCCCGACGGCGTACCCGTGAGAACGCATAGCCCGTCATGGCCGCCCGCGAACCATGCGTCAACTTCGGCCTCTGTCGGAAGCCGAGTCTGGTATTCCTTCCATGAGCGCAGCGCCGGCCGCTTCTGCCCACGTATTGCTGGCAGAACGCAGAGCCCCGCACCGAGGTATCGCTTCGCTGCCTCCTGCATCAAGCGGCATTCTCCGGTTCGACACTGTACTTCGGCATGTCGTCAAGCTCGGCCGGCAGCACGCCGCGACGGATCATTTCTTCGTAATGCAAGATGGCCATCGCGTTGAACACGATCGCAGCCAAATGGTCCTCATCCCGAAGACCCTGCTGCCATTTCGTCTTGTGACGACATAACGACGCCCAGCATCGGGAAAATGGCATTCCCTTTTCCCAGTTGCGTTCTCGGTACCGTTTGGCTCCGAGCATGAGCCACTTTCCGATCCGTTCTTCGGCAAATGGGCTGAAAAGATCGGGTCGCATTTTGTCGCTGGAAAGGTCTCGCACAGCACCGGACGCAAACGATTCCTCGCTGCCAGACGTCAACAAAGCATCACTCATCACGAAACCCCCTCAAGCGGCCTGGGCATGCTCTTGTTCCAACATTTCGATCAGCTCGCGGATCTTCTCCAGCGGTGCGTCTTGCCAGTCTTCCTGGCTGCTGATCCCGGCTCGCTCCTTGAACGTTTCGAGGATCGTTCCGCCGCCGATGCACAGCTTGCGAAGCCGGGTGTACAACCGATCGCGCTCCCGCCGCCGTCTTCGATCCGCATGAATGTCAGCGACGGTGATCTGGAAACGTCTCGTCACCTTTCGTCGATCGCCCTTCGTGTAGGCACAGGCAGTCAGATAGGTGCCGTCACGGGAGAAGCTAGTCACCGTCACCTTTTGCCCCTGCCACGGGAACTTGAAGCCCACGGCAAGTCGCCCCCGCTGGCGCCGGCCCGTCACGTGCGCAAACGACCGGTTCCAGCCTGGGTCGACGTCATCGGCGATGAACGGTGACCGCCCCTTCCAAGCCTCGTAGGCCTGGGCAGCCGAGAGATTGCCGGTCTGTACGGCCAACGTATAGAGCGACTCGCCGCCCGTTTCGCCGAACCAATACTCCGCACGAAACTCGTTCATCGCTGCCGAGAAGTCGTCGGCATCGAATGGCATGCCGGCATTGATCGCCAACTGCATGGCGGCGTACATCGAGTGATTCAGCCGTTCCCAGGAATGGCCTGTTGCCTTGAGCGAATGGCTCCAGACGAGGGATAGGAGCTGGCGAACAGGGGATGCCTTTTCTTTTTTCACCTACGCAGATCCTCCACTTCAAAATGGGTCGACGGTGAGAGATGTTCTCATACGTAGACTTTGCACCATGGGTGCCCTTACCGTTCCAATCCGCTCCCGTCCTAGCCAATCCTATCCCATCCGGTACTTTCACACGGGCATCACTTCTGCCGACGCTCGGCCGTACGGGCCGGGAGCCCCGGCGCTGGGTCGCCAATCACCAAGGCCCCGCCGGCCCAACACCTCGAAGATCTCTCGCAACACGTCGAGTGTGATGATCGATCCCTCTACCGACAGGCGACCATGGAGCAACCAGTCATCGAACACTGGCCGCACGCGGACATGTTTCGACTGCCCAACCTTTGCCCGTTTCGCCAAGAGGCGAAAACCCAACTTGCGCACCGCCGTACAATGCTCGGCAAATGTTCCACCGATGGCCTCGATCCGTTTGATCGGAATCGTCTTGCCACCGACCAGCAGAGGCACGCCCATCCCTTCGAATCGCACGCTCTCGGCCACAAGCGTCTTGTAGGATGTGTTCCCCTTGAGGATCACCTTGACGGCCGCCCGCCATAGACAGGCCATCATGAATCCCGTCGGGATGAACAGTTGCTCGCCATCGTGGTAGAGGTAGGTTTTCCAGGTCCACGGCGGTGTTCGATCATCGCCGGCCTTCGACTCTTTCCGGTGGGTCTTGCACCAGTGGGCAATCTGCTCAGCCCCTTCGAGGTTGTCATTGTGCAGAATCAACGGAGAGAGCCCGTTCAGCTTGTACTCACATGTCAGCATGACCTATTCCTCCGAATCACTGAAAAGAGATCGTTTCTCTGTGATGCACCATTGGTGCCTTACCAGTCCAATCGTTTCCTATCCAATCCGGTCCTCGCCATTCCATGACAATTCCGAATACCTGCATGCTCTTCACCATGGAAGCCCCTGGTGCGCTGGGAGGCTGGGTTCGTTATCCCGAGGTTCCCCTGCGCGAATTTCTGGGCCTTCCCAGGCACTTTCAGCACACGGCGAAAGGGAGGGCCCCGATTCGGCTACGCTTTCAAGATCCCGTCCTGCCCTGCTTTCCTTTTGCAGTCCGTCGACTACGGCCGCCAGATCGACCGGTCTTGACGCCAGCGGTCGACTTCCGCCACCCGACACCGACCACCGAGAGTGGGGCGCGCTGGAAGTGGGTGAGATCGCACAGCCGTTTTTCGTAGCTGTATTGACCATCTCTGATACTCCATCCGATGAATCCAATGTCCGGGGAAATGTCCAGCGGCCCGTTGCTTTGCATCCACTCGTCGAGGGCTTTCCAGCAAGGCGTGACCCAGCCTTGGCTTCCGCTGTACTCCACGGAGTTGTAGTAATGGGCGTGCGAGCGCACCACGCAGTCCGTCTTGTATCGAGGCATTTCATGGCGGAGCTGATCGTTGAGCTTCGCCTGGAGCATTTGCCGCGCGGTCGGAGTCGACTGATAGTGGAAGACCTTCGAAACGCCGATTCTGTGCGAGAAGTGGAAGGTAACGCCGTCGAAGTGCAGGTACCAATGCCACCCCGACCGCTGCCGCCTTTCGGCCGGCATGTGGTCCTGATTGGGGTACTCCTCTGCCTTGAGCTTCTGTGCGATGTACTCCTCGACTTGCAGACCGCTGTACGAGGCTTCCACATGGTAGCCGCTACCGCGAATCACATAGATCCGCTTGGCCCGCCACATCTTCAGCAGACCAACGGCATGTTCCGCCTGCTCGTAGAGTGACGTGGTCCACGTGCCAATGCCTCCGCTCTTGCGGTTTTGTCCGTCGATGGCGTCACCGTTGACGACCAGGGCGTCGGGCTTGGCCCACGGACCGGAAGTGGCCTCGCACCACGCCTCGTACAGGGCCCTACGTACCGGCTCCCCTGCATCTCCGCCGGGGACTTCCGCGGCATCTTGGTTGGCCAGGCCTACCCGGCTGCCGACGTGCAGGTCTGAGACTACGACTACTCGCATGGCGTTATCCTGCTGTAGGTGTGTGATTGAAACGATGCGCCATTGGCCCCCTTACCTTGCCCCTCCTGTCCTCGCCGGTCCCATCCACGCCCATCCTCATTGGTTCTTGCTGCAACTAGAATGGGATATGATCGTCCCACCCGCTGGCTGCCCCGGTTGTTTTCTGCGTGTAGCCGCAATCATCATCGAACGGCTGAGGTGCCTCGATCTCGGTGGCTTTGGGTTTTTCTCCCAACCTGTAACTGACGATTCGATCGAACCGCTCGCCGGTTACACTACGGACGAGTATGGATTCAGTTAGAGCCACACCGCCCGCTTCGGCGATATCGACCGCGTGTTGCGCCGTCGCAGGTACTGGGTCATTGGAACGCGCCTTCCACCAGGCCACCGCCTTCTGCCTAGCCCAACCGTCGTGCTCAAAGCAAGTCCATTCGCTCTTGTAGTCGTTGAACCCGACCTGGTAATCGATGCGCATCGTCTTGGGCGCATCCTCGTCGGCGCCTCGCTTCTTGTGCACCGAATAGAAGACGTCACGAACCTCGTATTCAGTGTCGATAATCTGGCCCGTAAGGATTCCTTCTTCAGAGGCACGGGCGTCGTGTTTCCTCGTGTCGGGCGGCGGGAACTCGTAGCCGCAATCGGGACATGCGGAATAGGAGGCGTTGATGATCGACCGGCACTCGGGGCATTCCTTGGCCGGAGCCTGGCCGTTCCCTTCCGCCGATCGCTCGGAGATCTGAATCGCGTCGACCGGGCCATGGCGGAGGATGTTCCCCCCGTAGTCCAATACCAGGCAGTTGGGTTTGTCAGGATGAAGGCGGAAGCCCCTCCCAGTCATCTGATAATAAAGCCCCGGCGAGGCGGTCGGCCGAAGCAGGACCACACAGTCGACATTTGGAGCGTCGAACCCGGTCGCGAGCACGTTGATGTTTGCCAGGTATTTCAGCGGCGCGGCAGCGTCGCCGAACAGATTTGCTGGTACGGGCTCGCCTTTGAACCGCGAGATGATGCGATCCCGTTCACCCACAGAAGTGTCACCTGTCACAAGACCACATTCCTGACCGCTGATTTGTTCCAGCGTCGTCTTGACATGTTCGGCATGGGCCACCGACGCAGCGAAGATCAGCACGGCCTGCCGGTCCTTCGTCATATCCACAATTTCCCGGCAAGCCGCCCCGACCAGTTCGTCGGTATCCATCAGTTCCTCGACTTCGCTGCCGATGAACTCACCGGCCCGTACGTGGAGACCCGAGGTGTCGGCCTTCTTTCGCCCGGCCTTGGTAACGAGAGGACAGAGGTAGCCCTGGACGATCAGTTCCTTGACGCCCACCTCGTAGCAGATAGCGTTGAGCAAGTTGTCGGGCCCGCAGAGCATGCCCGATTCCATGCGGTAGGGTGTGGCAGTCAGCCCGATCAGTCGCACGTTTGGATTGACGATCTTGGCATCCGTCAGAAACGTCCGGTAACGCCCCTCGCCCGCCGGAGGTAGCAAGTGTGCCTCGTCAACAATGATCAGATCGAAGGCATCGAGCTCGCAGGCTCGCTTGTGAACTGACTGGATCCCGGCAACAATGACCCGATGATCCGTGTCACGACGATTCAAGCCTGCTGAGTAGACACCCACGCTCAGATCCGGGGCGATACGGCGCAGCGTGCCGGCGGTCTGCTCCAACAGTTCCTTGACGTGAGCAAGGATCAGCACGCGGCCGCCCCACTTGGTGACAGCGTCGTGGCAGATCGTCGACATAATGAGGCTCTTCCCGGCGCCGGTGGGGCAGACCACACACGGATTGTCGTCCCGTTGGCGCAGATGGCGATACACGGCATCGACGGCTTCTCGCTGATAGGGACGCAATTCCAGAACCATTGATTACGCGTTCTCCGCCATCGTCAAATAGACTTGTGTGGCCAGCTTGGGTAGGTCATCGAGCCTTACGATCACAACCCACGGTTTGTGGTTCTGGCGATGGGCGACGACAGGCACCTTCTCTCCCGCGTCGGCAATCGCCTGTTCGAGCGCTTCGTAGAGGCGGAGCCGTTCGGTTCGTTTGCATTCGAGGTGAACGTGGGGAATCTCGACCACAACGTCGGGCGAGCCGGGCCCGCCATGGTATTGGCGACCACGACGGGCCTCGACCCCCAACAGGCGAGACAATTCGCGGGCGAGCTCCCGTTCACCGGCCGCTCCCTTATCCCGCGACTTTCGCCCCATGGACGGTCCTTTCTCCGGCCGAGTCCCGGCCGCGTTGCATCTCGCGGCGCATCCGCGCAATCAGTTCGTCCAAGGGATTGCGGTTCGGAGCAGTTCGCATCGCACCGTCGCGATCGTCATCGTCCACGCACACGCACACGACAATCTTCAATCTCATGCGGGTTGCCTTTTCCAAGGGGGTGTATTGTCAGTGACCGGGGCCTGCTGGTGCTGACCGGCAGCCGCTTCCTTCGCTTCGTAGCCCTTCACCTCGTTGACGATCTCGCCAGTGTCAGGACGGTTCCTGCATTTCACATGGATGATCAACGGCCGGTTGTGCAATTCGACGCTGTCGTTCGGTTTGAGCACCCCCACGGCGTGGCAGATGGTCGACAACTCGATCCGGGCATACTTGACTGCTTCCGGATTCGGATTGTCCAAGTTCAGCCGGACCCAGACGTGACGCCCCCGGTAGTCGCCCTGGAGGATCTGGAACTTCAGTTCCAAGAATCCACCGTTTCGGCTCTTGGTCGGCTTGTTTTCCGAAGAGACGATTGCCGCCAGGTACTTTCCGGCGGGGATTGCTTCGGGCGGAGAGGCCGGCTCCACCTTGTTGGCATCGAAGTTGAGAGCTACCACTGGTTGGTCTCCATTTCTTGGGCAAAGGGTGATGTGCGATTCTCGGCGTGCGCTCAGCTGCCACTACGCTTCTGATTTCTGGAACGCAAACGTTCGTGACAGCCCCTGCGAAACGGCGTCAATGAACGAGGGCCACTCGAAGGCGACGGTCGGCGGCATGCCGTACCGGTTCTTGGCCAGCGCGGCCGGTGTCTCGGTGGTCACCAGAACTCGGTTGCCGTCATGATCCTGTTTGGCCAGACACACAAAATCCGACCATTCGACAAAAATGTTGCGAAAATCGTCCGGCAGGTCGGCCGTCGTCTTCTCGCGGGTGATACCGTCCACGTCGGTGATCTCGGTACGCTTGGCGTGGGCGAGCAAAACCACTGCGATTCCGCGGCCGACAATCCGATCGAGCGTCGGCAGGAGCTGTTGATAGACGTAGTTCTTGAGCACCTGCTTGCCAGCGCCATATCCACCGTGCGAACGGTTCAGCGTCTGGTCGATTTTGCCGCTGCTGCCGGCGACGTGCTCTTCGAGGCGTCGCAGCAGCCAATCGATCGAGTCGATCACCAGCGTCCTGAATGAGTGCTGGTCTCGCTCGATAGCCAGAAGCCACTGCCCGATTTCGTGCCAGGTCGCCAGGTACGGTGTGCGATTGCAGGAGATCGCTCCCGCGCCGTTTTCGCAGTCCACGATGAGGGACGCGTCGGCCGTGGCGCCGAACGTGGTCTTCCCTATCCCGGGCGGGCCGTAAATGATCCCCTTGGGTGCCGAAGGTGAAGTGCTTTCGATGACGGTGCCGAGTATGCTCACAAAGACCTCCCCTGAGTTGGTGATGGATGAATTGGCCGTGAGGCGGGCACGCCCGGGGGCAGCGATCTTGATGTGTATGCCTACCCAGCAGCGGAACGCGCCCCGCCGTCACGGCGCGCTTGGTTCAGATGGAGTCGTACAGCCGCATCTCGGCATAGCCGGTTGGCCAACTGCCCGACTCCTGGCAGTGCTTGAGCCGCTCGATAGCCGCCTCGTTCTCCCGTTCGGCCTGGCCCAGAATGTCGCTGTCGATCTTCCAGACACCGCAGCGAAACGGTTCCCGTTTCTCGACGGCGATCATGAAAACCGGCAGGGAAAGCCCCGAGGCCTGCCGGAGCACTGCCCGATAGAAGGCCATCTGGTAAACGTAACCGTAGCGGCGGGCGTCCGCTTCGAACCACATCAGGTCGTCGCAGGTCTTCAGGTCGACGATCCCCCGGTACGGTTCGAACCAGTCCATACGGATCTGGCAGGGGACGCCGCAGTACTCCGTACGGACCACACCCTCGGCATCGCCGCTGGCCAGCAGCTCCATGGCGATCTGGTGGGCCCGGACCCCAGCAGCCATGCTCTCGACCAGTTCGTACTGGGCGTCGGTCAACACTGCCTTGCCATGCTCTTCGGCCCAGGCGGCAAACGCCTTGGTACCCGGGCCGAAGGGCTGGCCGGTCTTCGGATTGACGGGACCGCCGACGGCAAAATCCTCGTCAAACCGCTCCTGGCCTTCAAGAACAAGCGTGTGCAGGGCACGACCGACGAGGTACGCGGGACGATCCTCGTCGAGAATCAGCCCCAGCTTCCTCTTGTGGTAGAGGAGCGGGGAGCGGCGGAAATCGCCCAGTTGATGGCTGCTCAGGTAATCCTGGGCCTTGGCGTGGTAGACGGAGGCCGGTTCATGCTCAAGATAGGTCAGATTGTCGTTCTGCGATCCGATGGCGATACCCATTCTGTTTCCTCTGAAGTATCCGGATTTGACTGGTGGCTGTGATTCCGTCGAAACAGCTATCCGGGCGTCAGGCCGGCCTGCGTCATCGCCTCGCGGACCGCCAACAGCCTGGCTCGCAGCGTGCTTCGAGGCATGTCGAGCTTTCGCGCAAGTTCCGTGATCGTCATCGTCTTGAGCTGCTCGCACAGCTCCCGCAAGTCAGGGGGAAGCGTGCTGAGGACGTGCTCGATATCCATCGCCGTATCGATTACGTCGGTATGGCTCTGAGTGTGACCGCCCGTCCGGGCTTCGAGATTCCAGCGCCCAACGAGACTTCCCAATTGAACCAGCCCGTCTTCCCCCTCGACCTTGGTGCTCAAGGAAACGGGTGTATCACCGTTGCCCCGCTTGGCCGCCCCCTGCCGCTCGATGATAGTCGCCACGTTCCGTTCGACGGTCGCCTTGACAAAGGCCCGCCAGTTGCCCTTCTCGGCGTTGAACTTCGACATCGAGCTGAACAGCTGCATGCGCAGTTCCTGCTGGATGTCGTCGATATCGGACCGGCTGAATCCAGGATAGGTTGCCAATTGCTTCGCCTTGCGTAGAATCAGTCGACCGGCAAATCCGCGTCGTGAAATCTCGTACTCGAAATCAATTTTCTGCATATAGGTCTCGCTCCTTGTGGTTGGGAGGAGACCGTTGTGGGTACACCCCGCGCAGCGGTACGCGCACGAAAAGAGCCACAAAGACTTCCGTCGTGTAAGCACGCCTGGCGTGGCGGTACCCACAACGACCTCCATCATGTGGCCAGTTCGTTGTCTGGAACCTGAATCTCTTTGTTCTTATTGTGGCCAGTGATCGCGACTATTGCGGCTGACGCTGTAGCAGACGATCATTGGCAATGGGGCCTTGAAAGGTTGTGCGAATCAAAGTCCCTCTATCTCTTTACTACCGGTTTTGCGCTCGATGTGGCGAAGCCTTTTGAAGATTTTCTGAAATCGAGCGATACGGAGAACCCAATCGGCAAGCCGTCCTGGACCGTGAGGGTGGTGATCTTCACGTCGCGAAGCGCGTCAAAAATTCCCAGAAGATCCACCACCGGCCGCTTGAGTACGAAATCTGAAAGCGTTACCTCGGGTCGAGCGTCGTTGTCGCCACCCGGCTTGAAAACCTTCTGGCAGTGCCTCGCTGCATCGAAGTGCGGTTCGTGTTCGCAGACAACGATTCTCGTGATCCGACCGAAATTCATCTCCTGCATGGTGCGCACCAGATTCCGTCGCGGCGCAGACAGTTCCAAAAAGCGTCTCATAGGCATATTCCTCATGGGGTTTGGTGTGCAGGGATTGCTAAACACTGACGGCAAAAAAACTTACGCAACGTTCGCCGCTTGCGGGTGGCGGAACAGGCCCAGTTCCTCCAGCCGAATGCGCATCGCGATCGGGGAGACGCAGAACTCGCCGGCCATAGGGCGGGCCATGTCTTCGAGGTGCCGGCGCACGTCTTTTGCTTCCCAATGGTTCAGTTCGCTCAGTTCCTGAGCGTCCACAGGTCCAAAGGGAAAAAAGTAACCAAACGCCGGGATAGTCAGGCGACGGGGCATTAGCAGGCACGAGGCGAAGTAGTCAGCCTGCCACTCGATGCGGCTCCTGCGCTGTGATTTGTGACACGCGTACCCCCCTAACTCGCGGCACGCCGAAGCCACGTAATCCCGATGGAGCGTCCAGTGACCCACCTCGTGCGCAAGCGTGAAGTGGTAACGGCCTTCCAACTCCGGGTACAGTTCCGGATCCAGGCCCTGGTCGATGCCCACCTCGCGCCGGTCCACCCAAAGCGCACCGTGAATTCCCTCCGTGCCGTACATTTCGCAAAGATCCATGAAGCTGAAAGTCAGTTTCAGGTGCAGTTCGACGATCGCGTCGATCGGAACCGGGGGCAACCAAATCCGGCCGTACTCGGACTGAAAGCCCTGCAGGAGTTGGTTGGCACGGTCTTCAATTGTCTTCGATGTCAGATACGGAACTCTCGGGGCAGTCGATCTCATGGTGTTGTGCCTTCTTGGTTTGCAGTCGCTTGGCTTGTCGTTCGAGTTGGCGCAGATCGTCGGCCGAAAGCCCGCGGGCGGCCCGCAGGAAGCTGGCCATCTCGCGGGGCTGGGCCCGGATGATTTCCGGCAGGTCCCCTGATACGTGGCCGGCCAGGGCCAACAGTTCGTCCGAATCCTGTTGGAGGAGGACAGCCATTTGGCGGACCCGCTCCTCGGTGGGTGGACTGAATTTGCACTGCTCGACCTGTGAAATATAGGTAGGGCTCAAGTCGAGCAGGCGGGCGAATTCTCGTAACGTGAGTTCCCGGTCGACGCGCAGTTGGCGGATCCGCTGTCCAAAATGCGCAGCCTGGGATTGTCGAGGCATGGTATGACTCCTTTCCACAACCCGGGCGCAGCCGGCTCTTGTGTGGCAGCCAAAGGCCGGCAATAGTGCGACGATCGTCGTACCTATGAGCTTGACCGGGAAGTGCGAATGGAAGAGGTTCGCGTGAAGATGGGCGAGCGGCTTTGGCCCGGCGCCGCAAGGGGATCGCTCGCCAAATGGAACCGGGCGAAAACCCGCCCAGTGAACGTGCATATCGTATCACAAAATGCTAGCGGTTCAAGACCTCGAGCAGGATTTTTGAGAGATTTTTTAAGCCCTTGGCAGGGCTGAATTTGTGGCGTTGCGAGCGCCGATGTCACGTTGTAGCGGCATCCGGTGTTGGCCACGGCCGAGAGATTTCCGGTAGTAAAGAGGTAGAGGGAAGCTCCGTTTCCATTCAGCCTCGTCGAGAGTCTTCTGCCTATGCCAGATACCGAACCTTCTCTCGCCAAACCACTCCTTCTCAAGGCCGCGGGCGCCGCCGCCGAGTGCGGCGTTTCCGTGCGCACCTGGTACGCCTGGGATATCTCGGGCCGGGTCCCCTGTCCGATCCGAATCGGGCGGACCCCATTCTGGCCCTATGAAGAACTTCGTGCGTGGGTGGCGGCCGGTTGCCCGGATCGGGTGACCTGGCAGGCGAGTCGGAATTGCGACTGACATGCCATTCAAAGCCAGGACTCTTGGCCCACCACCCGACTTCATGCCTTGCAATTCACGGCCCCCGAGCAACACTCGTCCTGCTTTGGATTTGAGTATTTCTACACTAGACGAAGGAGACCACGCATGGCGAGTTTGTTCCGAAAACCCACGACGATCACGGATCCGGTTACCGGCAAGAAGGTCACGACCAAATCGAAGAAGTGGTGGGGGCAATACAAAGCTGCGGACGGCATTGTACGCCGCAAGTCCCTGTCCATTGACCGGATGGCCGCCCAGGCGATGCTCAACGAGCTTGTCAAACGCGTCGAACGCGAGAAGGCGGGGCTGGTCGATCCGACCGAAGATCAGCGGAAACGGCCGCTTTCGGAGCACCTGGCTGAATTCGAGAGGCATCTCGGCAACAAGGGCTCGACCGAGAAGTACGTCGACGAGTCGATGCGTATGCTGAAAGCCATCGTGAAGGATCGCAAGTGGCGCACCATCGCCGACATTTCGGCCAGTGATGTCATCGATTTCTTGAGTGGTCTGCGCCGAAAGGACCGCAGCGCCCAGACGTGCAACAACTATCTTACGATCGCCAAGCATTTCGTGCATTGGCTGGTCCGGGATCGGCGCACCCCGTTCAATCCGCTCACGCATCTGTCGCGGATGAACGTCCGCACCGACCGGCGTCATGACCGGCGGGCGTTTTCGCAAGATGAGTTCCGGCGACTCTTGCAGGCGGCAGAGAGTGGCAAGCCGGTCGAGGGGATTTCGGGTCCTGACCGGGCAATGATTTACACCCTGGCCGCCTGGACCGGGTTTCGCAGGGGCGAGATCGGCAGCCTCACCAAGCGTTCGTTCAGCCTCGACTCCAGCCCCGCCACCGTAACGGTCGAGGCCTGCTACAGCAAGCGCCGCCGCGAGGATACCCAAGTCCTTCACCCGGACGTGGTCAAGCGGATCAAGGCCTGGTTCGAAACGAAGAAGCGTCTCGGCCCCAGTACCGTCCTGTTTCCAATCTCCAACCGCGTCCCCGGCGGCGTCAATCGACGAACCAGCAAGATGATCGAGCGCGACCTCATGGCCGCCCGCGACAAGTGGCTTGATGAGGCGAAGACCGACGAGGATCTGAAGGAACGCCTCGAATCCGACTTCCTCTGCTACTGCAATCACGACGATCTCTACGCCGACTTCCACAGCCTCCGGCACCTCTTCATCACGAACCTGGAACGCGCCGGCGTGACGCCGAAGATGGCCCAGACCTTGGCGCGGCATAGTGATATCCGCCTGACGTTGGGTGTCTACACACATGTCGAGTTGCACG
>JAAYAY010000332.1 GCA_012719125.1 Planctomycetaceae bacterium | reverse complement strand
TCGGAAATCTCGTATGGCGGGGGAGGATTGACCATTGTCAACGTGCATGCTCACCTCGCGTGGGCGCTGGCTGACAAGTGTGGCTGTCGAGTCGATCTGGCCGCGTGGAACCGATCGCTGGGAGAAGTCATCAAGGCCATGACGAACAACGGCGCCGTCGGCTATTCGTCGGCCGCGCGCGGGGACAACGACGCGCCAGCACGGACTGGTGGCATGGCGGCGGCGCTCGCCATCAGCGGTCAACGATTGGACGCCGCAGCGGCAATGGGAACGTGGCTGATCCAGAAGAACAATCGCATGCGTCATGCGCACACAAACTGCTCGATGGGGCTCTTCTTCGGCACGGCGGGCATCAAACAGGCGAATACGAGACAGCTACCGCGGCACCTGCAGAATTGGCTTCCCTACCTCGAATTGTGCCGCACTGCCCAGGGCGCAGCCAGCTACTGCGGCTCTAAGCGAAACTACGGTGGCGACGAATACCTCGGTCTATCGCCCCTCGCCAATGCGACAGTCGCGCTAATGCTGGCTTCTCCCGAAAACACGTTGTTTTTGTTCGGTGGGAAGACAAAGGGTTGGCTCAACAAGCCGACTGGCGATGTGGCTGCCGACAGTCCGCCAAAGTCCAAGGCTCAAACGAGCAACGCCAAACAGAACGTTGAAACGCCCGACGTAGCCGCCGAATTCCGGACGTGGACAAGTACAGACGGGCAATTTCAGGTGGTAGCGAAACTCATTAAGCTCGACGGTGAGACCGTTCATTTGGAGCGACAAGACGACGGTAGACAAATCGCCGTTCCGTTGGGCAAACTGTCTTCCGAGGATCGCCTGTTCTTGCGGCGTGTGCCACCGGAATAGCGCAAACAGACGCCCGTTTGCGTGGAGGGTCTGCAACGAATCGCCGAACAAACGGATGCAATCGAGCGGCGGTTGC
The DNA here is from genome assembly GCA_012719125.1 of Planctomycetaceae bacterium. Lineage (GTDB taxonomy): Bacteria > Planctomycetota > Planctomycetia > Pirellulales > Thermoguttaceae > JAAYAY01. The sequence continues at coordinate 2,552 of JAAYAY010000332.1, read as the reverse complement.
GTTCAGCGGTATGGCCAGACTATCCTGTCGCCGCCGATTGATCCGAAACGTTCGGCAAAAGAAGGCACAGTCATGCAAGCAGTGACCGTCTCTCATGACCCCACCAGTTCTGTTGGACTTCGCCATTACGCGCAGTTTTCGCAGCTCCCCATCAAGGGGGAAAGGGGTCAGGTCTTGACTTTTAACTTTTGGGAACCGGCGCCCTGGAAAAAGTTGAATGTCAAGACCTGACCCCATCGACCGCTGTCGTCGCACACGAACGGTGATTGGTGCAAAGCCGATATCGACACTCGGGAACGGGAATTCCTGAAGTCGATCATGAGCTTCTTCTCGGCGAACCTGAACAGAAAAGCGACTACGGGAGGATCAAACGGGACATGTTGAATATCACACAGCGGAGAAACACACGATGACGACAGGCGAGCGAGCTGCCCAAATCTGGTCGATTCTGGCGTTGGCGTCCTGGAATCGCCAAGTACTCACGTACAACTTAGTCGCCAAGCTCACCGGCGTGGCGAGGGTCGGGCTTGGCCATTGCCTCGAACCGATTCAGTCGTATTGCTTGCTGAAAGAACTTCATCCGCTGACAATCTTGGTCGTCAGCGAGAAGTCCGGAATGCCGGGAGTCGGGTTCATCGCGGCGCAGGACATTCCGAGAACACAGCAACAGGTGTTTTCGTTCGACTGGGTTGCCCACGGCTGCCCTCCGCCGGAGGTGTTCGAGCGGGCCGTGCGTGAGCGACCGTCGAACGGCGTCATCCAAGTTCCGGAGGAGTAGCGCCGAGTAGCAGGCTCGGCGAGCAGAGACCCGTGTAAGGGGAAAGCTCATGCCACAGGCGATCGCGAGCGTAGACGTTCTCCAGCAGTACATCCAGGGTGTCATGGCGCGTGCCGAACACCACGCGAACAACGTCGATGAGATTGCCCTTGCCATCGCCGGCGCGGTGCTCTGGCGCAAAGAGGGAGAGATCGAGGTGATGACCCGCGAGGGGGACATGAAGAATGTCCTTTGGGTTCGCATCAACGGCACGCGGTACGCCCTCTCGTACAATCACGAGCAGGCGTGCATCGAGGTCCGCGAGCGGAACACGCAGGGTCGTGTGCTTGCCTCGTTTGCGAATGCCAACACAGGCTGCGAGGTCAAGCAGTTCTTCGCCGAGTTGTAGGCCCAGCGCCGAAACCGGAAAAGGGGACGGGGGTCTTTTCCGTCATATAGACTCGTCACGCTAGAAAAGACCCCCGTCCCCTTTTACCCGTCCCTTTTACCCGTCGCCGCGAGCTGCGTTTCGACCCGGCCACCGAGCAGATCGTCGGCGACCACGAGGCGGCGAAGGCGGCGCGTCCCGAGTACCGGGCGCCCTGGAAGTTCCCGGAGGAGTACCTGTAATCCTGAAAACAGTCTCAGCTCCCCTATTGACAAGTAAAAACCTGTGCCGTCCAATCCTGAAGAGGAGGAAGCGTTTACGCCCCTGAAGTCCGGCAATGTACTGTGGCAGGGTTGTCGGGGTTAACGTTGACCGCGTCAGGAGATAATCCCGCGATTTGCGTTTTATCACCAGCCCGTAGCAAAGACGTTCGCAGCACGTTCCGCTGGTGACAAATTTTACCGAGCCCCTGATAATCCCGCTGATATACACATTATCACGGACTCACAACGGGTTAATTACTGAAGTTCGGTCGAGAGAACATCGCCCCAGATCCAGTGTCGTGAGAGCCTGACGATATGCCGACGAGCCTCCGAATTGGGCCGTACCGGTTCTTCTTTTACGCGGGCGACCGGAACGAACCGGCCCATACCCACGTACAGCGGGACACCGCACAGGCGAAGTTCTGGCTTGCTCCGGTGCGTTTGGCTTGGAATCGCGGTTTTTCCGCGGCGGAGTTGCGGAGGATTGAGAGGCTTGCAGAGGAGAACGAAGACCGCTTGTTGGAGATCTGGAATGAGTACTTTGACATTGGCGAGTAGCCCTACGGCCGTCGAGGTGCAAATCAGCGACGACACATTAACCGTGACCTTGGCGGACGGCCGGGTCGTGAGTGTGCCGATTTCCTGGTATCCTCGGCTTTCCCACGCGCTGCCGCAGCACCGCAGCATCTGGGAGTTCATTGGCCGGGGACACGGTATCCACTGGCCGGAACTGGACGAGGACATCAGTGTGGAGAATCTGCTGCTTGGACAGCCATCTGGAGAGGGCGCCCAATCGTTCTCACGATGGAGACAATGGTACCGGGAGAAGCTGATCGAACAAGACGCTGCAGGGAATGGCGGCCCCGCCCCGCGACCTGGGAATCCGGGAGTCACGGCGGGGACGCCATCGGTGAGCTAAATCGTTCGGTCTTTGAGTGTGCCATGAGCCAAGTACCGCCGTTCGACGAATTGATGCTTCCGCTCTTTCGGGCACTTCGACACGATGAGGGGAAATGGGGTCGGGTCCTCGACCAGATCGAGGAGCAATTGACGGTGCAGCCCACGCAGAAGACTCGAAACAAGAAACTGCTGCCGGGCCTGAAGCCCCCCTGGGATCAAGAACTGCCGGTGTGGGAGTTGCGAG
>JAAYAY010000331.1 GCA_012719125.1 Planctomycetaceae bacterium | reverse complement strand
TAGAAACGACGCCCAGAACGACCCTTCCCCCGGCTCGATTTCCTTGTCATGACACACTCCTTTGCTCCCCAGTATAACGGCTGGAATAAGCACTTGGAGTGTCTGTCAAACTGGAGCCACCTCACACGACGCCTCCCCCGGCCATATCCGGACCGCGGAGGCCCGCGGTTTTCTGCGGCCGGTCGAACGCTGGAACGTGGATCTTGTGTTGAACGGCAATTCGTGCGAATATAGCCCGAGCGTGCTCGCTCCGACGGCGATCAATTATCCGCCCTACATCGTGCGCGGCCGACGCTGCGCCCGACTGGTGAACGAGGCGTTTTGCGCCGCGAAGCTGCGCGACAAAGTTCCCGCAGAACGCAAGACGGCCAATATGTTCAATCTAAACACAATGGCGACGCTCGCTTCGGGCGCGCTGGCCCTGACGCTCGAATGCTGCGTTTCGGCCGACTATCCGCCGCAGAAGCCCTGCGACTACACGTTCGAGGAAATGATGGAGCCGAACTTCATCATGCTGAAGGTTTTGCTGGCCGACGGTCTTAAGGAACTGTTCGCCGATCGTGCGGCTCTCTTTCGCTAACCATGAGCCGCCCTATCGCAGGCGGCGTGGAGGCAACAGACGCCAAGAGGGCACATTCATTTCAAGAAAGGCGTGGTTATGAAACGACTGATGCTGGTTTTGGCAGCATGCGCCGCCGGGACGCTGCTGACGGGGGCCAAGGCTCCCTCCGTCGAAGAAGTGAAAGCGAGGATCCACAAGGAGCATCCACGGCTGTTTCTAACCCCAGAGACGCTGAAAACCTTCGCCGATCGCGCCAACGGCCCAGGGAAGGCCGAGCTAGACTACGTGTTGGCGAGGATCGAGTCGTACCCGAAAGACCCGAAGCTCGAGGTCAATCCTCAATATGCCAGCCTGAAGGACGGCAAACTGGTGTTCCACACGCACCGGGGCAACCAGGACAACACCGGTTACGGCATCAAAAGCACCGGCGGGGTCGAGGCGATGAATTGTACCATCGCCTATTTCGCCACCGGCAAGGAGGCGTACCGCGAACTGGCCCTCAAGTTCATGAAGCTCAACGTCGAGTTCGTCGAACTGGCCGACCGTTCGAGGATCATGCCGGAATGGTATCACAACACCCGCCTCTGCGCGCTCACATCCTACGACTGGCTCTACAACACCATGAGCGACCAGGAGCGCAAGGCCTTCATCGTTCCGTGCCTCAAGCACGTCAAGCGCCTGGTAGCGCCGGGCTACCAGATCAACGGCGGCAGCCCCAGCACCGGAGCCTATGGAGAAGCGCCCCTGCGCTGGTACGTGGGGCTGGCCGGCTACGGCGACGGCTACGACGACGCGCTGGCCGACGAGCTCTTGACCATGGGCTACAAGAGCTGCGTCGCCACCATGGATCACCGCGAGAGATTGTCCGCCGGTTCGGGGCTGCTGACCTCGATCTGCGCCGGGTACAGCTTCGGCTTTTATCCATGGTTCAGCTTCAATTTCCTCTACACTCTCAACACGGGCTGCGGCATCGACGGCGCCCACATCTGGGGCCAGATGCGCGACTACCCCAATTACTTCAACTGGATGGCAATACCGAATTACCAGTCGCCCGGCCAGTTCTGCGAGTTCGGCTGGGGGGACAGCTACCATGCCTCCAACACTCTCCGAGCCGGGATGATGTATGCGCACCTGGCGCAGGCCATCCACTTCTACGGCAAGGAAGCTCCAGCGCGGGCGAAGCAGGCCCGTGCCGTCATCGAGATCCTGCCGGAACAGGCCAAGGAACACTGCGGCATGACGGTCTTCCCGTACTGGCCTTTCGTCGCGGTCCATTTCGACCCCAAGGAGAGCAACGACCTGCCGCCGGAACAGGCTTTCGGCCACGACTGCGCGACCAACTTCCCGAGCTTCGGCCTGACCGTCATGCGGTCCGGCTCCGGTCCGAACGACACCTACGCCTCGATCAAGGCCGGAGCGAGCCAGGACGCCCACCAGCACCTTGATGAGAACACCTTCATCATCTACAAGAAGGGCTTCCAGGCGCTCGACACCGGCACTCGCGATAAACTCCCGCACCACAAGGCCTATTACGCCCAGACCATCGCCCACAACGGCATATTGATCCGCACTCCGAACGACCCGCTCGGCCCCCACTGGTACCCTGCCAACGCCGTCAAGGTCGATTGGAAGAAGATCTTCAACGACGGCGGCCAGAACCAGCGGCTCCGCTGCCGCTCGCTCGGCTTCGAGCAGAGCCCCTACCACGCCGCGACCGGCGGCGACGCCACGGCCTGCTATTCCGCCGACAAGTGCAAGGAAGCGGTGCGCCAGTTTGTCTTCATCAAGCCGGATTATTTCGTGGTGTACGACCGGGTGACCTCGGTGAAACCGGACCAGCAGAAGGTGTTCCTGCTCCATACCCAGAACGAGCCGACCGAAGCCCACGGCATCTGGCGCGGCTCGGCCGGCGAGGGGGCGATCTTCATGCGGACACTGCTGCCCGCCGGAGCGAAGAGCGAAGTGGTGGGCGGCGACGGGAAGGAATTCGTCGCCAACGGCATCAATTATCCCGCCGACCCGAGCGAGAAACCGCCGACTTGGATCGGCCGCTACCGCATCGAGGTCAGCCCGACCGAGGCCGCGGCGAAGACCCGTTTCCTGACCGTGCTTCAGGCGGCCCTCAAGGATACGCCCGGGATGGTCGCAACGCACCTGGTGCAGACCAAGAGCCAAGACGGCGTCGAGTTCATCGCTTCCGACGGGAAGACATGCCGCGTCATGTTCAATCGTGACGACCTGACTGGCGGCAGCATCGAGATAACCCGAGACGGCAAGACGCTGGTCCGGCAACAGCTCCTACTATAAGTGTATCGACAAGGAGCCAACCATGAGTTGCCTTTTCGTTGCCGCTGTTATGATCCTCAACGTCTTTCCGACTGCTGCGTTCATCAGGGGAAGATCTACGCCGCGACGGAAAACAAAACCCAGGAGAGGCGGGGGATTGTACATCAACGTTTACGACTGTGGAGATTTGGCTCCGGTCAAGGAGTTCCCCATCGATTTCCATAACGGCGGGATCGGCGGAATCGACGGAATTACCTTTGCCAACGGATTCTTCTACGTGGGCGAGGGCAAAGGCAAGACGACCGCGCAGGAGTTCAACTGGATTCACAAGTTCACGCCGGCCTTCGTCCCCGTCGAGAAGATCAAGGTTCCCGGCAAGACGACCTACGAAATTCAGGCCATGACCTTCGCCGACGGGTTTTTCTGGCTCGGAACGTACGGCAAGGACCGCACGTATCAGTGCGACGCGCAGTTCAAGATCATCGCGTATCACGCGGTCGATGTCTCCGTCGGCGTGTTCGGTTTGCCGAAGGGGAGGAACGGCGAAATCCGGCTGATGGTTGCACGAAATGTCAAGAAGGACAACGGGCGCTGGACTGCGTCTGCCGCGCCCGCCATATTGAGAAACGGAAGACTCGAATGGGACAAGTGATCGCGACAGTGCTGTGATGGTGTGTCGCGACAGACAGCTCCAATAATCGGTATGCCGCCGGAAGGTAGCGAGCGGCTATGCAAATGTGGCAATATGGTGAGACGGCGCCGCTCACAGCGCATCTGAGTGGAGCCTGTATAGAAGATTCCGGCTAGACGGCCCCGCAATCGGCCACGCGGCGAATCCTACGCAGTGCTTCCAACCGCTTCCCGAGCAATATGTGCGTATCGCAACGGCAACGACAGGATAAGGCAGTGTAACCCAACCCAAGAAAACTATGAAACGAATTTGCTTATGTTCCCTGATGCTCGCCGTTTTACTGACGCTCGCGTCCTGCGGGAAGACGCTCACCGCGTCCGAAACGGCGCCCGCCGCGACCGCTCCCGCCAAAACGCTTGAAACGGAAGAAAATACCGGAGAAGCGCAGAAGGCGGGCGTCAACCTCAAAGGCGAAGTTCTCATTTGGCCGAACTACGCACTGAAAGCCGGCGCCACCACGGACGAAATCCGCCAGATGGCGATTCGGGCGATGCACGATGAACTTGCCTTCCAGTAGACGCCCGAAACCAACATCCTTTACACCAAAGAAGCCGGGGCCGCGATGGGCAAGGCTTTTTCTTTCAGTTCCGGAAAGACCTACGCGGGTCTTCCCTACACCACCGCGGGACAGGGGCTTCTGCACTGGCTCCAGTATTACGACTTCAAAACCGGCGTTGTTTCGGGAATCACTTCCGCCAACTGCGCCTCTTTCGGCAATTCCTGCGCCGCGAGCGTAATGTGGGGCTGGAGCGCCGTGGCAAGTTCCATTACCTGGAG
>JAAYAY010000330.1 GCA_012719125.1 Planctomycetaceae bacterium | reverse complement strand
GTTTCAATCCACGCTCCCCGCGCGGGGAGCGACGTGTTGCCGTCGTATGCCTGCCGGAGATGCGACGTGTTTCAATCCACGCTCCCCGCGCGGGGAGCGACCCACCGTTGCTTCGGTCCCACGCTCGCCTGCCGAGTTTCAATCCACGCTCCCCGCGCGGGGAGCGACGGTCGGTGGAGACACGCAAATCGCCCGACGGAGGTTTCAATCCACGCTCCCCGCGCGGGGAGCGACGTGTGGGTGAGGTGATGACCAAGCAACCGAGCGCGTTTCAATCCACGCTCCCCGCGCGGGGAGCGACGCCCCCAGTCTAAAGCCTTGCTACGCAATAAGTAAGAGCGACCAATCCGCGAACCTCCCCAAAAACGCCTCTGTCATCTCGCAACCCTTCCACCCGCGCCGCCGCAACTATCTGCAAAATAAACACTTGCAACAATCGCGAATCCCCCGCCTTTTCGCCACCGCTTGAGGTTCGCGGAGGCCCAAATCTACGCGATCAGCGGACCCTCAATGTCATACGACGTCTCCACCCCCTGGTGCTCCACCCGACGCTGCCAATTCGATCCCAAATAGTAAAACCTCAGGCTGTCTTCCTCCGGATCGATAATCTCCATCAGCCGAGCCTTGCATTCCGCCCACTGACCAGGGTCCACCTTCAACTCGAATACCGACTGCTGCACCCGCTGCCCAAAATCCAAACAAGCCTTCGCCGCATGCCGCAGGCGACGACGCCCCTCCGGCGTCTGCGTGCTCACGTCATAAGTCACCAACACATACATCCCTTGCTCCCTTCCCCCAAGGCGGGGCAAGCCCGCAACCCAACCTTCACAAACATGCGCGCATTATGCGCACAAGTCCAGCACAAAGACACTAACGCCAGATAAACGCCGGATAGGCGTCCAAATCGCCCCGCAAATGCCGCGCCAACAGCCGCGCCTGCAAATGCACCAAAAGGCCCACCGTCGTCTTCTCGTTCAAAAACGGATGCGTGATCGTCTCCTGCTTCCGCTTCTGATAAGCCGTCAACACCGCCTTCCGAGTCTTGTCGTCCATCTCCACCGCACCCGACGCCGTCTTCTTGAATCCCCCGGCCGACACCTGCCGCCGATTTACCAGCGACAATACCAGCCGGTCCACCAGGAATGAGCGGAACTCCTCGATCAGATCGAGCGCCAGGCTCGGCCGCCCCGGACGGTCCCGATGAAGAAACCCTACCGCCGCGTCCAGCCCCACCGACTCGCACGCCGACCGCGCGTCGTGCGTCAATATCGTGTACAGAAACGACAGCAACGCGTTCACCGGGTCCGTCGGCGGACGCCGCACCCGCCCCGCAAACGAAAACTCGGGCTTCCCCCCGCCAATCAAATGGTCGAACACGCCAAAATAGGCCCGCGCCGACTCCCCCTCCACCCCGCGAACCTCTGCCAGCGACTCGCAGTACCGAACCAGTTCCAGATGCCCCGCCATCTTCTCGATCGTCCCGGCGAACGGGCAAGCCTCCAACCCGCTGGTGCCGTCGCGCACCGCCCGCATCAACACCGACCGCGAGTTGGCGATCTTGCCGGCCACCACGCTCCGCGCCACCTGGCACGACCGCGCCTCGTCGTCCGCCACCCGGTACTGCTCCCGCCGCAACAGCACGTTGCCCGGGCTGAACCCCACCACGGCCGCCCGAAACCGTCCATACTCGCTCAGCAGCGAGATCGAAACCCCCGCCTCGGCGCACGCCCCCATCAACGCCGGACTCAGCCCGACCCGCCCAAAGCACACCACCCCGTCCAGATTATGCAGCGGCACCCGCAGCCGCGTCTCCTTCTCGTGCCGCACGGCAACCGCCTGCCCGTCCTTCGCCAGATACGCCCCGTCGGTCGTCACAAACAACGTGTTCAAATGCTTCTTCATTGTGCCTCCCTGTTTTACTGAGGATGGCCGAGGAAATGACTGTCGCCTTTCGCTCCGCGAAAGTGGCGTTGCTTTCGCGGAGCGAAAGACGACAACATGACAGAAATTGATTCGACGGTCCCAACCCGACGCGTCAGCGAGCAAGTAACCCGACGCGTGAGCGAGGCCCCAACCCGACCTCCCATACCAACCCGCCGCGTCAGCGAGGTCCCAACCCGACGCGTGAGCGAGGACAGAGACCGCAGTCCCACTATCTTCCGCTCTCTTCCCGTCATTCCCGCGCAGGCGGCAGTCCAGGGCCGTTTGCCAAATGCCGATCCAACTCCCTCTGCAAAAACGCCGCCGCGCTCCGCCCCCCGGTCGCCTTCGGCAGACACTCGTCGACCAGCGAACACGACTTGCACTTCTCCCCCGCCTCCGCGGGCGGGGTCGCGCCGCTCTCGATCATCGCTCTCAACTCCCTTGCCGCGGCGATCGTCTTCGTTCGCAGCTCTTCGTCCAGCGGCACGTCCTTTCGACGCCGCGTCCGCCCGTAGTAGAGCACGCCCGCCGGAATCGCCGCGCCCAGCATCTCCTCCAGACACAAGGCCTGGGCGCAAAGCTGCACGCGATCGGCGTCCCCCTGTTTCGGCCGCCCTCGCTTATACTCCACCGGCGTCACGCGCCACGCATCGGGCTCGTCGGAGATCGATTGAAACAGCAAGCCCCGCGTAAGCCGGTCGGCGTCCTTCTCGCCGACCGGCTCAAACTCGACCACGTCGGCCTTGCCGATCAGGCCCAACTCCGCCGACCGCAGCAACAGCCCGCGAACAATCCAACTGCTCCCCTGCCGCTCCGCCCGGGCATCATGCACCTTCTTATGAAAGTGCTGCCCCTCCACAGTCAGCCGGTTCTCCCGCCAGATCTGCTCCAAGTGAATCAGCCCGCACTGCCGCCGGCAGAACAGCCAGTGCTGCAGAGCGGAAATGGGCAGCAGGGATTCGTCGTCGTAGGGCATGGTAGGCATTCCCCGTCGCGTCCGGCCTTACAGGCGTTCATGCAGCGTAACACCCGAGGGAACCGAGTCCCTGTCCACAATCACCTCATAGTCGCTGAACTGGCGCGCCGGCTGTTCCGGAGCCTTCGGCTCGACATGAATCAGGTCGAAGAGCTTTCGGGCCGGAGCGTTACCCAGTTTGCTCTCATGCTCGAAGACGAACAGCCGGCACGTGCCCATCTCACCTCGCGCGGCGGAGTGGTCGTGATCAAACATCTCCTCCAAGGCCCTGAACAACAGATCGAGGTCGTCGTTGCTGAAGCCTGTATCGGCAGCAAAGTGCGGGCTGATGAAGCCGTGGGCACGATACAGAGCGTAAGGGATGATCTCCTTACGGCCCATCATGCGAGCTTGGCCGGCTTGTTTCTGCTCTTGTTTCTGTTTCTCCGCTTCGGTGGTCACCGCCATACGCGTGATCGACTGCTCCAGAGAAACGATCGGCTGGATGGAACGCGCGAACGCCACCTGGACCGGCCCGCGGACTTGACCCGCGTTCACATCCGTGCTCATGACGGCCCCAAACATGCGGATATCGAAAAACGTTTGGCACATCCAACGCCGCACTCGCTCTTCGGCGGGGCTCTCGCCCTCTTTGGGCTTCGCCCGGACCTTTGGGTCCAGGCCAAGAGCTTCGTAACCGCGGAGATGCTGAGCATTCAGAACAGCCTTCTCCTTCACGTAGATATCATAGCCGGGTTCGGGCGTCCCTTCCGGCGTTCGTTTCACAAGCGTGACGTAGTTGCGGATCTTCCGCTTCAAACAAACGTCCGATACCAGTCCATGTCCTGTCTCCGGATCGATGCGGGGCGCGTTGCCCGCATCGGGATCCCCGTTGGGATTCCCGTTCTTGACGTCGAAAAGGAGCACGAATTCGTAACGATGTTGAATGGCGCGGTCAGCCAAATCAGTGGCAGACGGTTCTGTAACGGCAACGCTCATTATCAATACCTCCAAAGGATCGGGTTGTTGTTGGTTCAGGAAGAGAGGGCGCCTACGAAGCGGCGGTTTCTGCCTCGTTGGGGACTTCGTGACTCGGTTCCTTCAGCCAACGAAAAGCACGCGGCGCATCGGGATGAGTCTCCTCCCACTTGGCTCGCTCCTCGTTGTTCATCCACAGCCAATGACGCATCTGATGATACCCGAGCACAAACAAGCCCTGTTGCTCCAGATCCAAGTGCACGGGCAACCCGTTGGCCTGCGGCGGATAGCGTTTGCGTTCCACGTTGAACAAGTCGGCCACGTAGTCGATGATCCGGTTACAACGGAATGCTGTCGCACGGTTTCGTTTGTCATCGCCATCCCCGGCCTTGCGAGCGTGGTGTTGCGAGTTGCGCAGCAGTCGCACGAAAACGTTTCGGGGCGTGGCCGACGCGGCTGCAAAATATCGATCGACCACCGTCGCGTTGACGTCACCCAGGGCGGCCGTCTGTAGCCGCTCCAACACGGCCATCAGCATTCCCAGGGCATATCCAGGACTGTCATTTGTCGGGTTCATGTCGTCTCCTACCTCCGGGTATCGTGAAGCAACTTGAGTATCACAACGGCGACGGCGGTTCAGCACCGCCTTAATGAGAGCAGCCCGGGCATCAGCTCGCGCGGCGGCGATCCAATCATCGCCCCCGGCTTCCACCCGAGCGCGGACCAGTGCCCTCTGAAGGAGCTGGAAGGGATAAGCAGCGCCCGTCAAAGCCGAGCGGACAAAGCCGGCCTCCAACGAGCCCGGCACCGGCGCCGACCGACCTTCGGCCGCTAGCGACTGCATGAGTTGATGGACGGGAACGGCGGGTGTTTGCGGGTTTCCCTTCTTTGGCTTGGCGTGACGAACGATCTCTAGATCGGCGAAATGTCCGGCCAGATTTCTTACCACGTCCTGAACCGAGGTCTCAAGCCAATCGCGCACCACGGCGCGACCTTGCGTGCCTGAAAGCGTCAAGGCGTAGAAGGCCGTTGGATCTTGTAGGCGAGTTTCACGACCGTGCCAAATGGAACGGTAAGCCTCGCCCACGCTATCCTCTCGCTCCCCTTCGAGGAGATTGCTGAGGCTGTCCAGAAAGCTCTTCGCTTCAGCGGGCGGCTTCCGCATCCAAAAGCAGACGACGGTATCAGCGCTGAGCCTTACAAAACGACGCCCCAAGGTCTCACCAGGACGCTCCGGATCGGGATAGGCCGGATCAAGAAGTCGATTCAGAGCGGTTCCTGCCTGCTCAGCCGCGGTGCGTGAGATAGGCGCGTTCTCGTTGCCGCGAAGCCCGTAGGATTCAAAGGCCCTCGCGTTGTGCGACACTAAGGCCACTCCGCTCGACGTTCCGCCCGGCACCCGTTTGATAAGCGGGAACAGACCTGCATCGCCCATCGATTCACCCGTGACCAGGCATCGAAAGGCCGCCCCCTCCTTCGGTTCACCCCCCTGAAGGCGTTCGTTCTTCCAGAAGGCCACCACTGCGGGGCGCAGATGCACAAGTTCCTCTTCTAGTCCCACCCTGAACGCGAAAAGTTCATTCGGCGAGGGCTGCGCCTGCGCCACCCAGGCTTCAAGATAGGATTTGTCTTTCCCTAACGAGTCTAAGAAGGCAAGCACAGCGAGGGCTCCCTCATCTTCCGAAGCCTCGACGCATCGCCGTACCGTTTCCTTGAATAACGCTGCACGTTGCACCAATTTGCCTTCCGGGCGTTTGCCTGCCGGATCGATGCCGAGCACGTATTCGGCCTTGTCAACCAGGAAAAACGCCAGATCTCCACTCGTACGAATCGGTTGCCGCGGCACAAGAGTCGGCTTTCCATCGTATTTCGCCTTCCGCTTCGTTCCCTCGTTCACATTGCGCCGCACATCCTCGATGCCGACAAGTTTGCCGTCTCTGTCGACGGTAATCCACCAGGCAACCGGCTTGAATTCAAAATCCGGATCGCCGACCAGATTCTCATCGATCGCCAACTGCCTCAAAGCCTGTAGGATCATGGGGCACCTCCTTTCTGCCTCAGAACGCCTTCGTCGGCTGGCACTTCGAGGACCCCGTCCACCAGGCGCGCCGCGAAGAAGATCGGCCGATTCGATTCCTGCCCGTAGGCGATGTCGTAGAGCATCATCCCTAGGTCGCATGTCTCGTTAATCGGGGCGGGTGCGTCGCCGTTGACCGCCTCGATGTGGGCCACGAATTCCCGGCATCCCAGATACGGCTGATGATAATGCTGCCCGCGTTCCACCCGGCGCCGAAACATCTCGACGAACTTCGCACGATTGTCGTCCGGTCCGGCGCGGTCGGTCATGTCGAAACGCGCTTCGATGATGTAGTCCACGTCGGCAAGCGCCACCGTGTTCCTTTGCGCGCGATCCTCGTCGGCGAGCAGAAACGGCGGCGCCCCGCCACTGGCGATTACCTTGGCCGCGGGCGGAGAGGCGCGGCTATTCACCTCGTTGCGTCGGAAGGCCACCCAGCGGATCGGCTTGAGAACCTTGATGCGCTCGATTCGCCAACGGATGGCCGGCTTCCAAAGCACTGCCTCGAGAATGCCGCGAGCGGCCGACGGCGTCATCACCTGATAGGAAACTCGTTCAGCCTTGAGTTCAGGCCTGGTAAAACAGGCCAGCGGACCGCTGGCCCGTAAACGGAGCGGCTTAGGAGAGACGGTGTTCATGGCGCTTCCTACCTATCTTGACGTGTGCTGGGCCCGGGCCGCTCTTGTGGCCCCGCCGCCCTCTTCCTTCAAACCATCAACAATTCCGGGTCCACTGCGCAGTCGGGCTCAACGATGAGCCCGAATTCATCGCTATACCGCTTCCCGAATAATCCCGTCGGCAAGTGCAGATTCGTCTCCGCCCAGCGCTCGACAGCCCCGCTCTCGAGCAACGGCGCCAAGTGCCAGTCTGAGATCTGAACCATGAACGGCTGCAATGCTCGCGCCGTTTTCCTTGAAGCATCGCGCTGATAAGCCTCGATCCTCTCGGCTCCCGCGCCCCACGGCACGACCACCGGTCGGCTCCATCCGTCCTCAATCATCTGAAAGGCCGCAGCCACATTCGCGAAGTTCAACTTGGCAGCCTCCCCGAGCACTCGCTTCGAGTCCAATTCTTCCTTGCCGTACAACTCCGAGAAGAACAGCTCGCAGTGTTCAGGATTGAACGGGTCGAGTTCGTCGGGCAACTGCGAAATGCGCCCCTGCAACTCCCAGAGCTTCTCGACGGACTGCAATGCCTTGCGCAGTGTCCCCGCCGGGGGTGAGCTTTCTGCGCGGAACACGACGAAACGCCCGCCGGGTTCGCCCGCTGCCTCTGTCAGCCTTCCTTCCCGGTCGCACCGCCCGGCTGCCTGGGCCAGGCTGTCCAGCCCCGCCAAAGCGCGATAGACCACCGGCAAGTCAATGTCTACGCCTGCCTCGATCAACTGGGTCGACACCACACGGCATGTGCGACCCTCCCGCAGTGCTCTCGTGATCTCGTCAATCCGCTTGAGGCGATGCGCGGGGCACATGAGCGCGGATAAGTGAAAGCGTCCCTCGGCCGGGAGCATCTCAGCCAACACTCGCGCGTCCTGGCGACGGTGCACAACGGCCAGCACCTGATTCAATGATCCCAATTCAAACGCCAACTCCTCGTAGGGAGTCACACGGTCCATTCGCCATTCGACGCGCACTCGACGCGCGGCTCGGCTCCTGCTCAAGGCGACAGGGTCAGCGATGATCGGCCGCACCTCGCGCAGCCCTTTCGGCAGTCCCGGCCTCTCAACAAGCGCCGGCGGTGTGGCGGTGCTGAGTACGACAGAGACCCCGTAGTGCGCAACAAGCTCCTTTAGTCCTTCCAGAATCGGCAGGAGAAGCCTGGGGGGCAAGGTCTGCACCTCGTCGAGGATCACCACGCTCTTCGCGATGCGATGCAACTTGCGACCCCGAGAGGGATGGTCTGTGAAGAGAGATTCAAAGAACTGCACGGCCGTCGTCACCACAATCGGGGCGTCCCAGTTCTCCGCCGCCAGACGGCGACGCATCTCCGCCTCAGCGTTGATTTCCTCGGCCTTTTGCTCGTCGATGCCGCTGTGATGCTCCAAGACGTTGCGCTCATCCGGCACGCCGTCGATGCCGAACGCCTCGCGGTAGCGCGCGGCGTTCTGTTCGATAATGCTTGTGTAGGGAATCACGACAATAACTCGATCCAGGCCGTACTCCACCGCGTGCCCTAGCGAAAAGCTCATCGCCGAGAACGTCTTGCTGCCGCCGGTGGGCACGGTTAGCGAAAAGAGACCCGGCCTAATCCGGGCTGCCCGGCGGCACGCCGCCAAGACTTCGGCTCGCAGCTTGTTCACCGCCGACAGATGCTCCGCGGCTGCATCGCCCGCCAGTCCATCGATATGAGCGTCCAGTCGATCACGCAGCACGTTCAATGGTTCGTATTGAAGGCTCACATGTTCCGGCTCCTTCCCTTCGGCCCGTGCGTAGAAATCGCCCGTCGCGAGCCGGTCGGCGTCCACAAGGGCAGAGAAAAGCAACCGAACGAAGAACACGAACGAACGGTTTGCCTCATCGCCCGGCGTCATCGCCACGAGCCACTGGGGCAGTTCCAGCGTCTGCTTCTGCGTTACTGAGTCAGGTAGACGGCCAGCAACTTGCCGCAGCGCCGTCATATTGTCGCCCAATCTCACTTTCAGTGGTGTCCGCGAAACATGCAACAGGTCATCACGATCATTGGCCGCCAGGTTTGCCAGCCCGGTGTGGTGTCCCGCAATGGCAAATGCGAGTGCCAAACCCAGTGATTTGAACTGCTCACACGCGTATGCCGCACCCACGCCCGCGTGATCCACGGAGACTGCTTTGCCACGCAGCTTCTCTCGAAACTCGTCGAGATACTTCCCCAGATCATGCCAACGCCCCACAAGCTCGCCCCATATCGCTAGGTCCGAGTGGATGCGACCGAGAAACAGACACGCGTACCGCGCAGTCTCCTCCAAATGCGCCTCCAGCGGCTCCCAGTCCGTCTCGGGCCGCCCCTCAAGCGAATGCGCAAAGAAATCAGCGGACATGGTGACATTCCGTCCTTTGCATTGCCAACATTTCCCGCCAATCTGAACCATCACCACGAAAAATGCAACCCCAAACCCCCAAAAAAAGGTCACGCCCCCCAGCCCAATCCAACCTGCCGCGTCCACACCCCGCCCTCATCTTCCTTTCCCCCATCTTCTTTTCTCCCCCTCGCAGCCAATCATCATCTCACCCTCCGTTCCCTCCGCGGGCTCCTGTTCAACTGCAAACCGCGTCTTCGGCCTGCCTTCTTCGTGCCACGCT
>JAAYAY010000027.1 GCA_012719125.1 Planctomycetaceae bacterium | reverse complement strand
GGCTGACGCGTCGTCCCGCTACAAACGGACGGGACGTGCAACGAAAATTCAATTGCCATGTCTCCGCGAAGATCGCCGCGGATCGCTCAAAATGCATCCTCAAAATGTGCGAAACTTGAACTAAGAGGCCACATCATGCGATGCTCCTGCCTTCTGCTGTTTGCCGCCCTGCTGAGTGCGGGCGCCGCCGCTGACGAGCCGACCGTCCCCGGCACCGCCAAGCTCTGGTACGACGAGCCGGCAACGACCTGGATGGAGGCCCTGCCCCTCGGCAACGGGCGGCTCGGCGGCATGGTCTTCGGCGGCACGGCCGACGAACGGATCCAATTCAATGAAGACACACTCTGGGCCGGCGGGCCGCACGATTACTCCCATCCCGGCGCCGCCGACGTTCTGCCCGAGATCCGCCGCCTGCTGCTGGAAGGCAAACAGCGAGAGGCCGAGAAGCTCGCCATGGAGAAGTTCATGAGCGTGCCCCTCCGCCAGGTCGCCTACCAGGCCTTCGGCGACCTGCGGCTCGAGCTGCCCGGCCATGAGCAGGCCACCAACTACCGCCGCGAGTTGGATCTCGACGCGGCCGTCGCGACCGTGCAGTACGACTGCGACGGGGTGGCCTACACCCGCGAGGCCCTGGCCAGCTATCCCGACCAGGTGATCGCCCTGCGGATTCGAGCCGGCCGCAGCGGATCGATCGACTGCAACGTCCGCTTCACGACACTCCAGACGAATTCGAAAAGCATCGCCGACGGTGCCGGCGCCACGGTCACGCTGAGCGGACAGGTCAGCCCCTACGAGTTCCCCAGAAGCGGCGGACAGACCGTCGAGGGTGAGTTGACTTTCTGCGCGAAGCTCAAGACGCAAGTACTCGGCGGGGAGGTTTCGGCCGACGAGGGCGTGCTGCAGATCCGCAAGGCCGACGAAGTCTGTTTCTACCTGGCGGCCGCGACGAGTTACCAGGACTATGGCGACATCAGCGGCGACCCGGCCGCCAAGTGCGATGCCGTGCTGGAACCGCTCGCCGGGAAGACCTTCGAGGTAGTGCGAGAGCGGCATTGCCGGGACCACCGGCAGTTGTACCGCCGGATGTCGTTCGATCTGGGCACGACCGAAGCGTCGCAGTTGCCCACCGACGAGCGAATCGCCCGGTTTGCCGAAGGGAACGATCCCCAACTGGCCGCGCTCTACTTCCAATACGGCCGCTATCTGCTCATCGCCTGCAGCCGGCCCGGCACGCAGCCGGCAAACCTGCAAGGGCTGTGGAACGACAGCCTCTCGCCCTCCTGGGAGAGCAAGTACACGGTCAACATCAACACGGAGATGAACTACTGGCCCGCCGAGGTCTGCAACCTGAGCGAGTGCCACAAGGCCCTGTTCGATGCGCTCGACGAAGTGGTCGAGTCGGGCCGCCGCACCGCCAAGGTTCACTACAACGCCCGGGGCTGGGTGCTGCACCACAACTTCGACCTGTGGCGCGGCACGGCGCCGATCAACAACTCGAACCACGGCATCTGGCCGGTCGGCGGGGCCTGGCTCTGCCAGCATTTCTGGTGGCACTATCAGTACCATCTGGACAAGGCCTTCCTCCGCGACCGGGCCTACCCGATCCTCCGCGACGCCTCGCTGTTCTTCCTCGACACGCTGGTGAAGGACCCGCGAAACGACAAGGGCTGGCTGATCTCCGGCCCCTCCAACTCGCCCGAGCAGGGCGGCCTGGTGATGGGGCCCACGATGGACCACCAGATCATCCGCTCGCTGCTCGGCTGGACCATCGAGGCGAGTGAGATCCTCGACGTCGACGCCGAATTGCGCAAGCAACTGGCCGAGGTGCGCACACGGATCGCTCCCAACCAGATCGGCAGCCAGGGCCAGTTGCAGGAGTGGCTGGAAGACGTCGACTCGCCCGAGAACCATCATCGCCACTTCTCGCACATGTGGGGCGTGTTTCCCGGCGACGAGATCGATCGCCAGGCGACGCCCGACCTGGCAGCGGCCGCCCTCAAGTCGATCCAGTGGCGCGGCGACGGCCCGATCGGCTGGAGCCGTGCCTGGCAGGTCCATCTGTTCGCCCGGCTGGGCGACGCCGAGACGGCCCACGACCGGCTGGTCCGGCTGATCGCTCGGAACTCGGCCGTCAACCTGTTCGACCGCATCTGGGAAGATCGCCCCGAACCGTTCCAGATCGAGGCCAACCTGGGCGGCAGTTCCGGCATCGCCGAGATGCTGCTGCAAAGCCAACTGGGCAAGATCCGCCTCCTGCCGACCCTTCCCAAGGCCTGGCCCAGCGGCAAGATCCGCGGCCTGCGCGCCCGGGGCGGCCTGGAAGTCGATCTCCAGTGGCAAGACGGCCGCCTCACTGAGGCCGTCCTCCGTGCCGACACCGCAGGAACGCAGCAACTGGTCGCCCCGCCAGGCTACAAGATCGCCGGCCCCGCAACGGTCGCCCTCAAGCCGGGCGAATCTTGTCGCGTCCAGGTTGCGCCGCTGAAATAGGGTCGAAGGCACTGACAACACCACCTCCCTGTTGACCATTACCGCGTCACCACACCGGCCGGACAATGCAAAAGAATCAATTCCTCACGTCGCTCGTTTTCGTCCTGACAGCCGTTGGCCAAGGGCAGGCCTGGGCCCAAGAAGAACCCGTCTCGCGCGGTGATTTGAGTGAGTCATTCCACTCCCCGCCGTCCGAGTTTCGTCCCTTGATCATTACGCATTCGATGCCGCTCGGTCGCGCGGACGTGATTGGCTGGCTCAAGGCGAGGCGGGCGGGCGGGGCTGTGATTGACGGGGGCGTGACGCCGGGTTCGAAGAACGTGGGCGGGGAGCCGTGGAACAATCCGACGTATCTCAACGATCCGTCCCGGTTCGAGAGACTGCGGGAGGCGACAGCCCGAATGAAGCAGGCGGGGGAACGGGTTTGGATCTACGACGAACTCGGCTACCCCAGCGGCAGTGCCGGGGGCCGGGTTCTGGACGGGCATCCCGAGTTTCAGGTGGAGGTGGTCGGATGCCGCACGACGATCGTCGCGCCGGGTGCGACCGCCGAGATTGGGCCGGCGTCGGGGAACGTGGTCGCCTGTTGCGCCGTGCCGCGAGTTGGAGGCGCGATCAAGCTCGATGCGGCCGTCGATCTGACGCCCCAAGCCAAGGCCGGCAAGTTCCAGTGGAAGGCGCCGGACGGCAGCGAGTGGATTGTGTGTGTTTTCGATCGCTTTCAGCCCGACACCTGGCGCCGCCACAACATTCCACGGCGGAACGTCAACATTCTCGACCGGCGGGCTGTGACGCGGTTCATCGAGTTGACCCATGCCCGATATGCGAAGGAACTGGGCGAGCAACTGGCCGACGTCGACGCCTTCTTCACCGACGAGCCCCAGTTCGGCAGCGCGGAGCATTGGAGCGGCGGCAACCCCGAGTGCGTGCCCATGATTCAGTGGTGCGACGAACTGCCGGTCGCCTTTCGCGAGAAGAAGGGGTACGAGTTGGTCGAGATCTTGCCCGCCCTGTTTCATCCGGCCGGTGCGAAGACGAGCAAGTTACGCTACGACTTCTACGACGTGCAGAGCGACCTAGTGGCCGAGAACTACTTTGGACAAATTGAGGATTGGTGCCGCCAGCACGGCGTGGCCTCGACGGGGCACATGCTGCTGGAGGAATCGCTGCTGTTTCACGTGATGTTCAGCGGCAGCATGATGAAGAACTGGGCGAGAATGGACCTGCCGGGCGTCGATCTGCTGGGCGTCTCGCCCTACAAGACGATGGCCGGTTGGGAACGGGGGCAACTGCTGGTGCCCGAGGATTTTTCGTGCAAGATGGCTTCGTCGATTGCCCATCTGACGGGCAAACAGGGGGTGTTTACCGAGAGCTTCGCCCTGGCCGACAAGGCGCCGCTGCGGCGTCTTCTGGGCGTGGCGGCCTGGCAGTTCTCGGGCGGGATCACCCACATGACGACCTACTCGATTCAGCGGGAGTTGCCGGCCGAGGATTATGGGCGGCTGAGCGACTTTGTAGGCCGCATGGCGGTGATGACGCGGCGTGGGCGGCACGTGGCCGACGTGGCGGTGCTGGTGCCGGAGGCTTCGGTCTGGGCCTCGTACACGCCGCCGGACCTGGGCCGGTATCAGGGCTATTTTGCTCGGAATCCCGAGCCGCTGGCGATCGACCGGGTGTTTCGCGACACGTGCCATGCACTTTCCGGCCGCCAACGGGATTTCGACTGCCTGAGCGAGCAGCTCCTGGGGCAGGCGGAGATTGAAGGCGGGCGGTTGACGCTGGCCGACGAGCAGTTCCGCGTGCTGGTCTTGCCGGAGGCGCGGATGCTGGGGCGGGACTCGTTGGAGAAGGTGCGGGCGTTTCTGAAGTCGGGCGGGGTCGTGGCCTTGGTGGGTTCCCTTCCTTGCCAGACGCCGGACCGCGGCGACGATGCGGAAGTGACCGGCGAAGTAGAGCGGCTGCTAGCCGAGTTTCCCGATACGGCGAAGCACTTGTCCGATACGGGCGAGTTGGTTGCCTGGATCAACGAGCGTGTGCCGCCGGAGGTGGCCTGGAGCGGTCCCGGCACGGTGCGGGTTCTACGGCGTCGGGAACCGGGGCGGGAGATTCTGTTGGTGGCCAATCCGAGCCATGTGGATGCGGAGGGGCGATTGACGTTGCCGGCGGGGGGCGAGGGTTCGGTTTGGGATCCGGAAACGGGTGCGGTTGAAGCCGTGGGGAGCGTTGCCGAGGGACAAGAGGCGGCGCTGACGGTGCCGAGGGAGTCGGCACGGTTGGTGGTGGTGGAATAGAACGATGGACCAGGAAACGACGAAGACCGGTCACGAGCAGCGCACTCCGTTCCAGGTGGTATTCTGGCTGGCAACATGGCTGGGAACCATTTTGGCGGGTGGCGTTTTCGGAGTGGTCAACGCGGGTCCCCTTGGACTGCCTTTCGGCTTCGTTTTCGCGGGCATGTTCGGCGTTCCCGTCCTTGCCGTTGCGGCCACGCTCACTTGGTGCTTCTGGCTATCGCGATACCGAGTCGTGATGGCCACGGTGGCCGGTTCGGCTACCGGTATTGTCAGTACCATCATCATGTTCGGCGACGTGCCGTTCGACTTTCACGTTTCCTTGGCCGGAATCCTCGGCGCTCTCGGCGGCGGCATCGGCGGCGGCTTGCACTGGCGACATACCAGGGGCGTTGTGGCAAGCGCAGAGGAGAACGAGCCGTGGCAGTTCACCATGCGCGAGATGTTCTCGCACGTCACCGTATTCGCTGTCTTGCTTGCGGTTTTCAGTTGCGTGGGTGTCGCCGTGCGGTCAGGCAGGGAGGAAGGTCGCCGAGCAACTTGCGAGAACAACCTTCAGACACTCGCGTTAGCTCTAGGGGGGTACCAATCTTCGTACGGACGGCTGCCCCCGGCCGTAGTCGTCAATGAGAATCTGGTTCCGGTTCTCAGTTGGCGAGTCCGGGTTGCTGACGTCATCTATTACGGCTATTACGGCGCCGATTTCTCCGCTAACATGGATTTCTCCAAACCGTGGAATGATCCCGCCAATGCGCCCTTCCTGTCTCAGGTCGGAGTTGGGCATTTTCACTGTCCGTCGATCGGACGGGACCGGACAGTCAACACCACCCACTACGTTGCCGTCACCGGGCCGGGCACGTACTGGACGGAAGTCGGGCGGATCGATGAGGACGCCCCGCAAGAGGCGATCCTCGCGATCGGGTGGCCGCCGAGCGATATCCATTGGGCCGAGCCGCGCGACGTGAGCCCCGATGAGTTCGTGGCCTGGTTCCAGTCAGAAAGCCCGCCCCCGCGGCGAGTTCATCCTGGCGGTCTCCACTACATCAACGGGCGCGGCGCGGTCTGCACGCTGCCCTGGGATACAGAGGCGGGCGAGTTGCGGCGGATGCTGAAACCGCGGGCAGAATGAGAGTCGGTGAAGAAACGAGGGCCAACCAATCCGAAATCCGAAGCTCGAAACAAATCCAAAGCATGAAGGGCGAATGACGGAAACGTTTTGAGCATTCCGATTTCGCGTTTCGGATTTGTTTCGGATTTCGAGCTTCGGATTTCGGATTTGCTTCCTGCTATCCTTCAACTTTAGCCCAGAAGGGGTGGA
Source organism: Planctomycetaceae bacterium (assembly GCA_012719125.1). Lineage (GTDB taxonomy): Bacteria > Planctomycetota > Planctomycetia > Pirellulales > Thermoguttaceae > JAAYAY01. Next base: position 25,758 of record JAAYAY010000027.1, on the reverse strand, counting down.
GGCGATCGCCGCGGGTTCGGACGTCTTCGAGGAGGATTTCCAGATCGGGTTCGACGTAGCGCAAACGTGAGGGGCGATTGCGGCGATCGGAATCGCTTTGGCCGCCGGGATCGGCGCTGGCGGCGGTGGTGACCCGTTTGCCGTTGATGGTGAGGTTGACCTGTTCGTCGAAGTTGAGCATCTCGGGGCTGAGCCACACGGTGACGCGTCCCGCCCCGCTGGTGACAAAGATGGCGTTGGCGTCGGTGGCCCTGGCGGTCGTTTCCACGACGCGGCCACTGGCCGGGGGCCAGTCGCTCGGCAGGACCATGTTCCTGGCGGGGAAATCGGCCAGTTCGACCCACCAGAAGAAATTGTCCCAGGGCCGCATCGATTTGGCCTTGAATTCCTTGGGGAAGAAGTTGCGTTTGTAGCGGCCCATCCAGTCGAAGAGGCGGAGGATCTCGTCGGAGAAGTGCTCGTGGCCCCGGCCACGGTATTCGACCACGGTGACCGGATAGCCTCGGGTCAAGTATCGGTCGAGGTCGCGGGCATTTTTTACCATTTTGTCGCCGTCAAGTTCCCCTGAAACGACGTAGAAGGGGAGGAGTTCGGCATTTTCCCAGTAGAAGGTGTCGTAGCGGTCGCTAGTGGCGACGACGGGGATCACTCCGGCCCAGAGGTCGGGATGGGCCAGGCCGATGTCCCACACGGCGTCGCCGCCCATGGAATGTCCGGTCAGAAAGACGCGGTCCGTATCGATCGAGAAGCGGCGGTAGGCGTCGCGGAGCGCGTAGAGAACCGCACCATGTTCCCGATCGGAGAAATCATAGGACTTCTGGTGCTCGGAGGTCCATTGGGGAGCCACCACGATGTAGCCGTAGCGAGAGGCCTGCCCGGCTCGCCAGCCGCCTTCCTGCCAGGCGCCGGCCCACCAGTCGATCTGCTGTTCGGGCGTCGTGCCGGCACCGTTGAGGGTGACGATCACCGGATAACGGCGGAGCGGATCGTATTCCGGAGGCACCTGGACCCAATAGGGAATCGGCATGCCGCCGGGACCGTCGACACTCAGGGCATAGTAACCGGGTTTGTCGGGCGCGGCCTCGGGAAGGTCCAGCAGGGGAAGCATCTGGCGAACGAGGCGAGCGACGTAGCGCGGACTGCCGGCTTCCTGGGCGCGGATTTGTTCCAGGACCTGGGACCGGCTGAGTGCGTCGGGCGCGGTCAGGTACTGGCGAACCAGGCCGCGGATCTCGAGCATGGAGAGGGCCACGGGCAGATTGCGGATGGACAGATCGCTTCCCACCAGCCAGCCGCTGACGGCCAGGGCCAGGCGTTCCTGGGGGAGCATCGATTCGTCGTTGGCAAACTGGAGGAAGGCGGTCATGCGGTCGAGCGTATTGAAGTTGAGGTGGTTTTGCAGTTCGTTCCGCACGACGCCGATCTTCTGGCGATCGGCTTCGATCTCGACCTTGGCCGTCAACCCGTCGATCGTCTTGAGGATCAAGTCTCGCCGGGCGATCTCATTGTCGAATTTGGCGATCATGTCGCTGACCTGCTGCAGGATCTCGCCGGCGACGCCCTCCGTGGGGAACGTTTTCAGCTTCGCAAACACGAAGGTGTGTTGCCCGGCGTCGCGGCGGAGCTCGAGTTCCTTGAGCAGGCGCCGCGACGACATCTGCTTCAGCAGTCGGACGGTCGGTTCCAACTGCTCGCGGACGGCGTCGCCGAACTGCTCGGCGATGGCCTCAAGCTCCTTGGTGGCCGCCTCGTACATTTCGGCCTGAACGTAGAAGCTGGCGATCCGCTTGCGTTCCTCGGGGCTGTTTTCGTCGACTTGCCCGCGGAGGATCTTGTCGAGGGTGTCGGGGGGAATCGAGTTGGTGGCGATGCGCATGTCGGATACGAATTTGCTCTGCTCCGAGACCAGCCCCTCCAGCTTGGCGTAAGTCGGCGTCAACTCGGTGATGCCCTGGATCAGGTTGACTTGGCCCTTGGGCGTGTTGATGGTGAGGATCCGCCGTCCGTACTCGCTGAAAGGGGTGATGCGTACGATGGGCCCCATGCTGGCAATCGCCAGCCCGCTCTGTCGAACATGTTGCCAGACGGCAAATTTCTCGATGGTCTCCGTCGCATTGGCCGTAGGAATGGCCTGGAGGAGTCGCTGGCTGACGAAGGTTCGCCTTAGATCATCGTCGACGAGCAGGATCGGACGGACGGCCCCAGCGCTCAGCATGGGGTTCGTGTATCGTTCCGCCAGTCCCGAGATCTCGGCGATCTTTCCGTTGAGGATGCGGCCGTCTTTCAGGTACACGTCCACCGCATGCGCCGTTTGAGTGAGAAGTAGGCCACTCAGAAGAAGGGCCGCCACGGCAAGCCGATCGGGATTTGTCACAGCAGATTCTCCGCACCTTCGTGTGAAGCACGAGCTAGGGCAGCCCGTAGTCGAGTCTGTCCCAGACTCGGTTCCGCGGCTGCAAATGACCGAAGTCAGCCTGAGGCAGGCTGGGCTACGTCACTGTCAGCCTGGGACAGGCTGACCTACGGGATAGGCTGACCTACGGGGTGTCCCGCGTCGGAACACCGCTTCTTTTCATTCTCCCCTCGAATGAATCTAAGTCAATGAACAGTAAGATTTTGCGTTAGAGTGCCATCGCCAGCCAAGCCGGGGGTGTCGGTTTGTACCGGTTCTTCGGGCTATTAACTGCCTAGAAGGGATGGAGATACCCCGGCAACGGAATCGTTTCTTCATACTCGCAGGCGCGGGTCGCGATTACCGGGCAATTCAGCCTGGAGCGGCCGGGTACTGAGAGACCTCGCCTGCGGCAGGGGGTTGAACGAGGTTTGTGCAGGGACTTGCGGCTGCCGGCGATGGGTAGCGTGGTTATTGACGCAGAGTCTAATGACTGGCAAAATTAGGGACCCTGGCGGCAATATGGCAAGGCCGCTGCATTCCGGCCAGGGGCTCGTCCTGAGGTTCTCCCGTCTGGCCTGTGGCCGTATGTCTTTGATTGTACACGTCTTAGAGAACACACTATGGGACAGAGACCCGTCTCCGCCTCCGTCGTCCTCCTCCTGTTGGTCGGCGCGCTGATGCTGCCCGTGGCGATCTCGATCCTGTTCGGTTTGGGCCGACTGCTCAGCGCGATGGGCGATACGGCGGGTGGGAGCGTCTTGGGCTGGATCGCTCTGGCGGCCGGGATCCTCTGGAGCCTCGATCTGATCGGCCTGGTGCTGGTCCAGGCGATCAATTCTCTCGGAAACAACAACGAACAGGGTCGCAACGAATAGCGACACGTGCTCGCGGCCTATTCGTAGGTGTGGTCGGAAGGCGGTGGCGACCGCGGTTGATTCTCGGGCGTACAATCCCGTTGGCCTCCCCAACCTTCCGGGTTAACCTGGAAGGAGAGGCGCACCGACCTCACCTGCCACATCCGTTGGCTGAAGAGCCTGTCTTTTCTGGAGTCACCTTGGCCGATGCCGATCCGATTTGAGTGCGACCGTTGCGGTCAACATTTGAGTATTGCTCGGCGCAAGGCAGGTTCCCAGATCGATTGCCCGACGTGCGGGCTGACGCAGCGTGTGCCCGGCGACCCGTCTGTGGAGGAGCCGGCTGAGGCGATCGAGGCTGAAACGCTTGATGCCGAGGAGGTTGAAGAGGCTGCGATCGAGGCAATCGAAGAGGGTTCATCGGAACTGGAGATCGACGTTGCCGAGGATCCGGAATCGTCTCAGATCGAGCAGGGGGAAGCTGATCCGCCTCCGATTCCCGACAATGTGGATCTTTCCGAAACGATCGACCTGGACTATCCGCCGATCCCACCGGTTGTCGGCAGGGCGAGTCCTCCTCCGCCTCCGCTTCCGGCTTCGCGCCGGGGCGAGCCGGCCATCTCTGCTTCGCGGGGGCCGATTCTCCGGACGGTTTGCGTTGGAGCCGTGTTGCTTGTGTGCGTGGCTGCCGGTGCGTTCTTTTCGGGCTACTATGTGGGGCGCGGGCAAGTCACACCGGGCCATGCGGAGAGTCTCCCGCGGGAGATCGCGGCCGCCCCGGCGCCCGACGATGGTTTTGCCGAAGAAGAGGTCCTGCTCGAAGCGAGACTGCTGTGGACGCCGAGTCCGGGCAGGTCGGAGGGCGACTCGGGGGCTTCCTTCTTCGCCTTGCCCCAGGATCGCGTCCCTGCGTCCTCGTTGCCCATCGCGGGACTGCAGCCCGGCAGCGAAGATCGAGAAGGGCGTCAATCGTCGTCCGAGGCGATTCGGGCCAGCGGCGGCGTGTTCGAGCAGGCCCAGGCCGACGGCATAATGGCCACGGTGTTGCCGCGGGAGGGGCGCTACTTTCTGCTGATGATCTCGCACAGCGCGCTGCGGCCCGCGGACCAGTCGATTCGTGCCGTGGAACTGGCGGAGATGAAGCAATACTTCGCCGAACCGGAGCAACTGATCGGGGCCAACAAGTACGTCTGGCAGCAATCGGAGTTCCGCGTCGGGGCTGCGCCGGTCGAGCACGATTTCGGGCTGGACGGGCTGTGAGCGCCGACCGAGACGAAGGGGGGCAATTACCTTGCGCGGATCAGCACGTCATTCCCGCGCAGGCGGGAATCCAGAACGTTTGCCGAGTGCCTGGATTCCCGCCTGCGCGGGAATGACGGATGGGTTGCACGTGAAGTTCACGCGTGATCCGAGTTGGATTGCTCGGCCGGTTCTTCCGCGGGTTGGGGGGCGATGGCTTCGATCGCCTCGACGAGCCGAATGTCTTGCCGCGGAAACACGCTCCGCAGATCGAGTACCAGCCGGTCGTTTTCGACCCGGGCAATGATCGGCGGGCTGCTTTGCCGCAGAAGTCCCGCCAGACGATCTGCCGAGATTTCTTGGGGTTCCGCCACAATCGTGCAGGTGGGAATCACCTGTTCCGGCAACGCATTGCCGGCCAGCGAGGTGGTGCTCTCAACGACTTCGGCCGAACGGACCGATCGGGTCGCCTGAATCTGGGGTGCGAGCCGCTGGGCTCGGTTCCGCAGATTGTCGACCGAGGTAGCCAGCAGTTGCAGGAGTGGAATTCGCTGGCGAACCTGCTCCGGGTCGTGGTAGAGATCGAGGGTGGCCGCCAGCGCCGCCAAGGTCGGCGAACTGACGCGTGTGGCCCGGGCGAGCGGGTGTTTCTGGATCTTGTCGATTAGCTGGTGCCGGCCGACGAGGATTCCGCACTGAGGGCCGCCGACCAGCTTGTCGCCGCTGAACAGCACGAGGTCGGTTCCCGCGGCAATGCACTTGGGAACCACAGGTTCGTGAGGCAGTCCGAGAGGTTCGAGATCGACGAGCGAACCGTAGCCGAGACAATGAATGACGGGAACCTTGTGCCGGCGGCCCAGTTCGATCACGTCCTGGGTGGAGACGTCGGCGGCCGCCCCGGTCACCTGGTAGTTGGTGGGCCGGACGAGGAGGATCGCGGCCGTGCCGGCGTCGGTTGCGGCGGCGTAGTCGGCCACGTAGGTCTTGTTGGCGGTGCCGACCTCACGGGCGATCGCGCCGGCTGCCGCGATCACTTCGGGCAGGCGATAGCTGCATCCGATCTCGGCCATCTGTCCGCGGGCGACAACCACCTCGCGTCCAGCCGCCAGGGCGGCCAGTGTGGCCATGACTGCACCGGCGGTGTTGTTGACGACCAACGCGGCTTCGGCGCCGGTCAGATACCGGAGTGATTCTTCCAGGGCGTGCATCCGGCGGTGGTGCTTTCCCGTGGCCAGGTCGAGTTCGACGTTGGCGTAGTCGCCGGCCACGCTTGCCATGGCGGCGACTGCCTCTTCCGCGAGCGGCGCTCGGCCCAGATTGCCCGGCAGCAAGACGCCGGTCGCGTTGATGACCCCGCGGAGTGCCGAGGGCTCGCCTTCCAGGACGCGCCGGGCGATGCGATCCGCCAGCTCCGAGACGCTCGGCAACGAGCGTTCGGAAGTGGCCGTCTGGAACTCGTGCCGGACTTCGTCGAGAACGGTTCGCACCGAGTGGGCGACCGTACTGTGGCTGATCCGATCCACCAGGCCCTTGAGGGTCGGGCTCTCCAACAGTTCGTTGACCGACGGGATATTTCGAAGCGGGTTGGTTGCCATGGCAAGCTCCGTAAGAACTGGGCCAAGCGAGGCCGGAAAGACCTGGCTGAAGCGTGGCATTCTCTCGATGACCTGGGAACAAACCTCATTGTCGTGGTACTGCCGGAGAGCGTCAATGACGCCGTTCGGGGGTGGTTCGTGAGGCCGAACGGCATTATCATTGTGGGATTAGGCAATTCCGGCCAACACGGGCAATCTCTCGCTGAAATCGAATGAAACTCCCGCCTGAAGGTGCACGCTGGTTGATTTCGTTGCGGTGGATCGCCTGCGCGATCGTTGCCGGGGCCGGGCTGTTTGCCTGGCGGGTCTTGGGCGTGTTGCCCAATCCGATTCCGATCCTGGCGGTGGCGGCGGGGATGGTCGGGTGCAACACCTGGTTCTGGATCAGCCAGCGCGACTACGGCGTGGGCGACGCCAACGTGGACCGGTTCGTCTTCCGCCAGATCACGCACGATCTGATCGCCCTGGCCCTCTTGGTCTATTTCTCCGACGCCACCCGCAATCCGTTCCTGTTCTTCTTCGTCTTTCACATGATCATCGGCAGCATGTATCTGCACGGGCGGATGCCTTACGTGGTGGCGGGAATGGCCAGCCTGTTGACCGGCGGCGTCCTGCTGATCGAGTATCTTCACGGCCATCCGTCGTTTCCGATCCACTTGCCGGCCGACGCTCCAGGCGCACGCGTTCTCGACGGCGTCTACCTGCTGTGGATGTTCGTCACCCTGGCGAGTACGTTCTGGCTGACGGTTTATTTGACGACGGCCATGCACCGCTACATCGACCGGGCACACGCCGAGATGCGTCAGAAGGAGAAAATGGTAGGCATCGGCCAGTTGGTGGCGGGCATCGCTCACCAGATTTCCAATCCCTTGGACGGCATGCAGAACTGCCTGAACCGAATCGGCGAGGGGGTGCGAGACAATCCTCAACTGGCCGAATACGTCCGCATGATGTTCGACGCCCTGGAACGGATCGAGCGAACCGCCAAGCGAGTCCAGTCGTTCGCTCAACCGCGGGGCATTACGCTCCAGCGAACCGAAGTCAACACGGCGGTCGAAGCGACGCTGCAAGTGCTCGACTCGGTTCATGCCGAGAACGTTCGCATCGAAAAGAAGTATGGCAAGGTGCCGGCGGTCCAGGGCGATCCGTACACGCTTCAGGAAGTGTTGTTCAACTTGTGTGCGAATGCCTTTGCGGCGATGCCCGACGGCGGCACGCTCACGCTGCGCACGGTGGTCGTTTCGCGTCCCAAGGAAGGAGATCCCGGCACGGTCGCCGTGGAGGTTTCCGACACGGGGAAGGGTATTCCTGAAGAACTCCAGGAGAAGGTTTTTGAACCGTTTTTCACCACGCGTGGGGAGTCGGGGGGGACCGGCCTGGGACTGGCCCTTTCGCGGATGATGATTTCGGAGATGGGAGGCCGCCTCCAGTTGGAGAGCGCTCCGGGACACGGCACCACGTTCAGCGTTATCCTTAAGGTGGCGGCCGACGCCGAGCCGGAAGCCGCCTGAACGCCCACCTGAAGAATCGAAGTCCTGAATCCTTGAGTTTGGTTCTCATGCGCATCCTCGTTGTCGACGACGAAAAGATCAAGCGGGTGACGCTTTCCGACGACCTGGCGACCCAGGGCCACGAGGTGGAGACGGCCTGCGACGGCCAGGAGGCGATCGACAGGCTCTCGGCCGCGACGTTCGACGTCGTGGTCTCCGACCTCAAGATGCCCAACGTGGACGGCATCGAGTTGCTCAAGTGGATCAAGCAAGGCCCTCTGGCCCACGTCGAGGTCGTGATGATGACGGCCTACGGCAGCATCGAGGTGGCGGTCGAGGCGGTCAAGCTGGGGGCCTTCGACTTCGTGACCAAGCCCTTCCGCAACGACGACATCTTCCCGCTTCTGGCTCGCATCGAGAGGCAGCAAAAGGAAAAGACCGTTGCCGGCACCCGTGCCGAGGCCGAGGCAGTCGACGAAGCGCCGATCACCGATACGATCGTCACCGAGTCGCCGTCGATGGATCGGGTGGTTCGGATGATCGAGATTGCCGCCCGGACGGACGCGAACGTGCTGCTGTGCGGCGAGACGGGCGTGGGCAAGGACCTGATTTCGTCGGTCATCCATCGCCGTTCCCATCGCAGCGGTTTTCCCTACGTGAAAGTCGGCTGCACGCTGTTTCCGCCCCAGTTGATCGAAAGCGAGCTCTACGGGCACGAGAAGGGTTCGTTCACCGGCGCCGAGTCGAAGCGGAAGGGGCGATTCGATCTGGCGCAGGGGGGAACGCTTTATCTCGACGACGTCGACGACATTCCCCTGGAACAACAATCCAAGCTGTTGCGGGCCATCGAAGAGAAGGTCTTCGAGAAGGTGGGGGGGACCGTGCCGATTCAGGCCGACGTGCGGGTGATCGCATCGACCAAGCAGAACCTGCTCGACAAGATCGACGACGGCACCTTTCGCCGCGACCTCTACTACCGGCTGGACGTGCTGCGGATCACCATCCCGCCGCTTCGCGAGCGGCTCGACGACCTGCCGCTGCTGGTCGATCACTTGATGAAACGGATCGCCAAGGATCAGCCCTACGAGATCGACGCCGACGCGGTCGACGTGCTGCTGCGTCACGACTGGCCGGGGAACATTCGCGAGCTGTATCACACGTTGGAGCGGGCCTGGCTGGTGGGGGCCGACCACATCACGGCCTCGCTGCTGACCGCCGAGATGGCCGGCATCGCGGCCAAGAAGAAGCCGGCCACGGGCGGTTTCCGCGCGGCCATGGACCACGCCGAGCGCCAGCTTCTGGCCGACGCCTTGACTGCGGCCGGCGGCAACAAGACGGCCGCTGCGGAAGCGTTGGGAATGAAGGCGTCGACGTTCCGCGACAAGCTGGCGAAACACGGGTTGGGGTGAGGATTGGGCGTCTTCTGTCTTTTGGGGCTGGATATGTGTTCGAGAATACGACAGAATCAGAGATGTAGACCTGTCCGATCGGGGGGCAAACCTCTGTGGAAGCTATCCGCACGGTGACCACATGCGACTAAGGGAAATCCGTATCCAGAAGCTATTTGGCTTGTTCGATCATGTGATTCCGTTGAACATGGACGAACGAATTACGATCATGCATGGGCCGAACGGCTTCGGCAAGACGGCAATCCTTCGCATGATTGATGCCGTCTTTCGACGTAGTTACGGTGCACTGCGCGAATTGCCGTTTGAGTTTCTCGACTTGGAGTTTGCTGACGGACAAACTCTATCGGTGCGAAAAGGGCAGCAACGCACGCAGTCAAATGATGAAGGCACGAGACTGGCATTTCAGTATGGTCGCCATCAGCCCTTTAGTGTGCAGAGTGTTGCAACTCGACTCTTTCACGAATCAGGAATGCCACTTCGTCTGCTTGAACAGTATGTTCCCGACTTGGAGCGCGTTGGTCCCTCAGTGTGGCGACATAAGCCGAGCGGCGAGTTGCTAGATCTGGACGGTGTGCTGGAGCGATTTTCCGATTCTCTCCCTTTCCTTCATATTATGCAGTACGAGCACGAGGAGGCCCCCTCTTGGCTCACGCAACTGACCGATTCCCTGAATGTACATCTCATTCGCGCCAACCGGCTTGAACGAACTGAACGCATCATGAGACGAGGAGAACCCGGCATTGAATTGACGTTTGTCGTCGAGAAGTTTGCACGAGAATTGGCGGAACTCATACAGGCGACGCTTGCACAATACGCAGAGCTATCGCAATCCCTCGATCGCTCCTTTCCGCGTCGGCTAGTCACCACTGCTCCTGATCCGTCCACGTCGCTTCCCAACTCGCGAATCCGCGAGAAACTGACGGAGATCGAAGAGAAGCGAAGGCGTCTCACGGATGCAGGGCTGATTGACAAAGAAGAACAATCGCATTTCGAGATTCCACCGGGAACGGGAATTGAAAGCGAGAAGATCGACGTGCTTTCGGTCTATATCGCCGACGTTGAGAAGAAACTGGGGGTATTTGACGACCTGTTCCGCAAGATCGACTTGTTCAAAGGGATTCTGAATCGACGTTTCTTGTTCAAGACCGTATCAGTTGACAAGACTCGGGGTATCAAGTTTGAGACGCCGGACGGCTCTCCCTTAGCGTCATCCAGCCTGTCGTCCGGCGAGCAGCACGAGGTCGTTCTGCTCTACCAGCTTCTGTTTAAGGTCAAACGTGACTCGTTGATCCTGATTGACGAACCGGAGTTGTCGCTCCACATCGCCTGGCAAGAGCAATTCCTGCCTGATCTGGAAAAAATCACGGAACTCTCCGATTTTGACGTATTGATTGCAACGCACTCCCCGCAGATAATCAGCAATCGATGGAACTTGACCGTCGAATTGAGGGGGCCGAAGGAATGCGGGAGTACATCACAGCAGATGCCGTTGCCAATGCGATAAGAATGAAGCGTTCGGGGTCCTACAGCGATTTCTTGGTGGTCGAAGGCTTCAACGACTACCTCGTCTACACGCGGATTGTGGATCACGAAGCCTGCAGGATCGAGATCGCGCACGATCGTGCTAGGGTCATAGGTGCGATCGCTATCCTGAACGCCGACGGAGTTTTGGGGGTTCTCGGCATCATCGACGCAGATTTTGACCGGATCACGGGCCAGTCCCCGGGTGTGCCGAACGTCCTGCAGACCGACTTGCACGACGTCGAATGCATGATGCTCGACTCACCCGCCTTCGATCGAATCCTGGAGGAGTATGGGGCAGGAGATCGGATATCAACCTTTTCAGGCCGAGAGACACCTTTGATTGCGCGTCAGCTTGCCGGAAACACGGTGCCTTTGGGATGCCTTCGGCTGATTTCGTTACGAGACGGCTTGAATCTGAGGTTCGAGGGACTTTCGTTTCAGGCATTCGTTGACCGGCGCAGGCTGAGCATCAACGTTGCGAGTATGGTCCGCGACGTCGTCAACAAGAGCCAGCAGCACGGTCTGGACCAATCGACCTTGCAACAGAAGGTCGAGGCGGAGATGAGCATGAACCACGACTGCTGGCAAGTGTCCTGCGGTCACGACATCGTTGAGGTACTGTCAATCGCTATTCGTCGAGTCTTCAGCGGGAAAAGCAGTGGCGACGCAAGCGCTGAGCGGCTTGAACAATCACTGCGGTTAGCGTATGAGGCTGAGTATCTTCGAGACACGCAATTGGTCAGTGACATCGGCAAATGGGAGGCAAGCCACCCAGGTGTCAAGGTGTTGCTAAATGCTTAGCGCGAACGTCGGAAACCAGCGGTTGCAGCGAGTCGCGTTTTCGCAGAATCTCTGAGGTTTTTGCCCGACCGACTGTCTTGCAGGCCCGGCTTCCGCAAATCTCCTTCCCTCTCCATTTGCCAGCCGTTATAGTGGCAGTTCGTATGCCCGCTTTGCACATTGAGATGAGGGAGCCCCGATGAGACTCGCTGTTTTGTTTTCGGCCGTAGTCCTGACCACCGCGATTGCCGCCGGTGATGCATCCGGCGAGACTGTCACGACCGGCTCGCTGGTCGCCGAGATGATCGACATGCACAACCTGGCCGGGTTTCCCTCGCCGTTCTACAAGACGGTGCAGTTCTCGTCGCACGACCGCCGCAGCTCGCTGCCCGGCGGGCCGGACTGGTTTGCCAATTCCGACGGCTTCGGCCGGGAGCCGATTCCCAACTTCGAGGCGGTTCTTCACGAGCCCGATCCGAAGGGGATCGGCGAGTATCTCGTTTGCGACGTGGAGGGACCTGGGGCGATCGTGCGGACGTGGACCGCGGCCATCAACGGGACAATTCGGATGTTCCTCGACGACGCCGACACGCCCACATTCGACGGGCCGGCCGACGAGTTCTTCAAAGATCCGACGGGGCGCTACGCAGCCGCCGCGGGGGTCGATGTGGGCCTGTTCGCAGGGACGTTCCAGCAGCGCGACGCCTGCTATCTGCCGGTTCCCTTTGCGCGACGGTGCCGAATCGTCTGGACGGGCAACGTGCAGAAGATCCACTTCTACGAAGTGCAGGTCCGCTGCTATGAAGCGGGAGCCGAAGTGAAGGCGTTCCGTGCCGGAGACTTGAAGGAATATCGCAAGACGTTTGAGCGTGTTGCCGGGGTGTTGGCCGACCCGAACGAAGCCTGGTCCTATGCGAGCAAACGCGAGCCCCTGTCCATCCAGTGCAAGGTCGAACCGGGCGCCACGGAAGAAGTGTTGGCCATCGAGGGTCCTGCGGCGATCGAGCGGCTGACCCTGAAGCTGACGGCAGACGATCTCGACGCGGCCTTGCGGCAAACGGTTTTGCACATCGTCTTCGACGACCATCCTTGGGGACAGGTCGAGAGTCCCGTGGGCGACTTCTTCGGCGCCGCCCCGGGGGTGAACCCGTTCACTTCCGTTCCGTTCACCGTCGACCCCGACGGTACGATGACCTGCCGATACGTGATGCCGTTCGCCCGCTCGTGCAAGATCTTGCTGCAAAACCGGGGCAAGCAGCCGGTGGCGGCGGCCGGGTCCGTCTTGCCCGCGGACGACAACTGGGACAACACGAAGTCCATGCACTTCCGGGCCCGGTGGCGAGTCGACCACGACCTGGTCGCCGATACGGCGCCCGGCGTTCAGGACCTGCCGTTTCTGGTGGCGGGCGGACGGGGTGTCTATGTTGGCACCAGCACGCTTCTGCTGAATCCCAGTCCGGCTCCGCATCCCAGCGGGAGTTGGTGGGGTGAAGGCGACGAGAAGATCTTTGTTGACGAAGACGTGCGGCCGTCGACATTCGGAACGGGGAGCGAGGACTACTACAACTACTCGTGGTCGTCGCCCGACATCTTCGTTTTCCCCTACTGCGGCCAGCCTCGCAACGACGGGCCGGCCAACCGGGGCTTCGTGACCAATCACCGTTGGCACATTCTCGATGCGCTCCCGTTCCAGCATCGTATCGCCTTCTACATGGAGGTGTTCAGCCACGAGCGCACGCCCGGGTTTTCCTACGCCCGGTTGGCCTATCACTACGGCCGCCCCGGTATCACTGACGACCACGTACACATCACCGATGAGGATCTGCGTGTGCTGGAACTTCCGGAGAACTGGATGCCGGTTGCACGCCGGGGCTCCGCCAATTCGATGTTTCACCAGTTTGAAGAGATCGCTGATACGGAATTGGAGTTGCGGGAAGGCCGACTCTGGGCGGGGGGAAAGCTGGCGGTCTGGCGGCCGGCGAGACCCGGCGACGAGTTGTCGATCAAGGTCCCTGTGGCCGAGACAGGCCGCTACACACTTCGTTTCACCGTCGCTCTGACGCCGAAATCGGGGAGGTTTTCCGCGTCGCTCGACGGCAAGCCGATTCTGGGAGCGGACGAGCCGGTCGATTTGTTTGTGCCGTATCGAACCCTGCTGCGGACGTTCTCATCTCCGCCGTTGGAACTGGGCGAGGGCAAGCAGCGGATCACGTTGCGGTACGAAGGCGGCCCTGAAGGCGTACCAGAGACCGAGATCGGACTCGATTTCCTCTGGGTGCAGAGGCAGTAGTCACGTCTCGTTTACTTGCCCAGGGCACGCCTCAGTCGAGGATCTTGATACGCATATCTCGGAACTGCACCTTCATGGGGGGGCCTGGGTGCATTTGCAGGGCAATAATGCCCTTCTTGCAGGCGAGCTTGGCATCACGATCGTCGACCTCGCACATGAGTTGGCCGTTGATCTTGAGCACGATCTTGCTGCCTTCGGCGATGATCTCATAATCGTTCCAGTCGTCGGCCTTGATCTTTTTCTGCAGCTCATCGCCGGAGGCAAAGTCCTCTTCGGTGCGGGTGCCGTCTTCGGCGATGACGGCCTTTTTGCCGCGCATGACGACACCGCCTCGGTCGTGCTGGAACAGGCAGCCGGTCCACTGCTTGCCTGCCTCCATGTCGGCCTGGTAGCCCCAGGTGTCCCAATCAGGACGAACCTGGCTACGAAATTGCACGCCCGAATTGCCACCCACCAACTTGTACTTGAATCGCAAGATGAAGTTGGCCGGTTCCCCGCCTTTCCAGTAGAGGTAATGGTGCTTGACGCAGGGGTTCGCTTCCGTGCTCTGCGAGGTGATGGCGCCGTCTTCGACCCACCACCCTCCCGGCTTCCCCTCCCAACCGGTGAGGTCCTTGCCGTTGAAGATGGGAGTAAAACCCTGCTCACCCTCATCGGCGTGAACAAAGCCAAGAGGGAATACGAATGCAAACGACAGCCATACGATAGACAACCTCATGGGAAGAGTCCTCTCGCGCCTTCGCGCCCTTGCGTGAGTATGTGCGCCATCAGCGACCGACCATTCTGCCGCTCAATCCGGCAGTAGCGTATGTTGCCTGAAAGGGAGCGGTTCTTGCGGGTGTCGATTCTAGCCGCTGGAGTCGGGTGAGTCCAATTCTCGCCGTTCTCGGAGGGCTCAGAACGATTGCCACACCCGACCGGCCACGCTAGCATGGTCGGAATATCACCTGACGGGGACTGTCCCGAGTTTTGTGGCAGGACGCCACAAAAATGGGACTGTCCCCTTCCGGCACGATCACGAGCACAGAATTCGGTACAGACCCCCTGACGCAGCCTTCAAGGAGTCGACCCTTGCAGATCCAGATCCATCTAATCGACCTTTTCATCATCATCGCCTACCTGGTCGGAATCGTCGGGCTGGGATGCTGGGTCGGATTGCGGCAACACCGAGACAAAGGCTCCGGCAAGGACTACTTCTTGGCCGGCGGGACCTTGACCTGGCCGGTGATCGGGCTGGCCCTGTTTTCCACCAATATCTCTACGATTCACCTGGTTTCGTTGGCCCAGGAAGGCTACGACAACGGCCTGGCCTACGGCAACTTCGAGTGGATGGCCCCTTTCACGCTGATCATCCTCTCGCTGTTCTTTGCTCCCTTCTACATCCGCTCCAGGGTGGCGACGCTGCCCGACTTCCTGGAACAGCGCTACAACCGCGCCTGCCGCGACTGGCTGGCGATCCTGTCGATCTTCTCGGCCGTCTTCCTGCACATCGGATTCTCGCTATTCACCGGCGCCAAGGTTCTGGAGGGCATGTTCGGCATGCCGCTCATCTCCAGCATCATCATCACGGCAGCGTTGACCGGGCTCTACACGATCGTTGGCGGACTGACGGCGGTCGTGGTCACCGAGTCGATCCAGACCGTGGTGCTGCTGATCGGCGCCATCTGCATCACGGCCATCGGCTACTACTCGATCGGCGGGTGGGACGGGTTGAGCCAGTCCGTCGATCCGATCAAGCTCAGCGTTCTCCGTCCCAAGGGCGACTCGTCGAACCTGCCGTGGTACTCCGTCATGCTCGGCTACCCGGTGATCGGCATCTGGTATTGGTGCGCCGACCAGACGATCGTGCAGCGAGTTCTGGGCGCCAAGGACGAGAACCACGCCCGGGTCGGCCCGCTGTTTGCGGGCTTCATCAAGATCCTGCCGGTGTTCATCTTCGTACTGCCCGGTTTGATCTGCCTGGGACTCGTACACAACGGCTCTCTGGACGGGAGCAAGATGGCCAACCTGCCGATCCCGGACCAGGTGATCGTCGACGGACAACCGGTCTCGGTGGCCTCCGGACGCGTCGATTTGACGGGTGAGACGCTCGCCGTGAACGGCAAACAGTTCGACGTCGAAGCGAAGGAGGCGTATGTCCAAAACGGTGTGCTCTACATCGACGGCCAACCTGCCAAGGATACGCTCGATACTTACGGCTTCATGATCCGCGAGATGCTGCCGATCGGCCTGCGAGGGTTGATCGCCGCCGCCTTGCTGGCCGCGTTGATGGGGACCGTCTCGGGCGCGCTCAATTCGGTAGCTACCCTGTTCAGTTACGACCTGCTGAAGCGCTGGCGCCCCGAAACCGGAGATCGCACCCTCGTGCTGGTGGGGCGAATCGTCACCTTTGCGGCCATGATCGTGGCGATGATCTGGTCGCCGTTCCTGGAACGATTCGGCAGCGTCTTTCAGGGCATCAATTCGATGATCTGTTATATCGCGCCGCCGATCACGACGGTGTTTCTGTGGGGCGTGCTCTGGCGGCGGGGCTCCGCCCTGGCGGCGCGAACGACGCTCTACGCCGGGTCGGCGCTCGGCCTCTGCGTGTTTCTGTTCGACTTTTTCAAGGTCGACCTTTCAGCCTGGCTGGCTTCGGCGGGCATGACCGGTCTGAGCGAACAGATGATCGCCGCGGGGTTCGGGGGACCGTGGAGCGTGCTGTTCATGATGTCGGCCTTCTACCTGTTCTGCATCTGCTCGGCCCTTTTCTTCCTGCTGTCACTCGTCTGGCCTCACCAGCACACGCCCGAGAGTGAGCGGCTCGTCTGGTCCCACCCCCTGGCGGCCCTGCAAGGCGAAGCCTGGCCCGGGCTGGGCAACTACAAGATCCTGGCCGGAATACTCGCCGTCAGCATGATCGTTCTGTATGTGGTTTTCCGTTGATTCGGATTATGCGTGAACTCGCCGAAACCGCCTTGGGCGTCGTTTGACATACACCACCCGCGACCTAGGGTTATGTGGCGTACTGTCCTGCTGACCTCGCCCCCCTGAGATACCGGCGTCGTGGAAGTCCTCCCGCAGAATGCGATTCAGTCCACCCACGTCTCCACCGGCGTCAGGCCGCAAAACCCGCTCGTCCTGACCAACGGATCGGTTCGCGATCTGGCCACGCTCGATTCGAAACAGCTCCGGGAGCTTCAGTGGCAGGAGGAGCAGATTCTGGCGAGCCGGATCTCCGACGCCCCCAAGGGCTCGCGCGAACGGGCCGTGGCCATTCGGCTGGCTTATGACACGATTGCACGAATCCATACCGCCCGCAATCGCGACAACCACACGCCGTTGGTACTGGGATTGGACCGACGTTACGTGGGCCTCGTCCTGAGCCTGCTCCGCCGCCAGCGACGCCGCGGTTCGGGTGTCTCCTTCTTCGAGGTGGGATTCGGGTCGGGGGTGATGCTCAAGGCGGTTGCCGACCAGGGATACGAGGTGGCGGGGGTCGAGGTCTCGGCCGCCCTGCACCGCGAGGCCTGTGATCTGCTCGGCCCCGGCTACCGCGAGTGGCTGCTGGTGGGCGACGTTCGCACGGTCGCCGCCGGGCAGCAGGGGCGGCACTGGCTGGTTTTCTGGAACGACGTCTTCGAGCACATCCCACCCGACGAAATCCTCGAATACTTGCAGGCCATCCGCTCAATGCTCATGCCGGGCGGCCTGCTGGTCACAATCACGCCCAACTGGCACATGCGCCCTTCCGACATCACGCGGGATTTCCACCCGCGCCGAACCGAGGCGGTCGGATTGCATCTCAAGGAGTACAACCTGCGCGAGGTGTGCGATTTGCTCCATCAAGCAGGTTTCGGAAGCGTCGGCACGCCGCTGTTTCAGACGAAGAAGAGAATGTTCACTTGCGGGGCCGGCCTGGCTGCCGCCAAGCGACGCTGCGAACCGCTGCTTGAGCTCTTTCCCGCTCGTCTCGCCGAGATTCTCTGCCGCGGCTTCTGTTTGAGCTGTACGATCGCGGAGAATCCACGATCGTGAGTGCCGGGCATTCATGGCAGGATGCAATCCTGTCCTACAAGGCTGAACGCTACTGCTCGGATCGCGTCTGCAATCGCATCTTCAGCCACGCGTAGATCGAGGCCCCGATCTGCTGGTATCCGCTGGCGTTGGGATGGACGCCGTTGTTCGTCGGGTACCCGTCCACCGGATCGAGATTCAACTCGATGGGCACGATGAATACGCTCTGCCGATCGGCAAAATGGCTCAACTCGCGTTGGACGAGCCGGTGCTGGATCCGCTTCCAGCCCCAGCGATGGTACTTGCCCTGGTAATTCGCCTGGAACCCTTCTTCACGCGAGTTGGGCGGCGGGGTCAGGCAGATGCCCAGTTCGGCGTCCGGGGCCGCTTCACGAAAGGCCGCCAGGAGCGTGTCGGCGTTGGCCAGCATCGAATCGATCGTGGCGTCCCTCTTGGCCGGGTCCTCGGGGTTGGCGCCGAAGCAATCGTTGATGCCCAGCAGGATCGTGACGTAGTCGGGCCGCTCCCCGCCGCAGGCTTCGTCGAAGTATCGTTTCAGGTCCAGCACGGGTTTTTCGTCGTCGCCCGGGTAGACAAAGGGGCTGCTCCGCTTCCGGTACGTGCCGTCCGGATTCGGCTCGTAGTGAGTGAGGAATCGATTCCAGGTCCAGCCGCCGTAACCCTCGTGCGCCACGCCGTCGGCCGCCTGGGGCGGCCGGTGCGTACCCAGCATCGTCCACTTCGGGTTGCCGGGCAACGACAGCAGGCGGGCCATCTCGTTCGCGTAGACGGTTGCGTGGGTCAAGCTGTCGCCCACGATCAGCAGGCGGATCGATTTCCCGGCCCCCGCATCGGCAGGCACGATCCTCAAGACGGTGGCGGCTCGTCCCAATTCCTTGCCCGACGAATCGCTGACGGCGATCGTCAGCGGATGCTCCCCCACATCGGCGGCCGTGGGCAGCAGCGTCCATCGTTTCTCCTCCGAGGTGCCGAGATCGCACGTCACCTGGAACCGATACGCCTCGGGCGTCTCCGTGAGCACTACATTGTCGAAGTAGACGTTCATTTCGACTCCCGGTACCGCGTATACGGCCGGCGGCAACGTCAGTTGCAGCGGACCGGACGACGTTTCGGCAAGGCAGGTTGCCGTCCACAGGACGCCGGCGAGCAGAATGACGGGGCAACGACGGTACCAACGGGGATCGAATCGATGCATGCTCCAACTCTCCTGTCAGGTTTCTGCTGGGGCCCAAGGCGGATTTGCGTCCTTCGGCCTGACTGATTCTAATGGAACCCAAGGGGAGAATTCAAAACAAATTCCAAAGAACTGCCGCCGGAGAGCACCGCCGTGAAACGTCGCCTGATCCTGATTGCCTTGCTGTCTGCCTCAATCGCCGGATTTCCGGGCCGCTATCGCTGTGAAGCCGCCGAGAAGCCGAAGGGTCCCGAACGTTGGGAATCGGACATGGCCAAGTTCGAGGCGGATGACAAGGAGCATCCTCCGGCGGAGGGCGAAATCATGTTCCTCGGCAGTTCGAGTATCCGCATGTGGGACGTGAAGAAGTGGTTCCCGGATCTGCCGGTCGTCAATCGAGGTTTCGGTGGGTCGCAGATTGCCGACTCCCTGTTCTACGCCGAGCGGATCGTGGTCCCCCGCAAGCCTCGAGTGATCGTATTCTACGCGGGCGACAACGACATTGCCTCCGGCAAAGCACCCAAGCAGGTCTGTGCCGACTTCCTGGCGTTCGTTGCTAAGATTCACAAGCATTTGCCCGAAACGAAGATCGTCTATATCGCGATCAAGCCGAGCATCAAACGCTGGAACCTGGTCGAATCGATGCGGAAGGCGAACCAAGGCATCAAGGAACTGTCTTCCAAGGATGATTTGCTCGAATACATCGACGTCGACGCTCCCATGATCGGCACGGACGGACGCCCGCGTGCGGAACTCTTCCTGAAGGACGGCCTCCACATGAGCGACGGGGGCTACAAGATCTGGACCGATCTGATCATGCCTCACGTGAAACCCTGAAGCGGATGCTTTGCGAACTCTGCGGGGCTGAAGAAGCCCACAATTTCCATCACCTGATTCCGCGGACGAACCATTCGAACAAGTGGTTCAAGAAGCGTTACCGCCGCGAAGAGATGCGCGAAGGGCTGAACGTGTGCAAGTCCTGCCATCGGGCGATCCACGACCTGATTCCCGACGAGAAGGAACTGGGCCGCCACTACAACACGAAGAGCAAGCTCCTCGACCATCCGCAGGTGGCGGGTTACGTCAAATGGAAACGCGGACGAGGACGCGGTTGACACTTGCATTTCGCCCTTTCCCGCGGGATCGGGCCTGTACCGAGTCTTGTGTTCGTTCGCCTGGCTACAGCCAGAGCCTCAAACGCCCGTCGAACATGTCCGGAATCCGGCGCTGGACGATATGGCGAATCTGGCGGGTGTGGTAGCGCGTGCTGAAATGGGACGCGATGACCAACTGATTCTTGAAGCGCTCCCTGCGTTCGACGAGGTCGTCGAGGTGCATGTGGCCGAACTTGTGGATCTTGTCCTTGCGGTGACTGGGCGAGACGAAGGTCAACTCGAGAATGAGCACTTCGGCCTCGTACATGGCCGGGCAGGCGTCGAGGCCGTCGGGGGCGCTGTCGCCCAAATAGGCGAAGCGGGGGATGCGGATTTCGCGAGTGACGTCGGTACCGCCCAGACGCAAATCGCGAATCTCTTCCCCCGACAGACCGTGGAATTCCTCGCGCAGTTTGCGCCGCGACTCCCACACGACAAAGCCCATGGAAGGGAGCGTATGCTTGGTCGCCGAAGCGGTGACGACCAACTCCCGCGAGAGGGTAATCTCGTCGCCCGGTCTGGTCGGTACCAGATTGCAGGGCAACCGGCCTCGGTCCAGCCGGCTCATTTGGCGGAGGATCTTCTGGATCGGATCGATTGCGGCTTCGGGCAGGTAGATCGTGGGCGGATCCATCTTCATCATCCGCCGGCGAGCCACGTAGGCCGGCAGAGCCAGCACATGGTCCATGTGCGTGTGGCTCACGAACCAGTTCGGCGTCCCCATGAACGACCACGGCTGGTTGCCCAGGTCGAAACCGAGCTTGAACTCGGGAATCCGCCAATAGGTCTGCACGGCCGCTCGGGAGTAGCCTTCGATCGTGATGTCCTTGTGCGTCAGCGAGCGGACGGGCTGATCGTTCAGTTCGAGCCCGATCTCGGGCTGGTCGCTCGACCGTTCGCCGTGGGCGGGGTTGGAGCGGCGAGGGCCTTGTTGTCGGTTCTCTTCGTTCATCCTTTGTCGGCCAGCCCTATTCCGCCGGGGCGGATACGTAGTCGTAGTTGTCGATCCCGGAGAAATCCAAGGGTTCAGCGTCGTGCCGGGCTCGCAGCCAGATCTCGCCGAACAGATCGTTCTGCTCGACTTGGATTCGACGGTGCCGCACCAGTTCCAGGATCGCCAGAAAGATCCCGATGGCCGACGACTTGTGGATTCCCGGTTCAAATAGACCGTTGAAAGCCAGCCGAGGTTCGGTCTGCAGTCGCTGATAGACCCGTGCCA
Source organism: Planctomycetaceae bacterium (assembly GCA_012719125.1). Taxonomy (GTDB): domain Bacteria; phylum Planctomycetota; class Planctomycetia; order Pirellulales; family Thermoguttaceae; genus JAAYAY01. Next base: position 4,618 of record JAAYAY010000027.1, on the reverse strand, counting down.
TGTGGACGTGGATCGGCGTATCGTCGTAGACGATGTTCGAAGGCTTCGTCGATTCGCTGTCGCGGATGATCCGTCCGAAGGCGCTCACCAGGTCCCACAGTTCGACCTCGTGAATCGGCTCGTCCGCCAGATCACGTCGGCGGGGGGGAAGGTCGTTGGCCACCCGCGGGTAATGCTGCTGCCACCAGCGGCTTCTTTCTTCCAGGATGCTGGCGGCGTCGCGATACTTCTTGTACTCCAGGAGCTGCTGAACGAGTTCCTTCCGCGGGTCTTCCATCTCTTCATCGATCTCGTCCGCCCGAGGAAGCACCTGCTGCGACTTGATTTCGATGAGCTTGCTGGCAAGGGCCACGAAATCGCCGACGGAGTTCACGTCGAGCTGCTCGATCACCGCCAGGTGCTCCAGAAACTGATCGGTGATCATGGCGATGGGGATGTCGACAATCTCCACCTCATGCTTGCGCACCAGGTAAAGCAGCAGGTCCAAAGGACCACGGAAAATATCGAGACTGACGCGAAACTCCATCGCTATTCCCGCAAACGGGCCAGTTTTCGGTCCCTGCCTGGCGGCACGCCACCAGATCCTCCAGCATAGCGAAGCCCGGGTGATTCTGCGACGGGCTGGCCGCTTCGTAGCCTGCGCAATCGACAAAACCGCACCTCCTTGATCGACGTCCCGGTAGGCAGACTTGAAGCCAACAACCCGTTCGCACCGGGAATCATCCCGGCAGGAGCCGGGCAACCTGAGAGAACTCGCACCCCTTCGGCGGGAGTCTCAACCGAAAGATGGTGCCGAAGTGCTTTCTTATGAACGACTTGTGTAACCGGTTCGCTCACGCTAGACTCCAGCAAGGCGATCTGGGCATGTGGCCGCACCGATTGACCGGCCCCCCCATTGTACGATAGCGGGCCGGCCAGGCGAGAATCTGCCCTAAGTTGATATTTAGCAGTAGATTAGGGGATGTCCGTGGGTGAGCAGGAGCGAATATGGGCCCCATGGCGGCTCAGCTATGTGCAGGCCACCGATCAGGTGCCGTCGGTTCCGACGGAGCCGCTCGACTTCTTGCCGGGCGCTGACTGCGAGTGTTTCATCTGCCAAGCGGTTGCCGACTCGGACCGCCGAACTCGGCTCGTTGTCGGTCGCGGGGAGGTCAGTCTGACGATCCTCAACCGCTACCCCTACAACAACGGGCACCTGCTGGTCGCTCCTTGCCGACACATTGGAGAGTTGGCAGATCTCACCCCCTCCGAGCATCTGGAAATGGCCCACACCATAACCCGTTCGGTAGAATTGCTCCGTCAGGAGCTTCGGGCGGAAGGGTTCAACGTGGGACTCAATCTGGGACGTGCTGGGGGGGCCGGCCTGCCGGGGCATCTTCACTGGCACATCGTTCCCCGATGGAACGGCGACACCAACTTCATGCCGGCCATCGGCAGCGTGAAGATCATTCCCCAATCCCTTGATGCACTCTGGGAGTTGCTGTCAGAGCGTTTGGCGCCATTAGCAGACCATTGACATGCGATAGCGCACGCCGAGCTGAGGCGCCCGCGAAGACAGGAGTCGCATCCCCCCTCGTTGCCCGCTCTTCGAGCCGGTGTTGTGGGCCAATTGCACGGCGGACGGGTAGTCATTGCACAAGGAAACGCCCCAATCGGGGGTCTTCCGCAGGAGGGTATACGCGTCTCATTCGGGGGTTTTCGAGCAAAAGCGGCCCAAACGAACGCCCCCTGGTTTGCAAGGGTGCTCTCATTCGCCTAGAATGTGAGGACCAGTTGTTCTCCGCCGTTTGGAATGTTTCATTTCGATGAGAGTTTGGTTAGTGCGGGGCGAAGAGACGCCGAACGAGTCTACGCGGTCCTGAGGATGTCATAAGCAGTTCTCATTCTGTCTGTTGCGCTGTCATCCTTTCCCAATATCCTTGAGGACCCGGGTCATGGTTCTGCTAATCCTTCGCATTGTGTTCATCATTATCTCCATTGGACTTGGGATCTTCCTGGCCAATGTGGGAGAGTTGACCGAGGGCTCGACCGCCGCGTGGTGGGGGTTTGTCATTGGTATCCCACTTGTCGGAGTCGGCATTGTGGGGGCGGACTGTCTCATCTCCCGCAAACGTCTGGATGCGATCTCGGCTCTCTACTTCGGTCTCATTGTAGGCCTGTTCTTGGCCTACGTGGGGGGGCTTGCGCTCACTCCTTTCCTCATGATCACCGACCCCGAGAAGCTTGATCGGGTGCGGCCGGTGGTTCAGTTGGTCTTGGCCCCGATGCTGTGCTACCTCTGCATCAGCCTGCTTATGCAGACGCGGGATGATTTCCGCTTCATCATTCCGTACATCGAGTTCGCCAAAGAAGTGAAGGGCCGCCGTCCCTACATCCTCGATACCAGCGTGGTCATCGACGGGCGGATCGCCGACGTGGTCGAAACGAACGCCTTCGACAGCCAGCTCGTCATGCCCAGATTTGCGATTACGGAGCTTCAGGCTATTGCAGACAGTTCCGACCGGCTTCGGCGCAGCCGCGGTCGGCGGGGCCTCGATATTCTCAATCGACTCCGCAATAACCCGGAGGTCGATCTGAAGATCTACGATCGCGACCTGCCCGAGTATGCCGGGCAGCCGGTCGATCTAAAGCTGGTCGGGTTGGCCAAGCACCTCGAAGGCAAGCTGATCACCAACGATTACAACCTCAACAAGATCGCCCGGTTGCACGGCGTCGGCGTCATCAATCTGAACGACGTGGCCAATGCCCTGAAACCGGTGTTTCTGCCGGGCGAGCACATCGAGGTGCGGATCGTCAAGGCCGGTGAAGAACCCGGCCAAGGCGTGGGGTATCTGGACGACGGGACCATGGTGGTGGTGGAAGGCGGCCGGGACCACATCAAGCAGAACGTCCATATTGCCGTGACCAGCGTGCTCCAGACAAGTGCCGGCCGCATGGTTTTCGGACGTTTCGAGTCCCTCGCCCCAGCCAAGTAGTCGCCCGCAATGCAGAACGACCCCGAACACCTGCCTGTCCGGGGTCGCGTAGGATGCGCTGGGATTATATCTTGCTTGTTCAGCGCTGCTTGGTCGATATGGGTTTGGCGGCCTGGCTGACCGGGGTAGCTTTTGTTCTCGAGCCGGCCAGCACGCGCGGTTGGTGTTGGAACGTGTAGTCGATCGTGCTCCCGCCGCCGCAGCTTGAGCATCCGCCCGTGCTCATCGGAGCACTTCCGCCCGGGGTCCCGGTCCACTCGCCCATCCGATTGCAGGGCTCGCAGCATGAGGGCGGCGCGCTATGAAAGTCGCCCCACCAGATCTCGCCACAGCCGTCGCCGCAGTAACCGGCATTCAACAAGTGGAACAGCCACGAAAGGGGACCGCAGGGCGATCCGCAGGTCCCGGGGCAAGCGCTCTCGCAGGGGTCGCACGCAGTATGGCATGGGCATTCAGCAGGGGTCGGCTGACACGGCGTACACTCGGGCGCAGCACACGAAGCGCACGCCGGAGCCCCACAGCCGCAACTGCCGCACGGCTCGCCCGTACAGAGGGTGCCGGGGCCGAACGGCCTGTAGACCCACCCGCAGTCCGCGCATCCCGTGCCCAGAAGACACAGTCCGGCTATCAGCAAGGTCGCTAGCGTCCGTTTCATGACTCAAACAATCTCCTGTGGGAACGACAGGCCGGGTTATCCGGGGAACCACATAATGGGCACAGGTCACACAGAACGGTTGGCGTGCCCGTCTCAGTTCCGCGCTTCGCCGTACTATATCGGCCGGAAAGTCGCTGAAATCGAGAAAAACCGCAGAATCGGAAATGATCCCCTAAGATCGCCAGTTCATCCAGCTTGCGTCGATTCTGTCGGCGAGGACACCTGTCCGTGGGGGGACTGTCCCGATTTTTGTGGCAGGATGCCGCAAAAATGGGACTGTCCCCTTCCGGCCGATCACGAGCACAAAATTCCGTACACGCTCTCCGCGGGAGCTTGTACAACGTGCCCCCAGAGAAGAACGGGGAGAAGGGAGCGTTCATCGACGCTGGAGGGCCTGGGGCCGTTGCCTGGCTGCGGCAGACCGGCTCCCGAAGCGGACGGCGGCGATGTTCCGCAGCCGTCGATTCCGGCGACCGATAGGGGTTCTCTTCGTTCATCGCCAGTTCCCCGCCCGCCTCCGAATCTGCACCGCCGATGGATCTCATTATGACAATCCAACGGGCGCTTCAACGTGAGTGCCTCACCTTCCGACCCACTGTGAGTCTTGCTCAAACCGATTGGCTGAGGGGCGGTCTTGTCGTAACCCGACGCGTAAGCGAGGAGGGACAACATCGTGCCTCGCTGACGCGTCGGGTTACAGGGCCGGTGGCCCCGATTGCTCGCGGGCGCTGCAATCGGCTCGAGTTGCGGGACTTTTTGAACGCGTTTGGGTGTTGTCGTGAGACCGATTTCGGGCGACGGGTGATAGTGTAAGTTTGTTCATAGGTATATTTTCCGGTTTGGGACGTGAACGCAAGCGGAATTTCCTCTGTAGGGGGGCGTTCAAAAAGTCAGGGCTCACTTACGGCGAGGCGATTCTTCGAGTTGGCAGAGCAGGTCACCGAGTCTTTCGATGACGGCGCGGCGTTGCTCGGGAGTGATTTCCCTG
>JAAYAY010000329.1 GCA_012719125.1 Planctomycetaceae bacterium | reverse complement strand
CGAAGCGGCAGGCACGCGACCGCGGCGAGTTATCGCCACGCACCTGGGTGGCCTACCAGGGCACTTGCGTGAAGATTGCCGATACCCTGGGGAGGTCGACGCCGATTGCCGTGATTGGCCCCGAGGAATTCGCCCGCCTCCGTCAACGGTTCGTCACGGGGACCGATGGGCGGCAGTTGTCGGCTACCACGTTGCTGACTGAGATCCAGCGGGCCAAGGCGTTCTTCTCATGGTGCTACAAGAGCCTTCTGATTGATAAGCCGGTTCAGTACGGGCTGGAGTTTTCGCCCCCGAGCCGGCGGATTCTGGAGCGTGAGAGAATCGAGAACGGCGAGCGGTTCTTCTCGCCGGATGAAATCCATTGGCTGCTGAAGAAGGCCAATCATACGATGCGTGCGGCAATCCTGCTGGGCATCAACGCAGGGTATGGCCCCGCAGACCTGGCCCGCGTGGAATTCAAGCACCTCGACCTGGAAGCCGGCTGGGCTACGCTCTACCGCAGGAAGACAGGGGAGCGGCGACGGGCCAAGCTCTGGGGCGAGACGGTGGAAGCCCTGCGGAAGGCAATCGCCGTTCGGCGTCCCCCCGTCGATCAGAAAGACCGCAGCATTGTGTTCCTGACGCGGAAGGGCACCTCCTGGCTGCGGGAGAACGGCCGCAACGCCTTGGGTCACTCGTTCTTCCAGACGATCCTGAAGAAGGCCCCGTTTCACAAGCCGGGACATGCGTTCTACAGCCTACGTCGGTCGTTCAGGACGGTGGCCGATGAGGTCCTCGATGGGCCGGCGATCGACATGGTTATGGGGCACCGGGACAATTCGATGGGTGCCGTTTATCGGCAGAAGATTGCCGATGAGCGGCTGGAGCGGGTTGCCGAACACGTGCGAAACTGGCTCTATGCTGGGCGGGAAGGGGGTGGGGAATGAACGCAACAGAAAAAACTCTGGCGGATATGGCGGTAACGATCGCCCAACGCATTCGAGAGCATTTCACCGTCGAAAATGAACCGCCGCCCCCCTGCCCCGGCAGTTTTAGCGGATACGTCTCCCTGATACAAAACCTCTCAAGTTTGCAGAACGCTTTGCCACCGAGAGGGGATTTCTCTTCATCCGATGGCACGGAAATCTACCGTCACGAAGTCGTGGAGCGATTGCGAACCGTTGCAGACGAATTGATGGTTCACTTCGATCTGCCGAAGAATCATTCGGGAGGATTGGCGGCGATTCCACCAGTGAATCGGCAGGCATACCTGTCGCTGTGTTGGTCCGCAATGCGGCTGCGTGACTTGGAGTCATCGGGGGATGATCCGCAATCTCGCACGCCGGTCACGGACTCTTCCAGGAATGCCCCGATCCAAGTCTTACTGGATGCCGTCGACGCCGAGGTTTTGAAGCTGGCCGGCGACAAGACCTTATCCGGCGAAGAACGGATGATTGCCATAGTCCGCGTCGACCGACGATATGAGGCCAAGCAATCAACGTGGTGGGCTGAATTGCTGGGCGTCACGGACGGCACGATCCGGGGCTACGGCACCTGGAAGGGTATTCAAACAGGCAAACGGAACCCCGAGCGATAGCCTACGTTTGCCTACGGCCAGCCTACGTAGGCAAAAAAAATCCAAAGTATTTTGACGGCGTTTTCCCCGAGGAAGACGCCGTTTTTGTTTCAATCGGGGGGGTTCCAGCCTACGGAGTTGCCTACGTCTGGCCCTTAGGGAAACTTCACCCCGAGGGCTCAGTAGTGCGAGCGAAACAAGACAAACCGAACGAGCCGTTCGACACGTCACGGCTGGATTTTCTGATGTCCGTAGACAAGCTGCTGCGGGCTGCGGACGAAACGAAGCGACTTCGCGACAAGCTCTTGGAGCGGGCTGAATCGAATCAACAGCCCGAGGAGGTGGCCCGTGGGTAGCACCATCTCCCCGTCTGAACTGGCCGAACGCTGGGGCTGCAAGGTGGACAAGGTTCACACAGTCATACGCTCTGGCGAACTGTACGCGTTCAACATCGCGACCAACCCCCACGGCCGGCCCCGTTGGCGGATTCCCGTCGAGGCCGTCCGGCAATTCGAGGAACGGCGAGCCGCGAAACCGGCAGTTGCATCGACCAGGCGGCGACGGGAGCGGGAGGTGCCGAGCTATGTGTAGCAGTGCCGCCTCCACCCCGATCCCGACGAACACGCTATTCTCCCCGGCCGACGTTGAGAATCTCGTCCAGGCCTTTGAGGATCCGGAACGTTGCCGGCCGGAATTCGACCGGTTCCTGTTCGACCTGGAGGACGGCGAAGTCCTGGAAGTCGACTTCACAGAGATCGAATCGGCCGACGAGATCCGCAACGATCCGCGAAAAGTCCTTCCCGCCCCAGATGGCGGCGAAGACATCGAGCTCATGAACTGGTGTGGCCAGAAGATGGCCTTCGTCATCTACAACTGGCGACCCCTCTACCTCCAATCAGTTCTATCCTGTGTCGAAGACCTGGAACGCGACGGCTGGGAAATCGCCTGGCTGGGCTGGCCCGAGACTTCAGCCCCTCCCATAGGCCGACGATTCCGCGAGATCCAGGACGAACACTTCGCCAAGCCTGAAGTCAAAGCCGAGATCCGCAAGGCGACCGACGAAAGGGACAGCCGAAAGGCGATGTGCGGAGATTTCTCGTTTCTGGATCGAATGTCGCGAAAAGACCGCCTGATCACGAACGAAGACCGGACAATTCCACCGATGGACGGCGGGTACCCGCCGGCCGATCCGGTCGACGTCGCGAAGAACACTCTTGGCCTCTTTCGCGGAGGTATCATGGCTATCGGCGACGAACTCGCCGTTGTTCAACGGAAGACCGAAACGTTCGCGATGACTTCCCCCGAACAACTATTCGCCTTCCTGTACCAATGGACGCAGGTTGATTGGAATGCGGGCAGGACCTATCTGCAAAAGAAGGAGTTCCAGGAATTGCTACGGCAGATTGCACCGGCCTACCACCAGGTAGACCGTCTGCCTCACTGGCCGAAACTCGACGGGCATTTGTATCTGTGCGACTTTCCGCAAGGAGTTGGAGGGGAGGCCGTCGAAGGGCTGCTCGACTTCTTCTGCTTCGCGACGGAAGCAGACCGCCACCTCTGCCATGCGCTGCTCGCTACGCTGATTTCCGGGATGCCGCCGGGCACGCGGCCGGCCTGGGTCATTTCCTCGCCGGCCGGACGCGGAGTCGGCAAGACAACCCTTGCGGCAAAGGTGGCCGAACTTTTCGGCGGAAGCATTGATGTGTCGCTAAACGAAGACATGGGGGTCATTAAGCAACGGCTACTGACGCCGGAAGCATCCGGCGTCAGGGTAGTGCTTGCCGACAACCTGAAGTCGTTCAAGCTGTCTTCTGCCGACTGGGAAGGCGCCATCACCTCTCGCTACGTTTCGGGAAAGCGAATGTACAAAGGAGAGCGGCGGCGGGAGAACTACTTCACCTGGATTCTCACTCTGAATGCATCTTCGCTCAGCAAGGACCTCGCCCAGCGAACCATCACGATCGAACTGGACGAGCCGAAACGATCAGGAGACTGGGAAGAGCGGTTGTCTCGCTACATCCAAGACCGCCGCGACGAAATCATCCGGGACCTGCTCGACTTCTTCAAGCGACCACTCCGGCCGCTGAAGAGGTACTCCCGATGGGCGACTTGGCAACGGGAAATCCTCTGCCGGTTCCCAGACGCCGAGGACATTCAGCGGATCATTTCAAGCCGCCAAGCATCGGCCGACGTTGAAGACGAGGAGGCCGGTGTGGTGGTGGAGCACTTTCGCGAGAGTCTCGAAGCCCTCCACTACTACACAGACCGGGAGCAGATTTTCATTCCGTCGCGGATTGCTTCCGAATGGATGAGCGATGCACTCCGAGAGAAGCTCAGTACCATCGGAGCATCGAGGCGGCTTGCACAATGGATCAGCGAGGGAACGGTTGAACGAATCCAGAAGAACCGCACCAACGCATGGGGGAAGGGATTCGTATGGTTTCCTTCGGAGATCGTTCCGGACAGTCCGATTCTCACTGACCTCGAAGAGAGAATGGCTCGCTATAGGACGGATAGGACGGATGCTTTTTGAATCCGTCCTATCATCCGTCCTATAAAAAACCCTTTAGTAGCAACAACTTACGTTTCCATAGGACGGATAGGACGGATAGATTCCCAAAAACTACATGCGGGCGAGATGGAAAAGTGCATTTGAGATACGTGTATGGGCAGGACTCGAAAAAAAGGTTTATGGAAACATCCGTCCTATCCGTCCTATCCGTCCTATAGGTGCCACTAATGGGGAGTATGAACAATGACCGATTTATCCACCTGGCTCGATCACCACAAGACAGAGGCGAAGGCTCGCCGAGCTTCCGTTGCACTTCACCATCGGCGACCACACCGACCCCGACCGCAGCGGCCGGCCCCAGCCCGACCGGGATCCCGGCCGATCCGCTCGCACTTCGCGAAGATCAGGGCGGCCGGCGTGCGGCTGGCCAGCGAGTTGGGCGATCCACCCACCCCCACCCCCCCCTAGCGTGGGTCCTTTCCGACACACGTAAACGGGGGTTGCCCCCCCCCTAGTTCACCGTTTTCACCAACAAAATACCCATTTTCCGCCGCCGTCGCCACAAGGAAAAAAAAGATGAGCGAACCAACCCGCGTTGAACTCGAAAAGCAAGTCGTTGAAGGAGTCACGGCCGAGACGGCCAGCAAGGTTACTGGGATCCCGAGGTCCACCCTTCGCGACAGGGGGGCGCCCCGGAATGACGACGGCACCTACAACTTGCCGACTTTGGTCGAGTGGTTGGTGGCCGAGATCACCGACGAACGCGTCGCCCCCCCCGGCGGTCCTTCGCCTGAGCTTGAGCGGTGGCGAAAATTCCGAGCCGATCGCGAGGCGAGCGAGTATGCGAAATCGCTTGGAGCACTCACGGTAGCGGGATTGGATGCTGAGCGAGATCGGCGAGCCCTGACGATCCTTCGCGACTGGGCGACGGAGATTTGCGGAAGCAATCCAGGCATTCTCGCCAGATACCGTTTTGCGTGTCGTCGCGCTTTTGAGCATGTGCTTCGGACGATTCCGCCGTCCAATTGCAGTGTCACATTGCATATCGTTCCGATCGACGGTTCTACGCCGTTCGAGATTGCGTTGGGGCAGACCGGAGACGATCCGGTTTCGCTGCCGGAAATCGAGTCTTGGCCGGAAATCCGAATTTGCCCCCGCTGCGGGAGCGAGCTTTGGCCGTCATGGGGTGTTGCCACCGATGGCACCTCCACCCCGATCTGGTGTTGCCGGTCGACAAACTGCAAAACGAATTGGGGCACACATCAGATTCCGCGAGACTGCCCAAAAGAAGAGGTCGAGGAAAGAAATGAGTAGGAAACCGACCGCACCATCGCACCTCGACACCGCGGCGAAAACCGTATGGAAACGACTTGTCGGCGAGATTCCCGACCAGTCGCCCGGAACGCTTCTGACGCTTGAGCAGCTTTGCTACGCCTGGTCGCAGTGGTCGACGGCCGAGGATGACGATTCACGGCTTCGCTGGTCGAGGTGTTGTCGGCAGTGGTTGGCGGAGTTGAAGCTGACTCCCAAGTCGCGTAAGGCTTCGGGGAGGCAGACTTCGGCGTTGTTGCGTCTTACTCAGGATCGTCGGTCCGACGCGTCATGAGCAAACTAGTTGATTTCTCCCTTAATGAAGGAAATTGAAAATGCTTCTTGGAAGACCAGCGACTGAAACCGAACGAGCCGTGATGCGAAATCTGCCGAGCCTGTTGATTCCGCAAATACCGACAGCGGAAGAACCGCCGGCCGAGAAGGAGGCCGACGCTGAGGCCGGATCACCGACCGACGACGAGAAGGACCGAGCCGATGGCCATTGAATCGTGGATCGACGTGCCAACGGTTTTCATCGTCGCCCCGAGTTGTCCACGTTGCGGTGCGTTGAGGCCGATCACAATTCGCAGCGAGCAGAACGGCGATGGTTCGGTGACTCGCAAAGCTGTTTGCCGGCGATGCTCCAGCCGGTTCAAGATCGTCGTCGAAGTCGAGCCATTGGAAGAAACTTTCGATCCGTTGCCATGATCTGGCAGAACACCGACTGCCGTTTGATAGGATTCCAACATGAGCAAGATATTTGATTTCATCCGACGCACGTTTAGACGCACTCCCCCGCCGGCCCGGAAGGTCGATTACGTCCGCCAGGGCGACTTGCCCGACGACCCCGATGAGCTTGTCCGGCTTGGCGTGATTACCCCGTGGCGGGTTGAGGCGGTGAGCAATGAGGCGTGGTACACGGCCGAGCCCGGTGCGGTCGATTGGTTCGCTGAAAAATTGGGAGGGCAGGCCGATGAGTCTTGATGCCTCGTTGCTGTCTCACTGTCACGCGATCGTTCACCGAATCGCACCGGAATTACGCGGTGTGCATATTGTTCCTGATTCGGTTTTCGAGGGGCTGGCGATGCCCCCAGATTGCAGAGGATTCGCGATCGAGTCTGAGCACTTGACGTTCGATATTTCAGAGCGACTTCCCGAACACACGTCTACATCACCAGTTATCGTTCTCTGCCCGAATGCCATTCGCGAGGATTCCAGCGACGATGCGTTTCGCGATGGCGTCATGAGCGTTTTGCTTCACGAGGCCGCACACTTGCTCCCCCGGCCGGTTGCGGCCGGACGCATCAGCCCGCCAGACTTTTCCTACCTCGATTGTGCCGCGGTTCGTGCGAGGCTGGACGAGCGGCGAGCAAAGGCAATTGCACTACCCGAGCCGAGCCCCGACGCTGAGGATGCCGTTCATGGGTGGCGGTTTCTTCGACGTGTCTGTCACTTGTGGTCGCGTGCCAGGCTGGCGGGGTGGGACGTTCCTACTGCCGGATTGCTTGGCAATTCATTTTGGTATTGCTCACAAGAAGCACATTGGGTCATGTCGTTATTCTCCGAACTCGTTCGCCTTCGCAACGCAACGTTTTGCGAAATCGAGAGCACCGAACCGCCCAAGGAATTCATGAGCATGTGGCAGCACGCACTTTCCACGTTTTATCGTTTTCGAGGAACACAGACATGACCACGACGATCATTAACAAGAGAACAACCGACGCCGATGATGCCGAGCGTTTGCGAAAACGTGCCGACGTTCGCGAAAAAGCTTTTCGCTTGCAACTCGAGAAGGACAAAATCGGCCCGCTTGAAGCCGTGCTTACCGACTCGTTCGCGAGGGTGGAGACAGCAACGGACGCACATGCGGCGGTGTGCGGTCCACTACAAACTGAACTGAATATTCTCGAAGCCGCGGCCGTCGAACGCATTCAGCAGCGACAGCCCCCGGACGCAATCGACGACGCGCGACGCGTCCAGATTCTTCGCGAAATCACAAGCGAGAATGCCACGCTGGAAGCCGTCGTCGAAGCCGAGAAAACTTTCCGAGCCCCGACCGAACGGCAAATTTGGGAACTGAAAAATCAAGTCACCGACCCCAATGCGATTTTGCTGCGACTGGGGCAACATCCGTACGCGTCCCCGAAGCTGTTGGGCGAGTTGCACGTTGCGCAACAGAGAATCAAGTGGTTGCGAGCACGTCAACAGGCGGCCGAAAGATCGCTGAAAATTCACACCTACAACCGGGATGAGATCCAGGCGAAGCGATCCCACGGCGATCTTGCGGCGTCACTCCGCCACATCGCGAATTGGACGGCTGAGATCGAGGCCGTCGGGAGCGAGCTTGCCGACGCGATGACTTCGGCCGATTCGGTCCACAAACAACTTCTCAACGAGTAATCAACGTCGAGCTCGGCGCGTTTTCAGCTTCCGCGCTGTAGCTCCCGCGTGATGGGGTTCCTGCTCCTTGGTTCACCATCACGCGGTTTTTTCAGTTTGTTGGATCGGCCGACGGGGTTTTTCGTACACAGATACGGCAAGCCGTTCCCAACCGTCGGCCGATTCTCTATTCGAGGTGCACGGATGGAATCACCGGCCTATCTATCCGATCCAGAAGAATCCGCCCTCCACGGCTTTCACCTGTGGCCGTTCATCACCCGACCCGCCCTTTTTCACAGTTGGTCGACCCCGGGTGT
>JAAYAY010000328.1 GCA_012719125.1 Planctomycetaceae bacterium | reverse complement strand
TCGGCCTCCTTGCCGTTTGGCTGTCCTTCGGATGAAAGTACCCAATAAGGTAGCCGATTCAGGCACGGAGGCCGACATCATTTTGACGTCAACTTACCTCTCAAAATGTGCGAAACTTGAACTTAGGCAGGCGGACGAAAAAAATCTACCAGTTAGACGCACAAAAGGGGCTGGACGGTCGATGAGAGTGCGAAACTTCAAGCAGCAGCAAGCATCACCGGTGGTGGTTCATTGTTTCGCACTCTCATCGACCGTTCAGCTCCTTTTCCCTGTGTCTGTGGGGGTGCATTGTCCGCAAGCGTAGGATAGGAAAAAGGCGTGGACATGCGGAGCGGCAAGTACGCTGCCCACGCTAGGCGCGATTCTGCTCCACATGTCCACGCCTTCTTCCTATCCTAGAGCGTCTAACTGGTAGATTTTTTTCGTCCGCCTGCCTTACCACGTACCGGTGGCGGGAGGCCCCTTGACGTGCTGGAAGCCCGTGCCGATCTGGTCGAGGTAGACGCCCATGTTCTCGACGGAGGCGACGAGGCTTCTCTTCAGAGCACGCAGCGCCGCGGCAGGAACGCCCGCGAATCGCCGAGCGGTTTCCAGGGCCGTCTCCTCGAGATTGGCGGGAAGAGCGAGCTGGTTCACCAGCTTGAGCTGGTAGGCCTCGCCGGCAGTCAACGATCGGCCTTCGAGCAGAATATCGGCGGCCTCGGCATGGCCCAGAAATCGGGACAGAAACCAGGGAAGCACGCCCGCGGTTGTCTCCGATTCGAACAGGCGATTGACGAAGACGGTGTCGTGGGCGGCGATTCGATAGTCGCAGGCGAGCGAGGTGCCCAGGAAACAGAAGTCGCATTCCCCCTGGATCGCCGAAATGACGAAACTGTCGGTCTTGCGAACGATTTCGACGAAGTGCTTCAGGGCATTCTCCTCCCGAGCAAGACGAAGAAGGTCCAAGGTCTCGGCCGACGCCGAACCCGTCCTGCTGTGATCGGAGTGGATGTGGTCCCAGAACTCGTCGATGCCGGCCGGCGAGAGACTTCCGGGCGCGTTGACGATCAGGATGACCTTCTTGGGATCGCCCCGCCGGCCGGCCAGGAACTCCCATAGGCGGCCGGCTTCGTCGAGGTCGGTCACACGTTCGGGAATATGAAGGCCGAATCTCAAGACGGCGACCTCGCCGTAGCTCTCCTCTTCAAAGAACCGGGTTCTTCGCAAGACGTCGTCGGAAGACGGCTCGTTCATGAAAGGCCCCCTGTTTCATGCGGCAATCGAAACCGTTCACAGCGCTGCAGCGCTGCAGCGCCGACGGTTCATACAGGTTGTTCGACGGGCACGGCTTCTTTCTCCTTCCTCCCAAAGAAAGCCGATACGAGCACAAAGAACAAGGGGATGAAGATCAAGTCGATGAACGTGGCCGAGAGCATTCCGCCCGTCACGGCGGTCCCGATGGCATTCATGGCGCCGGCGCCGGCGCCGGTGGCGAGGGCCAGCGGCAAGGTGCCGAAGAAGAAGGCCAGCGAGGTCATAATGACCGGCCGGAACCGGATCTTCACCGCCGCCAGGGTCGCATCGACGAGCCCTTCACCCTGCCGCATCTGTTCCTTGATGAACTGGATGATAAGGATGGCGTTCTTGGTCGAAAGCCCGAGCGTCGTCAGAAAGCCGATCTGGAAGTAGACGTCGTTCGACAGTCCCCGCCAGGACGTGGCGGCCAAGGCGCCGAACACGCCCAGCGGCAACATGAGGAGGTTGACGAACGGAATGGTCCAGCTCTCGTACAATGCGGCCACGCACAGGAAGATCACCAGCACGGAAAACGCGTACAGAACCGGCGCCTGGGCGGTCGACATCCGTTCCTGGTAAGACAGGCCCGTGAAGTCGTAGCCGATCCCGGCGGGCAGAGTCTCCACGATTTCTTCCATGGCCCGCATCGCTTCGCCGGAGCTTCTCCCCGGAGCCGGCTCGCCCCAAATGTTCATCGCGGGGAATCCGTTGAAACGTTCCAGTCGAGGAGAGTTTTGAGTCCAACGCCCCGTGGCAAACGAAGCGTAGGGGACCATCTTCCCCTCATTGTTACGGACGTACAGCTTCTGCAGGTCCTGGGGAAGCATGCGATAGGGAGCGTCGGCCTGGACGTACACTCGCTTGACTCGCCCCCCCTGGATGAAATCGTTGACGTACGAACTGCCGAACGCGGCCGCCAGAGTCGAGTGAATCGAACCGATAGAAAGACCCTGCGCACCCGCCTCTTCCCAGTTCACGTCGACGCGGTATTGCGGAACGTCTTCCAGGCCGTTGGCGCGAACGTTCACCAGCCGCTTGTCCTCTCTAGCCTTGTTCAGGAACTCGTTGCGTGCCGCCATCAACGCACTGTGCCCCAGGCCGCCGCGGTCCACCAACTCGAAGTCTACGCCCCGCGCACTGCCCAACTCGACCACGGCCGGAGGCGGGAAGGCAAAGACCATGGCATTGCGGATCGTCGAAAAGGCTCCCATGGCCCGGCCGGCTACCGCCGAACTCTTCAGGTCCGGTCGGTCGCGTTCCTTCCAGTCCCTCAACTTGACGAACACCATGGCGTTGTTCTGCGACCTGCCGGAAAAACCGATCCCCGAGACCGTCATGCAGGAGGCAACCGCCTCCTTCTCATTGTCCTCGAAGTGTTTTGAAACCTGGTCGGTAACCGCTTGGGTCTGCTCGAGTGTGGAACCGGTCGGCATCAGCACCTGGCACAGGAGCATTCCCTGGTCCTCGTCGGGAAGATAGGCGCTCGGGAGCTTCAGAAACAGGTAGCCCACACCCGCGACGATCACAACGTAGAGGACCAGATAACGCAATTTTCTCGCGAGGGAGTGTCCAACCAATCCTATGTAACGATCGCGAATCCAGAAGAAGATCCGATCGAACCAGCGGAAGAAGGGGCGCAGGAAGAAGATGGAGTTTTCGGCCGGTTCGTGCCCTTTGGCCACCGGCCGGAGAAACGACGCGCAGAGCACGGGAGTCAGGATCAGGGCGACCACGACCGACAGCATCATCGACGCAATGATCGTGACGGAGAACTGGCGATAGATCACGCCCGTCGAACCGGGGAAGAAGGCCATCGGGCCAAACACCGCCGACAACACCAGGCCGATGCCGATCAGCGCACTGG
This sequence comes from Planctomycetaceae bacterium, assembly GCA_012719125.1. Taxonomy (GTDB): domain Bacteria; phylum Planctomycetota; class Planctomycetia; order Pirellulales; family Thermoguttaceae; genus JAAYAY01. Next base: position 207,213 of record JAAYAY010000328.1, on the reverse strand, counting down.
TGATCTGATCCATCGACTTGGCCGTGGCTTCTCGCGGCGAAAGTCCCTCCTCGGTCATGATTCGTTCCACGTTCTCCACGACCACGATGGCGTCGTCGACCAGCAGGCCGATGGCCAGCACCATGGCGAACATGGTCAGCATGTTGATCGAGAAACCGAACAGCCCCAGCACGGCGAAGGTGCCCAGAAGAACGACCGGCACGGCGATCGTGGGAATCAGAGTGGCGCGGATGTTCCCCATGAACAGGTACATCACCAGGAAGACCAGCACGATCGCCTCGATCAAGGTCTTCACGACTTCCTCGATGGCCACTTCCACGAAGGGGGTCGTGTCGTAGGGATAAACGACCTTCATGCCCGGGGGGAAGTAGGCGCTCATCTCCTCCAGTTTCTTCTTGACGGCGTTGGCGGTGTCCAATGCGTTGGCGCCGGGCGCCTGGCGAATCGCGAGCCCCGCGTTGGGTTTGCCGTTATAGAAGCCCTGGATGTCGTAGGATTCCGTTCCCAGTTCGGTTCGTCCCACGTCGCGCACGCGGACGACGGAGCCGTCGGTATTGGTGCGAATCGGTATCTCGGCGAACTCGTCGGGACTCTGCAGCAGGTTCTGCACGACGATCGAAGCGTTCAAACGCTGCCCTTCGACGGCCGGCGCGCCGCCGAACTGACCCGCGGAAACCTCCACGTTGTAGGCCCGCAGGGCGAGGATCACATCCTCGATCGTCAGGCGGTAGTCGGTGAGTTTGTCCGGATTGAGCCAGACCCGCATGGCGTACTGGGAGCCGAAGTTGGTGACCTCGCCGACCCCCGGGACGCGGGCCAGCACCTTTTCGAGGTTCGACTGGGCATAGTCGCGCAAGTCGGTGCCGTCCATGCTGCCGTCTTCGGAGATCAGACCGACGATGATCAGGTAATTCCGCGTGGATTTGCTGACCATCACCCCGGCGCGCTGGACCACTTCCGGCAGACTCGCCATGGCCAACTGGAGCTTGTTCTGCACCTTGGCCCAGGCCAGGTCGGGGTCGGTTCCCGCCTTGAAGGTCAATTCGATGCGGGACGAACCGGCCGAATCGCTCGTTCCCGAAAGATACAGCATGTCGTCGAAACCCGTCATCTTCTGTTCGATGATCTGGGTGACGCTGTTTTCCACCGTCTCGGCCGAGGCCCCCGGATAGAAACAATCGATGGCGATCGAAGGGGGGGCAATCGGCGGATACTGGGAGATGGGCAGGGTATAGATCGCCAGGCAGCCGAGGACCATCATGATAATGGCGATCACCCAGGCAAAAACCGGGCGGTCAAGAAAGAATTTCGATAGCACCGCGTAACTCCGTCAGTTCAGTGGGCGGCCGCCTGAGCCGTATTCGCAGGTTGTACATCGTTGATTTTCTCGGCCTCAACCGGGACAACCTTGACGGTCGCCCCGGGGCGCGCTTTCAACAGGCCTTCGACGATCACCCGGTCACCCGGTTCAAGGCCCGACGAGACGAGCCACTTGTCGCCCACGGCGCGATCCGTGGAAAGCCCCCGCTGCTCCACCTCTCCCTTGGCGTTCACAATCATGGCGACGGGATTTCCCTTCGGATCTCGCGATACCGCCTGCTGGGGAACGAGCATCGCCCGTTCGTTGACGCCCTCGTCGATGATTGCACGGACGAACATGCCGGGCAGAAGGATCCCTTCCGGATTCTTGACCACGATTCGGAGGATGATCGACCCGGTGGTCGGGTCGACCGTCACGTCGCGAAACTTGAGCGATCCCTCCAGCGGATAAACGGTGCGGTCCTCCAAGACGATCTTGACCTGGTCCGTTCCGTTATCCTTCAGGGACCCGTTGTTGAGGCTCCGCTTCAATCGGTTCAGTTCAGCCGTCGATTGAACCACATCCACGTAAACCGGATCGAATTGTTGGATCGTGGCCAGAGCTACCGGCTGATAGGCCGTCACAATGGCGCCTTCGGTGACCTCGGATCGTCCGATGCGACCGCTGATGGGAGCGGTGATCTTGGTATAGCCCAGATTGATGCGGGCGGTTTCCACGGCCGCTTCAGCCTGCTTGATCACGGCCTCGGCCGCCTCCACGGCCTTCCGATCGCTCTCCACCTGGGCTCGACCGACCTCCAACCCCGCCTCGGCGACGGCGACGTCTGCCACCGACTGGTCGTACTCCATGGCGGAGACGGCATCGGTCTTGATCAGCTTCGCGTTTCGATCTCGATTAGTCGTCGCCAGCTTGAGAACCGCCTCATGGCGCTTGAGAGCGGCGATGCTCGCAGACAGCCCGGCTCGCGCCCGCTCCGCCGCTTGTTGTGCGGAGTTGAGGCTGGCAAGCGCACTGTCACAGGCCGCCTGATAAGGCGCAGGGTCGATCTCGTAGAGCACCTCGTCCTTCTTCACGTCGGCGCCCTCGGTGAAGAACCGCTTCTGCAGCAGTCCGTTCACCTGGGGTCGGATCTCGGCCACCAGATAGGCGGCCGTCCGCCCGGGCAACTCCGACGTCAGCAGCACCGATTGAGGCTCGACCGTTACCACGGCCACTTCCGCCGGTGGAGGGGCTCCGCGCTCCTGCTCCGGCTGGCAGCCGACCAAACAAGGACATGCCAGCAAGAGCAGCAAAGTCAACAGTCTCCAGATCTTACGCCGATTCATCAATATGCTCCAAATGCTCGAAGCCGATCGACCGAAGGAAGAACTCGCAATCCATCCGCCAATTGAAGTTGCAGAGAATGACGCTCGAGACGGAAGCCAGGTTCATCACGTCAATACTCCGCCGCCAGCTAACGTGTCCTCTGGCCAGTCCGGCTTCCGAACGAAAACTCTCCTGCTTCCGAAGTTCCAATAGCCCCGGGATGGTCGTCCCGGTCGCCAAGCTGCAATCTCACCCATCAAACGCAACGCGACCTTTGTCCGTAGCAATACCACTCAAGAATGTGCCAATGATCAAACGGTGCACGTCTTTCCGATGTTCAGGTTCATCCAGCGGGGGGCGGCTCTGCAGCACACCCTTGGTAAGACCCAGGTACATGTGTGCAAGCAGGAGCGGATCCTGCGGACGAAAAACACCTTCCTCGATGCCCTGCTGAAACACGGTCGCCATTTGTCGGCCGGCAGCCTCCGAGGTACGCCGTTCCGACGGCTGCAGCAGGCCGTGTGCAGCATCATCCTCAAACAACAACCTGTGAACTCGTGCGTGCTTGGCAACATGTTCGAGCAACGCCTCGAGATGCCCCGAGAGAAGCTCGATCGCCGGTTGCTGTTTGGCCGCCAACTCCTCGAAAGCCTGGAAAATCGGGTCGACCACCTTGGTGAACACGAATTCCAGCAGGTCGCGTTTGCCGCGGAAGTAACGATACAAGCTTCCTTTGGCCACGCCCGCCGCCGCGGCCACGCGGTCCATCGTCATTCCTTCCACGCCGTGCTCATTCAGGACTGCGACCGTCGCCTCGAAAAAGGCCTCCTTCATCATCTCGTCGAGGGCCTGTTTCCGAATGTCCGTCAATCTGGGCACGCAAAACTCCTCTGTGAATGAAAGAATTTATCTTATCGACCGGTAAGTCATTTATCAAGACCTACTGTCCGACAAACATGACTCGACGGTTCTATGTCGCTCAATTCGGGAAGAATGAGCTGACTTTAACGGCGAAATGTGGCGATCTTGATTCTCTCCGAGCAGTCATTTCCTATAGTCAAGCCCCGCCATTGGGGGCTAGGGCGACAAGGCCAATCCACCCCCCTGGCTGTTGTTGGGCGTCTCGCGAAATGACTGTCTAGTCATTCCAAAGAACTGCATGGCACTGCATTTGGGCCAGCCGGTCATGTCATGTGGCTCCGCCCTGACTCGTGGTCTCGCCCCCTCGCTTCTCCACGGGATGATCGGCCCCGGTCAGACCTGGTGCCTCGCCAGCCCAGAAGAATCCCTGGCTCGCTCAGCCGATTGTCCCTATGATTATCGCCGAAGACCGACCGTTCGAAATCCTGGCATGTGGTTCATAAGCGAGAACTGGGTCATTCATGGGCATCGAGGCGTGGCTAACCCTGGGGATCGTCGTCTTGTTGTTTGCCGCTTTGGTAAAGAATATCGCCCCCCCCGACCTGCTGTTCCTCGGGGCGACGACGCTCCTGGCAACCCTGGGGATCATTACGCCGGTCGAGGCGTTTGCGGGGTTCTCCAATTCCGGAATGCTCACGGTGGCGGTCCTCTTTGTGGTCGCGGCCGGCTTGCGCGAGACGGGCATTCTGGACTACATCGGTCAGCAGATTCTCGGACGTGCCAGGACCCCCAACGGAGTTCTCGGGCGGATGGCCGCGGTGGTCATTCCGATGTCCGCCTTCTTGAACAACACGCCCATTGTGGCCATGTTCGTTCCGGTGGTCATGGACTGGAGCCGGCGACACCAGGTCTCGCCGTCCAAGCTGCTAATTCCGTTGTCGTACTTCGCCATTCTCGGCGGCACTTGCACTCTGATCGGCACGTCGACCAACCTCGTCGTCAACGGGTTGATGATCGACAACGGCCTGCCGGAGATGGGGCTGTTCGAAATCAGCATGATTGGTGTACCCTACGCGGCAATCGGGCTTGCCTACCTGTTCTTTGCGGGCCGGCGACTTCTGCCCGACCGCAAGGAAATGATGGAGCAACTGGGAGAATCGCGGCGCGAATACCTGGCGGAGATGCTGGTGCAGCCCGGTTGCCGGCTGGCAGGGCAGTCCGTTGAAAGGGCCGGCCTGCGTCAGTTGCCCGGACTGTTCCTGATCGAAATCGAGCGGTGCGACCAGATCATCGGGCCCGTCGGTCCCGACGACGTGATCGAACAAAACGACCGCCTCGTCTTCACCGGCATCGTCAGCAGCATCATCGACCTGGAGAAGATCCCGGGCCTGGTGCCGATCGCCGACCCGGACTACGAGGTGTCGCCCAGGCAACAGCGCCGGCGCCGGCTCTGCGAGGCGGTGATCTCCGAGAATTCTCCCCTCATCGGCAAGACCATCCGCGACGCCGACTTTCGCGCGACCTACGGAGCCGCCGTGGTCGCTGTGCACCGCGGCGGAAAACGCGTGGAAAGAAAGATCGGCGACATTACCCTGCGGCCCGGCGATACGATGCTGCTCCAGGTGAGGCCGCACTTCCTGCGAGCTTATCGCCACGATCCGGCATTCTATCTCATCAGCGACGTGGAAGAGTGGCATCCTCTGCGCAGAGACCGGGCTTGGATTGCCCTGTCCTTGTTCGTCGCACTCATCTTCCTGATGACAACCGGACTCGTTTCGACGGTTGTCGCCGCCGCACTTGCGGCGGTGCTGATGGTTGCCGCCGGATGCATCTCGGCCGGCGACGCCCGCCGAAGTGTCGAGTGGCAGGTGCTCGTCACGATTGCTTCTGCCTTCGGCGTGGGCACCGCCCTGCAGAATTCCGGCCTGGCAACGACGGTCGCGACTTCGCTGGTTGACGCCACTTCCGGCCTGGGCCCCGTTGCGGCGCTTGCCGTGATCTATTTGTTGGGATCGATCATGACCGAACTCGTCACCAACAACGCGGCGGCCGTCCTCATGTTCCCCTTCTGTCTGGAGACGGCGCGCTTATACGGTGTTGACTCTCGCCCCTTCCTGATGGCTTTGGTCCTGGCCGCGTCGGCCAGCTTCATGACTCCGATCGGCTATCAGACCAACATGATGGTCTACGGCCCCGGCGGTTATCGTTTCACCGATTTCTTCCGAATCGGCGGACCGTTGAATCTCACGCTGTGGATTGTGGCGATCTTCCTCATTCCCCTGTTCTGGCCATTCTGAACCTGCCGCAGCAGCTCTGATTGCCCCCTTCTCCGCACTTGGCAGCCTCCGCGCCAAATCGCCTCAATCTCTCGATCGCTTGTAGCCGATTCCCTGCCACTTGTAAGATTGTAAATCCGTACAGTACTCGTATCGCCAGTCTCCACCCGTCGTAAGTTCCTGTTGTTGTGCGACTTGTGCTGCATCCCGGAATTCTGCTCCGGGTTTGGCATGAGAAATGCGAACTCCCGAATGCGTCCGGTTAAGGCCGGCACTTGTCAGGAACACGAATCAACGAGGCAATCAAGGAGTTCACCATGCTGGTGCTTTCAAGGAAGCTGGACGAGCAGATCGTGATCGGTGACGAGATCTGCATCACCGTGTTGCGTGTCAAAGGGGACCGTGTCAAGCTGGGGATCCACGCGGGCGCCGACGTGAAGATCATGCGAGGAGAACTGCTGGAAATGGCCCAGGACGCAAAGGACGGGGCAGTGGCCCAGCCGATCGGCGCGATCGCCGATCCCACGCTCGGGTTGGCCGAAGAAGAGGTCTCCGAAGACAGCGCAACGCATCCAGCCGGGGCGTGCGACAGGCTTCTCGACGGATCGCAGCCCGTCACTCACCCCGCCTGGCTGACTATATGCTGTTGCTCGTGACCAGTCGGGCGAAGTGCTCGAACGACCGGTCGTAGGTCTTCTCGGCGTCGGCTGGAAAGCAACAGCCGGGCAACTGGCGGGATCGGAGATGATGCGGTTTGAGCGTGGCTAGTTGGCCGACGGTGAACTGAAGAGATTGATCTGGTTCTGCGGCGGCCCGGCAGGAGACGGCGTCGGCCAGGGATAACGCGGCGCGGCGTTGACCGGCCAGGGTGCAGAAGCCATGCGAATCGGCTGGAGTTCGCCGCTGGAATAGACGTCGTGCAGGTGTTCGAGCAGGATGCGGCGCACCTCGAGGATGGCCCTGGGATGCGCGTGGATTTCGCTGTGGGGGGCGGGCACGCTGATCTGGCTGACGACGTCGTCCATCTGAGCGCTTGCGTAAGCGACCACGCCGTCGCCGCCGTCGGCCCAATAGCCGGTGAGGCCCTTCTTGGGCAGAACTCCCACGATATTGTGGTAGCGGACCCACGGTGCCCGGTACCCGGCCAGCATGACGGGGAAGAAGGGCGATTCGGGCGACAGGGAATCGACGCTGGTATGGATCCGCAGGAGGCGATCGTTGCGGATCAGCTCCTTGTTCTGCCGGATCACGCTGTCTTTGGTGAGGTCGAGCATGTCGGGCAGCCGAATGAGCTTGTTGGAAAGCCATTGCGTCAGATCGTTCGACATCTCGCTGCCGCGGTGCGGCGTGCCGATGGTGACGACGCGGCGGACGGACGGGTTGGGATGGAAGAAGAGACTCTTCTCGAGCCGTGCCCGGTCTTCCGGGGCCGCCTTCACCAATGAGAACGGCTCGTCGCTGACGAGTTTCCAGAATTCATCCTGGCTCTCGATGGTTTGCAGCCGCGAGACCAGTCCGCCCATGCTGTGCCCGATAAGGACCATCTGATCCAGGGCTCGCTCCTCGCGGCGCGGATCGACTCGGTCGCGAATCCTGGCGAGGTCTTCCCGGAGTTGCCCCGCGCTGATCCAGAACGGCTGCGCCGTCGGGTAGAGATAGAACCAGAACTGGTAGTTCTCGCGAATGACCGGAACGCTGCGCAGGTCGTTGAACATCTCCATCCAGGTCATGGGACTCGACCACAATCCATGAACGAGAAGCACCGGGATCTTCCCGGGCTCGTAGGGTTGAACCATGTAAAGGCCCATAATCCGGTCCTGGCCCCCGGGGCGCAGATCGAGTAGCTTCTCGGGGCTGAGCAGCCCGACCGTTGCCAAGCGGTTGAAGTTCGGATCATTGAGGAAGTAGGCCATCGGCGTGGTGAGGTCGGATTCCAGCGGAACGCGCACGTCGCCGACCACGATGTCTGAGACGGCCAGCGGATCCTGCAACTCGATGATGCCGGCGTGTTTGGCCGTGACGTCGCAGCAGTCCTGGTTGCCGACCGGCAACGGCCGGACGAAAGCGGTTACCGGGAAGCTCAGACCTTCCGGATAGTATTTCGCAGCGGGCGGCTCGTTGGCGTGGCGCTGCCGAACGGCAATCAGAGGAACGCCCAGGCCGTAGGTCTGGTAGTGGTTCTTCAGGCCTTTGATCTCATAATCCGAAACGAATTCGAAACGATCGAAATCGTCGGCCGTCCAGCGGCTGCCGCGAAGAACGCACTGAAGATGCCAGGAACCGCTGGCCGTGTCGATCGTGTAGGTCTTGCCGGGCTGGAGGCCCTGGTCGGCGCAGATTACGCGCAAGGCTCCCTCGAGCGCTCCGTTGTAGAGATCGCAGGCGCCGCGAAACTGGGGATCGTAGGGGTTGCGCTTGACGAGGAAGCGTTTGTCGAACAGGTATTGATAGGCATGGAACGCCGAAGCACCGTAGAGGTCCAAGGCAAGCTTCGGATGGCTCTTCTTGGCCTTCTCCGCTTCGATGAACGCCAGTTCCGCAAAGGCGTAGACGTGGGATGCGGTCGGCTCGTGCTCGATGACCTTCTGGATCTCTTGGAGCAGGGCCTTGGGATCGTCGTCGTAGCCTTCGAGGGCGTTGACACGCAGGAACTGCCGGGTCCGATCGCTGGCCTGGGGCCCCTTGTGCGACGTCAGCTTCAATTGTTCAACCAAGGGGCTCTTCGGCACGGACCGCAATTCGGTCATCTTGGTCGTGGCGCAGCCCAAGACGGGCAGAGCGAGCGCAACGGCGAGAATCGCCAGCACAACGCTCCGTTTCACCCCCCCGTGACGATATTCACGGCGCAACGGAACCATGGTCGAGTCTTGTCCGATCTGGGAAGTCCGGTTTCCGGAGAATCGGGCTGGGACGATACGAGATCTGCCCGCTCGGTGTCAATGCCGGATGTGCTGACGAGACTCGGGGACTTGTCTTTCGGACGACCCCCCGTGCAAACGCTATCACCCTTCGCGCTGCCGGCCAGCATCCGTCATTCCCGCGAAGGCGGGAATCCAGCGTCTAACGAGGTTCCACCTCAGACCGAGACCGAGTCGCCAAAACTTGACTCAAGTGCAACAGAAGTCGGGAAGTAAGTTACTAAAGACCTTCGCGCTGGCGGCGGGCGTTCTCCAGCTTCTGCCGAAGCCTTTTCTTCTCCTGCTTGGTCAGCTTACGATTGACGGGCGCGATGAGCTGGTCGACAACCGGATCGGGATGCTGTGCCCGATGGACTGTGCGAACTCGTTGGGGGTGACGTAGCCCGTGGGGCGGATGGACCGTGATCTGGTCCTCATTCACAGCGACCCATTCTTCCTCGTCTGCCTCTTCTTCGTACTCGTACTCCACTTCCTGGATCGGTCTGCGTTCGCGTTCAGGCAACAGGCCCTCGGCGTCGAGGATGACATAGCGAGCATGGAGGAGCATGGCGAGGAACAGGAACACGTTGCCGAACATTTCGGCTCCCTCTTCGAGCATCACGCCGCGAGCACCCGACTCGGGAAGAATCCCTTCAAGCTGGGTGGCCACCGCGGCCGCGTAGCACCCGCCCGCGGCCAGCAGCGCGGCGGTCGACGACCGGCACTCGCACATGTCGACGAGGAGTCGCGAGCCCACGCTCCCAAGCACGAAGAAGTAAGGAATGACCCACCAGATCGATCCATCTCCCAAAACTCGGTTCCCTGTTACCGCGGTCATCATCTCCTTGAATCCTTCGTGGAGACTGCCTGATTCGTCGATGCTCATCAGCAGAAAGACCAAGGCTGCCCAGATCCACACGCGATATCGTCCGTGATAGTCGTCGCGGCGGAAACGGCGAACGGTGAACACGAGCAGGGCGGCAACGGCGGCAAGAAGGAGCGTGGTCGAAGAGAACCAGACGGCCAGACTCCCCTCGCCGTCCAGGTCGAAGGCCGCCACCCGACCGTCGGTCGTCATGGAGGCAAGTCTCGGCATGGAGAAATAGAGGGCTTCCAGACCGGCGATGATCGTCGCAGCCGCCAGGAAAACGATCAGATAGGTGCCCAGTCGCAAGGGCACGAGGTCGGTCAGACGCCACTGTTCGTCGAGGAATTCGGCGTCGCCGTAGTTGGCAGAGCGTCTTGCGAACAGCGTTTCGTTACTGAGATCGCCGGCGCGATCCGACCTTCGATAACTGAACATGGATTCCCCCAGTCGGGTTTCGTTGAGAACCCGGCGGCGTCGATCATCGCGTTGCCCGCTACGGCGAAACTGCATTGTCGCTCACTCGGGAACCTCTTCAGGCAGGACAGGGAATCCTCCGCGAGCCGAACGATTGCCCGCGGACGCCTCGATCGCGCAGAGGCTCCTCAAACGGGGGAATCATAACCGGAAGGAGAATTTCGCGTAAGACGAAATCTCTGCGGGAGTTGTCGCCACGAAGACAGGCCTTGACTGTAACCTTGCCGACTACTGTTGTGGCTTCCTAACCCGAAGCGTAAGCGAGGCAAGATGTTACCGTCCTCGCTCACGATCAAGGCCCTCGCTTACGCTTCGGGTTGCGATTCCGGCCTGGGCTGCGAACTACTTCCGCCCGGATGCGGCAGCCCCTGACTCAGGAAGACCATCGGTCTTCCCTTCGGAAGCCTCGACGCGGCTCTCCTCGTCAGACCCACCGTCAGCTTCCTCACCACCCTTCAGATTCCACGCGGTAATCCAAGTCGTTTCGAGCGGAGCAAGGGTGAAGTCTTCGCGGAGGCGTTCTTCGAAATCCGGCATGTGCCCCGCGCCGTAGAAAATCGCCAGTTTCTTGTGTCCCGCGTCGATCTGTTTGCGGAGCACTTCCAGGGCGACCTTGTTGCGTTCGGTGACCAAGGTTGAACCGTCGGGGCCGTTGAGGGCTGTCAGCGTACCTTCCATGTTCTGGAATTCTTCGGCAAGTACTCGTTTCAGGGCCATCGAGCGGTCTTTTTGGAAGAGGGCCAAGAAGAGCCGCAAATCGCTCCCGGCGCCCGTGCTCTCCTGTTTCGACATGGCGTGGCCAAGCATGCGGAAGAAAGTCTTGAGAACCGACTCTCCCCGCTGCTGCATCGACTCGGCGAACTGCTTGGGCGTCATATCGGCGTGAATGAAATTGTCGACCGTATAGTCGATGCCGTTGAGCTGGAACTCCAATTTGAGAACGTCGGTCATCGTGGTTTGCAGCATCGAGACGGGCGAGCTGCCGCGGGGCACGCCCCCCTTGGGCACCACCGTCCCTTCGGGCGCTACCAGTTCGTAGAGGACTACGTCATACTCCTCAAAACGGCGATTCAACGCCTCGTAGTACGCCCCCTCGGCCACGTGAAGAGCAGAAACGAGATCCACGATCGGACCGTCTTTGCCGCGATCAACCGGTGCGAAACGAACGATGGCCGCCTCCAACGCGACCGGCGCTCCGTCGTCATCTCGAGAAAGACGCGTGAACTGGCGGACCTCTTTCTCGGCAGTGACCTCGTCGGCGCGCACCGGCGACGCAGTTGCGGCAAGAGAGAACGCCATGAGCAGCAGCCAAGATTTGCAGAGGGGCGACGCCATTATCTTCTCCTGTTCCCCTCGGTTGGAGGGGGTGGTGCCGGTGGATAAGTCGGGACGGGCAGCGCTCACGTCCACTGCTAACGTAGCTTGCGTCAGCTTGTTCGACTACGCATGTCCCTCAGAAGTATGGGATCCGTGCCCAATTCAGGCTGCCTCGTTTCAGGATGGTCGGCTCACTGCCAACTCGTTTAACCCGCTGCCGAAGGCGAAGCTGGACGGCCGTACGCGACATCTAGCGTTCCTCGCCTGCGGCAGCGGGTTAAACGACCGTCTCGCAGAGACACGTATCCAAGCCAGTAGTCCTACTGGATGGGGTCGCTATACCACACGAAGTAGCTAGTATCGGCGTTGGATGCCCCCCGATCTCCCCGGACAATCCGTACAGATACTGCATTTCTTGGAACCGGCAGGGGGTGGCGACCGTCCAATCACTAACTCTAGCGGCCCCGATCGGGTGCCGCTGCGCGGAGCCATGGCGAAAGGAGCCTTTCAGGGCCATCGAGATCTCGACATACGTCAGGCCGCACCGGACGGCAATTTCGTCAACCACGTCATAATCCTATCCATATTTGTGCGAAGGGTTTTGGTAAGAAAGGGAAAGGGGGAAAGGTCTTGACGCACAAAAACGGCCCAATCATGATGAAATGGTCAATTTGGGTGATTCTGGAGAGATTGCAGGTCCTTCTTTTCACGAGGTCTTCTTTTTTTTCAACAGGCTGTTGCGTTTTCTCACCAAACAACTTCGCGTATGCAACACGGGCGTGTGACGGTGGTCGTGCCGTCGCGGACCGGACCCGTTTGCACGGTTCGGTGCGGTGTCTCTGCCAGACGCCGAAGGTCGTACCTAAAGTCTTTGATACTAGCGGCATGAAGCAGTTCAAACACACGGCATTTGCAGCGCTTCCCACGCCCTTTCTGCGGATGCTGTGAAGGGTGGCACTCAAAGTGCGTTGTAGCGGTCGGCGAGTTTGAACCATCCCTCAGCGGGAAAAAGGACTTATGACGCAAACGAACGAAGCGAGTGCATCGGCGCAGATTACCTGTTCGGCATCTCCCGAGTTTTATGCTTGGCTTGCCCAATCTGGCGGGTCGCTTGTGCTGTCGACCTATCAGGCGGGCAAAGTCGCTTTGATCGGTACGGACGACCGCCAGGTGACGCTGCTGATGCGCGAGTTCGACAAACCGCTGGGCATGGCGATTCAGGGGAACCGCCTGGCGTTGGCCACACGTTATTGGGTCGGAATCTTCGCCAATGCACCACTGCTTGCTCGCGATTATTTGGAGGATCAGCCGGGAAAATACGACGGCTTGTTTCTCCCGCGGACAAGTTATCACACGGGCGATCTTCACATTCACGACGTCGTCTTCCAGGGCGACGATCTTCTATTTGTCAACACTCGTTTTTCTTGTCTGGCTCGTCCGAGCCACGACCATAACTTCGAGGCGGTGTGGCGCCCGAAGTTCGTGAGCGATCTGGTGCCCGAGGACCGCTGCCACCTCAACGGCGTGGCCATGGTGTCGGGCAAACCCAAGTATGTGACGGCCTTGGGGACGACCGACTCGCCGGGCGCCTGGCGAGAAAAGAAGGCGACCGGCGGCGTGGTGGTCGACGTGGAGACCGACGAGATCCTACTGGACGGCCTTGCCATGCCCCATTCCCCGCGCTGGCACAACGGGAATCTCTGGCTGTTGAATTCGGGAGCGGGCGAGTTGCTGGTGATGGATCCGGCGTCCGGGCGCCGCGACGTCGTCTGCCGGCTCCCCGGCTATCTGCGCGGGCTCTGTTTCGTGGGGCCCTTTGCCCTCGTGGGCATGTGCAAGATCCGCGAGAAACATCTTTTCGGCGGTCTGCCGATCCAGCAGCGCGTGGCTCGGCTGGCGTGCGGCGTGGCTGCGGTCGACCTTCGCACCGGCGGAGTGGTCGCCCAGTTCGAGTTTGCCTCCGGCTGCGAAGAACTCTACGACGTGTTGTTTTTGGCGGGTATCCGCCGCGGAACGATCTTGAACCTTGAGAAACCGGCCGTCCGCGAAGCCGTGACGAATCCGGACTCATCCTATTGGCTTCGACCGAGCCGCGAGCGGCCGGTCGAGACGCCGAGCGAAGCTTCAATCATGCGGGACGATGCAGGGACCGGCAGCGCCCCAGAAACGAACCAGGCTGACATCGATCAGAACGGGGCTCCCCGATTGCCGTCGGCAATTCAGGATGCGGGAGTGCGGTCTGAGAGCACGTCGCTTTCGGACTCCTGAACCCAGTTTTGAGGAACGAGAGACTATGTCGATCTTTAGAATGCCCACGTTAAGCCATATCTCCACCCGATTCGAGGGACTTCGAGGCCGCCTCGGCCGCGGATCGCAACTGGGCGCAAAGCACCAGAAGACCCGCCGTCTGGCCCTGGATCCGCTGGAGCAGCGGCAGCTCCTCAGCGTGTCCCCCGCCGACTGGACCGATATCCGGGTGAACCAGACCGTCAGCGAAGATGAACTCGCGTTCGTCGGTTTCAACCAATATGGCGAGAACTGGTGGGATGTGCCCCAGTCGATGGCCATGGACGACGACGGCGATTTTGTCGTTGCCTGGACGCGTTACGACCAGGTGGCGGACACCAACGGCAATCCGGTGATCGACCCCGCCACGGGCCTGGTGATGCGCGACGCCAACGTCTACGCCCGCTATTTCACCGACGAAGTGCAGCGAATTGCCTTTCCGGAACAGTTGGCTTCCGACAATATCGACGACCAGTACGGCAGCTTCTACGTCAAGTACGGCGGAAATGAGGTCCAGCAATTGACGATCTCGGCCACCTACGAGCCGGTCTACAGCAATGCCGGGTCCGGTTATGGCTACCAAAACAACATCGTCGGCGGCATCACGCTCGGTTTCGACGTAACCGGCGACGGCATCATCGGCGCCGGCGAAACGGCGACCATCTTCTACAATGAAACGAATCTCATGGCGACGACGGCCGCCGAGCTGCAAACGGCCTTGCAGGGCCTCGGCGGCGCCCTGGCGGACGTGACGGTCCAGCCGGTCACGCCGACGCAGTATGAAATCCATTTCGGCGATTTCTCCCAGGGCAACAACCAGCCGGAAATCACCGTTGAGGCGACCAACTTCACCAACGGCTTCCTGCCGGCGGTCCAGGTAGAGACCCTCCGCGATCCCACGGTTCTAGGTCCGATTTACGTGTCGCCCGACGATCCCTACATGACCGCCACGTCCATTGAGGAGGTCTTTCGGCTGACGACGACCGATTTTCACATCGCGCCTTACGAATTCCCGTCTTACGTCGATACGTTGGCTCTCGGGTTGGGGCCCTATTCCGCTCCACAGACGATTCGTCACGGCATACCGACAGTCAGCGTCGAGCCCGTGTGGAAAACCGTTTACAATCCGTCGACCGGCAAGTCCGAACTGCAACCGAGCCTGACCGAATTCGAAATCACCTTTGACGGGGCCGTGGGGGCCAAGGAAGGATCGGCCGGCAAGATCGATCATCCCGAATTGACGTTCGTCAGCGCGACGGACGACGCGGGAAACCCGGTGAACGTGGCCGCCGAAGGAACCGTGCGGACGATCAAGGAACCGAGTCCCGAGTTCCGGGTCAACCCGCCGGAACCTGAGAATCCGTTCACCCCGCTCCCCGACAAGTTCGACCAGCTCGATGCGGCCGTGGCGATGGACGCCGACGGCGATTTCATCATTACCTGGGAAAGCGAGATCCCCGACTGGCAGTTGGCGGGCAGCGTCTCGGACATTTACGCCCGCCAGTTCACGCCGGTCGGTCTCGACGCGCCCGACGAACTCGAATTCGTTCCCGGAATCATCGCGAAGGGCGACGCGTTTCGAGTTAACACCAAGACCGAGGGCATTCAGGGCGATCCTTCGGTCGGCGTCGACGGACAGGGCAACTTCACCGTCGCATGGGGTAGCGGCGCCCAGGACCTGAGCTACTTCAACAGCATCCGGGCCAGGAGCTTCGATCGCTTCGGCAACGCCACCAGTTCGGAATACCAGGTCAACGTCGAGGATACGTCCATCCACTTCAACCCCTACGTTGCCGTAAGCGAGAGCGGCGACAATCTCAACGATCCTGGATACGCGCTGATCACTTGGGTCGAAACCGACGACGAGAGCTATCTGTTCAATCAATCCATCCTGGTTTCCACCCAGGGCACGATCTTCGACAACGAGGGGAATACGCTTCGGCCTATCCCATTAATCGGTGGTGGCGGCCGCCCCAAGGCCGCTTGGGACAAGGACCGCAACTTTATCATCACCTGGGAGCAGGCAAACAGCGACGTCGGCGACGCCGTAGGCAATAACTCGCCCGGTGTACGCGGCACCATGTATCATCTGAACTCGGCGGACTTGAATTACACGTTGGACATGATTCGTCCCGAGTTCCTGGTCAACAGCGCCTATATTGACGACAACTTCCTCACTCCCGACCTGAACCGGGAGGCCACCTGGCCGTATTGGCAGTTCAACGGCCACCCGGCCCTCGACGCCGACGGCGATCTGACCGTCATGTACGAAGGTTTCGCGCCCGACGTATCGGTCAACGTCTCGATTTCGAGCCAGTTCTATGCCGACGCCACTGCCGACCCGGCCAACGCCGATCTGCTGCAGTACTTCCCGTTCGGGTTCCGCCTGGCCACCACTCCGCCGATTTCCAACGGCGTTCAGGGCAATATCGACGTCGATCAGTCGATCGAGCAGGAACTCATTCGCGTAGCCAATGCGGGCGCCACGTTGGAGCAGATCGGGCGCATCCGGGCCATCCTCGAAAGTAAGGCGGATCTGCTTCGCGGCGAACACCATGCCATCATGTACAGCCAGTTCGATGCCGATCCGCAACTCGACGGAAACCTGTCAACAGCTAACGACAACATCATCTTCAGCGACAATGTGGCCAATGCCACGCGAGACGGCCACAATCAACGCTGGATTCTGTTGATCGATACGGGTTCGACCGGGGGAAACTTTGTCATCCGAATGGCGAACCCCTACGTCGGCGGCACTGAAGACGTTCAGGTATCGCCGGTCTACACGAATAGTGCCCTCAACGTCAATTCGACGCGGGATGCGATCGAAAACGCTTTGCGGGCCGCCACTCGTACCGGAAACAGTTGGCCAAGCACCAACTTGCCCTGGGAAGGCCCGGTGGAAGTTCGCATCGTGTCGAGGGGGTTCGGCACGAATTCGCAAGAGATTCTGGACCGCCAGGTCGTCCTGTCCGACGGGTCGCAGCCGTGGGCCTATCCTTATGACCTGTTGACCATGGCCGACACGGCGATCTTCGAGATCACGTTTCAAGGAGAGGTCCACGATACCGGCATGTCGATGGGGATCGTGGATAACAATCTGAGCCCCGATGGTCAGGATTTCCTGCGCCTGGACTTGTACCAGGATGCCGACGCCGGAACCGATCAGAAACTGGGCACGATGGACATCGAGCCGGACGGCGACTTCACCGTGGTATGGATGCAGGAGGAGGAGCGTACCTCCGACACCGACGGCGGCACCATGCTGGGCGCCTCGACCCACCAGAACATCTACTACCGGCGTTTCGATGAAGGCACCGATACCGCCGGCCCGCGAGTCACCGATCTCGTCGATCACTCCGGCAACCAGGTCGTCGACGGCGGCGCCATCAACGGCGCCGTGCGTCATATCGTCGTCACCTTCGACGAAGCGCTAATGAACGGCGACCCCAACGCCAATCCGGCCAGCGTGCTCAGCACCGCCAATTGGCAGCTCACCCAGGAAGGCGTCGTGATTCCGGGGGCGATCGCAAAAGTCGAGTTCGGCATGAACAAGGCTGCCGAACTCAACGGAACCTACGACGGCGTGGGCGACAGCAACGGCGGCCAGGGACAGATCTACGACTTGTCGCCCGTCCCCACCAACAAGTATGAAGCGGTCATCACCTTCGACGCCAACGGAAACGTCAACAGCGGCGATCCGCGGTTGGGCATCGGCACGTTTGTGATCACCGCCACCAACGGCCTGCAGGATACCAAAGGCAACCCTCTGGGCTCCTTTGGTCCGCTCCCCGGCGGCTTCAACATGAGCCGCGAGTTCAACGTGAAGGTCGACCAGCCCGACATTCCGATCGACGAAAACGCCGGTTCCACGAATCTCACCAGCGCCACGACCCATCCCGAGAGCCCGAACGCCGTGGCCGTCGATTCCGACGGCGATTACGTCGTCGTGTGGACGGCCTACGACAGCACGGCCGGACACGATCGGGTCTACTGGCGCCTGTTCGACGCCGACGGATCGCCGGCCGATCTGCCCGTCGTCAACGCCCAGGGGCAATGGACCGGCAATTGGGCCGTCGATGCAGCCCCGATCATGCCCATAACGCCCAACCAGGCCGGTTCGGAGTTCGTCGGAAACGTGCAACGCTACGGCAGCGCGGCCATCGACCCCGACGGCGATTTCGTCATCACCTGGACCAACTATCGCGACGGCGACGCCGATGTCTACGCCCGAACCTTCCCGGCTCGCGCCGTGGTGCAGACCACCAATCCCAACACGGGCTTGCCGGAAGTCGCCCTCTCGGCAGACGTGAGCGACCCCTTCCGCGTGAACGGCTACACCGCCGACAACCAGAAGTGGTCGGACGTGGCCATGGATAAGGACGGCGATTTCATCGTCGTCTGGTCGAGCTACGCCCAGGAACTCGACGGCCAACTCGGCTCCGGCTACGGAATCTACGCCCGCCGCTACGATTCCGAGGGCCGGGCCCTGGCCTCCGAGTTGCAGGTGAACGTGACCACCGCGGGCAACCAGATAACCCCCAGCGTGGCCATGGCGGCATGGGGCGATTTCGTGGTCGCCTGGACCAGCGACCAGAACGGTCTGGACGACGACATCATCGTCCGCGAGTTCAACGCCGACGGGTCGGCCAAGGCCGGCCCGCTCCAGGGCGAACGCCTGGTCAACGACATCGAAGCGGGCCACCAGCGCTATCCCGACGTGGCCATGCGATTCGACGGCGTGGCCTACGTGGTCACCTGGACCGATTCCGCGGCCGACACCAGCGGCACCTCGGTGTGGGCCGAGTTGTCGTCGCCGCAGCCCAAACGTTACCTCGATCCGGTCGGGCACGGGATCAACGCGACCCACAACTTCACAATCACCGTGCCAGACAACTACATCATTGCGGATCTCAACGTTCAGTTGGGCAATCTGTTCCATGACCGTCTCCCCGACTTGGAAGTCCTGTTGACTCACGGCGGTGTGACGGTTCGCCTGTTCGACGATCTGCCGCGAGCCTACCTGAACCCCCCGTATGGACGTCCGAACTACAACATTGCCCCCGTGATGGCGGGGACCTATTTCGACGACGAGGCGCCCACCAGCATTCGCATTACGGACAGCGATCTCGGCGCCATTCCGCCTTACGCGGGTACGTTCGTTCCCCAGCAAGTGCTCACGCCGTTCAACGGCATGAACGCCCAGGGAGCGTGGACCCTGACGGTCATCGACCGCAACCCGGGCAACGGGTTGGCCGGCAGTCTAAACCCGATTTCGCCGTCGATCGGCTCGTGGAACCTCGATATCACCGAAGAGACCCAGACCTATCCTTCTTCGTTCCAGGTCAACTCGACGTCGATCGGCCACCAGATGTTCTCGTCGGTGGCCATGGACACCTTCGGCGAGTTCGTCGTCACCTGGAGCGGCCGGGGCGAGGAAAGCCAGGACACGTCCGGCCACGGCGTCTACTACCAGCGCTACGATCGCGGCGGCCAACGAGTCGGCTACCAGACCCAGGTCAACCTCGACCAGGCCGGCGATCAGTGGATGTCGTCGATCGGCATGAACGCGGCGGGCAACTTCGTGATCGCCTGGACCGGTGCGGGGGCGCTTCCAGGCACCAGCGCCGTCTACAAGTTCGACAGCATCCGCAACTTCCCGCAAGAGGACAACGAAGGCCCCTTTGTGACCGACATGTATGCCGGCACCCAGCGGATCTTCAACGGCAGCGTGATCGTCGCCCCGTCGAATACGATCAACCAGATCACCGTCGTCTTCAACGAAGAACTCAGCCAGTACGGCGGCGTCAGCGGTCCGCACAGCGTCCTCAATCCCAATAATTGGGCGATCGTCCGCAACGGCGCCGAAATCGTCGGCGGCATCAGCAACGTCACCTTCGGCCTGAATCCGCTGACCAACAAGTGGGAAGCCGTCGTCACCTTCGACGGCAACGGCATCAACTTCGGAACGCCGGGACTCGACCAGGGCGAATACGTGCTGACCGTCCGCGACCAGGTGACCGACGCGTCGCGATTCATCTCCGTCGGCTCGGATCCCAACAGCACGCTGCCGGGAAACATCCTCGACGGCGACATCGACGGCGTGGCCGGCTCGCAGCCGATCACCCTCGGCCTGGGCGGCTACGAGCACTACTTCTCGATCGCCGCCGGGGCCCAGATCGGCCCCGAGTTCCGCATCAACGAAAACGTGAACTACGAGCAGCGGATCTCGGCCCCGGGCGGGCTCGGCCAGGCCCGCGAAGAGAGCAACCGCAGCGTGGCGGTCGACCACGACGGCGATTTCGCCGTCGTCTGGACCACCTACGGCATCGACGACCCGACCGACCCGTTCTCGGGCGGCGTCTACCTGCGCCTCTACGATCGCAACGACAATCCGATCACGGGAGAGATCCTGGTCAACCAGAACGTTTCCGGGCATCAGCGAAACGCCTCGATCGCCATGGACGCCGACGGCGACTTCGTCGTCGTGTGGGAGAGCGAAGGCACGAGTTTCGACGGCAGTTGGGACGTCTTCGCACGGCGCTACGATTCGATGGGGCGTGCGCTGGGCGATGAGTTCCGCGTCAACTCCACCACGCCGGCCAACCAGGTCAACCCGACGGTCGCCATGGACGATCGCGGCGCGTTTGTGATCGCCTGGGCCACCTCGGGCCAGGATTTCAGCTTCTTCAACGACGTTTACGCCCAGCGCTACGATCGGTTCGGCGTCGCCCAGGGGGCCGAATTCCGAGTCAACGTGAACGACCTGCCGGGGGCGGGGGCGTTCCCGCCCGGCCGATTCGAGATCAATCCCTCGGCCGCCATGTCCGGACCCAGCGGCGATTTCGTGATCGCCTGGGAAATCGTCACTTCCCAGCAAAACGGCGTGGCGACCAACACGGTCATCGGCGGCCGCCTGTTCAATTCGATCGGCACCGCCCTGTCGGGCGAAATACGCCTCGACTCGGGCCCCGGCACGGGCGGGCTCGACCAGTACCGGGTCGCCAGAAATCCCCAGATGGTCATGAACGATCAGGGTGGCTTCTACCTGGTCTGGGAAAGCTACGTCGTCAAGATGCCTGCCTATCCCAACGACTACGACGTCTTCTACAGCGAGTTCTCCGCTGGAGGAGGACTCGTCGCCAGCGGACAGTTGAATCAGCTCCAGTTCATCGGCCACCAGGTCAACCCGTCCATCGGCGTCGACGCCGACGGCGACTTCTCGGCAGTCTGGAACGGTCCCGGCGCCACGGTCGATCCGCTGTTCCCCACCAATCCCGACTACCAGGTCGACGAAGACGACAACGGCATCTTCAAACTGGACTTCAATCCGGCCAATCAGACGGTCGGCAGCCCGTCGCGGGTGAACCGCACCGCGTACGGCGACCAGATCCAGCCCACGATCGGAGTCGAACCCGACGGCGACAGCATCGTGGTTTGGGCCGGCGTGGGCGTGGGCGACAATCACGGCATCTTCGCCCGGCGCTACAACGAAACGCTCGACACGGCCGGTCCGACCGTGAGCGACTGGGCCGACGAGCGCGGCAACAGTCTGGACAACGGCCATATCTTCGAGGGAACCGGGAACGAGGTGCAGTACCTCGTCCTGACCTTCGATGAAGACATGATGGCGTTCGGCGACGACAGCGTCACCAATCCGCTCAACTACGCGTTGCTCCGGGGCGGAATCACGGTCCCAGGTTCCATCGTCAGCGTCGAATACGGGTTGAACAAGGCGTCCGAACTGGCGGGCACGGTGGACCCCAGAACGGGAAAGGTGTACCAGTTCAACGGGCAGAAGAGCAACAAGTACGAAGCGATCCTGACCTTCGACGGCGACTTGGCTACCTCGGGACTCCAGCCCCTGGAGGACGCCAGCTACACGATTCAAGCCCTGGCCGCCGTACCCGGCTTCCGCAGCGGCCTCCGCGACGTGTCGGGCAACGTGCAATACCGCACGGGTTTGACGCCCACCGGTCGCGATTTCGTCGCCAGCTTCGTGGTTCAGATCGAGGAACCGCCGCCGCCGCCGCAGCCCGACCCGCCCACGGTCACGGAGGGGGGAGCCGGCACGGCCGTCGACCTCGACGCGATCCTCGTGAACCAAGTGTATTCTGATTATCAGTACACCAGTCCGGGCCGGTCCTTGGCGGTCGACAACGACGGCGACTTCGTCGTGACCTGGACTCGCTACGACGCCGTCGACAACAACGGCAACCCGATCGACGCAAACATCTACGCGAGGTACTTCACCGACGAAGTGCAGCGTCTCACCCTCCCCAACCAGTTGGCCCACGACACCGACGGCGCCGCCAATACTCTGGGCAGCTTCACGCTCGAATACAATGCGGCCGAAATCCAAATGCTGTCGATCACGTCGGGCGTCCAGCCGTTCACGAGCAACGACCTGGACGGCACCGCCGACGAAGACGAAGTCGGGCAGATGAGCGGATCCTTCGTGCTCGGCTATGATCTGACCGGCGACGGCACCGTCGGCGACGATCCGGGCGTCAACGAGCGAGTGACGGTCAGCGGCTTCACCGAAGCCAACATGGTCGCCAACGCCGCCGCCATTCAACGACAACTGCGGCTCCTGGGCGGTCCGTTGGCCGGAGTGACCGTGCGGGCCGTCAACCCGCGAGACTACTTGATCGAGTTTGCCGCAGCCACGGCCGGACTCGACGTCTCGGAGATCTCCGTCGAGTCGCAGCAACTCGTCCAGGCCTATCTGCCGGCCGTGAGCGTGGCCACGCTCCGCGAGGGCATGGTGTTCCAGAACATCCGGGTGTCGGCCGACAACCCAAATGCCACAGCCGCCAGCATCGAGAACGCCATTCGCGGACTGTCGGAGGCCTACGGTCCGATCGGTCCGGTCGATTTCCCGCCCCCGAACCGCGTGACCGCCACTTCGACCGAAGCTCCCTACACGGCCCCGTGGTGGACCAAGTCCTACGCGCCCGAAGTCCAGGTGACGCCGGTGGTGAAGTCCGACGGCACGCTGAGCCTGACCGAGTTCGACATCACCTTCGTCGGAAGCTCGGGCAAGCAGGACCATCCGCAACTGGCCCTCACCAACGCCCGAAACGATCAGGGCCTGGTGGTGTCGGTTCCGTCCAGCGCCGTGGTCACGCGCAAGGAGCCGAGCAATGAGTTCCGCGTCAATCCGGCGGAACCCGACGATCCGGCAACCGCGGGCAACGACGCCTACAACCAGACGAATCCGTCCGTCGCCATCGACGCCGACGGCGATTTCGTGATCGTTTGGGAGAGCGAGATTCCCAACACGAAGGACTTTGGAAGCGTCAGCGACATCTTCGCGCAGCGATTCACCCCCTTCGGGAAGACCACGGCCGCGATCCCGGGGGAGATGATCGACATCTTCGGCGGGTCGACCGGCATCCGTGCGCTGGTCAATCCCGAAGTGCAGGACGTGCAGCGTCTGATCTTCAACGCCAACGATCCGTTTGGCCTCCCGCTCACCGGCACGTTCCGGCTGCAACTCGGCGACACGCTGACCTCGCCGATCAGCTTCAACAGCGCCAACCTTCGGGCCACGGCCGACGACATCGTGGCGAAACTCGCCGACGCCGGCATCGAAGGCGTGACCGTCGTGCAGGTTCCCACCTCGACCACCGGTCTGTTCCGCTTGGAGGTCCGCTTCGGCGGCGCGAGCGCGGGAGTCGATCAGCCGACGCTGCAGTACGTGGCCGACGTCACCCCGTTGGCGGCGACTGTGACGGTCGAGGACATGCCCGTCGACATGTACACCATCAACGTGAACCAGGACAAGTCGAATCCGCAATTCGATCCGTCGGTGGCCATGGACGAGTCGGGGGCCTTCGTCGTGACGTGGGCCAACGGCGGGCAGTTGCTCAGCTACTTCAACCACATCTCCGTCCAGCGGTTCAACCGCGACGGCGAGCGGGTCGGCAACGAGTTCCAGGTGAACGCCGAAACGACCGACATCCAGTTCGCGCCCAGCGTGGCCTTGAGCAATTCGGGCAACTTCATCGTCACCTGGAGTGCGACCGCCGACGCCGAGTACGCCCTGAGCCAGACCTTCACCGCGAACGTGCGAGCCAAAGTGTTCGACGCCACGGGCAACCAGATGGTGGGTGAATTCAGCGTGGGCGGCGGCGGCGCTTCGATGGCAGCCTTCGACTCCGACGACAACTACGTGATCACTTGGCACGGCCTGTTCGACAATCTTGCCGGAGTGGTGGATGCGGGCGTGCATGCCCGCCAGTTCGCTCTCTACAACAGCGCCGGCCAGGCAAACAATACCCCGGTCGAGATCCGCCCCGAATTCCGCGTCAACAGTTCTTCGACGAACCTGGCGGATCCGGTCCTGTGGCCCTACAACCAGTACAACGCGCAGCCGGCAATCGACGCCGACGGCGACCTGGCCGTGATCTACGAGGGTTTCGGTCCCGACGTGTCGGTCAACGTTTCGATGGCCGCCGGCTATTTCACCACCCTGATGAGCAAGCCGCAGAACGAGGATCTGTGGGTCTACTTCGATCCGTTCAACATCTACGAACGCGGGCAAGAGGGCGTGCCCGTGACCATGATCACCAAGTTGCTGGGCAACAACGGCAGCGTCGACGCGGCGATCAGCCAGGTGCTGTTCCGCGCCACCGAATTGGGAGCCACCGATATGCAGCTCGGCCGGCTCCGAGCGATCCTGGAGCAAACCGTGGGCCAACTGCGCGGCGAGGCCAACGGCATCCTCCTCTCCCAATGGGACGCCGATCCGACCCTCAGTTCCCAGTTGGTCCCGCTCTTCTCCGATAGCGTGGTCAACTCCTACCGCGACGGCCAGAATCAACGCAGCTACCTTGAGATTCCCATGCAGTTCAGTCTGACCGACGCCAACTGGTATCAGGCCGAACGGGGAACTTTCACCGTTCAGGTGACCAACTTGCTGACGGGCCAGACGGAAATCGCCGTCGTCGACATCGCCTCCAACGGCATGGGACAGCCCTTGAGCATCGAGGGGACTCGCCAGAACCTTGAAGCCGCCCTTCAAGGCATGGCGATCCTCGGCACGGCCTGGCCGGGCGTCAATGAAGGCACGGTCGACATCCGCGAAGTCGAACCCGACGAGATCATCGATCGCACCGCCACCGATTGGGAGATCGACGAAGTCGACGAAACGCTCTACGAGGAACGCGCCGGCGGCGTCTTCCTGGTTCAGGGCTTCCGCCACATCCTCTATGAAATCGAGTTCCAGGGTTCCTCGCATGATACCCCGTTCGACGTTCAGGTGATCGGCAGCGCGACCGAACGGGGCGCCGCCACCGTCGACCAGAACGGTAACGTGACCTACACCTGGGTTGCCGGTCCGCCCGTCGGCCCGGCCTTCTTCGGCGACACATACGGGACCCAAGGCACCTGGCAGACGCGCCCGTCGATCGGCATGGAGCCCGACGGCGACTACACGACCCTGTACACCCAGGTCGAGAACTACCGCAACGCGGGATTCGTGACGGCCGAGACCAGCACGGCCAACATGAATATCTACTACCGCCGGTTCGACGAGGAGACCGACACGGCGGGTCCGCGAGTGACCAACTGGGCCGAGGGAACCGGAAACAGCCTGGACGACAACGCCGTCCTGCAGAAACACCTCCAATACGTGGTCCTGACGTTCGACGAGGAGATGCTCTCCGGCGATCCGGCCCAGATTGCCGACAGCATCCTCAATTCGGCCAACTTCAAGCTCTTCGAGAGCAACGTGGAAGTGGAAGGCGGCGTCATCAACGTGGCCTTCGGCCTCAGCAAGGCCGCCGAACTGGCCGGGCAAGCCGACCCCCTCACGGGCGGGGTGTACGACCTGAACCCGATCCCGTCCAACAAGTGGGAAGCCGTAATCACCCTCGACGGAGACGTCGATCTTGCCGGCGCCCAGCCCCTCCGCGACGGCTTCTACTCCTTCCAGGCCCTGGCGTCGGTCACCGGATCTTCGACGGTTCCCGGACACAGCGGTTTGCGCGACAGGGCCGGCAACACCCTGTATCACACCGGCTTCGATCCCGCCGGCGCCGATTTCAATCGCGCCTTCAGCATCAAGGTGACGGAACGCAAAGACGAACCCGTCAGCGAATCCGCCACCGCGTCGCTGGTGAAGAACGGCCATACAAACCCCGAGTCGCCCGGCGCCATCGCCGCCGACGCCGACGGCCAGTATGTGGTCGTATGGACGGCGACGGACGCGGCTCAAGGCAATCGTGAGAAGATCTTCTATCGCCTCTACGATTCCGACGGCACGCCTGCCGATCTGCCGATCGTCGACAACCAAACGGGCCAGCCGATCCTCGGGATCGGCAACCTGCCGATCGTGGTCCAGGACGCGTTTCCGGCGCTGCCGTTGACGCCGAGTTCCAACGTGTTGCCCGGATTCGAACAGTTTGCCGCGGATACGCAGACGTTTGCCACGGTGGCCATGGACAAAGACGGCGACTTCGTCGTCACCTGGACGAACTACCGCGCCGGAAACGCCGACATCTACGCTCGCCGATTCGATTCGCTCGGCGAGGTCGCCGGCGTCGACGAGATCGGCAACGTCGTCTTCAAGGGCGGCTCGAACAATCCGGGCGCCGTTTCCGATCCGTTCCGCGTCAACGGTTACACGACCGGCGCGCAGAAGTGGTCGAACGTGGCGATGGACGTCGACGGCGACTTCATTGTCACCTGGTCGAGTTACGGCCAGGAGGACGGAGGACGGCTCGGTCTGGGCTACGGCGTGTACGCCCGCCGTTACGATTCCTTCGGCCAGTCCTTGGCGAGCGAATTCCAGGTCAACGTGACGGAAGCCGGGGATCAGCAATTCTCCAACGTGGCGATGGATTCGCAGGGCGGATTTACCATCGCCTGGACGAGCGATCAGAACGGCATCAGCGACGACATCATCGTCCGCGATTTCAACCCCGACGGCACGCCCGTCGGCGGCCCTCTGGGCGGTGAAGTCGTCGCCAACCAGACCTTGGCGGGCGACCAGCGGTATCCCGATATCGCCATGAACCTGGCCGGCGATCAGTACGTCGTCACCTGGTCGGCCTCCGGGCAGGACGGCAGCGGCTGGGGTGTCTACGGCCGGTTGTTCAACCGCTCCAACACCACGCTCTATGTGCCCAGCAGTCCGGCTATGTCGATCCCCGACACGGGTACCGTCGAGGCCACGCTCAACGTTTCCAACAACTCGATCATCACCGACCTGAACGTTCGCATCGAACTGCGGCATGCCTCGCCGGCCGATCTCGACGTTCACTTGATCAGCCCGACCGGCACCGACGTGCAACTCTTCGCCAACGTTCCCGGTCCGCTGACCAACGGCACTCTGCCGAAGGGCTCCGACTTCTCCGGAACGTTGTTCGACGACGCCGCGGCGGTCGCCATCGACGATCCCGATAACGGAGCGGTTCCTCCTTTCGCCGGGACGTTCCAGCCGATGGGCGCCCTGGCCGCCTTCAACGGCGAGAATTCCAACGGCCAGTGGCGTCTGCGAATCACCGACGCGAACGGCAACGATCGCTCCGGATTGTTGGAACAGTGGTCGCTGATCATCGAGCGGAGCCCGGTGCCCGAGCAGGAGTTCCGCGTCAACACGACTTCGGTCGGAAACCAGATGTATTCCTCGG
Organism: Planctomycetaceae bacterium; assembly: GCA_012719125.1. Lineage (GTDB taxonomy): Bacteria > Planctomycetota > Planctomycetia > Pirellulales > Thermoguttaceae > JAAYAY01. The sequence goes on along the minus strand of JAAYAY010000328.1, from coordinate 179,968 downwards.
TGGCCATGGATCATCAGGGAGAATTCGTGGTCACCTGGAGCGGCTTCGGCAACCAGCCCGAGCATGCCGATCCGTCGGGTTCGGGGGTCTTCCTGCAGCGATTCGAAGCCACGGGGAACCGCATCGGCGACGAAAGCCGCGTCAACATGACCACCGACGGCGATCAGAAAGTCCCGTCCGTGTCGAGCGACGGCGTGGGCAACTACTATGTGGCTTTCACCGGAGTCCGACGCGACGCCACCGGCAACAACATTCCCGGCGAAACCGACGTCTACGTGCTGGCCAGCAAGTCGACCCTCATTCTCCAGGACAACGATCCGCCCATCGTCACCGACGTGCGACTGGCGGACGGCACGCGGCTCCTGCAAGGCGACGTGATCGCGCCGGCGACCAACAAACTGGTCGTCGTGTTCAGCGAATCGATGTCGCGAAGCGGAATGACGAGCGTCAAGAGTATCTCCAACTGGGAACTCGAACGCAACGGCAGCGAACTGACCGGCGCGATCCAGAGCGTTGATTTCAGCTACAATGCCACGACGCGAAAATACGAAGCCGTGGTAACGCTTGCCCCAAGTGTCCTTCCCCTCACGGCGGGTCAATACCTGCTCACGGCCAGCTCGGTGATCACCGACAACGTGAATTCGCTGGACGGCGATCTGGACGGTATTCCCGGCTCCAATCCGACGACCACCACCCAACCCGGATACCAGTTCAGCTTCAACGTGTCGAACACTTCGTCCGGGGCCGGCGTGGGTGCCGAATACCGCGTCAACACCGAGACGGTCTACCAGGACCAGTTCTCTTCGGCTCACGGGACGGGGACGGCTCGCGAAACCTCCAGCACGACGCTGGCCGTCGACCACGACGGCGACTACGCCGTCGTCTGGACTCGCTCCGGCGCCGACGATCCGCTCGATCTGACCGGTACCGGCGTGTATCTGCGGCTCTTCGATCGCAACGACAACGCCCTGACCGGCGAGATTCAGGTCAACACCATCACGAGCGGAGACCAGCGCAATCCGTCCGTGGCGATCGACGCCGACGGCGATCTGGTCGTGGTCTGGGAAAGCGAATCCGCCAGCATCGACGGCAGCTACGACGTCTTTGCCCGCAGGTTCAATTCCGTGGGCGTCCCGCGCGACACCGCGGAATTCCGCGTGAACACCGATACGCAGCAGGACCAGGTCAATCCGGCTGTCGCCATAGACAACTCGGGGAACTTCGTGGTCGTCTGGGCGACGAAGGGCAAGAACGCCGGATTCTCCAACGACGTGCACGGCCAGATCTACAACAAGGAAGGCGAACCTCAGGGCTTCGAATTCCTCGTCAACGGGCAGAACCTCACGGGCATCAATCCGCCGGCCGACGGCAGCTTCGAGATCAACCCGGCCGTGGGCATGAGCGGTGCAACCGGCAGCTTCGTGGTTGCCTGGGAAGTCGTGACGGCCCAGCAGAACGGCGTGGTGATCGACACGGTCCTTGCCGCGCGCCAGTTCACGGCGGAAGGCGTGCCCCTGGCGGCCGAGTTCGCGGCCGACACGGGCGTCGGCACCGGTGGCACGGATACCCAACGCGTCGCGCGCAATCCCCAGGTGGCCGTCGACGACCGCGACGGTTTCATCATCGTATGGGAGAGCTACACGGGCGCCGACTACGACGTCTTCTTCCAGCAGTTCGACGCGACGGGGGCCTCCTTGGCGGACGACCAGGTCAACATGGCCCAATTCGTCGGCCAGCAGGTCAATCCGTCGGTGGGCATCGACGTGGACGGCGATTTCTCGATCGTCTTCAACGGTGCCGGGGCCCGGCCCGATCCGCTGAATCCCGCCAACACGACTCTCTACACCGACGTCGATTCGGAAGGTGTCTGGCTCCGCAGCTACAACTCGACCGCGATTCCGATGAGTGTCCAGTCGCGCGTCAACATCACCACAGGCGGCATTCAACAGTTCCCCACGATCGGCATGGAGCCGGACGGCAGTTATGTCGTCGCCTGGAGCGGCCGCGGCGTGGGAGACCATTACGGTGTATTCGTGCGTCGCTACGAGAGCGCGGTTGACCTGGCAGGACCGATCGTCAGCGATCTGGTGTCGCCCTCGGGCAAGTCGATCTCCGACGGGGACCAGATCACCGACCAGTTGACCCAGTTGGTGATCGTCTTCGACGAGGAGATGATGACCACCGGCCCGGATCGCGTAACCAATCCGGCCAACTACCGCCTGGTCCACGACGGCACGCTGCTCAGCAACGTGATCACGAACATCGAATTCGGGCTGAACCCGGAAACGAACAAGTGGGAAGCCGTCCTGACCTTGGACGGCAACGGCGGCGCTTCAGGAGTCGTTCCTCTCGACGACGGCCAGTACCAGTTGACCGTTCTCAATTCGGTGCGCGATAAGGTCGGCAATCCGCTCGGAGCCACGGGACTCAACCCCAAAGGCAGTTCGATCTCCTGGACCTTCAACCTGCTAGGGATCTCGTCCGACGTGAACCAGGGCGAGACGCTGATCAGCCAGGGACTCGGCGGCGAGTTCACTCGCCCCTACGCCACGCAGGCGGTGGCCAGCGACGCCGACGGCGACACGGTCACCGTGTGGACGAGCAAGACCCCCGGGCAGCAGGGCATCTACGCTCGCCTGACCCAGACCAATTGGACGGAAAGCGGTGGCGACCGCATTCCCACGACCGTGGAACTCCCTGTGATCCTCGTCACCCAGGATGCGACGGCCGATTTTGCTTCGGTGGCCATGGACGGCGACGGCGATTTCGTGGTCACCTGGTCGCAAGAGAATACCACGACGAGCTGGGACGTCTACGCCCGCCGCTACGACTCCATGGGCAACCCCCTCGGCGATGCCTTTATGGTCAACGAGGAGACCGACGACGTCCAACGCTACAGCAGCGTGGCCATGGACGTCGACGGCGACTTCGTCATCACCTGGCAGAGTGCCGACCAGGACGGTTCCGGATACGGCATCTACGGGCAGCGATTCGACGCCGTCGGAGGTCGCCTCGGAGGTTCTTACGAAGTCCAGGTCATCCAGTTCACCGGCAGCCCTAAGGGGACTTTCAAGCTTCGCTTCGAAGGTCGAACTACCAATGCCATCAGCTATGCGGGGAATCTGTTCGCCATTGCCGCTACTGTCGAGGCCGAACTGGGCGCAATCGGCGCCGACGTGGAAGTCGAGCCCGCTAACTTCACGAATCTGGGCATCCGCTTCCGCGGCGAGGAAGGGCTTCGTGACCAACAGCAGATCCTCGTGGTCGATGCGGTAATCACGGGCGACCCGGGGGCTCGAATCACGGCCACGACCCAGGTCGACGGCACCTTCGGCGAATTCCGCGTCAACGACACCGTCGAAAACGACCAGGTGTTCCCCTGCGTGGCCGCCGATGCCGACGGCACTTTCATCGTCACCTGGACCGGTTTTGGCCAGGACGGCGACGCTCCGGACCAAAGCAATATCTACGCCAAGCAGTTCGTCAGCAACGATGCATTCCTTGCGTCCTCCATCTCGAACTACAAGTTCGACTCACTCGCAGACCTGGTGCCGGGCCTCGAACTCTCCACGACGACGGACAGTCCGACGAACCATATCGTGTCGCCCGGTACAGGATACGACGGGGTGGTTCAGGTTTTGATGCCGGGCGGCGGTCTCGGGTCGGGCAGCCTGTTGTACACGGGAAGGCACATCCTCACCGCAGCCCACGTGGTGGACGACGGCACCGGCAATCCCTGGCCCTCCATCGACGTCGTCTTCGAACTGCCGGACTCGACTCGTTTTTCGATGTCCTCGTCGGTCATGTACATTCACCCCGGTTGGACCGGCGACCTTTTTGACGGCAACGATGTTGCCATCATCGTGTTGCCCGAAGAGGCGCCGATCGAGGCGGATCGCTACGACATCTATCGGGGATCGAGCGAACTGAACCGGGAGTTCACCATCGCCGGTTACGGAACGGCGGGGCAAGGGGCGGAACAGTTTCTCGACGGCCAGAAACGATTCGGCACCAACGAATTCGAGGCCTACGGTGAGGCCCTCAACGGACACAGCTACCTCGACTTCGTGAACGGCCTCCTCGGCCCCGGTACCTTCAACATTCCGTCGGGCAACGTATTGCTCTACGACTTCGACAGCGGGCTGGCGGCCAACGATGCCCTGGGGATGGCTCTCGGCATCCGAGACACCGGACTTGGAGTTCGCGAATCCTGTGCCGCCCATGGCGACTCGGGCGGCCCCGCCTTGATCAACGGCGTCATCGCCGGCGTTGCCAGCGGCATCCTCGAGTACACCAACGCCGACTCCACTCCCCTGGCCGTAACCGACGCAAGCTTCGGAACCGTAGGCTTTCACGCTCGTGTTTCGGCGTTTGCCGACTGGATCGACCAGATCGCGCAGTCGACGACCTCCGAATTCCTCGTCAACGCCAACCAGGTCGATCCGCTGACGGGCGCAATTCTCGTCGACAACCAGGCCTACGACCAGAGGTGGTCCAGCGTGGCCCTCGACGCCGACGGCGACTTCGTCATCACCTGGACCAACTACGCCCCCAGCACCGGCACCGGAAGCGGCATCGGCGGACAAGACCCCGACGGCGTCTACGCCCGGCGGTTTGACTCCACCACGATTCCCGTCAGCGAGGTCTTCCAGGTCAACGTCACGGCCACCGACGAGCAGCAGTTCTCCCGCGTGGCCATGGACGCCGACGGCGACTTCGTGATCACCTGGGAAAGCTCCACCCCCGCGGGCTTTGACGTCTATGCCCAACGCTACGTCCGCAACGCCGCGCTCACCCAGACCGGCAGCACGGCCTACGGCGCCAACGGCGAAATCGGCGGCCAGTTCGTGGTGAACGCCACCAAGACGGGCGACCAGCGCTATCCCGGCATCGCCATGGACGACACCGGCGACTACATCATCGTCTGGAGCGGCAACGGCAACCAGCCGGGTGAGGTCAGCACGCAGGGCGTCTTCGGACAGCGTCTCCTCAAGGCCGACGACGACGCCGGACCCACCGTGACCGATTCGTCGGTCGCGCTTCTGTCGAACGGTACTGCAAGCGTGGCTCGCCTCATCGACGGCGACACCTTCGAGGAAAGCGTCACTGCAATCGTTCTCACCTTCGGCGAGGACCTGAATGTACTGGGCGGCGATGCGGGCAGGGAGAGCGTGCTGAACCTCAACAACTGGCAGTTGACCAGATACCGCAGCGCGACCGAGGGGACCCAGATCGTCGCGGGCGGCATTACCGATATTCAGTTCTTCCTCGACCCGTCAACCAACAAGTACCAAGCCGTCATCTTCGTGGACGACGACCCGTCGCTCACCGGCAGTCAGCCGCTGGCTCGCGGTACGTACGTCCTCACGGCCCGCGATACGATCGAGGATCTCTTCGAGAACCGCCTGGACGGCAACTACGACGGCGCCCCCGGTGCTCCGTTCAGCATCAGCTTCACCATCGACGGGAACGACGCCCCCCTGCCTTATCCGGGCACTCCCGGCGAGGACGACGAAGACGTGCTCGTCCACAACGAATCGGATCTCGACCAATTCGATCCGGCAGTGGCCAGAGCCGCCGACGGTCGCTACGTCGTCGTCTGGACCAGCATGAACGATCCCGCTCTGGACGACACCGGCGCTCCCATTGTCGACCTGGCCGACGAACCGATCGTCTACACCAATGTTTACGCTCGGATGTTCGACCGCTACGGAGAGCCGACCAGCGGCGAAATCCTGGTCAGCACCTACACCACCGGTCCGCAAAGCCGTCCCGACGTCGCGATCGACGATTACGGCAACTTCGTGGTCGTGTGGGAAGGTGAAGGTCAGGGCACCGACGAGAAACTCGACCAGACCGGCATCTTCGCCAGAGTCTTCGACGCTCACGGCCAGGGCGGCGGCGATCAGATCCTGGTCAACGTGAACCGGGACGGGCTGCAGACCCAGCCTGCGGTGGCCATGAACGCCATGGGACAATTCGTCGTGACCTGGCTCAGCCACGATCACGGCGGCATCATCGCCAGACAGTTCACGCTCGACGGCACGGGAGGCGCCGAGTTCCGTGTGAACACGACGACCGGCAACAATCACCAGTATCCTGACGTTGCGATGGACAACGACGGCGACTTCGCCGTCACCTGGACTTCCGCCGAGCAGGACAACGGCTCCATGGGCGTCTTCGCTCAACGCTTCAGCGCCGCGGGCGCCAAGCTGGGCGGCGAGTTCATGGTCAACCAGTACCAGACCGATCGGCAGGAGATGTCGCGCATTGCCATGGATGATGCGGGCAACTTCGTGATCGCCTGGCAGAGCATGGGTCAGGATGCCTTCGGCGGTTACGGCGTCTACGCTCGCCGCTACAGCGCCGCGGGCACCGCGCTCAGCAACGAGTTCCGCGTCAACGACTTCACTGCCGGCTACCAGTTCGAGCCGGCCGTCAGCATGGACGCGGACGGCGACTTCGTCGTCACCTGGTCGAGCTTCAAACAGGAAGGCGACAAGGGCGAACTATACGGCATTTTCGCCAAGATGTATAACGCCGACGGCACCCTGTTCGTCCTGCCCGGTCAGACCGCTCCCATCGGCGAGTATCGAGTCAACGCCGACATCGAAGGCGATCAACGCGACTCCGACGTGTCGATGGACGCCGACGGACACTACGCGATCGTGTGGGAAGGCACGACGACGGTACAGATTCCCGATCCTGACGCTCCGACCACGCTGATCACGGTAGATCAGAGCGACGTGTACGCACGCGTCGTGGATCCGCCGGTCGAGACCGCCGCAGACTCCACCACGTTGAATCTGTTCGGCACGCCCGGAATCGACACGTTTGAATTCGTCGCTGGAGCAACGCCGAGCACCTGGGTCGTCAAGATTAACGGCGTGGCCCAGACCGTAGCCTCCGCGATCCAGACCGTCAACTTCGACGGCATGGGCGGCAACGATATCGTGATCCTCACCGGCACGAACGGCGCTGAAAAGGTCTACGCCAAACCGGGCGAAGTCCAATTCATCGGCTCAAACTTCACCGTCAATGCCACCGACGTCGAAAACGTCACGGTCGACGGCAAAGGCGGCGCCGATTACGCCGAACTCCGCGACTCGGCCGGTAATGACAGCCTGATCATGCGAGTCGGCGAGACGATCATGGTCGGAACCGGCTACTCCAACAAGGTGCTCAACTTCGAGGAGGTGCACGGATATGGGTTGAACGGCGGCCTCGACGAGGCGAAGCTCTACGACTCGGACGGAATGGACCGGTTCGTCGGAACACCCACGTACGCCCGGATGTTCGGCGACGGCTACATGCACCGCGCCAAGGGCTTCCGCTTCGTGCACGGCTACTCGACAAAAGGAACCGATCGGGCCGAACTTCACGACGGGGCCGGCAACGATCTCTTCAAGTACGACGACGGGCTGGCGAAGCTGTGGGGCAGCGGCTTCTACCTCCGTGCCAAGAACTTCGACAAGGTCGAGACCATTGCCGACGGCGGCGGCAACGACTACGCGAGGGTCTTCGACACCAAGTCCGTCGACAAGTTCGTCGGCACGCCGACCTCGGCCCGTATGTATAGCACCGAGGCCGACTACGACGTGACCACGCGGCTGTTCGAGAAAGTCCTCGCCCAATCGACCGCCGGCGGGAAAGACATCGCCCGGTTCTATGACAGCGCCAACAAGGAAGTCTTCATCGGCCACGCCCACAAGGCGGAGTATTCGGGCAACCGCTTCGAGATCACGGCACGGAAGTTCGAAAGAGTCGAAGCGCACAGCACGCCGGGCTCCAACGATATCGCCAAGTTCCGCGATACCTCGGGCAACGACCATCTCATCGCCATCGATGACTCGGCAAGCATGTACATGAAGAACGGCTCGGAAATGGAACTGCTGTATCAGGCCTTCGCCTTCGACCTGGTGAAGACCTACCGTTCCACCGGCAGCGACACAAAAGACGTGGCCGCCTCCGTCGTTGACAAGGTCCTCTTGGACGACGGCTGGGTCGACGACTAATACGTCTCAAACACCAACCTCAATAGAATATCGCTCTTGCGGGCAGCTTGGCCGTTTTGGCTGAGCTGCCCGTGTCTTCTTAAGTTGCCCAACTTTTCTATTCTCCCGGCAGCTCAGGCGACAGGATCGGATGTCCTAATGTAGTCAAAAAGAAGAGAATTGAATTCCTCGCCGCCCGATGGGGCCGTCAGACTCGTGGGAAAGTGGTCGGAGGCCCTGGGGTCGGAGGAACCAGGATCGCGTTCCAGGGCCGTTTCCCGCGATCTGACGTGGATTCGGGAGGCAGGCGACCGGAGACATGCCTCGCCAAACCCACACAGAGACCGACAGCACTCCGGGAACGACTCTTCAGTGTTAGGCTGCGTACCTCGATTAGGTGGCGATCCTCACGCCGCTCGCGGCAGGACAACAGGGGCGGAGTTCTCGCCAAAACGCTGAACAGCAATCGACTGCAACCTCTCTTACCGCTTGTCTTTCCGGCACGTCTGTGAACCGGGCTTGCCCAGCGCGACTGGCCGCCTCACAGCGGTCTCCATGGTCCCAAAGGTCAAACGGTCACCTCTCCAGCTTACCACTTTCCCCCCGCCTCACATCCGATACGTTCGCTACGACCCAGAAAGAAGGAAAATTGCTCAGGGCTTACCAGTCTTACTCAACTAGCGCGACTGGCATGTCCGATACCATCGTCATGACCGGAGTTGCACAGAGATGCGCGCGGCGCCCACCTGTGCGGTGCAGGGGATCAAAGTAAGACACCAAATTGGGTCAACGATCATGTCGCTCAATCGAACAACAACGTGGATGGCCGCCTTGGCGGGAGTGTGCCTGATGGCACTTCCCGCGTCTGCCCAAGGCCTGCAGGACGCACAACTGTTTGCCCCGGCTGAAATCAGCAGCTACGGCGGCGGCGTCCGGGCGAAGGAAGGGTTCTTTTTCTCCTTCGACTACCTCCGCTGGTCGACCTCGGCACCGGAAGGCGTGCCGATCGGCTATCCCAGCAATGGGCGGGAAGCGTGGTACGGTCCCGATACGGGCGAAAGCGTCATTCAGACCAATACGATCAACACGGGCGTCTTCACCCAGCAGTGGGAGAACGGCGAGCGGTTCGAAATCGGCGATCGCTGGCAGCACCACGGCTGGATGTTGGGTACCCTTCGTCTCAAAACGAACAGCGAGAATGATATCGTCGCCAACGGCGTAAGCATGGTTTGGGACGACCCGCCGTTCGGAACGGAGAATCGTCGCCGTCTGCAGGGCTACTACCTGTGGCCGGTCGGCACGCCATACCCTTCGGACGTGCCGCCCGAAGACCGCATCTTCGTCATCGGGCGCGACGCCGAGGAGGCCCTGCCGGCGGTGCTCCGCGATCTGCCCGTCGTGTTCGACGACTTCAAGGTCGAAAACAAGAACGAGACGTGGGGCGTGGAACTCATGTACTCCTACCGCACCCACCCGCTGCACCACGGCGGTTTCCTCGAGCTGTATATGGGTGCTCGCTACCTGGAATTCAACGATCTCTTCTCGGTCGACGCCCGAAACCGGATCCCGGGCGAAGGCGACGATGACACTGGAGGAGATCCCGAGGAACTCGTTCCCTTCTGGACGCCGGGAGCGTCCGTGGCAGACAGCTACTGGGCGACCAGCGCCGACAATCATATCGTCGGTCCGCAAGTAGCCCTGCGGTGGTTCAAGACCAGCGAACGCTGGACCCTCGACACGTCCGGACGTTTTGTCGCCGGTTTCAATAACCAGAACATTGCCCAGCAGGGAACATTGGCTTCCCGATGGACTCCGGGCGAGATCTACACCTCGGCACTCGACGCCGAACCGGCCGACCTGCAAGGGCGCCCCCTGCTGATGTCGAAGTCCTCGTTCAGCAATGCAGCTCACGAGAACGAATGGAGTCCGATTATCGAGCTTCGCATCAACCTCCAGTATCAGTTGACGCGCGCTATCTCGGTCCGCGGCGGTTGGACCGGAATGTGGATCGACGGAATCGCGAGAGGCTCCAATCTGAACGTCTATCGGTTGCCGAGCATGGGCCTCGACTTGGCCGACAATCGTCAAGACGTATTCCTGCACGGGTTCAACTTCGGTGCACAGTTGAACTACTGAGCCGCGGTCTGACCTGCGGTCATATCCCCGTCCACAAATGCCAAACGCCGCGAGGTCTTCCTCGCGGCGTTTCCGATTTTTCGCTCAACTCTGTTCCTGGAGCTTCATTTTTCGAAGCTCCTCCAACTCGGTTCCCAGGCGATGCCGGAGCGGGCTTTCCGGCCGTAGTTCGCCGAGCAGGCTTTCCGCTTTCTCAAACGTTCTCTCGTCGAACCGCCCGCCGTTGAACAATCGTCGCCAACTCTGGTTGATCTGTTGTTCCGTAAGCAATCTAAACCCCCTTGGGTGAAGAACCGTGAAGTGCCATCCTAACGGAGTAACTCCTTGACTGAAGCCATTATTACTGTCTCACCGTCAATTCGACAACACACATTCTGCCACTGTCGGTCAAAAAAACAATCGTCACATTGCCAGCCCCATGGGACCCGCCATGCTGTTCCTTGCACCGGAGCGACGTCGTATCTCCTGAGTATAGCCTCCCCGTCTGGATACTTTTAGCACGCATTCGGTTGATCTGGCTACAGACCATTTGGGGGATCCTCGGAAATAAGGTGACAGTCACCCTTTTCGTGCGAAGCACCGGGCACCGACCGATGGTTGGCCCGGCCGCATGCGGCGAAAAGGCGGCTGTTACCCTGTCCCTCTTGGCCTCACGCCCCTCCGTCTAGCTCGTAGCTTCTCCCGAGGCTGCTCGAATCAGGTGGGCAGGGTTGATCTTCTCCAATTCCTCAACGATGCAGTCCACGGCAAAGCGGATCTGTTCCTCACGGTGGAGCGAGGTCACGAAGAAACGCAGCCGGGCCGCACTTTCTTCGACCGCCGGATAGAGGATCGGCTGGACATTGATTCCGCGGGCGAACAACGCCTTCGAAAGCTGCAGGGCATGCATCGAGTTTCCGAGAATCACAGGAACCACCGGCGAGTCCTGGCTTCTTCCCGTATCGATCCCGCGGCTCCTGGCCAGTTCGAGAAACAGCCGGGCTCGTTGTCGAAGGCGTTCGGGCCTTTGCGGCTCCGCCTGGAGCAACCGGATGGAAGCCAGCGCCGCCGCGGCATTTGGCGGCGAAAGCCCGACGCTATAAACGAAGCCCGGCGAGGTGTACTTGAGATACTCAACCAGAGCCCGGCTGCCCGCAATATACCCTCCGCAACTGCCAAATGCCTTGCTCAGCGTGCCCATCTGGATGTCGATTTCCGCCGGATCGACGCCGAAATGCTCGCAAATGCCTCGCCCCGTAGAGCCGAGTACCCCCATCGAGTGGGCTTCATCGACCATGAGAATCGCCCGATGGCGGCGTTTGACGTCAACGAACCGGGGAAGCTCCGGAATGTCCCCGTCCATGCTGTACACACCTTCCACCACGAGCAGCACGCGACGATACTCATGGCGAAAGCTCTCCAGGATTTCGTTGGCGGCGTCCCAATCGTTGTGGGGGAACGGACGACGCCGGGCTCCCGACAGCACGGCCCCCTGCAGGATGCTGTTGTGGGAGAGAGCATCGTGCAGGATCAGGTCGCCGGGGCCGAAAAGGTGCCCGATGGTACTCTCGTTGGTGGAGTGCCCCCCCACGTAGACGATCGCGTCCTCGCTGCCGACCCAATCGCTGATGGCTCGTTCCAGGTCCCCGTGAAGGTCTTTTTCGCCGGACACGAGGCGGCTGGCCGAAACACTGGTGCCGTAGCGCTGGCAGGCATGTTGTGCCGCTTCCACGACAACCGGGTCGCCGGACATTCCGAGGTAGTTGTAGCTGGAGAAATTGATCAACTTGCGCCCGTCGATGATCGTCGTATCGCCAGTGACGCCTTCATGAACGCCAAAGTACGGGGACAGCCCGGTTGATTCCAGCAAATCGAGCCCCTCGCGTAGTTTGACGTACTCGGGGAACCGATCAAACCGGTAGCTTTCAGGCGGCGGCTCGTATCCCGCCGGACGCCCGGTGACCTCCCGCACTTCACCGCCGAGGTAGCGGCGCACGGCGTCGACGACCTGGCGAGCCGTGATCAATCCGGGCAGGACCTCCTCCGGGAACCGCCCGCCGAATCGTTCCTCCAGCGCCGCAACGATTTCCATACGTTCGAGGGAATCCATCCCCAACTCGGTGATCCGGGTGTCGATATCCATTCCGTCGGCCCTGTCGCGAGCCACCCGGCGGACCTCCTCCAGGACGATTTGTTCCGTCGACTTCCCGCTCCCCGAACGCCGGAAACTTGCCGGCGGTTTCGGCAGGGACGCCTTCCTTCCGTTGCGACCGGGAGCCGACTCGGCGAGCGGTCTGCGCACCGGCGCTGCCGCTTGAATTTGGGGTTTGACGGCTGCAATCGGCCGCTCATCGACGTCCAGAGGCTGCCCCACTTCCCATTGAGCCACGACCGACAGCGTGCCGTCCAGATAGCCGTTGCGGCAGGCGTGGCGCTGGATCTTTCCGCTGGTCGTCTTGGGCACGCTGCCGGCTTTCACCAGCACCACTGCGTCGAGGCCGAGTTCATGTTGTCGGGAAACTGCTCGTCGAATCGCCGCGATGATCTCGTCGTTGTCTGCCGTGCGATGACGCTCGACCTCATGGACGGCAACGAGTCTCTCCTGGCCGTTGACCTCCGCAAGAAACACGGCGCCGCTGTCGGGACGAAGCCTTTCGTGACTCTCTTGAACCGTTTGTTCCACGTCCTGAGGATAGATGTTGACTCCGTGCAGGATGATCAGGTCCTTGATCCGCCCCGTGAGGAATAACTCGTTTTCATGGATGAAACCGAGATCCCCCGTTCGCAGGAAGGGACCTTCACCACTCTCGGCAAGTCGTGCTTTGAAGATCTCCTGGTTTACGTCGGGACGCCGCCAATATCCCAAGGCGACACTCGGACCGGCCACCCAAACCTCGCCGATCTCACCTTCGCCGCAGGAAGTGCGAGTTTCCGGATCGGCAATCACGACCCGCTGATCGGGCAGGTTCTCGCCGCATCCGACCAGGGCTTTGCTCGCGGGTGAATCGGAATCGACGATCTTCGCTCGCCCTTCCCCGAGGGCATTGGCGTCGAAACTGCGTATCACGGGCGGCCGCCTCGCCCAACCTCCCGTCACAATCAGGGTTGCCTCGGCCAGACCGTAACAGGGATAGAAAGCCTCGCGGCGGAAGCCACACCGGGCAAATCTGTCGGAAAAGGCCTCCAGCGTCTCGGCTCGGACCGGCTCGGCCCCGTTGAACGCTACATCCCAACTGCTCAGATCGAGTTCATCGATCTGCTCGTCGGTGATCTTTCGGACACAAAGATCATAGGCAAAGTTGGGACCCCCACAGGTGCTCCCCCTGTATTTCGTGATCGCACGCAACCAGCGCAACGGACGCTGCAAGAATGACATTGGCGACATGAGTACGTTGGGACGCCCTACATAGAGGGGCTGCAAGATCCCTCCAATCAATCCCATGTCATGATAGCTCGGAAGCCAGAATACCCCGACTCCGCTTCGCGAGTGCTCGAAACCGTAGGAAATCAGCGCGGAGTTATGGACCAGGTTGGCGTGATCGAGCATCACCCCCTTGGGACTGCCCGTCGATCCGGAAGTGTATTGGAGGAAGGCAAGCGTGTCGGCGTGGATATCGGGCATTTCCCAACCTTCCGCCGTTGCGTCGTCCAGGCGAGAGGTTGCCAGCCAGGTCAGTTCCTTCAGGTGCGGCGTTTCATCGATCAGCTTTTCCACCCGCTCCAGGACCGAGTCGGTGGTAAGCGCGACCTTCGCGTCAGAATCGTCGGCGATGGCCTGGATACGTTCCAGAGAACGGTTTCGGCGCGGGGGATAGACGGGAACGGCAACGACGCCGGCGTACAGGCAACCAAAGAACGCCGTAATGAACTCCAGCCCGGGCGGGTACAGCAACAGGGCTCTTTCCCCGACGAGGTTGTGGGATTCAAGCCACGCGCCGATCGCTCTCGCACGCCGGTCGAGCTCCCCATTGGTCATATCCTCCGTCTCGTCCTCGCCGTCGATCAAATACGTGAAGGCGACATCGTCACGTTGATGCTTGGCGCGGTGGCGAACCAGTTCAACGAGGGTCGATGGACCGAAAAAGGTCCCTGGCAGATGATCCAAAACCACGACGATTCAAACTCCCACTCATGGACGAACAGGGCAACACGAAGCTTCGCGACGATGGTCTTCACCCACGCAGAACGCCACGTCGGCTCGCCAGCGCCCTCTCCCCGGCGCTAACCGCGACCGTGAGCCGTTGGGGCCGTATGTCAAAACGGATAGACATCCCCTTGGGAATGCCCTTGGAATGCCGCCGAATCCGCGCCAAAGTCATAAGCCAAGCGAGCTGGCCCAATCAGCCGGATCCGCCAATTCAAACGCCATCCATCAAATCGCTTCGGTCGTTTGAAACACCCGTGAAGAACCGAAGTGGCGAACGCGGAATAAGCAAGAATGGCCTCACAGATCGCCCATTTTAAGCGAACTACGGGGGTACCGCAATCACGCCCCCTCTCCAGTACCCTCCGTCAGTTGACGGGTAGTCATTTGACGCTGAACTTGGCAAACAGGAAAAAGTGTACCCCCGGCTACAACAAGACGTGGGAGGGGCTGCTCCCCTCTGCGGGGAATATCCTCCGTCACGTTTGTTGTCGGAAACTCCGGGATCTGATACAGTGCCAATGGGGGCAAGCACGAAGCCAATCGGGGAATGACTGCCGGTAGAGGATTCAACACGATGCTACGAATCACTTGCCCAAATTGCCAAAGCAAGCTGAACGCCAAGGAAAAGCTGATCGGTCAGACTCGGAACTGTCCGAAATGCGGCCATCCCGTCCTGATCGTGGCGCCAGACGCCGCCTCGGGGGAATTGGCCGACGCAACGCGAGACCCTGCGGCGGATTCGGGGCCCGCCGACGAGGCACCGGCCATCCTCGTCGAGCCTCGCGACGAGGGCGAAGGTCTGGCTCGGGTCACGGCCGTCGCGGAACCCGTCACCGAGTTGAAATCGCCCAACAAGTTCGTCATTTGTGATCGCCAACGCATTATCGCCGTGTGGGAAGGCGACGGCTGGCAGTTGAAGACTCCGGCCGGATTGATTCCCGCCAAGCGCAATACCGAACAGATACCTTCTCAAGGCGTCTTTCGCCTGGTCGAATTGCGAGTCACCCGGACTTCCGACGCGATGTATCTGACGGGGATCGTGAGCCATGAACTGACGCCCCGCTGGGCCCTGCCCGCCATTGCCCGAGGCGACAGCCAGATCCTCGAGAAGATCGTCGGTCCCTCGGGCCTCACTCGCGACCAGAAGCAGATGGTTCGGCACTATCTTCAAGAGTCGTTCATGCCCGACGTCTGGCGCCACAGCCAAAAAATCACGGAATACCTGGCAAGCGCCGACCAGCACGTCCAGGGAGTCTTGGTGGACGCGACCCAAGATCCCGCGGGATGATGACGTGCTGCCCGCGTCCAAGCATCAAGGCTTCCGATACGCCGATTGCGAATGGTGGCTCCGCTGCGTTTGCCGTTTCAAGAACCTCGGCAACGTGCACAGATTGACTATCACAGGCACATCCAGAAGATCCAGCACCTCACGCCGCCCCCTCCGCCTCGCCCCGAATCTGGTCGTACACATTCTCCCGCAGATGGCTGGTGACGGCCGCTTGGAACTGGTTGTCGTTGAGGGACTTGGTCGTGATCTCGTCGTTCTGCTCCATGCGGTCGATGAACAGGTCCTGGAGGATCTTGTCGAAGACGTACTTGAAGGCGTCGAGCGTGTTGGCCATCTCCCGCAGCAGCATTTCTTCGTGTTCGGCCCCGAGTCCCTGCTCTTCCGCCTCCTGCCTGGCCTTCTCGCGGATCTGGTTGCCGGCCAGCACGCCCTTGAGTTCCTTGGCCGCCTCGCCCGACTGGGAACTGTGGGCCTCGTCGACGATCACGGCGTACTGCCGATCGGGAAGCTCGCCCACCTTGTCCGTCACGAACGGGAATTTTTGGAGTGTGGTGATGATGATCGGCACGCCCGTCTTGAGGGCCTCGGCCAATTGGCTGGAGTGCTCGTCGATCTTCTGGACCACGCCCTGCTTGTGCTCAAACTGGTAGATCGTGTCCTGAAGCTGCCTGTCGAGAACCACCCGGTCGGTTATCACCACGACGCTATGGAAGGTCTTCTCGTCCTTCTCGTCGTGCAGACTGGCCAGCCGATGGGCCAGCCAGCCGATCGAGTTCGACTTGCCGCTACCGGCCGAGTGCTGGATCAGGTAGTTGTTGCCGGCCCCGGCCGCCCGGGCGTCGGCTTCCATCTTCCGTACGGCGTCCCACTGGTGGTAGCGGGGGAAGATCATCGTCTCCCTACGGACCTTTTTGGCCCCGACCGGCTTCTCTTCGACTTGCAGGTGGACGAACCGGGCCAGGATGTCGAGCCACGAGTCTCGCTGCCAGACCTGCTCACACAGGTAGGCTGTCCGGTATCCGCTGGGATTGGGCGGATTGCCGGCCCCGCCGCTGTCGCCCTGGTTGAAGGGCAGGAATCGGGTGTGCTTCCCGTCCAGCCGGGTCGTCATCCAGACCTCATCCGGATCGACGGCAAAATGGACCAGGGCCCGCTGCTTGAACTGGAAGATCTTCTCGCGGGGATCCCGATCGGTGGCGTACTGATGCCGGGCGTGGGCCGCATTCTGGCCGGTAAGCGGGTTCTTCAGTTCGGCCGTGGCCACGGGGATGCCGTTCAGGCTCAGCACCAGATCGAGCGACTTGGCCGGTTCCCGCTCGCTATAGTGCAACTGCCAGGTGACCGTCAGACGATTGGCCGCGTAGAGCCGCTCGTTCTCCCGGGTTCATCCCGTGGGCCGGTGCGAAGTAGGCCGCGTCGATCCGCTTGCCGAAGCACTTGAAGCCGTGGCGCAGGACGCCCAGGGAACCGGCCGTCCCGTCGAGTGCCTTCGAGAGGTCGTCCAGCACGATCGTTGCGGTACCGGCCCCATGGAGCTTCTCCAGGGCTTCCCAGGTGGAGGGCTGCGACTCCTGGAGAAACGCCAGGAAGACCTTCGGGTCGATGGCCCGCTCGCGGTCGAAGTCGGCCGGGTTGGCCTTTTGGTAACCTGCCGTGTCGAGGAGGTGGTCTTCGATGGCAGTCTCAAAGGCGACTTCTTTGTGGTCGATGGGCATATGTGTCCCATTAGAATCTGTTCAAGTGGTCTGTTTAGTCGATGATGATCGTTCAACCGCCGGTCGTGGCAGCTTTTCCTCATTTCCCCTCAGCGCCATCGCAAGTTCTTTGCTGTGGATTACGGACGCGAACTGTTCCGCGACGATCTTACCAGACGCCTCAAGAAGTGGTGCAAGGAGAGAAGTGACGAGGAAGCCGACAATCGCGAGAACAATCGGCCACAACCACACCCACCTATGCTTCTGAGCGGCAATACCAGCGTCTCTCGCTGTGGCTAATGTTGCGTCACGGCCAAGGCGTGCCCACTTTTCTTCAGAAGCTTGCTGAAAACTCGCTATGCCTGCCATTGCATGCGATTTCGCAACGGGCTCGTCAATTCGCCTTGCCTCATCGACCAAGAGCTGTAGAATCTCTGAAGATCGCTGAGCAACTACGACTGCAAAATGCTTCCCATTTTCATCGTGTGTATTGCTTGAAGCGTGGACATCATCCCCGAGTCCGTTCTTGGTCTCACTACGTCCTGGATCTATATCATCCGAGAAGAGACGAACGTCACTCGCGAATCCGCTTACATTTCCAAATGCACCACCGTCAAGAATCCTATTATCCAGGTGGTGTGGGAGGTCCTTGACCTGACCGTTTACGGTTTCGCGATTTGTCTCAATTTCGGTATTTGCCTTTGGGCCATTCGCGAACCCTTCCGGAAGCTGGCTCACCAGAATCTCATCTAGACCGGCGTCCCTATCATGTGCCAGGACAACCTCCGGCCGGCGAGTAATGCCGATTGAGCGCTCGAAGCGTGAACCTGATGTCGCGTTTGGAGGTGCAGTCTCCGGCTTGGGTGCTGGTATGAACGCGGCCGGTGGTGTCAACATTTGCGCGTCGCCATCATCAAATCCGTCGAGATAAGTCCGAATCAATTCACGCATCTCACCATCGGTTGGCACAGGTGGCGGCTGCTCTGACCACTTTGCACCTTGTTCGACAGTAACGAACAAGTTCAATAGGGGTAGTACACCAAGGAGCGTGTCTGCCCTTTCGGCATCGCTTGGAATTGCCGCGAAAGTGTCGATTGCTTGGTCCAGGTTTCCCTGGCGAGCCAAGGCCATCACCAACCCCTTCCAAGGTCTGGCGGAAGCCTCCTCGGGGTCACGTATCTCTGGGATAAGTTTGTAGACCTGATATGTGCGTCCATCTGGCAATATGCGTACTTCGGCGACAGGTTCAAGAAGTACAGAAGCCGGTTCATAGGCAACCGGTCCAAAGTTCGGAGCCGGCTGATTCCCAGAACTCCCAAAAAGACTCGTAGTCTTAGCAAGTACGACAACCCCTCCCAGAACCACTCCCAGTAGTCCTCCAAGAAGACCAAGGAAGAGTAGTCGCTTCATGTCTCTATTCTCCATGAGAAAGTTCCCCTAGCCTGCACAGGCGCGAGATATTACGCGCGAAGAGTCATTACTGTATCTCCCCCCTCACATCAATCTTCCCCGTCACGGCCGCCGAGATCAGGGCGGTGCGGTATTCGAGAAGGCGGTCGATAGCAGTTTTGACCCGCGAAATAAGCAGTCCAGACTTCTGACCTTCCTTATCGAGATACTCAACAATTGCCTGCTGTTCATCACCCGGAGGAAACGGAAATCGGTACAGACGCAATTTCTCTGCTGTCAAATGCGGAATGGTGTTTGGATTTCCTGCGGCAACGAAAATCCCGGTCTCGGTAGCGCATCGCATTACGTAGTACAGATATCGTGGGACGTCCGAGGAGATTCTGCCGACCGGACGCAGGCGATGTATCGCCTTCTGAAAAGCGCACGTGGCAAGCTCGGATCGCCAGATCGCCGTCCTTCCGACTTCACCGCCTTCGCAGACCAGCAGGTCACCGTGGCGAAGCGTGAAGCGTTCGTATTCATCGGGCTCAATGTCCATCTCCGGGAGGTCACTAACGTTCACGTGATCCCATTGAACATCGATGTTTCGCAAGTATGGAAGGAGGTAGTTCCCCGTAATCCGCTTGGCGTCGAGCATCTTTCCAAGTTCCACTCTGTACCGAGCATAAAGAGGCGGCAATTTCCAACCCCTCGGCACCTCCCCCAGCCACTCGATCCCCGAGTCCTTCATCGGCACGTCGGGGTTGAGGCCCTTGGTGACGGCGTGGCTGATCAGGGCGGCCCGTTTCTCCTTCAAGAGTCCGATCAGCCGCCGCTTCTTCTCCACCAGGGCGTCGATCTTCGCCGTCTCCCGATCCAGGAACGCCGCGATGGCCTGCTGCTCGGGGAGGGGAGGAAGGGGGATCGAGAGGTTCTCGACAAACTCGACCGAAAGACCCGGCTGGGCCGCAGTCTGCGAATACTGTCGAAGGTTCATTGTCCGGAGAACCTCACCGAGCCAGCGAACGCAGACATTGGGCCTCGGGGTAACGACAACAGCGTGTTCAGATGCCCAGAACTTACCGCTGGCAAGATGGATGTTGCCACACCATGCACCTTGCCTGCCGAGGAGAATCAAGTCGCCATCGTGAGTAAAAGCGTCTGTGAACCCTCGAAGGCCATTACCACCGTAGACTGGATAATCACCTGTGTCGTCGATTGACTGGTATGTGATGTTCTCTCCCGATCTCATCCGACAGAGGTACTTGAGCTTCCGACTCTCCCAGTGTCTTGGGCTGCGATTGATCCAGGCGATGTGGCTTGCAGAGTAGTCCGGGTATGCTTGGCGTTGTGTGCTCTGCCGTTCGGAAGATAGGTCAGATTCTGTTGGCAAATCGGTGCTCATTGCTGCACCTCTCGAAGTGCCAATGCCATATCAATGAACGGCCCGACCGATCTTCCAAGAACTGCAAGCCCGGCATCGTGCGGATCAGGGATTTGGAGACGACTAGCTGCTGCACCATTCAAAGCAAAGGCATAGCCCTCAATGTTGACGATACAAAAGATGCCTTCTCGGAGTTCAAGAATGATGCGATCCACGCGAAACGGCCACTCCCCCGCGTATTCATCCTCCGTTATTGCCTTTGTTGGCCATGAACCGGCAATGATCTGTCGGTCGGACCGCTTCTCCCAGTTCTTCTTCTGCTGTCGGAGAATTTGCACTGAACGGCGATAATCAGTCGCTCCAAGTTCTTCATCGCGAAGGTTTCGGAAATCAGTATACACGACTGAAGTCTGGCGAAGATTCCCGTTCTTGTCCGTATGATCACCAATCGTGAATTGCATGGCAATTGCCCTGACAAGGCGCTCCATCTTAGCGATCAACTTGGAATGAACGCGGGGATAGTAATCCCGATGGAGCGACTCAAGACTGCCCAGATAGGGCGTGATGTCCTCGATGCTCGACTCAAGCGTTTCCCACTCACTCTTAGGGTCAATAGGACTGTGAGGACTTCCCGCAACAATGTCAAGGTTGTAGTAACGCCCGAACTTGCCAAACAAAGACAGGATTTCGAGACACCTCTTCAGAACGGGGTCAGTGGTTATGAAGGCGAACTCTCGCTGGACAATCGGGCGGGTCTTTCCTCCGTAGAAGCCACTACAAATCTTCTGAAGAATCTTGTCGAGATCATGCCCAAGGCCCTGCATATACGCCATGTTTGGATACGATCCGTTTTGATCTTCGTATACCAAGGAAACATAGCACTTCATCAACCTTTCGAGACCGCTTGCAATCAGTTGATGCGGCAAGTGATAGAAGTCATTTCCCATGTCAATCTCTTGAAGAGACCCGAAACCCGCTTTGACCAATTTGTGCGACGTTTCCAGCTCTTCTAACAGACAAACGAATCTGTCTAAACCTGTGCTCATTCCACCACCTCCCGCAGCATCTTCACAATGTCCTTCTCCAACCCCGCAATGTCGGCCTCGATCTCCTCCAGCGGCCGCGGGGGCTGGTATTTGTAGAAGTGGCGGTTCAGCGGGATCTCGTAGCCCACCTTCGTCTTGCCCTGGTCGATCCAGGCGTCGGGCACGTGGGGCCGAACCTCCCGCTCGAAATAGGCGTGGATGTCCTCCTTGAGCGGCACGTTTTCATAGCCCCGCAGATCGGCGTCCGGCTCGGGGTTGCCGTCCTTGTCGGTGCACACGTCGGCCGTCTCGTCCCGTTCGGAGAGTGCCCCCACGATCGCCTTCTTCACCGGTGCTCCGATCTTCACCTTCGCCGCCTTCAGGGCCGCCTCCAAATCCTCCAGGAACGCATCCCGGTTCAGGTAGACCTTCGACCCGTCCAGCTTGCCGAGCGCCCGGAGAATCGCTTTCTGAAGCTCACGGCCGGCCTTGATCTTCTCCTCGGCCGCCTTGCTGCCCTTCTTCTTTTTCGACGTGGCCAGGTTCTGGAACAGCTTGGCCTCCCGCAGCCGCTCGATCCGCTCGGCCGACGCCTGGAAGTTCAACCGCAGGCGCCGCTCCACGGTGATCTTCTGGAACCCGAAGTCCTCGGTGTCGAAGATCTTCGAGTGCTCGCCCGCCGTCTCGTTGGCCGCCTCGTTGAACCTCCGGATCAGTTCCTCGAAGATGTAGCCCATTTCGATATTGGGCACCGC
This sequence comes from Planctomycetaceae bacterium, assembly GCA_012719125.1. Taxonomy (GTDB): domain Bacteria; phylum Planctomycetota; class Planctomycetia; order Pirellulales; family Thermoguttaceae; genus JAAYAY01. The sequence continues at coordinate 158,177 of JAAYAY010000328.1, read as the reverse complement.
GTCGGGGTGGAGGTCGATGTCGCAGAACTTCTGCACCACCAAAAACAGCCGGTTGTGCTCGTCGAGCTTGGCGATGTGCTCCTCGAACCCAAACCGCTCGAAGATGCTGCGAACATTGGCCGAGAAGCTCTTGATGTAGCCGGCCAGGTTTCGGGCGATCTTGCCCGGATCGTCCTTCAGCCGAGCGAACGTGAGCTTGCTCGTGTTGTGAAACGGCACGCCCGCTGCCTTCCAAGTTGGTTGATCGAATAACATCCCAGTTGTTGGGCGGATGCCCGGCAAAACACCCCGTAAACACCCACCGAGCTTCCCACTTCGTAGGGGGTTTATGTTAGATCCTTGGGCTTGGACACGCAAGCACCCGGCCCCGCCCGGGACCGGACGAGGCAGATTGGGTTTCCGGGGACTCCGGAAGAGATATTGTCGGAGGTTACGAGACCGTCGGTTCTTCCACAACCTGAGAGCTTCCAGGGAGACGGAGCTTGCAGCGGTTCATCCGGTGCACATGGTGGCCGAGTGGCTGGGGCTGTCCGACGCTGAGCAGCAAGCCGTGCTTGCGATCGTCCGGCGATTGTCCAAGAAACTACCTCTCATACGGTTCTTACTCACTGCACCCCACGGAAACCACGTGTCATTCGCCATAACCGACAAGAGCCAAGTGACTTGTGGTTTGCCGGCCCGAGCCGAATGGCAATACAGGGGGGGTAAGCATATGCCTGCTTTGTTGTCTTGTCATTGGAGCACACGTGACCCGTTGAACCAGGCGGTACGGGCTGTTAAACTCCCCGTACGGAGGATCACGTCATGCTTGTCGAGATGATGGTCATGCTTGTCGAGTTGATGATTGTCTTTCTGCTTGTGTTCGCATTCATCTACGTGATTGTGTGGACATGTCGGCCATCCTGTCGTAAGTGCAGAAGGAAAGTCCGGCGAGGTGCGACAATCTGCCCGAGTTGCAGATCCGAGTTGGGGGAAGATGATCTTCTCCCAGGGGCTTCTCCGAGTATGTATGGTTTCATTTTCGCAGGTATTCTACTCGTCGCGTCCCTCGGTGCCCTGTCAATTCAATCGCCCGACGCGCCCGACACGTTCCTACTTTGCCTGACTGGGTTCTTCGGTGTTGTCGGGTGGGCAACGTACAGCTTCATAAAGGAGACCCGCGAGCTGGATCCGGATTCACTCCTGGTTAAGCCACTGTGGCCCTGGTTCCAGGAAGTGACGCACCGCCACTCCAGGACATCTGAGACTCCCAAACAGCGACCCGAACAGCAGTCGGAACCGAAGAGCGTAATCGACCCACCGTCCCCGTCAAGTCAGACGCCACCAAGCCTTCCACCGTTCACGACAAACGGGCACCAGCCGCTCTGCACAAAATGCCGGGTCCCCACGCAGATCCGAACGGAACTCGGCAAGCAATGGCATTGGTGCCCGGTCTGCGGCAGAGTTTCTGCGGCGGACAAGGATTTGCGGTAGAAGCGAGCTGCGTCGGTAGTCGGCCTCCGACTGCAAGCGAGGGCGAGGATTAGACTTCCACCAACCGACAACCCTCAGAGAGGAAACTAACATTGGGGAAGTTGTCTCATCTTTCTTTGGTGAGAGGAATACAATGCGACTCCATACGGCCTTCTGCGTGACTGGCTGGTTGCTCTCGGCGTTTGTCCTTGGCTGTTCATCTGGAAACGATACTGGCCCCAGCAATGTCGCCATCGAGGACAGGCCGACGATTCAAAACAACGGAGCAGATGTAGTGGCACCCCACATGACCGATGTCGACAAGACGGTTGAGACGCACGCAGAAACAACAGCTACGCTTGAAGCTGCCGGTTCATCTGGCACGAATGGAAATTCCGCCGAGGTGGACGAACAACGGTTCGCGCTCGCAGAAGAGGCTCGTCAAAGAAGACTCGTCGAGGAGATTGCTTCTCAAAGAGAACAAGAGGAACTCCGTAAGAGGGATGAGTACATTCTTCTTTCCCGTAAGGATCAGGAAAGAGTGGACTCGATCCGCGCAATAATGACCAAATCGGTGCTCTTGCTGGACAGACCTGATACCGCTTTTATCTACAGCGGCCCAGGACGTCCGATCCTACTCGATGAACTGAGGAACGCACTTGCAGAGGCTTTGGTTACACCAACAAGAGAAGCAGAGCCTTCTGGTCACGAGGGTGACAGTGCAATCATGAAGGCTCGCAGAGCGCGTCTGACACCTCATGGGCTGAAGCCTATCAATCCTAATGCGCCAAGATCACAAGCATGGCATAACGCACTTCAAGGAGCCAATATGCTGGACCTGGACATCGATCAAACAATCGCTTTTGCGGCAATGCCATTAGTCGAGCAAATGGAGCATTTTCGGTGTGCTGAGCGACTCAGTGAAGAGCGAATAAGCGAAGAGTCAATTCGACATATGCGGCAGTTTCCTTTGCTGAGAACGAAGCTGCTTGAGTACCTTAGAAGAGCAGCGAAGTGACCCGCGACGCGCAAACCGTTTTCAGCAGAATGCGGCTGAAGCTTGGGCAAACAGAATCGTGGATTCCGAACTTCGTCATAAACTCGTTTCCTTGTTCTGGGAAGCTATACACACCCACGGTGCAGCGGTGGGGTTACGGGATGGGACTGAGTCGGGAGGGGTGCCGTTTATGTCTCATTTGTCTCAACTACGGCTGCATCTGAACGCAATCGGCCCCGACGCCGTAACACTGCCGGCAAGTGTCCGCACGGTTGTGAAGCTGCTTGTCGAACGATATCAAACTGCCCGCGATTCAGACTGAGTATCCCTCAAGCTGCTCAGGCTATAGCCGTCGACCGGACCACCAAGCGGGAACGGGACAAGATCACCGACCCCGAAACGGGCCGGCGAATCCTCGCCCCTGGCCGGAAGCTTGTAGAACGCGAAGCGATCAAGTACGCGTCCGCCCATGATCTCCGCCGCGCATTCGGAACCCGCTGGGCCCCCAAGGTCAAACCGCCAACCCTGCAACTCCTGATGCGACACGCATCGATCGAGACGACCCTCCGTTACTGCGTGGACCAGGACGCCGACGACGTGGCCGATGAACTGTGGAAAACCTTTGATTCCGACCCCTGCGCCACACCGGGCGATTTTGAGGTCAAGAAACAGGATAGGGCCTCGGAATGCTGAACACCGAAGCCCTTATTCTCTCAAGAGTTAGGAGCGGAGGGCACGGGACTCGAACGACCTTCGTTTTCTTCGGGAATTACGGCACTTTCCAAGCAAGGCGGTGCAGAATCCGGTGCAGTTGGTGCACGGGGCGGCGCAATCGACGCTGAGCTTGCCGAGGTGATTGCGGCTTGGCCAGCCCTCTCCGAGGATGCCCGGCAAGCCGTCTTGGCGATCGCCAGAACGGCAGCCCCGACGTGAAGAACCGAAATGCGATTGTGGGCAATGTGCGGTAATACCCTATACCCTCGGAGCCCACGGCGAAAGGTCGTTCTGGCCAGCTACCACTGCCTAGCAGTATGCGGCATGCCCTACCCCTCCGGCCCAACCCCCTTTTCGATCGTCGACGGGGCCCCATATAGCGAGCCCTCCCGGTTTCTTGCAGAAACAAACGCGCTTATTGCCCGCTGATTGACTGCGTTGCGTGTTCTGGGTCTATTGTTCTTGTGACAAAAACACTGTTGAGGGGGTGACTGCTCATGACAAGAACAACGATTATCTTGGCAATGGTGATTGCCGCCGCTACGGTTGGTAGCTCCTCGTTTGCGAGGGACCCAAAGCCTTTGGAGTTACCGATATTTGATTCTGATAGTCCGCGACTTGTGAGCCCGTCCGATGATGACTACGACACGGTCCGAATCCGTAACGATTCAGTGCGTCAACGCCAACAGCAAGAGCGGCAGGCAACGCAACAACAACAGACTCTGGAGAAGCAATTGGCTGCCACAAAGGACGTGTCCATGTCGCTTATTGTTGTGGGACTGATAATCGTTGGCGTCATTGTGGCGGTTATCGTGGCGGTGACTGCTTCCAAACAGAAAGCCATCTCGCCCGGTGCTGACGTGTCGCAAGCCAGAAGCAACAACTTGGTTCCTTGCCCCGATTGCGGCAGACAAGTGTCGCGTTTGGCCGTGACATGTCCACAATGTGGAAGACCCCTATCTGACTCCGCGCCGAAGTGAGGTTTTGGTAGAATACACTTATCGGGTTACCGCGGCGGTCGCTCCGCAGCGGTTCAACGCGGCCGACGATTTTCGACTTCTCCATTCGCCGGAACTTGTCGGCCGGCCCGATTTAGAATGGAGATTCTCATGTGCCCTCTGCCAAAAGGAATTGCCGCCGAGCAATTTCCGCCTCCTGATGAGCTTCTGGGAATTGCCGAGGCTGCCGAAAGCGTTGTGTATGCTCTATCGCAGTATTGGCTGATTGACGGTGCCACCCCCGAACTCAATCCCGCGCAAGGCCGTTGGTGCCCCAGCGGCAATGACACGGAGGATGTTAAGGCGTTCTTTCTGGGGGCAATGGCGCGAATCCTGGTACCCATGGATCGCCTTGCTGGTCTGGTTGCCGGCCTTGCCCCGGATTACCTGGATGGTGTTGAAACCAAGCTTCCAGCCGACATCCTCCCGAGGATTGAAGGAAATCCAATCAGAGGATGGCCGTTCGGCGTTCATTGCGCCGTCGCCCAAGTGAAGGCGTTCAAGGGCGAGTTTCGAGCTGATGAACCGATGCCCTTGGAGACTCTCCAACAACTGGTTCGTGCCGCAAACGCTCTGCGAAATGCGGTCACTGGCAGCGAGAATGACGCACGAAACCACGCAAACCAATCGATGCCGTGCGAGAAAGCCCTGGTTGAGCTAAGAAACTGGGCACAGAGGCAATTGAAAGGCAAGCAACGTCGCGTTTTGGAGTTGACAATCGAATCCGGCGGGGAGTGTGCCATATCTGACTTGGCAATCGACCCGGCCATTGAATGGGACACGCCTTGCGACGAACCGTTCAACAGCATTCGCAAAGCTGTGAATTCCAAGTTGAAAAAAATCGGCTGGAAGCTGGAACGGAACAACAACAGAGCGCGACTGGCAAGAGCAGGGCAGAAGTAGGGTAAAAATGCCCTGGAATTGCCCGAGAATTGCCCTCTCGGTTTCGCCTATCCTTCAAGACAGAACAATTACCTTCTGTTTTGGAGGATTCTTCAAATGGCGAAAGATTACAACCCTCTGACCTGCCTTCCGAGTGCCGAAGCGGTGCGCAAGCGCCTGAAGGCAGCACGGGAGGAAGCCCGCAAACTGCGGATTCTGCTTCAGGTTGCGGAGAAAATCGAAAAGGCAGATGACGCCGATTCTCGGCAGGGGGTGGCCGATGCGGAATGACGCCCGAGCCCTGGAAGACGCCCTGCCGGCCCTTCTGAACGGCAAGCAAGCCTGCAAGCTGGCCGGCTGCGGTGAACGAACTTGGTGGCGGTGGTCACATGACGGGCTGGCCCCCGGCCCGGTGAAAATCGGCGACGGCCCCAAGTCGGCGGTGCGATACCGACGGGATGAAATCTTACAGTGGATTCTCGACGGATGCCCCCGAGTCGATGGAGGTACGTCATGATGAGTCGATCGACACACACACCCGAGCCGATTGCCCCGCCGACGGAGCCGTATCAGCCCTTTCCTGTGGATGTCCTTCCCAAGCCGCTACGCGGATTCGTTGAGGCTGGTAAAAATGCGATAGGGTGCGATCCATCCTATATCGCACTGCCGTTGCTGACAGCCCTTGGGGCAGCAGTCGGCAACACCCGGCGGCTGCGGGTCAAGGCCGGCTGGTTGGTCCCTCCGATCCTATGGACGGCGATTGTCGGCGAGAGCGGCACGAGCAAGACTCCAGCGTTTCGCCTGGCCCTCCGTGCGATCCGAGATCGACAGACCCGAGTCATGGCAGACCATTCAGCGGCGATGGCTGCCCACGTCGAAGACATGGCGCATTGGGAAAAGGCGATGGCAGCTTGGAGGAGGGACAAAAGGACGACCGCCCCACCTCCAGAGAAACCAGTAGAGCCCTGCCCGGAGCGATACGTGGTCAGTGATACGACAGTTGAAGCCCTGGCCCCAATCCTCCAGGGCAACCCTCGTGGAGTCTTGCTGGCCCGCGACGAACTGGCCGGCTGGATCGGTTCATTCGATCGGTACGTAGCCAATGGACGTGGTGGGGATTCCCCACACTGGCTCTCCATGCACGGCGGGGAGGCAATCGTGGTTGATCGCAAAACCGGCCCGGTACGGACGATCTATGTGCCCCGTGCTGCCGTTTGCGTTACCGGCGGAATTCAGCCGGCGATACTGGCGCGTGCCCTGAGTGCCGAGCATCGGGAAAGCGGCCTGGCTGCGCGGATGCTGTTGGCGTACCCACCTCGCCGCGCGAAGCACTGGACGGAGGCCAGCGTTGATTCCCGGCTGGAGGATGACGTGGCTGCGGTATTCGGTCGACTCTTTGAGATGTTGTTGTTCGATGTTGACGCTGAGGGTAATCCCGCGCCGGCGGTTATCAACATGGCCCCGGCGGCCAAGGTGGTGTGGATCGGTCACTACAACGCGCACGCGCTGCAGACAGCGGATCGGGAGGGCGACCTGGCGGCGGCTTGGAGCAAACTGGAGGAGGTGCCCGCCCGGCTGGCCCTGATCCTCCATCTCGTGCGATGGGCGGCCGGCGAACTGGTCGACCATGACGTGGTAGACGATCAGAGCATGACGGCGGCCGTGGCCTTGGGCCGGTGGTTCTGCCGCGAGGCGGAGCGAGTGTACGATACACTGGCCGAGACTGAGGAGGATCGGGAGCGCCGCCGGCTGGTCGACTGGATCAAACGGCGGGGTGGGGAGACCACGACGAGGGAGGCCCTGACGGGCTGCCGATGGCTGCGGTCTGCCACGGCTGCGGATGCAGCGCTGACTGATCTTGTTCGGGCCGGTGTGGGTAGGTGGGTCACGGACGACCACGGCGGTGGGAGGGGGCGGCCGGTGCGTCGATTTCGACTTGTCAGCACTGTCAGCGTCAGCAGAAATCGCGAGAACCAAGAAGAAAACCGCATTTGTGCAGACGCTGACAACGATAACGCGGCCGGGATTGACCCCAATATCCTGCTGATGGAAGCGGCTGAGGAGGGCGTAGCATGATCGAGCGAACGAAGACGCGGCGTCAGCGCGTGCGCGAGTTACTGGCATCCTTGCCGCCGGACTGCGGCGTCATGCCGGCTGATCTGCTGGAAAAGGACAGCCTTTGCGAAGAAGGCGTCTCCCCACGTGCCCTATGTTGCGAGATCGTCACCCACGACGACCCGGAAGCCGTCCAGACAAAGAATCGCAACAGGAGGGACTCTAGGCCATGTTAGAGGCTATGGTGCAAGCGGCGGACTCCGGCAAATTGTGGCAAGCTGGAAGATACTATTTGACGAATGACCAAATAACTGGTAGATTGCAGGCATGGCAAAGAAGCAAATCAAGAAGCTGAGCGACCAATTACGGGCGACAATCGACGCATCCGAACTATCCCGGTATCGGATCGCCATTGAGGCGGGACTCGACCACGGTACCCTTTCCCGCTTTATGAACGGCAAGGGCGGGCTCTCGATTGACGCACTTGACCGGATCGGGCAGATTCTCCGGCTGGAATTGACACCGAAGCAGAAAGGCAGGTGACACAATGGCGAGCATATCACGGGAAGCGAACGGCCGGCGGACAATCCAGTTTGTCGGGGCGGACAGCAAGCGGCGAAGCATCCGGCTTGGGAAAATCTCCCAGCGGATGGCCGAAGCAATCAAGACGAAGGTGGAACACCTGGCAGCGGCGGCTGCAAGCGGCGGGCCCCTCGATTCCGAAACGGCCCGGTGGACTGCCGAAGTTGGGGACGACTTGGCCGACAAGCTGAGTAAGGCGGGGCTGATTCCCGAGCGGGAACGCGCAACGCTTGCCGGCTTCCTGCAAGAGTACATCGAAAGCCGGGTCGACGCGAAGCCGGCTTCCAAGGTGGTCTGGCGACACGTGAAGCGAAACCTTGCCGACTTCCTGGGGGCCGATCGGAATGTGCGAAAAGTCACGGTGGCCGACGCCGAAGCCTTCCGCCTCTACCTGATTACCGACCAGAAGTTGGCCGATACGACGGTAGCGAAGCGGCTGCAATTCACCCGGCAATTCTTCGCGACGATGCAACGGCGAAAGCTGATTCCCGAAAACCCCTTCGCCCACGTGAAGCATAAGGCGGGCGACCCCGCGGAGCGGCAACGGTTCATCCCCGGGGAGCACACCGAGAAGCTGATTGAAGCGGCCCCTGACTGGGTTTGGCGAACGATTATCGCCCTTGCCCGGTACGGTGGGCTGCGGTGTCCGTCCGAGGTGCTTTCCCTGCGGTGGGTGGACGTGGACTGGGAGCGGGCCCGCATGACGGTGCAATCCCCGAAAACCGAGCACAACCCGGGCGGGGCTTCCCGCGTGATTCCGATATTCCCCGAGCTTCGGCCCTGGCTGGACGAAGCCTGGGAGATGGCCGAGAAGGGCCAAGTCTACGTGGTGCCCAAGTACCAGGAAGCGAGCCGAGGCCCTGACGGCTGGGTGAACTGCAACTTGAGAACGCAGTTTGAGCGGATCGTCAAACGCGCCGGCTTGGAGCCGTGGCCCCGCCTCTTCCACAACCTGAGAGCTTCCAGGGAAACGGAGCTTGCGGCGGTTCATCCGGTGCACGTGGTTGCCGAGTGGCTGGGCAACACGCCGAAGATTGCGGCCAAGCACTACCTGCAAGTGACCGAAGCCGACTTCCACAAGGCGGTGCAATATCCGGTGCACGTGACGTCTGAAGTGGTGCAGAATCCGGTGCAGCCGATGTCCGCCGATGTCTGCCAAGAAACGACAAAACCCCAAGGGTCACTTGGGGTTCGGCTTACTTTGGCGAATTGCGGCGACTATAGGCAATTCACTCTAGCGGAGGGCACGGGACTCGAACCCGCAACCCCAGGAAAGGGGCACCACATTTCCAGTGTGGCCGCTAGCCATTCGCTTACCCTCCGTCTCAATCGACCAGTTGCGCACCGCTGATCAGTTCGATGAAATCCTGATTCGATTTGAATTTCGCCAGTTTTGCCGTCAATTGCTCCATGGCGTCCACCGGGTGCATGGACGACAGGGTCCGGCGGAGCATGGTGACGGCACGCAGAATCTCCGGCGGGAGAAGCTTCTCTTCACGCCGCGTTCCCGACTGGCTGATGTCGATCGACGGCCAGACGCGGCGATCGGCGAGCTTGCGGTCGAGAACCAACTCCATATTGCCCGTCCCCTTGAACTCCTGGAAGATCAACTCGTCCATCCGGCTTCCGGTATCCACCAAGGCGGTTCCGACGATCGTCAGCGAGCCGCCTTCTTCAAACAACCGTGCGGTGGCAAACAGCTTCTTGGGGATATCCATCGCCTTGATGTCGATGCCGCCGCTCATGGTCCGGCCGGTATTGCCGACCCACTTGTTGAATGCGCGTGCCAAGCGAGTGATCGAATCCATGAGCAAGAACACGTCCTTGCCCATTTCCGCCAGCCGCTCGCAGCGTCTCACGATCAACTGGGCCAACCGCACGTGGCTTTCGATATCTCGGTCGAGACTGCTCGCCACGACCTCGCCGTTGACGGCCCGGCGGAAGTCGGTTACTTCTTCCGGGCGCTCGTCGATCAGAAGCACGACTAGTTTGATGTCGGGATAGTTCTGTGAAATCGCCTGGCTGATGTGCTGGAGGAGAACGGTTTTGCCCGTTCGCGGCGGGGCCACGATCAGAGCTCGCTGCCCTTTGCCGAGGGGCGTCAATAGATCCATAACCCGGGTCGTCATGGGCATGGGGCCCGTTTCGAGACGCAGCCAATGCTCGGGCGTGATCGGCGTCAACTGATCGAAGGTTTTGATATCCCGATAGTCGTCGGGATTGATCCCGTCGACGTCGGAGATCTCTCTTAGACGCGGTCCTTGCTGTTTTCGTCCCGGTTGAACCATCCCGGTCAGCGCCACTCCTTCGCGGAGACCGAACTTGTCGATCATGCTTCCCGGCACGAAGGGATCGGAGAGCTGCCGGATGTAGTTGGCTTCGGGGTCGCGGAGAAAACCGTAGCCGTTGGGGTGCATCTCGAGCACGCCGCCGCCCGGCTTCGCCTCACCGCCGCCTCCGCCGTCGCCAGCCGTTTCTCGTTGGCCAATGGGCTGCTCCCGATTGGCCGGACGAGATCGGTGCCGCTGATTGTTGTTGTGTCCGCCGCCTTTGCCGTGAGGACGGCTTTTCTTCTTTTTTGCCATATTGCCACCTGAACGCAAACAACAACCTGCTCTGCGCATACTTCAATCGCATGCTCGGGATGGCTCCCAAGATCACAGAACAGGCCTTCGGCGATAACCGCCGAAATCCCTCACCAAGAGATCAATTCTCGTCGTGGGACGAAAATCGTATTCCCACACGACCGACCGACCACATTCCCTCGCGTCGGCCGACAGCCACGACACCGGGGCCTACTCACTCCTTGGATCTCTAATGACCTACGGTGGTCCACCCAAAGGTCGCACGCAGAACGAGGGGTATAAGCAAGGAACGAACCGGAAAACAACGGCTCTGGTCCCCCGCCCAAATCCAATTCCTCTGGGGGGACGGCCCCGAGATGCTCAAATAGACTTAGGGCCAATAGCAGCTACCCGATTGGTAGAACTCTAACTATGGCCATCATATCGACATCAGAGTCTATGTCAACCTTTGACTCGGCCAATTCGCAGCAAACGCAGGAACTTTTTCCTGATTTTTCCCCTGCGATCACCACACCCTCACACCAGGCAGCCCGATTCCCTCACGGTCCCGCAGGAATCTGCCCAGATCAGGCCAACCAGGCGCTCAGCGACCCCGCCGTGATCGTTCCAGCCCGGATACGGCCTCGTTAGGAGCCAAGCCGCACTCTTTCATATACACTATTTCCCCCGTCTTATCAACCGAAGGATCAACCGATTCTTTGAGTTTGGACCCACAAAATCCGCAAAATCGGGATTCCCCGCAAAGTTTGCCTGGTTTCTCCCGCCCCACGCTTCCGATAACAAACCAACGGCTTGTTCGTTCAGCCCGCACCGAGCGGGTTGCGCTGATGCGACCCTCGGGGCTCGACCCGGGGCGTGGATGCTCATCCCTGGAGTTCGACGCATCGGCAGAGCTCAATCTGTTGCTCGCAAGAATGAGGATTCGCGAATATGCACGTCAAGTTTGGGGCATTGAGCATCGGTGTGGCAATGTGCTTGGCGGCAGGGGTGAGCTTCGGCGCCTCAACCATGCAGTGGCAGCCGACCCTCGAGCGAGCCCAGGTCGTAGCCGCTCATTCGAATCGCCTCGTTCTCGTCCACTTCTGGGGAAACGGCTGTCCTCCGTGCGCTTGGATGGATCGCGAAGTCTTCACCAGACCGGATGTTGCCGATGCGATCGATCGCAGCTTCGTAGCGGTGAGAATCAACAAAGACCAGTTCCCCAACATTGCCAGCCGGTTCGGCGTTGCCGCCGTACCTGCCGACGTGATTATCACCTCACAGGGCCAGATCCTCGGATCCTACGTGGGCAAAGCCTCGGTTCCCGAGTATCTTAATCGGCTTGCCCAAGTTGCCCAACGCGCAGCCCCGCCCATCGCAAACGGATACGCAAACCAGACGATTGGCCAACCCGCCCAACAACCGGCGCAAATCCCCGGCTACGGCTATCAGAATCCCGTGGCGCAATCGCAGGTGCCTCAATCAAATCCCGGTTACCCCATGGGCGGCTATGGAAATGGCAGTCCGCCGGTTCCTTCCTTCCAACAACAGGCGATGCAACCAAGTCAGACCATCGTGGCCCAACCGGCTCCACGTTACTCCGACCACTTGGGCCCCGCCGGTCGCGAGACGGCACAGACGCCGCCTGGGGGGCCACCCACAACACCCTTCGAGATGAACCGGTCGCAGAACACAACCGTGGCCGGGGGGCCTGCACCTTACTCCGCGAACTCATATCCGCCAGGCTCCCAGGCACCGCCGGCCGGTCCGATGATTTCTCAGGCGGGACTCGCGCCGCAGGCTCCCCCACAACAGTCTGCCGCCGTGCCGGGCCATGGAAATCCCCCTCTCGCTCTCGACGGATTCTGCCCGGTCAGTCTCGAGAGAACCATGCGGCTTGATCCGCAACCCAAGTGGATTCCGGGGGACCCGCGTTGGGGAGTCCTCCACGAGGGACGTACCTATCTGCTTGCAGGGCCGGAGGAGCAGCAGGTCTTCCTTGACAACCCGTGGTTCTTCGCTCCCGTTCTTTCGGGAAACGATCCGGTCTTTCAAGTCGAACAAAGCCGGCAAATGCCCGGAGTCCGAGAATTTGGCGCCCGCTGGAGAGATCGAGTCTACCTCTTCAGCAGCCGAGAGAATTATGAGAAGTTTCAGGCGAACCCCGAGTTCTACGAGAGGGAGGTTCTCGGGTTACAGCAGGCCGCCGCGAAACTTCAGCAACAGGCTGGTCAGCAACTGGGCGGTAGGATGAACTTGCCGTACGGATATCGTTGAGATATCGGAAGAATCGGGATCCAAACAGGGCTCCCACAAGCTTAGCGCGGGACCGGTGCCGGGGGGGACCGGTCCTGTTGCCTTTCTTGGGGCGTCGCACGAGATCGCGAACTGCCCTATTTTTCTCAAATGATCTTCGTCAGCCGCGCGATCTGGGCACGCGCTCCCTCGAGGTTCGGATTCAGGCGAATCGCTCGCCGGAAACCTTCCAGGGCTGAAACATGGTCGCCCAGGTGGAGATAGGCTTGGCCCATGCCCGACGCAGCCGCGAAATGGTACGGATTGATCTCGAGGGCCTGGTGGCAATCGTTGATCGATTCCTGAAACTCGCCGAGGGCAAAGTGAGCCACCGCCCTCTGATTCCAGGCCTCGGCAAACCACGGCGCCTCCGCGATGAGCCGCGTGGCCCTTTCCAACGCCTGATGATACTGCTGGGCCGTATTCAATCGAATGACGATCGCCAATTGCTGGCACTGCTGCTGCGTCCCCGCACGGTTCCACAGATTCCGAATGCCGTTTTCTGCGAGCATCCGAACGGTGCGATCGTTGTCGACCAGGGCACGGCCCATCGCGTGGTTCGCTTCGTAGTCTCCCAGGAATCCCAACGCCAGAACCGCACTGCGCCGGACGTCCGGACTACCGTGGCTCGCCAGGCGCTCCAGGGTTCCCTGGGTGTAGGCGTGCGATACCTTGCGAATAAACGCCGCGGAATCCTGGTTGGCCAGGTACTGTTGATAGATCAGTGTCAGGAATGGGAGACGCGGAGAATCGCTCACCGGAGAACTCCTTGACGATCGACCCAGGGCGGCAGGGCCGCCGGCCAACACAGCGACCGCTCCGTTGGCGTGGATCGCCTTGACTTCGATTGTAATTGCCGCTCCCCAAGATCGCCAATGAAAAATCGACCAGCCCCGTGCAGAAAATGGGCTTCTCTCCCTCCCCCCGGCGAGAGAGAATGTGGGAAGAGGACCAGGCGGCTTCTGCCTCGATTTTCTGGAGCTCGCAGTGACCACGATCCACCGATACTCGCTGACTGCCGCCGCCGTCATGGTCGTCCTCGGTTCTGCCCGAGTCGACGCCGCCGCCGACAAGAGCCCGTGGCATACCGAGGACGCATTTCGGCTGCAACTGGATTCGCCGGAAAGGGTTCTCTCGACCGACAGCTCCTTGCGTCAGTACCTGCTTGAATTCGGACGCGCGCAACATCTTGCCGTGCTCCTTGACCGCCGCGTCGATCCCGAACAGAAGCTCCAGTTGAATCTGCAGGATGTACCGGTGCTGATGATTCTTCGGGCTGTTGCGACCAGTCGGAACTTGCGGGTCGTCGTACTCCGCAACGTGCTCTACGTCGGTCCGCCAGAAGACGCCGCTCGACTACGTACCGTGGTCGAGGTCCGCCGCCAGGAAGTGGCGGCGATGGGGACGGAACCGGCGAGGAGATTTGCCCAACTGGCACCGATCGCCTGGCAGGACCTCGATGAACCGAGGAAGGTGCTCGAACAACTCGCCGGCGAGAACGGCCTCGAGATCGTCAACCCCGAACGCGTGCCACACGATCTCTGGGCCGCCTACGACTTGCCCCCCATGTCCCTCATCGAGAGACTTACGCTGATCCTGCATCAGTTCGGTTTGACCTTCCAATTGGCCCCTGACGCACGCCGGCTCGCCGTCGTGCCGGTCTCACCGGACGTTGCCGTGGTGAAGGACTATCCGGGCGGAGCCGATCCGGAGGCCCTCGCCGACAAATGGCGAGCCAAGCTGCCCCAGTGCGACATGCGCATCGCCAACAATCGCGTCTATGTTCGGGGGCTGGTCGAAGATCTCGAGACGCTCGAGACCATCACGACTCCCACCGGCCATCGTTCCGCCAAACCGGTGCGAAAACCCGATTCCGACGGGGCGCCGGAGCAACTGTTCACGGCCGAAGTGCCGAACCGCCCGTTGGGGGTCGTACTTGCCCACTTCGCCAAACAACTGGGCCTGGAATTGGAGATCGATCAGGCCAGTCTTGAGAAGGCCGGCGTCACGCTGGACCAGGCGATCTCGTTTCGGGTGCAGGAGGCCACGTTTGACGAGCTGTTTCAGGCAGTGCTTTCCCCGGTCGGGTGTACGTATGAACGCCGGGGGAACGTCCTGAAGGTCCGGGCGAAACCATAGAGACTCGGCAATCTGCCGGAGAGTACACCGCCGCCTGCCGCCTCTGACTCTCAACGGCCGCGAAAGAACAAAGGGCAGAGTTCACGCTCTGCCCTTTGTGGACTGTACAAGTTGAGTTCGAGGCGGGAAGCGGCTTAGCAGCCGTGCTTCTCGAGCTTCTCGCGGAGCGTTTCTGCCGTGAACGGCTTCACCAGGTAGTCCGAAACACCCGCTTGAATTGCCTGCATCACGCGTCCCTTCTCCGCCTCGGTGGTGATCATGATGATCGGCACTTTCGCATCCTGGGCGCGAATCTCTTGGATGACCTCGAGGCCTGTCTTGCCGGGCATATTCCAGTCGGTCAGCACCATCCCGAATTCTCCCGGCTTGAACAGCGCAACGGCCTCCGCGCCGTCGGCGGCCTCCGTGGCGTCCGTGACGCCGACCGCTTGAAGGGACCGGAGTATGATCTTACGCATAGTGCTGGAATCGTCGGCAACGAGGACTCGTGTGCTCATCTGTATCCCTCGTGAGGTTGGGGGCGTTCCGGAATACCGCGGCGTCCCGGTTGCACGATTCACCAGTCGCCTGCGTCCATGCGCCAACCCTAGCTCTCAATCTGCGCGTGTCAAGTCGGGTGTGGGTCATGCCGGTTGTAGCACGATTAGCAGTTGTCGGCCTGGCACTGTCCGGAGTACCCGTGTGCCCTTCGTGGCGATTACGATCCTGCGAGTGGCCTTGCTTCGGCCTGTTCGGGGAATGGCGTGTCGAGATCTTTCTCGATGTTGACAAAACGTAACCTATAGTTGGCGTGACATACAGCTCTGCATGCAGAATACTCGTATCCCTGCATCGTCGAGAAACAGAATGCCATTGCCTCCTTCGGGAGCCGCAGCCGGCATCGAACCCCGCCGTCAAACGAGCCCCCCTGCGACCATCCGGAAATCTTTCGATGCCAACCACCACTTCTTCTTCATCCTGGTCCGATGTTCCGCTCCCGGTCTCCGTTGGCGGCCACCTGGAACAGGTGTCCGATGCGCAGATGCAAGCCTACGCCGACCTGATCTACCGGCGGACCGGAATCCACGTCTCTCCGCAGAAAAAGACCCTGCTCTCCAACCGCTTGCGCCGGCGTTTGCGGAATACCGGAATCGAGAGCTTCGAAGACTACTTCAAACACCTGAAAAAGCTGTCCCCGAGCG
The DNA here is from genome assembly GCA_012719125.1 of Planctomycetaceae bacterium. GTDB lineage: Bacteria > Planctomycetota > Planctomycetia > Pirellulales > Thermoguttaceae > JAAYAY01. Next base: position 142,318 of record JAAYAY010000328.1, on the reverse strand, counting down.
ATCCGGAATGGGATGCGTTTCTTCAAGAAATCACCACGCACGAGACCTATCTGTTCCGCGACGAAGCCCAGTGGGACTGGTTCCGCAAATCCTTCCTACCCGACTTCGTTTCCCATGTTCAGGACGCGCATCTTCCCAAGCGTCTCCGCGTCTGGTCGGCCGCGTGCAGCACCGGGGATGAAGCGATCACCGTCGCCGCCTGCGTGGCCTCGGCGATCCCGAACGTCTCGGCCTGGAAGATCGAGATCGTCGGCACCGACATCGGGGTAGGAGCGGTCGAACAGGCCCGCAGCGCCGTCTTCGGCGAACGAGCCATGCGTCTTGTCCCCAAAGACCTGCAGCAGAAGTACTTCCAGATGGCCAAGGACGCCAAAATATGGCAGGCGAAACCGGAAATCAAAGCGATGACGACGTTCAGGCAGCATAATCTGATGGAGCCGTTGCGCGAACGTCCCTTCGACATAACCTTTTTGAAAAACGTGCTGATCTACTTCGATGCGACATCCAAGCGAAAGGTGCTCGATAACGTCAAGGCTCTGGTTGCGCCCGGCGGATTGCTCGTCGCCGGCGCCGCAGAAGGAGTCAGCGACCTGCTCAAGGATTTCGTAAGAATTCAACCGTGGTTATACCAGCGTCCCGAATAGCCGCCGTCGACGGCTCAGCGCCTGCGACGTGAGAAAGACAATATCGGACGTACCGGAGCACCGCTCCGGGCTGACCTGACGGAATGAGGGTAGAAATGAGCGAATCGGAAGCCGTTGCCCGTGATGAGTTTTTCGAGAGCCTCTTGGGAGACTTCCTGGACGAATCCGGGCAGTTGCTCGACCGGCTCAACGAGAACCTGCTGCAGTTGGATGATTGGGTCCGCTCGCTGGACGAGAATCACACCGAACGATGCGACGAAGACCTGATGAACGACATGTTCCGCTCCGCCCACAGCCTCAAGGGTCTGTCGGCCATGCTCGGACTTGCCGATATCAACGATCTCACGCACAAAGTGGAGAACGTCTTCGACGCGGCTCGCAAGGATGAACTGATCATTTCTGGAGATTGCGTGGAACTCATGTTCCAGGCGGTCGACCGGCTCGTGGCCATGGTCGACGTGCTCAAAGTCCCCGACGGCGAGCCGGTTTCCTGCGAGCAAGTGCTTCAAGGCATCAGCAACCTGCTTCAGAAAGCCGGGGTCGAACGCAAGAAATCCAGTCAGGCCGACGCAGAAAAGGCTCTCGCGGATCTGACAAGCGAGGAAGCCGGGAGTGCTTCTCCATCGGTATGCGAAGTGGAATCGCCGGAATCGCTGCCGCAGCAGGCGGAGCAGACGCAGCAGGTCGAGCAGGTTGAACAGCCGGAGCCGGGCGGGCAGGTCGAGCGGAGGGAACAGGCTGAGCAGGCGATCGAATTGCCAGGGCAGGTCCCCATCGCCGATCCGTTCGCCGACATCGAAAACGAGGCCGAGATCTCCACGAAGTACCTCGGCATCTTCATCGACGAAACCGACCTGGCTCTCGATAGTCTGACCGAGACGCTACTGGCCCTGGAAGGCGGCGGCGATCGCGAGTCGATCGCCACCTTGCTGGTCACCTCGCATCGCATCAAAGGCTCGGCCGCGTCGATCGGATTGAACCGCGCAGCGAAGCTTGCCCACCTCATGGAAGATCAATTGCAGCACTTGTCCGACACGAACGGGTCGTTGTCGCCGGAACTCACCGACGCCATGTTGCGGGCGACCGACGGACTGCGATCCTTCCTCGGCGACCTCAAGAATGGGAGCATCGGCGAAGACAACTTCAGCATGCTGGCCTCGGGGCTGCTCGCGGCGCAAGATGCAAACTCATCGCAAGCCGCGGCGACCGGACCGCCCGCGGTGCCGACGCCGGACGTGTGCGGCGAGCCCCCCTCCGACGTCACGCCGGCTGCACCCCTCGAAGTCGACGACGACCTGCGCAACAAGGCACGGCGGAACGCCCCCGATGGAAGTCGCGGATTTGTCGGGCGAGTTCGCTTCCAGCAGAATCTGCCGCTGGTCGGCCTGAAGGCCCAGTTGATCCACGAGAAGCTCGCCAATCTCGGAAGGATCTGCTGCTTCATTCCCGATCCGGCGACGCTGGACGACCTGGACACGATCGACGTCGTCGAATTCGGCGTCGTCACCGAGCAGAACGCTCAGTACGTGCATCAGCAATTGCGGATCGGAGGAGTGGAAGAGATCGTCTGCGAGCCCATGTCGCCTACAACCAAGCCCGAAATCGCACAAGAATCGCCCCTCTCGCCGTCCTCACCGGCGGGGGCAAAGCCTTCTGTTCCCGCCGCCCGCCGACCCGCACGTCCCGAACCGGCAGCCAGAAGCGACGAAGCGGGCGAAACTCCGACGAGAAGAACCACGGCTGCGGTACAACGCAAAGAGCGCGCCCCCGAGGCGAATTCGGGGAACCGCCCGACGGAAACGCTGCGGGTCGACATCGATCGCCTCGATCAGTTGATGAACCTTGCCGGGCAACTCGTGATCAGTCGAGCGAGGTTCACCCAGATCGGCGAACGGTTGAAAACGTCCGTAAGTGGAAAACACTCGGCACAAGTGATGAACTCGATCGTCGCTGCCCTGAACAAGATCGCCAGTGGAGCGAGCGATTCCTCGGTCGAGCGAGCCCAGTTGCAGGCAGAACTCGATGCCGTGCGGGGACAGGCACGCAGAATTCAGATGGACCTCGAGTCGGTCTGCCGCGACGTCGAGGCCCTGCAGCAGATTCGAGGAAACGTCAATGAACTAGGCGAGGCGATTCATCAACTGGGGCGCGTTTCCGACGGCATTCAGCAGAGCGTCATGGACACCCGCATGGTTCCCATCGGGCCGCTCTTCACACGGTTCAAACGCGTCGTCCGCGACATCACGCGATCCAACGGAAAGAGCGTGCGACTGGTCATCAGCGGTGAAAAGACGGAACTCGACAAACGCATGATCGACGAACTCGGCGACCCGCTCATTCACATGGTCCGCAATTCCGTGGACCACGGCGTGGAACTCCCCGGAGAACGCGAGGCCAAAGGGAAGCCCCGAGAAGGCACGGTGACGCTCGACGCGTTCCACCGCGGAAACAGCATCTACATTCAGGTGACCGACGACGGAAAAGGTCTCGACCCGGACAAGATCCTGCGGAAAGCCCTGGACAAAGGTATTGTCGCCGAAGCCGACGCCGAGAAGATGACGCCCCACCAGATCTACCAATTGATCTGGGAACCGGGCCTGAGCACCGCCGATAAGGTGACGGAAGTCTCCGGGCGCGGTATGGGAATGGATATCGTCAAGTCCAAGATCGAGGACATCAACGGAACGGTTGACCTGGCCAGCACGCCCGGACAGGGAACCACGCTGACCATCAAGCTCCCGCTCACGCTCGCCATTCTGCCCAGTCTGATGGTCGAAGTTGAGGGCGACGTCTTCGCGATGCCCATGGAATCCGTGGTGGAGATCGTTCGAGTCGGGCGCAAGGACCTGACCACCGTCCAGGGATTCTGGACGGCACGAGTGCGCGGACGCGTTATTTCCATGGTCAGACTCGATGAAGTGCTGTCCTGGAATCGCGCCCCGAGTTCCAACTCCTTCGACGAAGAGACGACGCTCGTCATCGTCGGTGAGGCGGGCCAGGAGATCGGACTTGCCGTCGACCGCGTCCTCGGCGAGGAGGACGTCGTGATCAAGTCCATGGCCGAGAACTATCGAAACGTTGCCGGAATCGCCGGAGCAAGCATCCTGGGAGACGGGCGCGTGTCCCTGATCCTCGACGCCGCGGCCCTGATTGACATGTCAAGTCACCAGGCGGTCAGCAACTGACCGCACAGGAGATCGGATGATGAGAAATAGAACGCGTCCCTGCCGAACCGACCTCGAGATCCTGCGCCAGTTGCTGGCGTCGGCCACCCACGACGCCTCTGCGGCAATGTCGCGCTGGACCGACGGCCTGATCACGCTGACGCTGGACGAAGTTCGCGAACTTCCGCTCGACCGGGTCTGCAGCGAACTCAATATCGACGACAGCCTTCTCACCATGGTCGTGCTCAGCCTCGAGGGCGAGCTTGGCGGAGAGATGATCCTCACCTTCGACGAGGAAAACGGCCGCCAACTTGCCGCCTCGCTGCTCGGCCGCGAAGTCAACGCCGATCCGGAATGGTCCGAACTGGAAAAATCGGCGCTGACCGAAACCGGCAATATTCTCGCCTGTGCCTACATGAACGCCGTCACGAGACTCATCGACCACGAGTTGGTGCCGTCGGCCCCGTACTTCGTTCGCGACTTCGGAGCCAGCGTTCTGGAGCAGGCCCTGATGGTCCAGGCCATGACCAGCGATGCGGTTTTGATCTGTCGGACCGGGTTCCACCGGGAGGGTGAACAACTGAATTGGCACGTCCTGTTCGTGCCCACCGAGGCCCTCCGCGACAGGATGGGAGACGCCTTGCACGCCCGAGTATAGACGACCCGTTTGCCGCGAATCGGGTGTTGATACTCTGGCCCAAAGCGGGGCAAGCCCGCGACCCAAACCTTCACAAACATGCGCGCCTTGCGCACAAGTCCCGAACCAAGACACCAAAACGGGATATCGGACGGATGAGTTCCTGTACAATAACGCAACCCGCACAAAAGCAAAACGTGGGAATGGGACAGACCGCCCTGGCCAAAGCGCCGGGACTCCTCTGCTCCGTGCTCGGTTCCTGCGTCGGTCTGGCCCTCTACCACCCGCGATTGAGAACGGGGGCCTTGGCCCACATTGTCCTGCCTACGGCCAGCGGCCGGGGAGCACTGCCCGGCAAATTCGCCGATACGGCACTCCCGCACATGCTCACCGAACTGCTGAAGGCGGGAATCCCTCGGGAAGGACTGGTCGCCAAAATTGCCGGCGGCGCCTGCATGTTCGGAGTCTCCGGTCCCCTCCAGATCGGCGACTCCAATATCGAGGCCGTCCAGACACTTCTCGCCAAAGAGAACATTCGAATCATCGCCAAGGACGTGGGTGGTCAGAAGGGACGACGCGTCACCTTGGATTGTTCAACCGGAGAACTTCTCGTTGAAATCGCCGGCCATCCCAAGAAAGTCCTGTAGGACGCCCCCCGTCCCCCGTGAGTTCAACGAACCGCACCGCCCCACGTCGGCCACAACGTTGAGGATACACTGCAAGAGCGATCGGAGAAGCATGCCATGACCAGGAGACTACTCGTTACCGACGACGCCATCATCATCCGCGAGATGATCAAAGACGCTGCCATGGAAGCGGGATGGGATATCGCCGGCGAAGCGTCCAACGGCGAGGAGGCCGTCGCGAAGTACCTCGAACTTCGTCCCGACGCCTGCACGCTCGATCTCGTCATGCCCCACTATGACGGACTCCACGGACTCCGCGGCATCCTCGCGGCCGATCCCCAGGCGAGAGTCTGTGTCGTCAGCGCCTTGGATCAGAAACACGTCCTCAAGGAAGCCTTCCAAATCGGGGCCGCCGACTTCATCGTCAAACCCTTCGATCGGAAGTTCCTCATCGAAACCCTCGACAAACTCGTCCCGGCCGCACTCGGCAAGGTGTAACCCGAGAGACTCCCCGTGCATTGAGACGAGACGGTCAACCCGTCAGCATCTTCGATAATTCGGCCCGGATCTGCTGCTCGATCGTGCTCTTGAACATCATGGCTGCCATCGGGAGTTCGGCGGCCACCTGGACCTCCGACGGTTCCGAGGCGACCGATCCTGACACCTTCAGCCCCAACACCCGGAAACCGAACTTCAGCCCGTTCGGAGCCCACTCCTCCTCCAGGTCGCTGATCTGCCCTCCGAACTGATCCTTCACGGTGTGGAACCTCGCCTGCAAACGGCGGGTTGCTTCTTCCTGCCCCAAATCGTGAGGGATTGCGATGTTGACGGTCGCCATCGATGCTCAGGTGCCTTGTGTGGAGATTTGATGAATGACTCTCAAGCCGGCCCGCTAGGAGAGCAACTTGGCCCGCAAATCGGCCAGCAACTGTGCTCCCGCGCCGATTTCTGCCTTCTGACGTTCGGGGTCCTGGGGAATCTCCCGTTCGATCGTCAACGGGCCGTCGTAGCCGATTTCCTTGAGTTTCCCCAGAAAACTCTCGAATCCCACGGCGCCCTGGCCGAGAGGCACCTCCGCCCCCCAAGTTTCACCCGGCTTGTCCGACCAGGTCGCATCCTTGCAGTGAACGCTGCGAACATGCTTCGCCACCTTCCCCAAGGCTTCCACCGGTTCGCCCGATCCGTACAAGATCATGTTGGCCGGGTCGAAATTCACAAACAGGTTGTCGCGATCGACCGCCGCGATGAATTGGAGCAGATCCTCGGCCGACTCCTGACCCGTTTCCAGGTGAAAGCGCTGCCCGTTCGCTTGGCAGTGATCGCAGATCTCCCGGGTCACCGCAACCACCTCGTCAAACACGCCCTCTCCCGCGTCATGGGGAATGAATCCCAAGTGCAACGCCACCGTGTCAACGCCCAGCAAGTTGGCGAAATCGGAGATTTCCTTGAACTCCTGGACGCGTTCGGCTCGCGTCTCCGGCGGCACCAACCCGACGGTCTTCGCGGTCGTGGGGATATCGGCGTAGCTCTCCCCCTCAAACCCGCCGAACACAACCGTGATCCGGATCCCCAACTTTTCGAGCCGTTTCACGAAGGCTTCCGCGTTCTCGCGCGTCCGCGTCGCCTTCTGCGGCGCGTGGAGGTGAATCGTCGGAATCCCCAACGCGTGAACCACTTCCAACTTCACGCCCAGACCGGCGTCGATACTCGCGAACACTCCGATCGGCCACTTTTCCACAACAACCTCCTTCGCCGCAGCGGTCTTCGAGGACACTACGAGTACTTCGACACGTTCGGCTTCACGCCTTCAGGCGTCTCGTCGCTGTCAATATCGAACCACTCCTTCTTGAAATCGATCCGCCCCGGGCCAGCCGCGGCCAGGTTCGTCGTCAAGGCGATCACCGCATCGGCTATGGCCACCTTCGGATGGCAGTGCGGCAGGGGACCGTCGTCCTTCGCCTCGGGATTCTCCCGAATGCAGCACACCCAGTGCTCGATCTGTTCCGTGTAGCCGCGGCTGATGTCGCCCGCCGTGGCGTGGAACCCGACCGCCGACGAAACCTCCTGCTCTTCGGCCGCCGGCTTGTCGCCCGAATCCAGGATCTCCAGCGACGCACTTCCAAGACCACCCTTCACGACCGTCTTGTCGTCGACGTAGTGCGTCTTGAACAGCATCGCGTCCTTTTCCGTCTCCAACAGCAGCGTGCCCTTGGTGCCAAACACCGTTTCGCCGTAGCCGGCGAAGCCGTTGCCGTTGATCGAGGCGTACGAAACGGTGATCTTCTTCCGCTTCTTCAGTTCGTCCCCCGGATCGTAATCCGGTGCGGGATACTCGAACATGCAGAATACGTGGTCGCCCGCGTCGCGGTCCGCCGGGAATACCGAACGGCTCGCCGCCGCAAAGACGTTCAGCGGATACTGCTTCTTCCCGCCGTGCATCGCCGAGACAAAAATGCTGGCTGCATCGAGCTGGTGGCTGCCAAGCTCGGCCATCAAGCCGCCGCCCGTCCGGTCCCACAGTCGCCAGCGAATCAACTCCTCGCCCGCCGGACGATTGTAGAGCACCCGTCCGTCGCCGTCTTTGAGTTCAAGTCGCTCGTAGCCGTACTTCTCGACCTGGTCGGCAATCTGTTTGTCGTCCAACTGGGCCTTCTTCTGCGCAACCTTGTTGGTCCAGAGTTCCTTGTCTTGCGCGAGCGAGGCCTTCTTCTCGACGTTCTTCTCCTTGGCCAGCGACTCAGTGATTCCCGCCAGCTTCTTCTCCCAGGATTCGAGTTCCTTCTCGATCTTGCCTGCCTGCACGTCCTCGGGTTTGAACTCCCGAGGCATGGGCTGCTGCCAACTATCCGAGCCCGGCAGATTGCCGCGGTGCCACTGGGCCCGGATGTAGTGGATGTCGCCCAGCAGGCCCGCGTTGATCGCGTGGACCGCGTTGTCGTAGAGGATGTTGTAGTGCCGCTGGTGCCCCGTGGCCAGGTGCTTGCCGGTGGCCTTGGCGATCCGGGCCATCTCCTTGCACTCGTGGACGCTATGGCCCATGAGCTTCTCGGTCAGCACGTGCAAACCCTTCTTCATGGCGGCGATTGCGGCCGCGGCATGCAGATGGAGCGGCAGAGCGATGATGACTGCCTCGACTCCGTCGGCTTCCGCATTCTCCAGCAAATCCTGGTACGGCCCATAGACCTTGACGTGCTTCTTCGCCTCATCTTCTGTCTTCCAGCCGTATTTCTCCATCAACCCGCAGCGTGCCGCACGGGCCACCGGGCTGTCGTAGTCGCCGTGAAACGCCCGCCACACGTTGTAGGGGCGAATGTCGGCAATCGCCACGACCTCCACATACTTCGGATTGAGCGCGTTGATCAGCACGCTTCCCTCGTCGCCCGTGCCGATCACGCCCACGCGCAGAGGCCGTTCGACCTTCTCGCTGTAGCCGTAGTAGTAGGGTCCCAGCCCGTTTCCCGAGCTGATTCCCTTCTGGATGCCTTTGGTCAGAAAACTCCGCCGAACGACCGAACTGCCGATCGCCGAACGAAAGTTCTCCCTGCCGATCTCTTTGGATTCCGGAGTTAAATCCATCGTGACTTGCCTTTGGGTCTTATATCGTTGTGTTCTGTTCTTCGCCGCAGGTCAGGCCGGGCCTGACGCCAGTTCGATCGGTCTCGCCGTTCAAGAGGAGTAACGCGTCACGTCCGGGGCCATGCCCTCGGGCGTCTCGTCGCTGTCGGGATCGAACCACGACTCCTGGAAGTCGATCCGCTTGCCTTGTTCGGCAGCGATATTGGTGGTCAACGCGATGACCGCATCGGCCATGGCCACCTTCGGGTAGCAGCGCGGCTGGATATCCGGGTCCGTGTTGTTCGGATTCACCCGGATGCACCAGGCGAAGTGCTCGATCTCTTCGCGATAGCCGCGGCTTACATTGGTCGGCCCCGCAGCGGCCTCGGCCGTCTGCGCGGCGCCGCTCGCCTGCGTGTCCAATGCCGCCGGACCTGCCGACGTCTTCACCTTGCTGGCGCTCTCGTCGCGGTAGATCGTCTTTTCCGTCTCTCTTGCCAGGATCAAGGTCCCCTTGGTGCCGTAGACGATCTCGCCGTAGCCGCCGAAGCCGTTGCCGTTGATCGATGCGTACTGCACGCCGATCCGCTTGCTGTTGTCGAAGCTCTTCGGATCCGAGTTGTAGCCCGGGGCCGGGAACTCGTAAATGCAGCACACGTGGTCGTCGGCCTCGCGGTCGAGCCCGAAGATCGGCCGGTTCGACGCGCACATCACGCTGATCGGATGCTGCTTCACCCCGCCGTGCATGGCCGAGATGAAGATGCTCGCCGCGTCCAACTGGTGGCTGCCCAGTTCGGCCATCAGGCCGCCCCCGGTCCGTTGCCATAGCCGCCAGCGGATCAACTCTTCTGCCGCGGGACGGTCGTAAACTTCCTTGCCGGCCTTGAACTTCATGTCCTCGTAGCCCTGCTCCTTGGCGATCGTCTTGAGCACATAGTCCTCAAGCTGCATCTCCTTCTGGGCAACCTTCTTGGCCCACACGTCGATGTCGCGGCCCCGTGCGCTGGCCAGTTGCCTTTTCCAACTGTCGAGCGTCTTCTGCAGCGCAGCCGCCTGGGAATCGGTGGGCTTGACGTCCTTCGGCATGGGCATCTGCCAACTGTCCGAACCGGGCATGTTGCCCCGATGCCACTGGGCGCGGATGTAATGGATGGCGCCGAGGTGCCCTCGCCGGATCGCGTCCATGGCCTCCTCGTAGAGAATGTTGTAGTGACGCTGGTGACCGGTGGCCAAATGCTTGTGGGTCGTCGCCGCCACCCGGCACATCTCCTTGCACTCGTGCACGCTGTGCCCCATCAGTTTCTCCGTCAGAACGTGCAGGCCCATCTTCATGGCGGCGATCGCGGCCGGAGCGTGCAGGTGCAGCGGCAAGGCGATGATGATCGCCTCCAAGCCGTCGGCCTTCGCATTCTCCAGCAATTCCTGATACGCACCGTAAACCTTCACGTGCCGCCGGGCCTCGGTCTCCGTCGGCCACCCGTAAACGCTCATCAGGCCCGGACGCGGACCGAGCGCCTCCTGATCGCCGTTGAACGCCCGCCACACGTTGTACGGACGGATGTCGGCGATTGCCTTCACCTCGACGTACTCCGGGTTGATGGCGCCCAGCAGCACGCTCCCTTCGTCGCCCGTGCCCAGCACGCCCACTCGAATCGGGTGCCCCTCGGCGGCCCCGTATCCGAAATAGAACGCACCCATGCTCCCCGCAGCCACGGCGCCGCCCACAAGGCCGCCCTTGATGAAGTCGCGGCGACTGAAATCTCCACGCCCTCTTCCTGCTGGTTTCTCGTCAAGACTGGGACTCATATTTCATTCACCTTGTTGAGGTTCTCGATCCGGTTGGAAACACGCTCGAACTGAGTACGGAAACACGGTCGGCGTCTCCGCCTCAATTCCCGGCCCGCTCAGTCGTTCAATTTCCGCAGGAACGGGATTCTCGCCTCGATCGGGCGACCGATCCAATGGTAAAGGAAATGGTCCAGGCCGGCCCAGCGTCCCACCGGAAGCGCGGCCAGCATAAAAATCGCCACCATTTCCACAAAGTTCTTGTCCACGATTAAGGCGTGCCCCACAACCTCGGGTGCCGGCGGATAGATCGTCGGCCAAGGCGGCTGGGTCATCAATACCGAGATCAGAAACGCCCCGCCCCCCAGGCACGCCAGCCGATTGCAGAAGCCCAACAGCATGCACAGGCCGATGGCCGTCAGCCCGTAGGTGACCGCAAGATCCAGGAACTGCGCTTGGGTTTTCACAAAGGGAATCGGAACCGGCAGCTTTTCCGGAGCGGTCACCACTTGCGGAACCTTGGCACGCGACTTCTGCTCGTCGTCCAGGACGCTGAACATCGCCATGCTCATCTCATCGCCCATGGCGTCCAGATCGGCAAGCCAGCCGTCCGCCTCGCCGCGAAGCTTCATCTGCTCGTCCCAAATCCGCTTCTTCTCGTGGGCCGCGTTGTTGACCCCCGACTTCCGCCGCGCGAGGTAACGGTCCAAAGCGCCGAAGTGCGCGTCGATATCCTCCTTGTTGTCCGTCATGAACTCTTCAAGCGATACCTCGTACTGCTTGAATGTCTCGTCGATGGCCTTCAACTGCTCCTCGCTAAGACGGTTCTGTTTGACGAACCGGTCCTTCGTCTCCGTCCAGGCGGCCAGATAGACCGGGCTGGTCACCCAACCCTCTTTGGCTTTCTTCTCGTCCTTCACCGGCTCCATGGCCAGCCGCACGCGCCCGTCCAGGTCCGACACCATCGCATAGAAAAGCGGCGCAAACGGACCCTTCGAAATCGTCAGGAATTCGCCCGCCGAAAACTTGTCGGCATTCGCGATCTTCCACACTCCTTCATAAAAGAAGTGCCATCCTATGGTGAGCCTCAACGCCACCAAGAGCACAACGGCCAACAGGCCGATCTGATACTTCTTGCCGTTCAGGGGAAACCTCCTCTCACTGTCGTGCAGGATGCAGGTCGGTGGATCAAACACCGTGTGCAGGTATGGGTGCGGGCATCTCGGAATCCCGGAATACACGGAGTGTCCGGTCCGGGAATCGACACAGAGACTATGCCCTCAGCCGCTGGCGGAGTTCGGCGGATGCCAGTTGCACACAAGGCGGGTAACTTCTTTGGTACGCAACTCCTCCTGATTCAATGATTCTAGTCACCCTGACACAATCCTGCCAGCACTCCGGGTCGCCCAAAAACACCTCATTCGAGCACAATCGCTTTCTTTCAGGCAGAACTGTCGAAAAACAACGATCGACCCTGATCCCCCGGTCGGACTTGCTCCGCAACACCCCATCGGGGAATACTCGGGAGGCGACGCTCTTGAATCTCTCGACGATCCAGCCCCAATGTGGGCCGAGTCCGCATCCCAGTCACCATAAGAAAACGCATGCACCATGTGCACATGTTCCGAACTGAAATTCTAGCCGCTCTCCGCGAACTTAACGGCGTCTGCGATGAGCCGTATAATAGACGCTTTTCTGCCCTGAACTGCCGCCCGCAACCCTGCGGTGATTCTCATTTCATTCTACATCGAGTCCAACTGATGCGTATCGTCCTCTGCTATCCCGTCGAAGCCCATCACATCGACCAAATCCGAGCCGCCGCCCCTGCCGATGCCGAAATCATCGATGCCGGTCAGGCAGCCATTGCCGAACAGCTCTTCACCGCCGATATCTTCTGCGGCCATGCCAAAGTCCCCGTCGATTGGGACGGGGTGGTTGCCGCCGGACGCCTCCAATGGATCCAATCCTCGGCCGCCGGCATGGACCATTGCCTGGTCCCCTCCGTCATCGCCTCCAACATCCCCATCACCAGCGCCTCGGCCGTACTCGCCGACCAGGTTGCCGAGCACACCATTGCTCTGCTGACCGGCTGGTGTCGAAGTCTGCCGGTCTACTTCCGGGCCCAGCAAATCAAGGAGTTCATTCGGCGACCCACCCGGGATCTCACCCGTTCCACCGTCGGAATCGTCGGTTTCGGCGGCGTCGGACGCCGGCTGGCCGAGTTGCTGCGCCCCTTCAAAACGCGGACCGTCGCCACCGACCTCTTCCCCACCGATCGGACCGATACCGTCGACGAACTGTGGCCTGCCGACAAGCTGGATCAACTACTCGGTCAATCCGACTTCGTCGTCCTCTGTCTCCCCTTGAACGAAACGACTCGCGGCATCATCACCGGCGATAAGCTCGACCTCATGGCGCCGCACGCCCTTCTGGCCAACATGGCCCGGGGCCCATTGGTCGTCACGGATGATCTGGTCGACCGCCTCGAAAAAGGGCGAATCGCCGGCGCGGTCATGGATGTGACCGAACCCGAACCGCTACCCGTCGATTCCCGGCTCTGGGATCTCCCCAACGTCATCATTACCCCCCATGTTGGCGGACAGAGCAGTTGGCGTATCGACAATATGACGAAGCTCTTCTGCGAGAACCTCCGACGCTGGCAGACAGGAGAGCCGTTGGTCAACTTCCTCACCGACAAGCATTTAGGGTTCCCCATTCGCGGCGCTGGCTATCCCCTATGGACCGACATCGTCGACTCGCTCTGATTACTGGACGTGCGGGATTCCTGGGAACAATGGTTCCAAGATAGCCGGCTCCCGTGCCATTCCCGCGCAGGCGGGAATCCAGACAGTCGGTAAACCCATCGACCATCCAGCCACCCCCCCAACAGGCTAGCTCGCTGCTCTTCCTCGTTTCGTTTGTCTGGCTTACAATGATCCCCTGACCAGGAATGCTTGGCACGGACTGCCCGGTTGCATCGAGGACCCCCAATGACGACGACGACTTTTCCGGAGGGGAGCCCCACCCGAACCTTGGGCGGGTCGACCACTTCGGCTTGTCCGGAAGAACTACTTTCACGCTATCGTACGATCATCCAGGAGAAGCGGCTCAGTTGGACCGAGCATCATCACCTGATTCGCCCGCTCGGTTCGGGCGGCCAAGGCGTAGTCTACCTGAGTGAACGCCGCGGGACGGACAATTTCACCCTTCCCGTTGCCATCAAGGTCTTCTCCCCCGAACGCTACGAAGACGAACGCTCCTACAATGAGGCCATGGGCCGCATGGCCGCGATCGCCGCGCGCGTCGCCGAAATCCAGCAGGACAACCTCCTCGACGTCCACAACTGGGTCGACCGCCGTTGCATCCGAATGATGGAGATGGAATGGGTCGACGGCTACGATCTCAGCCACCTGCTCCGCAACAGCATGCTCGAGTGGCTCCAGTCGCGCGTCAGCAACCGCCGCTGGACGTATATCAACCGGGTCATTGTCACTAACGGACCCGTCCAGCCCCGCGTCAAGCCGGGCGTCGCCATTGCCATCATTCGCGACTGTCTTGCCGCCCTGGCCGCTCTCCATCGCCAGGACATCGTCCATGGCGACATCAAGCCGTCGAACATCATGCTCAAACGCACGGGCAACGCCAAGATCGTCGACATCGGGTCGGCCTTCGCCCTCGACGACATCCCCGCGCGCCGCACCTGCACCCCAGCCTACGCGGCCCCCGAGGTCCTCGAAGGCGGTCCCTGTACCGCTCGTTCCGACCTGGCCAGCCTCGGCTACGTCCTCATCGAAATGCTTGCCGGCGTGCCTCCTTTCGACGGTCGCACGGGCTATCGCGAACTCCTCGAAGCCAAACGCTTCCTCGCCCAGAAGCTACCCTACTTGCTCCCCGAGGAAGTCGTCTCCAGCGACCTGCTCATGGGCTTCCTGCGCCAACTGATCGCCCCCGATCCGATGCGCCGCTTCCCCAGCGCCGAGGCCGCCGACGTCCTCCAGGACGGCGCCGCCGGCTTCCACCGCCAGCTCGTCAAAGGCGATCTGGCCAGCGAATACGACCACGAAATGCGGATCTGGCTGGAAGAACTCGAAGATATGGCGTGAAGGGCCAGGCTACTCAGCCCCTCCCAACTCCCGAAGCAGAGCCAATGTAAACAACCCCGTGCTGTGCCCGTCGCTGAAGGTGATCTTGTAGGCGTAGTTTCCCGCGGGGTCCATGGCGGTGACGGTGACGGGCGAGCCGCTCGACTCCGGTACCTTCCCCTCGGCGGCCGCTTGCGCTCGTTCGCTGTGGCAGGTGGCACAAGGGCAATGTTGGCGGAGTTGAATCGGATCGTAAAGGATCGACTTGCCGTCGCTCCAATCGATCCGCAACAGGTTGCCTTCAAGCGCCAGGTTGACAGGTTGGAATTCCATCTGGTCCTTCTTTCTCCCTCCCCAGCAAGCGAATTGAACGTCGATCTGCGGCGTGCATGGGCAGACCTCGACATAATACGCCTCGGCCGACCCCCGGGCTAGCGGTTGCCGCTGCGGCAACCGCCAGGCATAATTCCGCGTTTCCGTCAACTTCTGCCCTGCACCCTCCGGCGCCCGTACCAGCCCCATGCCCCGACCCGCCCCCAAGACCGCCCTCTTCCTCGTCTTCGTCACGGTCTGCATCGATCTGCTCGGTTTCGGACTGGTCCTGCCTCTGCTGCCGATCTACGGTGAAGAACTGACGTCGACCATGTCGCCGGCAACCGCCGGAATGACGCTGGGTATCCTGATGAGCTGCTACACGATGATGCAGTTCCTGTTCGCGCCGGTCTGGGGACGCCTGTCGGACCGCTTCGGCCGGCGACCGATTCTCCTCATGAGCCTGACGGGCTCCACCACGTTCTACTTTCTCTTCGGCCTGGCGTCGGCCTGGCGGAGCCTGCCGTGGATGTTCGTGGCCAGGATCGGCGCCGGGATCGCCGGCGCCACGATCCCCACGGCCCAGGCCTACATCGCCGACGTGACGACCCCGGAGAAGCGAGCCAGGGGAATGGCGCTGATCGGGGCGGCCTTCGGGCTCGGATTCACCCTGGGACCGTTGATCGGGGCGGCCGCGACCTTTGTTTCGCGAGATGCAGGCGTCAGCCCGTGGCCCGGCTATGCGGCCTCCGGGCTTTCTGCAATCGCCCTGTGCTTCGCCCTGTTCAAATTGCCGGAATCGCTCCGTCGTGAAAAGGCTCCGGAAGAGCGGAGGCACTTCCATCTGCACTTACTGCTCGACGCGATCAAAGTCCCGTCGATTGCCGTTCTACTGGTGGTCGTGTTCTTCAGCGTGTTTGCACTGGCCAACTTCGAAGGCACGATTTCGCTGCTCATCAACGATACCCTCAAGATCCAAAGCAGGCAGACGACGGCGGCAGAGACGCTCACGGATCATGACCGTTGGCTGGTGAGCCTTCGTGTCTTCCTCGTGTTCGCCTATATCGGCGTCATCCAGTGCCTCGTGCAAGGCGTCCTCGTCCGCCGGCTGGCCAACACGGTGAGCGAAGCAAAGCTTGCCGTGACTGGCGTGCTCCTCTCGGTCGCCGGATTCGTGCTGCTGGCCGTGATGGGGGAGACCAGATGGGGCGGGATACCGCTACTGATGTTCGCGGCCGCCGTCGAAGTGGGCGGGATCGCCTTCGTCTTCCCGGCAATTCAAGCCCTCATCTCGCGCCGCACCGACCCGGCCGAACAAGGCGGCATCCTCGGCGCCGGCGAGAGCGTTAGCGCCATGGCCCGAATCACCGGCATCCTGTTCGGCGTCTGGCTCTACTCCGTCTGGCCCAGCGTCCCCTTCTGGTCGGCCGCGGCGATGATGGCGATCGTCTGCGGACTCGTCCTCTGGGCGGTACGCACAGGTGAGGACTACAGCGCAGATTCCTCCGCCGTCACTTGCTCCCCAACGCCATAATGCGAGACTTGGTCCGCAAGTACATGACGCCGCCTGCGATTGCGGGCGTGCTGTGAGACGGCTCGCCGAGATCGACCCTGCCAAGCTCCTCGAATTCTCGAGACGCCGACAGGACCACCACTTGTCCTTCACGGGAAATACAGTAAAGCTTCCCGCCGGCGCACACAGGGGAGCCGAAATAGTCGCCCCCGATCCGCTCCTGCCAGATCTTCTCGCCGCTGGCAATCTCGAGGCACGTCACAACGCCCTTGTCGAACCAGGAGAACAGCAGATCGCCGCAAGCCACGGGCGTCACCACGTAAGGCAGGGAGCCCTTTGGCTCGTAAACGACTTCCGCCTCGATTCCGCGTTCCGGTTGGCCGGGACGCACCGCGAACATCTGCCGCCCGATGCCGCCGGTACCGGAACAGGCAATGACCAGCCCTGAACAGACCAACGGCGAATTGACCACTCGATTCTTGAAAATCGGCAGTTCCCAGAACGTCTTGCCCGTCTGAGGATCCAGCCCGCTGAATCCGTGAGCCCAACTGGTCACAATCAGTTGCGCGGCGCCCGCCTCCGGCGTGTACAAACAAGGTGTCGAGTAAGCCGTCTTCTCGGCGCGGCGCGGCGCCTTCCATCGGATCTCGCCCGTGCCGCGGTCCAGAGCCACGATCGAACTGTCTCCGTCCTGGTCGTTGGGCACGATGACTAGGCCCTGGTAGACGATCGGCGAGGCCCCAAACGCGTGTTCTGCAGCAAACGCGCCAAGGTCCCGGCGCCAAACCTCTTTCCCGGTTTCCTGCGCCAACTTGACCACCGCGAACTGCTCGGGATTTGCCCACAGGAAGTAGAGCGCATCCTCGTCCAACGCCGGAGTGCTCGATGCGAAACAATTGAACGGGTGGCGATCGTGCTTCGTGGAAGCATACCTCTGTTGCCAGAGGATCGTTCCGTCTGTGGTCGACAGACAGGAAATGATCTGCGTCGCGTCCTCCTCCAGCGCACTGGTGATGAACAGCCGAGGGCCGCACACGACCGGCGAGGAGTAGCCGATTCCCGGCAACTCCTTCCTCCAGAGGTAGTCGTCGTTCGTCCAGCGGACAGGGAAACTCGAGTCCGGCGAAAGGCCTTCCCCGTTCGGCCCGCGGAACCGCGGCCACTCCTGGGCGAAGGCCGCCTGCACCAGGATCAGGCCCAGAATCATCGATTTGGTGATGCACTGTGTCGGGAACATGAAATCGAATTTGCCTCAGAAGAAACGGATGCTCTGCCCAAAGGAGCAAAGACGGAATGACCGAACGGAAATGAAGCTTAGACCAGAATTGTAGCCAGACGCTGTTCGCCGTGTCGAGTTGTCCGGCGTCGCCGTGAGAGCTGGAGGGGACGCGAACCGGTTGACTTCCTCGACGGGCTGCTAGAATCGGGTTGCAGCCGTGTCTGGCACTCCCTATTGACTGCGAAAAGGTTGAAGAGTTGGTTCCTTTTGATTCTGGTGCTGAGACCGGCATCCTGGTGGTGGGCCATGGCTCGCGAGACCCCGGGAGCAATCTTCCTCTGCCTGGACTGTGCCGCGAAGTTGCATTGAGGCTGCGAGGCACCCCTGTCCAGCCCTGCTATCTCGAACTGGCACGCCCCACCATTGATGAGGGTTTGACGGCTCTCTCCCGCAGGGGTGTTACGCGAACGATTGTCGTCCCCCTGCTCCTCACGGCCGGTCGCCACGTCCGCTTCGACATCCCCAGCGAGGTCGGGCGGTCGCTGGCAAGACTGTCCAACATGCTCGTTTGCTTCACCGCGCATCTTGGGAGCCATCCACAATTGGTGAGCATAGCCAACTCGCGTTTGGCGGAGACGCTGGACGGACGTCCCGCTCGCCTGAGCCACACAAAGTACGTACTCGTGGCTCGCGGCAGCCGCGACCCGCTCGTTCGCGGGGAGGTCTCTCGCTGGGCCGCATCCCGGCGTTTCGAGGACCGGGAGGCCGACTTCCTCCCGTGCTTTCTGTCGCTGACTCAGCCCACCCTTGACGACGGCTTGCAGAGGGCGATGGCGGATCTACCCGCTCGAATCGTCGTCCAGCCGCACCTCCTCTACCCTGGTCGGCTTCTCAGTCAGATCCGCTCGCGAGTGGAAAGGTTGGGGAAGCAGTTCCCCCATATCGAGTGGGTTAGTGTAGGGGCGTTGGGGCCAGATCCGCGTCTCGTTGATTGCGTGCTGGATCTTGCCGTCCAGGCCTCAGGAAACCATTTCACCCGCGAAGCCGGATAGCCGCCAGATGACCGGACTCTGAGATTCGAAACAAAACGGGAATCGTCCGGATTTCGACCTCCAACCAGGTGCCAGCCACAATGGGGGGTGGAAGTATTGGAGAAACCTCCGCCGCGATTTCGCGTATGATGGAAAGAGGCGGCCCTTAGGTCGACCTTGTTCGGTTTCGTGATCGCCATTACCATGCGTAGCGACAATATCGCAGTACTGGCAGTCTTTTCCCGCCTAAGTATGAAGAGGATTTCTGAATGACGTTGTGCAAGCCGTCGGCATGTCGATATGGGCTTCCCCTGCTCGTCCTGGCGGGCATTCTCCTTTCGGGAGCCTGGCTTCCGGCCTCGGCAGATCCGGTGGGACCGACGCCCCTCGACAAGCAGATCACCAAGTTGGTCTCGTACTACATCCAGGAACAGCACCTGTCGAAGCACGAGCTCGACGACGAGATTTCCAAGCGATTTCTCGACATGTACCTGAAGACGCTCGATCCGATGAAGGTCTATTTCCTGCAATCGGATATCGACGCTTTCGAAAAGCAGCGGCTGCTGCTCGACGATCAGATCCAGAAGGGTGAGATCCAGTTCGCCTACGACGTCTTTCGGGTCTTCCTCAAGCGAATCGACGAACGGGTGGCCTGGGCCGAGGAGGCCATCGAGATGAAGCACGATTTCACCCTCGATGAACAGATCATTCGCGACCCGGATGTGGCTCAGTATGCGACCAACGAGGCCGAAGCTCGCGAACTCTGGCGCAAGCGGATCAAGTTCGATCTGCTGCGTCTCCGGGTGGACGACGAAGGCTTGACGGAGGAGAAGCAGAAGGAAAAGGTGCGGCGCCGCTATGTCAGTTTCGCCAAGCGAATGCACCAAACCGACCGGGACGAACTCCTGGAGATGTACCTGTCGGCGCTGACCATGTCCTTCGATCCCCATACGACCTACATGTCGCCCAATTCCTACACCAACTTCGAGATCCAGATGCGGCTCGAACTCGACGGAATCGGGGCCGAATTGCGGTCCATCGACGGCTATACGGTCGTCAACAAGATCATCCCCGAAGGGGCTGCCGACAAGGAAGGCGGCCTCAAGGCCGAAGACCGGATCATCGGCGTCGGCCAGGGCACTGACGGAGAGATCGAGGACGTCGTCGACATGAAGCTCCGCGAGGTCGTCGACAGAATCCGCGGCAAAGCCGGCACGATCGTGCGGCTGGAAGTTACGGATACCGACGGGCTGAACCGTCGCATCATCAACATCCAGCGTGACAAGATCGAATTGAAGGACAGCGAGGCTCAGCAGGCGGTCTTCGAGCACGGCACAAAACCTTCGGGAGAGCCGTTCAAGATCGGCGTGATCAATCTGCCGAGTTTCTACCTCGACATGGACGGCGCACGGCGAGGCGATCCGGACTTCCGAAGTACGACCCGCGACGTGCGGAAGATTCTGGAGGATTTCAACTCGCAGCGGGTCGATGCCGTGGTCCTCGATCTCCGCCGCAACGGCGGCGGTTCGCTCCAGGAAGCCATCAACCTGACGGGATTGTTCATCGAAGGCGGACCGGTCGTGCAGGTCAAGGGTCCCGACGGCTACGTCCAGGCTTATGAAGACAACGACACGAGCATCCTGTGGAAAGGTCCGCTCGTGGTCATGACCAGCAAATTCAGCGCCAGCGCTAGCGAAATCCTCGCCGGGGCTATTCAAGACTACGGTCGCGGACTCATCATCGGCGACCACTCGACCCACGGAAAAGGCACCGTGCAAAGTCTCATGGATCTGGGACTGCAACTGTTTCAAGGGATGCGCAACCCGCCCCCCTACGGTGCCCTCAAAATCACCATGCAACAGTTCTATCGTCCCAGCGGCGCCAGCACCCAGAATCGGGGCGTCGTCGCCGATATCGAAATCCCTTCCATGACGACCCATTACGACGTGGGCGAGTCCGACCTGGACTACGCGGTCGCCTTCGACCAGGTCGAACCGGCCGATCACAAGAACTACGGACAGGTCAACGATGCAATTCGCCAGCAGTTGCGTCTCCTCTCCAGCAAACGCTGCGACAAGTCTGAGGATTTTCAGCGAGTCAAGCGCAACGTCGAACTCTATCTCGAACAGAAGGACCGCCAGACCATCACGTTGAACGAAGAGAAGTTCCGTGCCGAACTCGAGAAGATCGACGCCGACAAGGAGGAGCAAGAGGCCTTCGAAGACGTTGTGGACGGGAACGAGTCGGGTGTCAAACGCGAGATGTATCTCGACGAAGCCATCGCCATCGCCGTCGACTACCTGAACCTCGTGCTGTTGGCCCAATCCCGTTAGATATCGACTGCCGAACCAATGACTGTCCTATTGTCGTCTTTCGCTCTGTGAAAGCAGTGCCACTTCGGGGTGGTGCAGAGAACCGAAACCTTTGCGACACACTCGTTTAACCCGCTGCCGCAGGCGAGGATTGCCAACCATCCCAGAACGCCCCGTAGCTGGTGAACGCCCTCGGTTGGTGGAATTCCCATCCCCATAACGGATGGCTGGAAACAGCGTTTCGTGCCCTACCCCCACAAATCCTGGCGAAATCCGCCCGGTGGTGGGGTCGGCGAGCGGACCGCGGCGAGTAAAATGGAGCTTTCTAAGCACGCTGCGAGTGTTAGCGGAATGGGAGCGGTGTACGCCTCCGCAGCGCCTGATCGCGGACGAGGCAAGCCGGTCGCTTGCTGTCCGAGGTCGCTGTCAACTCCTTGTACGTCACATGGCCGGACGCTCTTTCTGACGAACATTGTCTCTGCGACGGGATCGCCGTGAGTAGCATCTTCGGATTGCTTCTTATTCTCCTTCTGCTGGCCCTCGTGTTGAACGTCGTGGCTCGCGTTCTGCCCATCGCGGTGGCGGACGAGTCGTGCCGGCGGCGGCCCTGGCTGCCCACCCACTGGCGCGAGCCCATCGAGGAGGGCGAAGAGATCCGTTTCGAGACCGGCGACGGAACCGGCCTGGTCGGCACGTATCTCCCCCGTTTGGCCGAGGAGATCGCGGGAATCGTCGTCTACAGCCACGAGTTGAACGGCGATCGTTGGAATGCCCTGTCCTATGTCGAGCATCTGCGCTCCGTCGGCTTCGACGTGTTCACCTTCAACTATCGCCGCCACGGCCGGAATGAAGCCCCGTGCCGCTGGGACGACGCCTTTGAGGTGACCAAGGCCGATGTGGCGGACCTGCGAGCCGCCGTGCGAGCCGCTGTTTCACGGTCCTCCTCCACCAAGCCTCGCCTGGGTGTTTTCGGGGTCGGCAAGGGAGCCGCCATCGCCCTCTGTGCGGCCGCCGAAGAATCGGCGATTCATGCCCTCGTCCTCGACAGTATTGAGCCGTTTCCGGGAGCCTCGCCCTCGCGCCGTGCCACGGGCAAGATCGGTTGGTGGCGGTGCCTGGCCACACGTCTAATTCGACGCCGTCCGAAACCGGCATTCGACCTGGCCAACATCGCCCCGCAGGTCCACGTGCCCGTCCTGATGATCCACGGGCGTAACGACGTGCACGTAGGCCTCGACGCCGTCCGCACCCTAGCCTCCCAGATCGGCGGGCAGTGCCAGCTCTGGATTGTTCCCGGCGCGCGGCATGCCGAGGCGGTCCACGTCGATCGCAACGCCTACCGCCAGCGATCCGGCAAATTCCTCCTCCACGCTCTGCAAACCAGGCCCGCCGCCGTTCGAGAAGCGGCGCCCAAGCCGGAAGCCGCGGTCGTCGAGCGCCGGCACGTCTCTTCCTCCCCCGCTCCAACTGGTGTTGCTGCCGGCAACCGGGAGTAATAGAATCCTACCACGCGGCGGTGAGATTTGATTTCAACCCGCCTGCTCGCATCGCGATCTTCCCCGTGGTAACATCCATCACAGTCTGATTGGCCGATTCTGCCCCTGTGACGGAGAAGTACCGATGCGCAGCCCTGTTGTTGTCCGAGCGTCTTTGTGGATCGCCCTTTTCGCCCTGGTTGCCCGGCCGGGCCTGCCGCCCGTTCAGGCTGCGGAGCCGGAAGTTGAATGGAAGGCAGGTACCGCTGCCGTTGTCATCACGCCCGATGAAATGATGTGGATGGCCGGCTATGCGTCTCGCGACAAACCGGCCGAGGGCAAGGTTCACGACCTGAATGCCAAATCCTTGGTTCTCGAAGACGCTGCCGGCGCCCGGCTGGCCGTCGTCACTCTCGACCTGATCAGCATCCCCAGAGACGTCCGCAACTGGCTGGAGGCCCAGGTGGGCCGGAAGTACGGGTTGCCGCCCCAAGCCCTGCTCGTCAACGCTTCGCACACGCACTGCGGCCCCGAACTGCGTCCCAATAAGGTCTATCTGCCCACCGACCGCGCCGAGCAGTGCCGGGCTTACCTGGAGACCCTGCAACAGAAACTGCTCGAAGTGGTCGGCAAGGCGATCGACGATCTGTCGCCTGTCTCTCTGAGCTACTGCCATGCCCGGGCAGGCTTCGCCATGAACCGCCGGACTCCGATGAAGAACGGCTTCAGCAACCATCCCAATCCCGACGGTCCGGTCGATCACGACGTGCCCGTGCTCCAGGTCGCCGGGCCCGACAAAAAGCTGAAGGCCCTGCTGTTCGGCTACGCTTGCCATTCGACGACACTCAGCTTCTACCAGTACTGCGGCGACTACTCCGGTTTTGCCCAGCGCAACCTGGAAGAAGCCCATCCCGGCGTGACGGCCTTGTTCGTGCAGGGATGCGGCGCCGACCAGAATCCCTATCCACGAGGCGAACTCGAATTGTGCCGGCAGCATGGCCGGGCGCTGTCGAACGGTGTGGAGGCCGCCCTGCAAACCGTCGCCAGGCCGGTCCACGGCCCGCTTCGCACGGCCCTGGGTGAGGTCACTCTCGAGTTCGCCGAACCGCCCAACCGCGAGCAGCTTGAGGAAGCAGCGCAATCCAAGAACAAATGGGAGAAGCAGCACGCAGACGTGTTGCTCAAGGAACTGGAGGAGTCGGGAAAGCTCTGCACCAGCTATTCCGTTCCGGTGCAGGTGGTGCGGTTCGGCTCAGACCTGATCCTGGTGGCATTGCCCGGGGAGACCGTGGTCGACTACTCGCTCCGGTTCAAGTCGGAGCTGGCCGGCCCGGCCGTCTGGGTCGCCGGCTACTCCAACGACGTTTTCGGCTACCTCCCCTCCTTCCGCGTTCTCGAAGAGGGCGGCTACGAAGGCGGCGGCGCCATGCTCTACACCTCGTTCCCCGGCCCGTTCGCACCGTCGGTCGAGAAACTCATGGTCGACAAGGTGCACGAACTGGCAAAGAAGACGGAGACGCACTAATCCTGCCCGTAGCCCGTAGGGTGGGCCAAGTGAACCAAGACGGTATTCGTTCGCCTTATCGAACGCGTGCCAGTTGTGAACCGCAATCCACAACCAAAACGCCAACGCGGCCCACCATGTTACGCGTTCTACCTGGAAACGGTCGCATCATGCCGGAACTCCTCACTACAATCATCAATGTCATCTGCGAGAATTGCTGACGGGTCCTCAAAGTATCATGCGTGGGATCATTGGATGTTCGGCGATCGTCGGACTCGCCGTTTTCGCCGTTGCCTTCATAGCTTCCCTTTTCGATGCTGACACCAGCATCGCCGAGGGAGCGGGCTTGGGTGGTGGACTCGGGTTCTGCATCGCCTTGGCGGTCTTCATCTGCGCCTTGCGCGACAACCTTCGATACCGTCGCGCTTGGCGTGCCGTTCAACGAGAACTCCAAGCTCGACCAGACGTCACAGAGGGAGAATTCCTGGACCATTTCCCGGATCACGATCCCGAGTTGGTCAAGCGGATCCGCAAAGGGATCGCCGCCTCCCTTGACGTGCCCGTTACCAAAATCCACCCGGCTGATAGACTTCGCGATCTCGGCTTCCGTTCGTTGGCACCACCCATCTGGTCATTTCTTCTTGACCACGTGATGGAGGGACGTGACGTTCCCGCACAGGTCGTCGCCTTTGGATCGGACGCACTGGTCGATATCGAAGATCTTCTCCGACATGCTCAAAGGATGCTGGACTCGCTTAAACTTGACGACAAAGACAACATGGTGTGAACAGGCCGCTCACCGTAATCTTCGTCGTTCTCGTCTACATCTTCGCACTTCTCGCGCAGTTACGCTGCCCGATCTGAGGAAACTTGGCCCAACCGACCAACATTTTCCTTTCCCCCATCTTCTTTTCTGCTTCTTCCGCAGAATCCGCGGGATTCCACGGACGCGAACCGATCACGCGGTTGTGGGCAGCATTCACCTCTTTCCATCTTGCCGATTTCGGTTCGTGTCCCCGGATATCCCGGATATCCGCAACACTGCCCGGCACGCAAACCGTCCCGCGCCACGATCCCCCTCAACCACCGAAACGCCCTTCGTCATTCACTCGCTGCGAGCCCGGTCACCGTCGATTCAACTCCTCCACCGGCAACGCACCACGCCCGCTGATCCGGCTGCCCACAATCTCCAGCTCCCGAACCTCGCCCCGAAACTGCCGGTCCAGCCCGTAGCTGTGCATCGTCCGGTTGAAGTTGCCGATCGCCAGCGGGCCCACGCGGTTGTCCACCGGGCCGGCATCGTAGGTCGTTCGGCAGTCGAGCACGAGCGACGCGCCGCCGGGCAACTCCTGCGGCTCGCTGAAGTACCACGAGACGTTGTCGCTCGCCTTGCCGGCGTCGTAGGTCACCGCGAACCGCGTCCAGCGGCCGACCACCAGTGTCCCCGCTGAGCTGTCGTTCTGAACGCGGTCGGGCCACTCATTCACCGACAGCCGCATGCGGCCGTCGGAGTGGCAAACCAGGTCGATTCCGGAGCGGTCCTTCATCAGACAGAAGACGACGCGATTGCCGCCCGACCCGGTCTTCAGGCTCGCCGGTTTCAGCCATCCCGTGATCGTGAAGGAACGCAGGCCGCAAAGCGGCTCGAGCGCATCATCACTTGCCTCGCCCCAGCCCCACGGTTCCGTTTCGGAGAAAACGATGCTTCCCCCCTCGCCCCGCTTCGCGGTGCCCTTGAGGGAAAGCTCGGGTTTCTCGCCGCGGACGAAGCCGGCCCGGACGATCGGCTCGGTCGTATTGCGATCCACGGCAATCTGAATCATGTCGGCGGCCTCGGCGCCCCCCGCATCAGCCACGCGAAGCGTGACGCGGTAGATGCCGGGCTCCCGATAAACGTGCGTCGGCGCAGTCTCCGTCGAACGGGAACCGTCGCCGAACTGCCAAACCGGTGCAGCGTCGGTCTTGGCGTCGAACCTCACCGTCAAGGGCGCGATGCCTTCGGTCGCCGACGCCGAAATCTTCACCTCGGGCCGCCGCGGTTCGCCGTCGCCGTAGGGTGTGAAACGATAAGCAACGTCAGGCCCCACGGGGCGAACGACGCTCTCGCCGCTCTGTGCCGTGCCCAGGGGCAGCACGGTCATCTCCCACGGATCAACCAGGTCGACCTTGTAGGGTCGGGAACCTCCCAGCTCAACCGTCTGGGGGCGCGTGTCGACGCAATACAGCAGGTAGTACTCGCCGTTCTTCGCCAGCAGGTAACGGCCCTGGTCGTTGCCCAGCGGTTCCAGTTCGTCAAACGGCGGCGCCTCGGCCATCAGGTCCTTGAGCCACCCGATCCGCCGCGGACTTTCGCCGTGCAGCACGCCCCCCTTCGACCACCAGAGGATGTCTTCGGGATGCTTGTAGGTCTCCCCGTGGCCGACATAGCAACCGCCGAGGGTGCCCAGCCAGAATCGCTGTGTCATGGTCTTCGCGTCCAGATTGCCCCAGCCTTGCGCGACGTTGCCCTCATAACGGCATTCGTCGTAGATCACCGGCTTCTGGAACTGGCGGCGATACTCCACGCCCCCTTCCATGTTCGAGCTCTGCACGCTCGCATGGGTGACCCAGCCCTTCGTGTGGTCGTACCAGACCCGCCCGTTGTGGATGCCTCGCATCCGGCCGTGGGGATCTTCCTTCGCGAGGATCTGGAAAAAGCGGTCCCAGTCGCCCATCTGCTTGTTGCCGCGGTGGCCCTTGGGGCGGTCGGTCATGAAGTCGAACTCGTTGGCTAGCGACCACCACACATTGCGATACGCCGAAAGCCGGGCGATCGCGTAGCGCAGGTAGCGATCGTCCTGGGCGTCATTCATGTCGGCGAAACCCCAGCGATCGTAGGGATGCCAGAGGATCAGGTCGGCTTCGATCCCCAGCCGCTCGAGGTCGAGAATCCGCCCTTCGAGATGCCGCCAATAGGCCGGATCGGGACGGTCGAAGTCGAACTCGCCGCCCGCCTTTTTCTGGAAAGGAAACAGCTCCGGCTCATTCTGGTTGTAGGCATACGACTTCGGAAACACGCAAAAGCGGATCTTGTTGAAGGGCGAAGTTGCCAACGTCTTGAGCGTCTGCTCCTGAAGCTCCCGCGTCTGGTGGATCCAGGCATAGCAGGTCGTGCCGAACTGATGATACGCGGCGCCGTCGGCGTAACGCAGATAGAACGTCTTGTAGGGCCGTACCGGGCCGTGGTTGCCGGGCGTGGGCGGTCCAACCTCAAAGGTCCCTTGCCGGCCGCTGAGCTCGGGTCGGTTGCTTCGCGTTTCAAAGCGCCACGAGCCCTGCGTTGGCGGCGAAAAACGAATGCGGTAGGCGCCCTCCCCGTCGTAAAACCCCGGAACGGTGAAACGCTGCTCGCCCTGCTCAATAACCGCCGAGCATTCGACGGTGAGATAGGGATTGCCGTCGCGGGGACCCTCCAGGGCCGTCTCCCACACTCCCCATTGCTCCACGTCGGCAGCCGCTGCAACGCTCGAAATGCCGCCGACGATCGCCAGGCAACAACACAGGCTCTTCATCAGGCCGTCAACACGCGAGTTCATGCGATCTATCCTCCCAAAGCGGGGCAAGCCCGCAACCCAACCTCTACAAGAACTTGCGCGCACCATGCGCACAAGCCCAGCACGCAAAGGCCTTCAGTAATCCGCTGCTATCGCCAATTCCCTTGCCCGAGAAATTCCCCTGCCCGCAGCTCCTTCTTTAATTCGTGTTCCATCTCCGCTTCATCCGCGGCCCACTTGCCGTCCAATAGGGGGTTCGTAACCGAGTTATGCAACACACCCCCCGCCAGACCGCCGCAACTTGCGATTGCCGGTAGTGGTGTAAACACATTTATGACCGGCACTTCCGCCCACACCCCGCGTCCGAACCGTTCTGCAACAAACTCAAAGGCGGCGCAAAACCCCGTCCGGTCCAAAACACCTTGCATCCCCTCGGCAGTCGACATCCACAACCAATCGTCCTGGCGTCAACTCAAAAAATCCGCGCAGGTGTTCAATTCTTGTATTGACTTTCGCCGCCGAATATGTATACTAATGTACATGACACACGATCCCCCCAGCCTTGCTCGATCTTCGACAATTTCCGTGTCGTCCATTCCCTTGACAGATACCTTCAGGATCCCGCCACGCACCCTTTTCGTATCCTTCGTGTATTTCGTGGTTCCCCACAGTATTTAGACCCCGCTTCTGAGCCGGAAGTGTCAGAAAACGTCATATTGGTGAGAAGTTGACTGCAACACTACCCCTCTGGTCGCTTCCGGCGAGCTTCCCCTGATCGACTCGCCGCTCCCAGAACAGCATGCCCACAGTGTCTCCGTTGCCCTGACCATACCCCATACTGCGATATAACCCCTGCGCCCGATGATTGTCTTCGCGAACCTCCAGCGTCACCTTGCAGCACCCCAGGCCGGCCGCCCGCCGGTGGGTCTCTTCCAGAAGCCGGCGCCCGACGCCTTGGCCGCGGAATTCCGGGAAAACCGCCAGGTCGTGGATGTTCAGCAGCGGCCGGGCGGCGAACGTCGAGAAGCCGCGAAAACAAACCGCCACGCCGGCCGGGCGATCGTCAGAGAAGGCCAGCAGAATGAGGGTCGTGGGGTGGCTCTTGAGCCCGTCGATCAATTCGTGCTTGACCGATTCGCTGAGCGGTTCTCCCCGCCCCATCGGATCGGCCGCATAGGCGTCCAGCAGGCCACGAACCGCCTCCTGGTGAATCGGATCGTCCAAATTGGCTTCGAAAATGGTCACAGACACACGCCGCTCCCCAACACATTTCGAGCATTCTGTATTTGGTATTCGAATTTGTTTCGGATTTCGTGCTTTGCCTTTCGGATTTCTCCCCCGTTTCAGCTCGAAGGCTCATCGCTGTCGGCGGTCACATCACCGGCCGCCTGCTGCCCCTGCACTTCAGCCGCCACCTGCAGCAGGACGTCGGCACGCTGCTCGGCCGGGGCTTCGAGCTTCAGATCGAATCGGGCGCCGAAGGGGAACGCTTGCACCCGTTTGATCCGCACTTCGGGACCGTCGAGCCGCTCAAGGGCGGCTTCCGGCGTCCGCTGGAAGGGCGGGCAGAAGGCCAGGTGGACGCTCGCCAGACGCTGGCCCGGCTCGAACGACACCCGCATCCACCCGACCACCCGTTCCGTGCCGTCCGGTTCGACAAGCCGCGTCACCTGCTGGGTCACATGTTCCTGCACGACATCCAGACCGAATACCGAATCGGCCACCGCCTGCTCGAACTGTTTGCGACTGTCGTGGATCGGCACCGGTCGAGACTCGCGGGATAGGGCAGGGACAGGTGGCACCGAGCGTACGAGTCGCCGGGGCCGCCAGGCCCAGAATTCCTCGGCCGCCACGATCAGCCACAGGCCGGCAAGACCGGCGGGCGACGATCCCGGCAGACTCGTGGCGGCTGCCGTCGCCAGTGCCGAGACGGTGATCAGGCCCGAGATGATGAACGTCGACCGCCGGCTCGCGCCGCTGCGCCGCCAGACAAATCTCGCCGTCACGGCAGCGCCTGCCACGGCTAGGCCGACGGCAACCAAGGAAGAGGCCGAGAGCGGCGTCGAGATCGCCCCGACGGCTCGGCGAAACCAGAGGAACCCGGCAGCGAACAGAAGGATGCCGGCGCAAGTGAACACGCCCGCACGAACCAGAGGCCCGGCCAGGCCGGTCCGGGAGAGGGCCCCTGCATTGAGATTGAAGTCGGCGATTGCGGGAGTGCTCATCATGGCGTCCATCGGGTCTGCCCGCGGCATACCTGGGCAGGCCCTTTCCAAACACGATCGCGGACGGTACCGGAGCAGGCCCTTGGCG
Organism: Planctomycetaceae bacterium; assembly: GCA_012719125.1. Lineage (GTDB taxonomy): Bacteria > Planctomycetota > Planctomycetia > Pirellulales > Thermoguttaceae > JAAYAY01. The sequence goes on along the minus strand of JAAYAY010000328.1, from coordinate 112,613 downwards.
GACGTTCTACTTCGCGGCCTTCTTCAGGTCCTCCACCCGATCGGTCTTCTCCCAGGTGAAACTCGGTTCGCTGCGGCCGAAATGGCCGCCGGCGGCCGTCGCCTGATAGATCGGCTGGCGGAGATTCAGGTACTTGATGATCCCCGACGGCGTCAATGGGAACACATCGCGGACGATCCGGCAGAGTTTCTCCTCGTCGATCTTCCCCGAGCCTTCCGTGTCGATCAGAACGCTGACGGGTTCGGAGACGCCGATCGCGTAGGCCAACTGGACCTCGCAGCGGTCGGCCAGGCCGGCCGCGACCAGGTTCTTGGCCACGTGGCGGGCCATGTAGGCCGCACTGCGATCGACCTTGGTCGGGTCTTTTCCGCTGAACGCGCCGCCGCCGTGGCGGGCCCAGCCGCCGTAGGTATCGACGATGATCTTCCGCCCCGTGAGGCCGCAATCGCCGTGCGGGCCGCCGACGACGAATTTGCCCGTCGGGTTGACGTGGTACTTGATCTGGCCGTTGACCAGTTCCGGCGGCAGGCACGGCTCGATCACGTTGGGGATGGCCCACTCGCGGATCGCAGCCTGGTCGACCTTCGGGCTGTGCTGGGTGGAGAGGACGACCGTGTCGATGCGGACCGGCTTGTCGCCGTCGAATTCCACGGTGACCTGGCTCTTGCTGTCCGGACGCAGCCAGTCGACCTCGCCCTTCTGGCGGGCTTCGGTGAGGCGATTGGTGAGCCGGTGCGCCAGGGCGATCGGCAGCGGCATCAGTTCGGGCGTGTGATTGCAGGCGTAGCCGAACATCAGGCCCTGGTCGCCGGCGCCGACGTCCTTCCCGGACACCGAATTCTCGTCGACGCCTTGGGCGATGTCGGGGCTCTGCCGATCGAGCGACACCATGACGGCACAAGTCGACGAATTAATGCCCATTTCGTCATCGGTGTAGCCGACCTGCTCGATCACCTTGCGGACGACGTCCTGGTAGTTGACGATGGCTTTCGTCGTGATCTCGCCGGCCACGATGGCGACGCCCGTGGTGACCATCGTCTCGCAGGCGACGCGGCTGTACGGATCCTGCGCGAAAAGCGCATCAAGGACGCCGTCGGAAATCTGATCCGCCAGCTTGTCCGGGTGGCCCATGCTGACTGCTTCGCTCGTAAACAGGTACTTGCCCTTCGCCACGGAAAACTCCTCCTTTGCCGGATGCCAGCGCCGCCAGCCGATACGAGCTACCGCCCGGTTGACCTCGCCCAGCTCTCGTTGGTCGCTCGTTTCTTGGGGAAACAACTGTCGAGAATCGCTCTCCCGGCCGCAAACCGCTGGGAGACAAAAGAACCATTATAGTCGCACCCGACAGGGGCAAGCAAGGTGAGGGACACCACGCCGGACGGGCGGACGGGCCCCGGAAGGGCTGGGTGGGGTCGACCTGACCCGTGATCGGCACCTTGGGCCTCCGCCCCCGCTTTTCGACGATTTGTCGTAGGATCAGGGGAGGCGATCAGAGTATGCTGGGCGTGTGAAAGGCGACAAAGGCTATGAAGAAACGAGGACGCAGTTCGATACGGGCCATCCTCGCGGCCGTGTTCTTCGGCGGCTTCGCGGGCGTCTCGCTCCTCACCTTCCCGGCCGGCGTGGTGCCGATGGCGGCCGCCTGGCTTGCCCTTCACTCTCTACTGGTCTGGCGGGGCAAACCCGGCTGGGTGCCGCTGCTGGCGTGCCTGGCGATCCTCCTGATCAAACGTACGGCCTGGCTCCCCGGAGTCTTGCTGCTGCTCCTCGCACTTGGGATTGCCGCCGGGTTGCGGTTGGCCGGCCGGCGACAAGGGCGGAGCTTGCCGACGTCGGTTCACCGAGCCACCCTGGCACTCCTGTGGTTTGCCTGGCTGATCGCCGCGATCGATTCCTGGGCGGCGGTGCGAACGTCCCGTCGGCCGGTTCTGGATCCCCATCGCCCCGTCGTCTGTCTGGGCGATAGTCTGACGGCCTACGGCTATCCGGACGAACTGGCCGGGCGTCTGGCGGTACCGGTGGTGAATATGGGCCGCGACGGCATCAGTACGACCGACTCGCTGGAACTGCTCCCGGCGATCCGGGAGTTGCATCCCCAGGCGGTGATCGTGGAGCTCGGGGGCCATGACTATCTCCGCAACCACGGCGAAGAGACCTGCCGCCGCAATCTCACCAGGATCATCGAGGAATGCCGGTCGCTTGGTGCGGAAGTCGTACTCGTCGAGGTTCCTCGCGGAATCGTGACCGATCCCTTCGGGGGACTGGAACGTCGTTTGGCTCGGCAGCACGACCTTGCGCTGGTCTCCGATACAACACTCCGCTGGTTTGTCCTTTTCGGCCCCTACGCCCCGCCGGGGATGTGGCTTCCGCGCGAGTGGCACCTGAGCGACGACGGACTGCACCCGAACGCTCGGGGAAACGAACTGCTGGCTCGCAGAGTGAACGATGCGTTGGTCGCCATATTCGGCCCGCAAATTGAGCGGCACCTACACGCTTCGGTCAACGAGCGATTCGAGCAGTGAGAACGTGCGATCCGTGGCGCCGAGTTGCTCCCGGACAAGCTGCTGGGCCCGGTCGCCCAACTCGTGGCGATAGCCGGGATCTTCCAGGCATCGGCGCACGAAGGCGGTCATTTCGTCGCCGTCGTGGAGGACGACGGCGGCGGCGCGGGCCAGCATGGCGGCCACGATGTCGCGGAAGTTCCGCGTGTTGGGGCCGAAACTGACGGCCGCTCCGTAGGCGGCCGGCTCGATCATGTTTTGCCCGCCGCGAGGGCCCATGCTGCCGCCGACGTAGGCGATCCGGGCGGTTCCCCACCAGGCTCCCAGCTCGCCGATCACGTTGACCAGGAGGATCCGGGCCTGCGGATCGGCGGGGGCCGAATCCAACTCGGTACGCCGCTGCCAACGGACGCCGCGTGCGTCGAGCATCTCGGCCACCGTCTCGAAACGGTCCGTGTGTCGCGGGACCAGAATCAGTCGCAACTGCGGATGCGACTCGGCGAGTTTCAGGTAGGTGTCGAGGGCCAGCGACTCCTCGGGCTCCTGGGTGCTGCCCGCCAGGAACACGCAATCGTCTTCCGCAATCCCCCAGAGATCTCGCAGACGGGTCGTCGCCTCATTGGCCCGGTCGATCTCGGCCCCGTCATACTTCATGGAGCCGGTCACATGAAGCGATTCCTCGACCGCACCCAGGCGGCGGAACCGCTCGGCGTAGGTTGGGTCTTGAACGGCCAGCAGATCGATCCGCTGCAGGATGCTTTTCACCACGGGCCGGATTCGCCCGTAGCCGCGAGCGCTGTTCTCGCTGAGGCGGCCGTTGACGACGGCCACGCGGGCGCCGCTGCGGCGGGCCGCGGCGATCAGGTTGGGCCACAACTCCAGCTCGGCGAGCACGAGGACATCCGGCCGGATGCGTCGCATGGCCGCGGCGATGGCCCAACTGAAGTCCAGGGGGCAATAGAAAACGGAAAGGTCGGGATAGCGTTTCCTGGCCAACTCCATGCCGGTCATGGTTGTGGTGGAGAGGACGCATCTCCACTCGGGCCGCTGCCGCCGGATCTTGTCGAGGAGCGGACGGACAAGGTTCACTTCGCCTACGCTGACGGCATGGACCCACAGGCAGGTCGCGCCACCCTCGCGGCGAGGCACTCGCCCCAGGAACTTGGCGGCATAGCCTTCGCGGTACTTGCCCTTGCGGATTGCCTGCCAAAGCAGCCAGGGAAAGGCTGCGACGAGCAGAAACAAGTAGACGACGTTCAGGAAATATCGCACCGGAATCCTTTCCCGCGGCCTATTTCTTCATGCAGCAGGCCTTGTATTTCTTTCCGCTTCCGCAGGGGCACGGATCGTTGCGGCCGACGCGAGGGTCGCGATTGCGGATCGGCTCGCGCTTGTGGTCGACTTCGGTCCCGTCGATGGCGGCCTGCTGTTGCTGAGCGATCTCGTCGGCGGCTCCCGACGCTTCCTCGTGGATCGCTTCCGTTTCCGTCCAGGTGGAGCCGACGAAGCTCTCGTCGAGTTGCTCCATGCGGAAGATGAGGTCGGTCACCCGCTCGCCGACGGCACGCCACATGTTCTCAAACAGCCGCATGCCTTCCCGTTTGTACTCCACCTTCGGATCGACCTGGGCGTAGCCGCGGAGGCCGACGCTGGAACGCAGGTGGTCCATCACAAGCAGATGCTCTTTCCAGCCGGAGTCGAGCAACTGGAGCACGAGGGCACGTTCCATCTTGCGCATCTCCGGCCGGAACGCATCGTCGAGCAACTCGGTGAGCCGCATGTCGAACTCGTCGCGCGTCATTTCGGCGACATCATCCTCGGACCATTCCGCGTGCAATTCCGTCTGGAGCCACTCCACGAAGGACCGGAGATTCCCCGCATGGCGAACTCGGTCGGGTTGCCCGTCGTCGTGGCTATCGGCCGGGTGGAAGACCTCGTCCATCCGGCGGTAGGCCTCGTCGACGGTCTGCTTGGCGCGGTCGGAGAAGAGCCGGCTCTGCTCCACGAGCATGGCCTGAATCTCGTGTCGCTGTCGATTACGCAGGTCCTCAAGGGACAGCTCGGTCCCAAAACGATCCTTCGCCCACACGGCGAGCTTGTCGCGGTCGTATCGCTTGTGTCCGGACGCGTCCCGCAAGGTGAAGTGATAGAGTCCCGCCATGACGGGGAACTCGACCTCCTTGTCGCGGTAAGCCTCCTCGGCACGCTGGCGGATCAGCTCGGCGATTTGCTGGGAATCGGAGCCTTCGATTTCCTCCAGGTCAAGTTCGAAACCGAATTTGAGCCGGACCCACGCACAGGTCGTCTGGAGTCCGAAATCCGAGGTGAGGAACCTGGCTCCGTCGCTCAGGTCGATTCGGCTGACGGCGGAATGGGCCTTCTCGATAAGGGATTCGGCCAGATCGTCCCGCCCGATTTTCTTCAAACCGGCGCTATTGACGCCGACCTGCCAGCGCATGTTGGCCATCTTCGCCAGAGCTTCCCAGTTCCATTCCCGGGGATCGACGTCGTCGGGCAGATTCTCCTCGATGGCATCCAGGACCTGTCCCTCTGCGAGGCGTTCGGCCTGGTCCTTGGCGTGCTGCTCCGCCAGGGTGATATCCATATCGCGGTAATCGCGAGCGTCCAACTCCGTGGAAAGCATCTTGCTGGCCCAGGCCGCAAAAGACTCGGCACCGTAGTCCTTGGCCAGGAACTCGGACAAGTGATTCTCGATCTGCTTCTCGATCATTTCGAAGATCAACTTCTTGCACTGGACGCCGTCGAGAATCTGCTGGCGGTATCCGTAGACGCGTTTTCGCTGCTCGTCCATGACCTCGTCGTATTCGAGCAGGTTCTTGCGAATCTCGAAGTTGCGTTCCTCGACCTTCTTCTGGGCGCCTTCGATTCTCCGCGAGACCATGCGGCTCTCGATGGCCTGGCCCTGTTCCATCCCGAGCCGGGTGAGGATGCTCTTGACCCACTCCCCGGCGAAGATCCGCATGAGATCGTCTTCCAGTGAGAGGAAGAACCGGCTGGAGCCGGGATCGCCCTGGCGCCCGCAGCGTCCGCGGAGCTGAAGGTCGATGCGCCGCGCCTCATGGCGTTCGGAGCCGATGATGTGCAGCCCGCCCAGCTTGGCCACTTCGCGTCCTTCGGCCTTCATGTGTTCGCGCTGCTCGATTTCGTTGACCAGCGCATCCCATTCCTCCTGAGGAACGTCCAGTCGGGTGGGGTATTTCTCCTGAAGCTGAGCCCAAGCCAACGCTTCGGGATTGCCGCCCAGGATGATGTCGGTACCGCGGCCCGCCATGTTCGTGGCAATCGTCACGGCGCCCTTGCGGCCGGCCTGGGCGACGATTTCCGCTTCGCGCTGGTGATGCTTGGCGTTGAGCACCTGATGCTTGATGCCCTTCCGATCGAGCATCGAGGAAATCAGTTCGCTTCGTTCGATCGAGACCGTGCCGACCAGAATCGGACGCCCCTTGTGCTCCACGCCGCGCAGCGCGTTGCGGGACACCTTTTCCGTCTTCTTCTGGCCACGGGGCTCAAATTCCACCGTGTCGTCGGCCTCGCCGGAAACCGTTCCCCAAACGGCCTCGCCGTTGCGTTTGACCAGCACGTCCCATTTGTGAATCCGCTCAATCTCCTCGACGATGGCCTCGTACTTCTCCTCTTCCGATCGGTAGATCACGTCCGGATGATTGAGCCGTTGGAGCGTTCGGTTGGTGGGGATGGCGATGACGTCGAGCTTGTAGATCTTCCAGAACTCGGCGGCCTCGGTCATGGCCGTACCGGTCATCCCGCCGATCTTGTTGTACAGCTTGAAGAAGTTCTGCAGGGTGATGGTGGCCAACGTCTGGTTCTCTTCCTTGACCTTGACTCCCTCCTTGGCCTCCACGGCCTGATGCAGGCCGTCGCTCCAGTTCCGGCCGGGCATGAGTCGCCCTGTGAACTCGTCGACGATCACGATTTCGCCGGCCTGATTGACGTAGTTCACGTCGCGTTTGTAAAGATGATGGGCCTTGAGGGCGTTGTCGATCAGGTGGGGCCATTCCATGTTGCCCGCGGTGTAGAAACTCTCGACGCCGGCAAGCTCCTCCGCCTTGCGGACGCCCTCGTCGGTGAGGTGGGCCGAATGCTCCTTCTCGTTGACTTCGAAGTGGGCGTCTCGCTTCAACTGCCGGGCAATCTGGTCGGCTTTGCGGTAGCGACTGACGTCGTCGCGGGCCGGACCGGAGATGATCAGCGGGGTCCGGGCCTCGTCGATGAGGATGTTGTCGACTTCGTCGATAATGGCGTAATTCAGCGGACCTTGCACCTGCTGGAGATGCTTGGGATAACGATCGTCGTCGCGCGCGGCAGGACGCATGTTGTCGCGCAGGTAGTCGAAGCCGTATTCGTTGTTCGTGCCGTACGTGATGTTGCACGCATAGGCCTTCTGGCGGTCGTCGTTGCGCATGTTGCTCTGGATGGTGCCGACCGTAAGCCCCAGCGACATGTAGAGCGGGCCCATCCATTCCATGTCGCGGCGGGCCAGGTAGTCGTTCACCGTGACGACGTGGACGCCCTTGTCCTCCAGGGCGTTCAGGTAGGCGGGCAGCGTTGCCACGAGCGTCTTGCCCTCCCCGGTGACCATTTCGGCGATCGAGCCGCTGTGCAGAACCATCCCGCCCATGAGTTGGACGTCGTAATGACGCATTCCCAGCACGCGCCGTCCGGCCTCGCGGCAGACGGCGAAGGCGTCGATGAGGAGGTCGTCCAACGTCTCGCCTGCTGCCAACCGTTTGCGGAACTTGTCGGTCTGGCCGCGAAGCTCGGCGTCGGTCATCTCCTGGAAGTAGGCTTCGCGGCCGTTGATGGCGTCGATCTTTGGCTGCATCCGCCGGATATATCGAGCATTCGAGGAGCCAAAAATGCGAGTGACGAACCGCTCGGCGCCGCGAGTGAAGGAGTCGATTCCGGAGGAAACAACATCGAGTACGGTTTCCAGAAATTCCATGGTACGGGAGCAAGACTTCCTTGGGGGCACAAAAGTCTCTATTTTCGCACTTTATCCAATCAACCACAATGGGTCAATAAGACGCTCCGGGCCAAGAACGACCCACGTCTCAGCTCCGGGAACCGACCTTCTCCATGCGACCGGGCCGTGTCGTAGACTGTGCAGTTTGCCGATCTGTACGTATATTGACACGTCTCGCTGTGAATCTCGTCCCCAGTAACACGAGGATCGCCGTGCTCATTCGGCCCGTAACTGAAAGCATCAGCGGCCAATTGGTGTTTCTTGGCACAGGCACCTCTCACGGTGTGCCGATGATTGGCTGCGGCTGCGAAACCTGCACGAGCAGCGACCCGCGCAACCATCGGACCCGATGTGCGGTCGCCTTGGGGCTGCCGGAGGGAAACCTGCTGATCGACGCGCCGCCCGAGTTGCGACTGCAGCTTCTCCGCGAACGAATCGGCCTCATTCATGCGGTGGCCTTCACCCACGCTCACGCCGACCATCTTTTCGGACTGGACGATCTGCGGATTTTCCCCCGATACCTCGGACACGAGGTGCCGATCTACTGCCGCGAAGCGGTTGAGCGGCGGATTCGCCGCGCATTCGATTATGCCTTTGATCCCTCCGTGCAGGCCTACGCGGGCGGCGGCATTCCACAACTGACGTTTCGAAGCATCGATTCGGCGCCCTTCGAGATTCTTGGGGCGACGATTGTGCCGGTCCCCCTCGAGCATGGACGCTACGAATGCCTGGGCTTCCGAATCGGGAACGTTGCCTATTGCACCGACGTGAAGACCATTCCCGAGGCGAGCGTCCGGCTTCTGGCCGGCTTGGACGTACTCGTGCTTGATTGCCTTCGCGACGAGGAGCACCCGACCCACATGAACTACAACGAGGCCATGGCCGCCATTGCCCGGTTGCGGCCCAAGCGGACGTTCTTGACGCATCTGTGCCACGATCTGGAACACGAGGCAACCATGAAACGCCTCCCGCCGGGAGTGGAAGCGGCCTACGACGGACTGCGGATTCTGCTGACGTGAGGCGGCAGCAGTCCCCTGTGGGTGACACTTGCCGAGTGTCACTTTCTGGAATGGGGACTGTTCTGCCGATTCAAGTCGCACGCCGGCAGGAGCGACCCACCATGAAAAAGCCGCCGCCGGAAACCATGCTCCGGCAGCGGCTGCGATTGATTCTCGATTGAACAGCCTGCTACTGCTACTTCTTTTCCGCGGGCGCGTCGAGTTTCAGACTCTCAAACTCGCCGATGCCGTCGGGCTCCGTTTTTGCCGGCCCGGGCGACGCCTCGGAGGAATCGTCGGACTTCTTGTCCTTCTCCTCCTCTTTCTTCTTTTCCCTGACGATCTTGTCGCGGCTCAGGTGAATCTTCTGGTACTCGCCGTCGTCGATGACGTAGTACCAGTCGGCGAAACGAGCGTTCAACTCCTTGACCTTTTCCTCGCCTTCCTTGACCTTCTCCTCGTACTCTTCCTTCTTGCGGTCGTTCTCCTTCTGGATCTGCTCGCGCTGCTTCTCGATCTCCTCGCGGGTCGGCTTGGCCTCCTCCTTCTTCGCTTCCTCCGGCTTGGCATCGTCTGCCTTCGCCTTCTCGGGCTGCGTCTCCTCAGGTTTAGCCTCGTCCGTCTTGGCCTCCTCCGGTTTGGCGTCGTCGGGCTTGGGCTTCTCGGCTTTCGCGTCGTCCGGCTTAGCCTTTTCCGGCTTGGCGTCTTCCTTCTTCGTCTCTTCCTTCTTCGGCTCTTCCTTCTTCGGCTCGTCCTTCTTCGGCTCGTCCTTCTTCGGCTCGTCGGCCGGCAGCTCGGGGAGTTCTTTGTACTCAGGCTCCTCGATCATACTGCGGTCCATCTGGGCCATGACGAACAGATACCGATTGACTTTGGAGTCGGACGACTCCTTCTTGTCCGCACCCGCCTCGTCCTTCGCGTCTTCAGACTTCTCTTTCTTTTCGTCCTTGCCCTTTCCTTCCTTGGCTCCCTCGTCGCTCGATCCCATCCCGGCGATCTGGCCGAAACGCAGGACGTACTTGACGCCGTTCTTCATGGAGGCGGAGATCTCGCCCTCGTTGGATCGCAGTTCGTAGTATTGCTGGCCGGGATTGGCCGGATCGGTGACGGGGATGACGTGGAAACCGGCTCGCGTCAGGGACTGCTCAGCTTCCGGGTCCAGGTCGATGGAACCGCTGCTCCTCAAGGTCTCGCTCAGTCCTTTCGGCTTGCGGACGACGTCGACGATCTTCAGGTTGTCCAGAGAGCTCTTCAGATCGTTGAGCGTATCCGTATTCAGTTCTTCGTTCTCGGCCAGGCCGCGATCGGTCCAGCCGTTTTTGGAGTAGACGCGATCGGCGGCGAGTTTCCAGCGAGGATCGCCCGTGTCGTTGTGGTCGAGCGAGATCTGGCCGCGCGGGGTGATATATCCCTTGAGCAAGTCAATCGAGTAGTCGTCGATGTCGACCTTGCGGATGTCCCAGCTACTCAGTTTGAGGAGATCGTCTTCGATCCAATCCTCGAATTTGGTGGAGAGCTTGCTCGTGTTGGCCTTGACGGTGTAGACCGGGTCCTGCCCGATGATCCGGACGTAGCGGAGCCCGAACTGGTCCTTGACCTCCTTGCCGATGATGATGCGGACGAGCTCCTTGTCGCCTTTGTCGCGCATCACCACCCGGATGCCTACGCCGTCGGCGTCGCTGGTGTCTTCACCGATGGGATCGACCACTCCATAGAGCTTGTGCAGGTCGCGGATGCCTTCACTCCCGCCTCCCGATTCGGCGGGGTCGGTTGCTATGCCAAGCACCTTCAGGTTGATCCACTCCGCGGCCACGTCGGCCAATTGGTCTTTGGCGTCCGCGGGATAGTTGTTGTGCGAAGGAATCACCCACGAATCGCCGATCTTGGCGACTTTGAAGGTATTGGCGGTTGCCGTTTCCTTGTCGAACTTGACCACTTCGAGGCTGGTGGCCTCCAAGGGGTCTTCGAAATCGGGGAACAGGCTCTGGCCCACCTTCTCGGCCGGCGATTGTTTCTCGATCGACGGCATGGTGAGGTAGGTGAGTGCCGACAGCACGACGGCAATCGCAACGAAAACACCGGTTCGATTCAGTTCAGTCATCTTGTATCACGCTCCTCGCTCAACCGTACCCGATCGTTGGGGAGTTCTTTGTATCCGTGGTGAGAGTTTTCGTCGTTGGGAAGTTCTTTGTTGCTGTGGAGGGTTTCTTTAGGCAGTTGGTAGAATCTACACCCGCCCGCCGTCTCTACCGCAGCCGCGAGCGGGCAACGCCTTCCTTCTCCTGGAGACGCCGCGAGATGAACACGAACACGGCGATCAGCAGGGGGAGAATCGGCGGCAGCAGGACGGCCCAAAGCTTGTAGGTGTCCTGGACACGTTCGATTTCCAGATTCATCTTCGTGTCGATCTGGTTCTGCTCGCGTTCCATCTCGGCCTTGAGACGCTCCTTCTCGGCGTCGAGACGCTTCTGGCCGGCCTGTTGAGCCATAGCGACCTGAAGCAGGACGTCCTGCGATCCCATCTTGTCTTTCTTCATCCGCTCCTCGAGGGCCTTGATCTTGTCGTCGAGTTTCTTCTGTTCGCTCTTGACGACGTCGTCGTATTCCTTCTGGAGCCGGTCCGCTTCCCTGGCAGACTTCTTGCGAGAATCCTCGGTAGCCCGCTCGATGGCGGTGAGCGTGCGATGGACGGGGCGGCGCTTGCGGATCTCGATGAACCGGTCGTCGCCGGCCAACGAGTCGAGCACGTTGAGCACGAAGGTCACGTTGTCGAATCGCAGATCGAGTCCGGCCTCCGGGTTGTCGCCCTGCTCGCGGAGCGAGAAAAACGCCCGGTGCAGCATGTCGATATCGCCGACCAGGATGACGTCCAGCTTCTTCACCTCGGGGGCGGCCGTCCCGCCGTCCTTCTTCTCCGCTTCCCCGTCGGACTTGTCGTCCGCGTTCTTCTCGGCATCCTCCCCGCTCTTGTCTTTTGCATCGTCGTCCCCGTTGCCGCCTTCCGATTTCGGGTCGGCGGGCAGGTCGCCCTGGATGCGGGCCGCGAGCACATAGGGGCGACCGGTGGGGACCTGCTGCCGGTCGTCGCTGATCTGCATCATGCCGAACATGGCCATGGGCGCGATCTGGTTCACCTCGACCGTGCCCGTCTTGGTGCCGGTCTCGACCAGGACGTCGAATTTCATCTTCGACGCATTCAGCCCCGAGACCGACCCCGGGAAGACGAACAGGAGTTGCTGGAGACCGGAGGTCACGACATCGGTTTCATTGAAGGGCTTGGCGGCCTTGTCCTCTCCCTGGTCGACGAACACGAACTCCTCGTAGAGGCTGCTCAACTTGGGATAGGGGTTGTAATTCTGCCAGACGACGTTGTCGCCGCCGAAGTCGACGCCCAGCAGGCTCCACAGGGGAGTGATGTCGCCCTTGGGCTCGGGACGCTGCCCCATCATCATGGCCTGGGGCCCACCCGGCGGACGCTTGGGAGCGGTCGTGCCGGGCACGTTCCCGGCGAACAGCGGGAAGGGATCCTCGAAGATGGCCGTCGGCTGGCCGGAACGCACCACCGCCAGGAAGTTCTCCATGGTCTCGGGGGTCAGCGACGACGGCTGCACGGCCAGCAGCACGTCGTACCGTTCTTCGATCGGCGCCGAAGGATCGACTTCTACGACCTCGTACTGCTTCTGCAATTCGTCGATGATCGGCCAGTTCGGGCTCGAGCCCATGGTCTGCATGTTCATCTGCCCGAACAGTTCGGCGTCGGTCTTAAGGACCCCCACCTTCTTTCGCTCCTGCTGGGTGACGATCGCCAGGGAACGAGCCAATTCGTATTCGACCGGGATGCCGCGATCGATGAACGGGAGGATCACCTTCTCCAACCCGCTGGTGACGGCCACGCCCAGAAAGATGTTGTCTTCCGTGAAACGCCCGCGTTTCGTGCTGAAGACCCGGCGGGGTTGGATGCCGTAGCGTTGTTCGGCCCGAGCGGCCTCCTCCGAAAACTGCTTGGTCGGGATGACTCGCAGGATCACCTTGCTGCCGGCCCGGGCTTTCATCTCGCGCAATCGGTTAAGGATGTCGAGCCGCGTTTGCACGTAAGTCTCGGGCACCTCGGGGCTGATGAAGGCCTCGATCTGCACGGGCTGTTTCGGCTCCAGGTTCCGCAACAGCTTGACGGTTTCCGGGGCCAGAGAACTCAGTTGTTCGCTGGTCACGTCGGCTCGCACGTCGTATCGAGCAAAGAGAATGCACAGGTTCAAGCCGATGGCCAGAAGGGCCACGATCTGGACTCCGTAAAGCACGAGGTGGGAGGCGCTCGAAGCTCCGGCTCGCCAATGTCTGGCACTGATGAACACCATGCTCAAGTAGAGCATGACGGCGATCAGGGTGACGAAGTAGAAAAGGTGGGAGAAGCTGAGGATGCCTCGGCCGAATTCGTTCAGTTGCTCGCCGATGCTCCACTCCCTGAGCATGCTTCCCGCGGCCTCCGGCAGGATCGATCCAGCCCACACCAGCACGATCAACGGGGCGTTGAACAGGGCGCCCAGGATGTAGGCGATCGTGAGATTGGAGGTGACGAATGAGGCGACCATGCCGACGGCCAGCATCGCCAGCCCGACGAACCAGTAACCGACGTAGGTGCCGGCGAACAGTCCCGCGTCAGGACGCCCCAGCGTGTTGAGGACGACGGCGTTGCAGATCATGGAGAAGCCGAGGGAGACGGTGTAAATCGCCACGGCCGCCAGGTACTTGCCCAGAACGACGTCGAAATCGCTGGCGGGGATCGTCAGCAGAAGTTCGTCGGTTCCCTGACGCCGCTCTTCCGCCCAGATGCCCATGGTGATAGCCGGCACGAAGACCAGCATGATGAACGGGAACCACTGGTTCAGTTGGTCCAGGTTGGCCAGGTTTCGGTTGAAGAACTCGTCGGGCAGGAAGGCCGCCACCGAACTGAGCAACACGAAAACGCAGATGAACACGTAGCCGGTCGGGCTCGTGAAATAGGCGATGAAGTTCCGCTTGAAGACGGCAAGCAAGACTTTTGCATTCATGGGTAGGGCCTGACTTGTGTCTTTCGAGATTCAGATTTGAAAGGAATACTTGGAAACGGGTTCGCGGCGCTACGGCAATTGGGGAGGGCTGTCGAATCGATTGGTCGCCGGTTCGCTCAGACGCCGGCTCCCGTCAACTCGCGGAACCGCTTATCGAGTCCCGCATCCCCGCCGGCGAAGGCCTCGACCGTGCCGTCGAAAACCATTCTGCCTTCGTTGATGAACAGAACGCGGTCGGCCATGGCGTCGACTTCTTGCAGAATGTGAGTTGAGAGGAGCACGGTCTTGCTCTCGCCCAGCTTGCGGATCGTCTCGCGCACGTCGTGAATCTGGTTGGGATCCAAGCCGGCCGTGGGCTCGTCGAGGATCAGCACGTCCGGTTCGTGGAGCAGAACCTGGGCCATGCCGACGCGTTGGCGATAGCCGCGAGAGAGTTTTCCGATCGGTTTCCCGATGACGCTGCCGAGGGCACATAGTTGGACGACCTTGTCGATCCGCTCGCGCGCCTCCGCGGGGCTGTAACCGCGAGCTTCGGCAAAGAAGGAGAGAAGACCGCGCGGCGTCATGTCGGGATAGAGGGGACCGTTTTCGGGGAGGTAACCGAGCCGTTTGGAGCCTTCCAGGCGGTCGGCCGACATGTCGTGGCCCGCGATCCTGGCGGTTCCCTGGGAAGCCGAGAGATAGCCCGTCAGGAGCTTCATGGTCGTGCTCTTGCCGGCCCCGTTGGGGCCGAGAAAGGCGACCACCTCTCCTCGGTTGACCGTGAAACTCACGTTCTCAATGGCAGCGAACCGCCCGTAGTATTTCGTCAGCCCTTCGGCTTCGATCATGGCGAGATCTTGCTGGTCACTCATCTCACTCTTGCTCCGCATCGAGGATATTCGGAATTTCGCTTGATCGGCGATTCTCGTCGGGGAACCACTCTGTTCCTGAAGTGGAGGACACACAGGGGCGGGTTCATGGACGGGGAGGTGCCGCGTCCGGAGTGGCTAAACCGCACATTATAACCCGATTGAATCAGGATGCTACTGCCCCTGGACGCTACGTTTGAGAGCGTCAAACGGTTCACACCTCTCGGGAGATTATCGGCAGATAGCCGACGAACTGGTCGTGGCCTGGGCCCGTCACGACTTGGATATCCCGTTTCCAACGCAGGATTCCGGGTCTCGGAGAGAAATAAATGTAGGATTCCGGGTCTCGGAGAGACCCGGCTATTTGGCAGCCATGCGGGAATTCGTTGAGCAGGTCAGCTACTGCTCTGGAGGGGAGAGGGGGTGTCTTCGACGAGGAAGAGCTGCTGACGGAGGGCGAGAATCTCGTCCTGTCGCGAACGCAAGGCCGGAGGCAGACGCTTGGGGTCGAACAAGGTGGGGTCGAGGAACACTCGGGCCGGGTAACGAACGCGATGGGCCTGGCCCAAGGCTTTGAGCAGGTTCCTGCGGCTGCGATCGAGTTTGTGGTGTTGGCACAGGCCCGAGAAAAGGCCGGGGTGGCTGTTGGTGCGCCGTCGATGGGCGGCCCGAGTCATCAGAACCAGCACTCCGACGACGATGCCGATGGCCACGGCCAACGCAAGAAGCACAGCCAGGACGGTGCCTGAATCGGTTTGGTTGCCTGACGATGCGACAATCAAATCTGCTGCCGCACCAAGGGGCATATCTGATGAATGGGCGAACAACACCGTCATTGGAGCACCTCTTGATGCGTGTCAGCCTGACTCGATTCTTCTGCGTTTCCTTCCTCGTCGGCGGGGACCTCAGCCAAGGACTGGCTGATTCTCAACAGGCTTGCCTCGGCGGCCTCCTGAACGATGATGCTCCGGTCGAGCATGGCGTCGCGGAGCGCCTCCCAAGTGGGCATCGTGTCGCATTCCGACAGGGCCTGTGCGGCTGCGATCCGAACCATGTGGTCGTCGTCGGAGAGCCTCTTGATGATGAAATTCTCCAAGGTCCGGACCAGTCCCATGGCGGCTGCGGCCTGAACCGCCCTTCGACGCCGTACCGGGGACAGACCCTCCAACTCGGTGACGAGTTGCTGTTTGGCCTTGAGGTCGATCTTGCGAACCAGATGACCTGTTGTCGGCAACAACGCCTCCGGCATCGTGTCGAAATTGTTGATGAACTGGCGGAAGGTGAACTCGGGCATGGCCCGCCCAAGGGCCGCCAATACCTCCTGGTGGGGGGAGTCGACCATCCGGATCATCAGCGAGAGGGCGTCGCGAATCTTTCGAGGTCGAAATTGGGGCAGAATCGCGGCAAGAACCTCGGGATCCTCGTCGTCGATGGCCTCGCGGACCAATTGGGTGGCTCTCACGTCGCGGAAGGGCTCGATGGCCCTGGCGGCGGCACGACGCCCGCCCGGCTTGCCGTGGAGCAACAGGTACCCGAGGGTCTCCAGGATCTCGGCCCGCTTC
Source organism: Planctomycetaceae bacterium (assembly GCA_012719125.1). Lineage (GTDB taxonomy): Bacteria > Planctomycetota > Planctomycetia > Pirellulales > Thermoguttaceae > JAAYAY01. Next base: position 96,651 of record JAAYAY010000328.1, on the reverse strand, counting down.
ATTCCGGAATGGACGAGGATGGTCACCAACCCTTCCTGGCAGGCGTCGTCCAGTTGTTCCAGAACGGGATGTTCGGGCCGTGCCCAGGCGATGCTCTTAACGGTCGTGAGTGATTCGAGGACGTTTCTGGCGGGCTTGCCGCCAACGTACTGGGTCAGGTTCTCGATGAACTTGACGTCTTCCCGCGTGGTCAACACGTTTCGGGCCGCATTGGGCATCTGGGCATCGTCGAGAAAGCTCAGCAGGAGGCGCAGCACGCCGCCGCGCTGGCTGGTGCTCATGACCTCGACCAACGGCCCGTGCACGGTCTCCGAAGGCTGCTGGAGGATCCGCCGCAGCACGGCGTTTTGAGGCTTGGCCAGCACCAGGAACGCTTCCAGAACCTCCGGGCTCTGGTGGACGGTGAACTGTTGAACGGCCTCTTCCAAGGTCCCCGTCAAACGCTTCCGCAGGGTGTCGTAATCGCGACCGGATCCGGGGCGATCCTGGCCGCTCAGTTCCTGGTAGAACGTCTCGGTCAACTCTTCGATAATCCGGACGGCGGGCTGGAACAGGGGACTGTCGGGGGTTTTGAGCACGGCCGTCAGGGCCGGCATCACGTCGTAGAGGCGAAACGTGAGAATGGTCTTTAGAGCGTTCAGGCACGAGGCCTTGTCGGCCGTCTTGAGCGCTTCGGAGACGACTCGCACCATCCGGTCGGGACGCTCAGCGATGATCTCCCGATCCGACGCATCGAATTTCGGGAGCCGGTTGAAGACGGCCTGATGCCCGGCGGGACTACGCCGCTCGAGCAGGGCTCGAAGCGATTCCGCATGAATCGCGCTCAACTGAGAATCCAAGCCTTCCGTCAGTACTTCGACGGCCGCTTCGTTCTCGGTCTTCTTCAGGAACTGAAAAGTCCTCTTCAATCCCGACTTCATGTTTCCCTCTCGTCTGGGCCGGAGATAGCGATTCCATCGCTGCTTGTGGTCTGCCGTATGGCCGAAGATCACTTCCGGTCCCGCCTGCCGATGGGCGGGCTGGGAGTTCGGGAATTCCCGATCTGAGAAGCTGCTTCGTATCTGTCCTGCCCCGCACCATGAGCCGCACCGCGATGCGGGCTCTTCAGAAGGATAGGTCACGCAGCGAGCGGGGGTGGGGAAAGAGGTGCGGCAAATCCCGAAATGCCGGGGCTTTCGCACGATATCGGCCGAACCCCTTGTCGATCCGATCGGTTGCATCAGCCACGAGGCCTGGATGCCGCATATCGGGGGGGGTGGTGTCCTATAAAAAAGGCGGTCGGATGAAACCGATGACCGGTTAGATCCTAGTGGAAAGAAAACAGGGAGCGGCCGTCAATCATCCGCCGGTCGGCCGTCGCGGCATTGCGGCACTCCGCTATCGGCGGAACGTCGTGTGACGGCACCGGGTTTCGTCGGGGTTGGGGAAATCGACACGGACATGGCAGCCGCGGGTTTCCCGGCGCTCGAGGGCCGCGTCGATCATGAGGCGGGCAACGCAGAGCATGTTTTGGAGTTCCCACCCGCCGGGATCGTAGAACTGTTCGGCCAGCACGTAGCTCGACCAGCGGCGGATGTTCTCGACGGCGTCTTCGAGGCCTTCGGCGTCGCGGCGGACCCCTACGTCTCGCCACATCAGGCTCTTGAGCGAGTTGCGGATATCGATCAAGTCGAGATTCTCCCCGCTCGGGGCGACCCGGGGGTTGTCGACGGGGGGGACGCGGAAGTCGTCGTCCATATCCATGGCGTCACGCGACGCCCCGGTACCGGCCGCCACGCCGTGGACCAGGGCCTCCAGGAGGCTGTTGGAGGCCAATCGGTTAGCCCCGTGCAGTCCGCTGGAGGTGGCCTCTCCGGCGGCCCACAGGCCGGGCAGGGTCGTGCGGCAGTCCCGGTCGACGGTGAGTCCCCCCATCATGTAGTGGGCGCCGGGGCGAACGGGGATGCGGTCGGTGGCGATATCGATGCCGAACTTCCGGCAGATGGCCGCGATGCCCGGAAAGCGGTTGCGGACGGCGTCGGGGTCGAGGTGCGTCAGTTCCAGGTAGACGTTGGGGTGGCGGGTCCGTTCCATCTGACTGACGATGGCCCAACTGACGACGTCGCGCGGGGCGAGTTCCGCCCGGGGGTCGTACTCGGGCATGAACCGGTGCCCTTTGCGGTCGACCAGGTAGGCCCCTTCGCCGCGCATGGCCTCGGTGATCAGATAGCGGCTGCTGCCGGCGATGTAGAGCACGGTCGGATGGAACTGGACGAACTCCATGTCGCGGAGTTCGGCTCCGGCCCGGTAGGCCATGGCGGCGCCGTCGCCGGTGGCCACGTCGGGATTGGTGGTTTCTCGATAGATCTGTCCGACGCCGCCCGTGCAAAGCACGGTCTGCTTGGCCCAGATGAGCGTCTTTCCGTGGCGGTGGTTCCAGACGATGGCGCCGCGGCACACGCCGTCGTGGGTGAGCAGGTCGATGGTGAAGGTGTTCTGCCAGACGTAGACGTTCTTGGCCGCTTGGGCCCGTTCGATCACCGCCCGCATGACCTCCTTGCCGGTTTCGTCGCCGAGGGCGTGGGCGATTCGGTTGTGACCGTGCCCCCCTTCGCGTCCCAGGGCCAGGCGATCGCCCGAGCGGTCGAAATTGGCGCCCCAGCGGATCAGTTCGCGGACTCGCTCGGGTCCTTCGCGAACGATCCGCTCGACGACCTCCCGGTCGCAGAGTGCCCCGCCGGCCTCGAGGGTGTCGGCCACGTGCTCCTCGAAGGTATCGCCCTCGCCCAGCACGCTGGCGATGCCGCCCTGGGCCTGCATGCTATTGGAGTGCCCGATTCCGTCTTTGGTGATCACCAGGGCGGTGAGGTTGGGATCGACGGCCAGGGCCGTTCGCAGCCCGGCCAATCCCCCGCCGATGACGAGGATGTCGGTGAAGAAGTGGGGGACGTCTTTGGGGTGGAAGGGAGCGAGGTAGCGGGGAGCTTCGGTGGGGGACATGGCGTATTGGGGGATTGGGGAGGCAGGAGAGACGCGTGAATGCAAGAGAACACCACCTGCGCGCCTGCGATTACTTGACGATTGTAATCATCCAGAGTCTGCTTCGCCCAGGGTCGAGACCAAAGAAAACGGCAAGGCCGGAGAGTCGTCTGGGAGTCTCCGGCCTGCCGGCTCACAATGTTGAGCCAAGTGTGTCAGGGTTTGGATTCCGAACCGGGCTCGCCGGGCATTTCGATTTGGACGTTTTCTTGGTCAACGGTGCCTTGGCGATCCTTGTAGCTACTCTCGCCCGATCCACCACAACCCAGCACTGCCGGAAACAAGACCACGGCAAACACCAGCGTTAAGAGTCGCATTCTCATCCTGTTTGACACCTTTCTGTTCTGTTGCGCCAAAAACTACTTTTCAATAGGCCTCCGGTCGGCCATGCTACAAAGGTAGTTGAACGTTGCATAGTCCAAGGTCTCAGCAGTGAAGCGGACGGAACCATCGCACAGGGCGAAATTCGCTCCGCCGGGATGCAAGCTGTTGCAGCCGTAGGGGTGGCTGTTGAGACCGCCGCGAATCATGAAGATAGGACCGCGCATGGCAGTGCCGACGCCCCATTGGTAGATCCACGTGCCTTGTCCGCTGCCGTCGGCTTTGGTCCACGGGCCGGCGCCAATGGCACCGTCCGTGGTGACGTCAACGAATGCAGCGCAAGTATAAGTGTTTGCAGAATTAATTGGGACTCCATCTCCCATCTTATCCAAGCCGCCGGTGTTGATGAATCCATAGCTGGTAATCTCGACTGCAAGCACGGTATTCGATGTGCCATCCACGATGTCGGCGGTATCGTAGGCTTCGGGTCTCCTGCCCCCGGAACCGAGAGCAGGGTCGTTTTCGCAAGAGAAGAGCGGCCGGACCCTCGACGCCACCGGCAAATAGGGTGTGCCCACATTCCTCGCCTCCCACCAGTCGAAGCCTTCGCATCCGGCGTAGTTGGTCCATGCAAGGTTGTGAGTTTGGCTGGGCTTGTTGTAGCCGACGTCGGAGGGGCACAGCAGGCCGGCGACGACCTGTTGCACGTGGGGCTGCCCCCACGCGGGGAGCTGGAAGTCAACGCTGTCGTACAGGCCTTGTTGCTCCATGAACGGGAGGACCATGGTGAGCCAGGTGTGGTGGTAGTGGCGGTACGGCGGCGTTCCTATTTCGTAACCCCACACTGCACGCGGTGGGAAAGTCTTGAAGGAATCTGCGTAGTTGTGGCAGGCGAGTGCGATCTGCTTCGCATTGTTGGTGCACTGCGATCGCCGTGCCGCCTCGCGGGCGGCCTGAACCGCAGGCAACAAAAGGGCGATCAGGATACCAATGATGGCGATAACCACCAGGAGTTCGACCAGCGTGAAGCCGGTTCTTGACGAGTGGGATCTTCTCATGAGTCTCTCCGTGCAGATGTTGAATTGAAAGATATAGAGGCGCTGGACCCGGCATCAGTTTGCGCCGACAGCGGCAGATCGTTACTTCCCCTTCTGTCATGCGTCCGAAGACTTCACGGAGGTTTCTTCATTCGGGATAGGTCAAGTCGATCGTGTTGCTCCCCGCCTTGACTTCGACTTTCTTCTTGGCGTCAACGTATTTCTGGGGAATTGAGGTATCCACGAGCATCTCGCTTCCCGACCCGGTGCCTACGTCCACTCCAGGCTCCGCGGGCAGAATGCCGGCATCGTGGGAACCAACCAGAGCGCCTTTCTCCGTGGTGCTGAACGCAAGTTCGTATTGGCCGTTTGCGTCGGTTGTGGCCATCGACGAACGTCCGCCGTCCACCGGGGTGAAAGACACCTTGACGTTCGCGGCAGGCTTTCCGTCGATCGTGACGGTTCCCGATACGCGTCCGAGTTCAGGCCCGCCGCCGCCGCATCCAGAAACGAAGAGCATGGCGAGGACTACCGTGGCAAGTAAGAAGGAGCTCCGAGTCATGACAATTCCTGCTTTCTCACTAAAACTTGGCGGGGCGAGACGGCGTCGGGCGACGTCAGTATTCCTGGTGCCGCTCCGTCACCGTCCTCCCGTTGCGTGCCCAAAAAAACGATTGCTAAATGTCACCGACCGGTTGGCCGTCGTCTCGGGCCCCAAGTCGTTCCAACGTGCTGTCGACGGCATCGGTGCCGCCGGCCACCATAGCGGGCTTGTGGTCTATGGTCTCCGAAATGAAATGTACGCTGCCATCGGCAAAGACGAAATTGATGCCGCCGGGATGTATGCCGGCGAAACCGCGTACGCAGGATGCGAAGTCAGGCACATTGATAGGAAGAACGAGTGATCCCAGGGAGCGGTGGATCGACAACTGCTCGTTTTCGACTATGTTGCCAAAGACCACTCCTGCACGGCAGACAATCGGGGCTCCGGTGGGATCGTTGATTTCAAAAGCACGTTCTCCGATAAGCAGGGTGTTGCTTGTTCCGTCTTTGATATCACTGATCTTGATGCCTCGGTCGCGGAAGAAGCACCCGTTGGGACGGTTTGCGACGGATGGAGGCGAACTCCATTGAGAAGGTTCCCCCATGTCAGGCCCCGTCATGCGCCCGCCGGAATGCCAGCGTCGGGTTGTGTTCACTCCGACATAGTTCGACTTTGCCACATTTTGCCACACGTTGTTTCGATCTTGTAGTGGGTCGTTGCCTTTGTGGACGAGCGGCCCAAGGTCCGACGGGCAGCAAAAAGCGGGCAACGGATTCTGCATCACGGCAAGGCGGTCATAGACGCCGCCCGGCGTCAAGGCGTCGCACAGAGGAATGTCGCCGACTTGCAGTTGGTCGGCTAACGCCCCCTGTTCCAGGAACGGCAGAATAAATGCCCCCCAAGCCCACTGCGAGTTGGGCGTACCGCTCGGACGGCCATAGGGTTCGCAAATATATCCCGGTGCAAAACACTTGTAGGTATCGTGATAGTTGTGCAACGCCACACCAATCTGCTTGAGATTGTTCGTGCACTGCGCTCTGCGTGCGGCCTCTCGAGCGGCTTGAACCGCAGGCAACAACAGGGCGATCAAGATGCCGATGATGGCGATAACCACCAGTAATTCGACCAGCGTGAAGCCGGTCCTCAATGAGACTGGTCTCTTCATAACATCTCTCCCACGCAAAAGAAAAGGATATAGAGCAGTAGAAGAAATGCCGAGTCCCGTCGCCACCAATAACCATGCGAACGACATGGGTGCGGCAACACCCCCGACATCCCCACAAGTGTCTAGCTTCACCAGGTGTTTATCGTATCGGATTCTCACAAGGATACAAGGAATTTCGGCAATTGCTTTGCGACAACCGCATTGCTACTGCTGTTAGCCCCGCAGGCCTTGTCTTTGAAGTATCGTCTGACTCAAAGTATAATCTACAAAATAGGTTAAGAAGATGTCCTGGGATCTGCTGGCCAACGGCTGCTGATACTGGTATAATACATCCTTGCAATCAGGGGCGGTTCTCGATTGCTTTGCGACAGAAGGCCGCACGATTGCTGCGGCCCGGTTCGGACTGTGGCTGTGTCAACGGCGACCGGCGGCGAGGAGACGGCATCCCGGGGCTCTTTCATGGCAACCACCACGCGATGACTTGCCCGCAGGACTTTCATCACTACCTTCCGGTGGACGATCAGGCGATCGATTGGGGGATCTATGTCACGGGGGCCGGGCGGGTCACGATTCGGGCCGGGCAGGCCTATCCGCCGGCCGGACACCCGGGGCCGTACGATTTTCGCTGGCAGCTTGGGCGGACGTTGCCCGAGTTTCAGGTGTTGCTGGTGACGGACGGCAGGGGGATGTTCGAGTCGCAGGAGACGGGGAGGGTGACGGTGCAGGACGGGGGGTTGATGTTTCTGTTTCCGGGGGTGTGGCACCGCTACCAGCCCGATCCGCAGGTCGGCTGGACGGAACGCTGGCTGTCGTTCAACGGCGAGCTTGCCCATCGGTTCATGGAAAACGGACCGGTCGAAGCAGCGTCGGCGGTCCGCAAGGCCGACGATCCGTGCAAAGTGAAGGCGGCCTTCGACCGGCTGCTTGAGAGGATTCACAGCAATCCGGCTGAGAACTCCTTGCTCCTTTCTCTGCACGCCATGTCGTTGCTGGCCACGGCGATCGAGGCGGCCATGGCGGACGAGCCCGCCCAGGTTTCCGCCGCCGCCAGACACGCCGAACTCGTTGATCCGATCGTCGCCCAGGCGGTTGGGTTCATCTGGACGCGGAGTCACTATCCGATCACCGTTCCCAAGATCGCCCAGGCCTTGGGCGTCAATCGGCGGACGCTCGAACGGCGTTTCACGGCCGAACGCGGTCAGTCGATTCTCGACGAGATCAACGACTGCCGTCTGAGCCGGGCGAAACGGCTGCTGGAGGAGACCGATCTGCCGATCAAAGTGGTCACCCACCTGGCCGGGTTCTCGAGCGAGCAACGGATGCGCGCCACGTTTCTGGCCCGGGAGGGGATTCTGCCGTCGGAACACCGCGCCCGGGCGTTCGGCAATGGGGGGCCGAGCGGGACGTAGGGTCGGCGGCGGCGGCTTGGGTTTCCGCGGCGCCGAGTCGTACGGCGGTTCGTGTGGTCGGCTCGGGAGAGGCGGCCTACGGGGTGGTGCGGTTTTGGTCAACACGACGTCGGTTTTGCCAATATCGGGTGGCGGGGGCTGTTTTGGATGGGGTTACTACGGTGTTGGATGCGCGGTGGGCATTGTTGTCATTGATGCCATTGATGCGCGCATTCTTTTCTTTGGGTACTTTTGGCTTGTTTGGGGGGTGGCTGGGCGGCGATTCTGCGGGTGTGGGTCGGGCATTTGACAGGGGAATGGACGACAAGGGAATTTCTGGTGGAGGGGGATTCTGTTATGGGGTTTGTCGAGGGTGGTGTTAGTATACAGATTTACACTTATTTGTCAAGGGGAAAATTGAACAGTGGAAGCGTCCCAGGGCGGTGCCCTGGGCTGATATGTTGGTGCCCCTTCGGGGCGGAAGAGAGGGACGGCTGCTCGGTCCTCGCTTACGCGTCGGGTTGGGAGAGGCTCGGTCGTCGCTTACGCGTCGGGTTGGGAGAGTCTCGGTCGTCGCTTACGCGTCGGGTTGGCCTGGCGCCATGAACTGGTGGACGAGTGGGCTGTGAGGGATTCACTTCTCACCCGAGCCGATCGACTTGGTGTATTCCTGGAACAGTTCTCGCCAGGCGGGCGGAGGGTTGGAGCGGATCGACTCGATCTTGGTATCGGAATCCTGGTTGAGTTGCCCGCTTTCGATGGTGGTCTGCTTGGGCCGCAGGCCCAGGCTCTTGAGCGCGTCGTCGAGTTCCTGCCGGGCATCTTCCCCTGTGGAACCGGTTTCCTTGGCGGCGGCCTTCATCTCCTGCCAGCGGCGGAGGAATCGTTCCAGGTCCTGGCGGGTCCAGCCGAGACGATCGAGCAGTTCCTGGTTCGGATCGGTCTTGTTCAACTGGTCTTCGAGGTACTCCAGGGCGAGGTTGGTGGCCTTGTCGGCGTACTCCTTGTTGGCGGCCTCGGGGCCGGGAGGCTGATCGGCGCCCTGGCCCGGGCCCTGCGTTTCACCGGTTCCGCCGGGCTGGTGGGTCTTGGGATCGGTCGCGCCCCGCTGGCTGGGGTCGCTGCTGGATGGACTGCCAGGCGCGTCGTTGGGTTGCTGGGGTCCGGGTTGCTGATTCTGAGAGGGCTGCGGTGATTGCTGGGGCTGCTCTCCGGGCGTGTCGTCTCCGGTGGCCCCGTCGCCCTTTCCGGTACCGCCGGGCTGCTTGGCCTGATTGCCGGTGGCTTGATCGGTGGGGATCTTGTCGCCGGCCCCGGGACCGGTTTCTCCTTCGCCCTTCTCGCCGCCGGGCTGGCCGCCTTCCTCGTCGGGCGTGGAACTGCCGGGATTGCCGAGCCCCGTGCGGTCGGAGTCCTGCCCGCCCCCTTCGCCGCCGTCGCCGGACCGGTCGCCTTCGGCCGGGTCGCGTTGGTTCTGATCGGACTGTTTCCGGCTTTGGCTGGGCGAGGTGGCCTCGGATTTCTCCTTCGGCTCGACGTTCTGGCTGCCGGTGGGCTTCTCGGCGTTGGGCTGATTTGCCTCTTGGGGCATTGGCGTGGGTCGAGCGTCTTCGGGCTTTTCCGTCGACCCGGTTTTGCCGGACTCTCCCCCTTGGGGAGAACCCGGTTGCGGCTTCTGAGAGAAGTCCGGATCCTTGCCGTCGCCCGGATCGGCCGGTTGGCGTTCCATCGATTCAATGTCGGCGTTCTGGAGATCTTCCGGTTTGACCTGGCCATCGACGGTTTCGGCATCGGGCGAGGTCTCACCTTTGCCCGGCTTGCCGGTGGGCTTGCCGCCGCCGGAGTCGCTGGGGGTATCGGATGACTGGTTTTGGGGGTCGTTGGGGGAGGTTCCACCCGGCTGGCCGGCCGCTCCTTCCATCCCTTCGGGGCTCGGGAGCCCCTGCTCGCCGCCTTCCTCGCCGCCCTGCTCCGTCCGGTTTGGCGGCACGTCGGAATCGCCCTCGTGTTCCTTGGCGTCTTCGGATTGCTCGCCGGCCTGTGGTTTGCCGGCCGATTCGTTGTCGCCCGACTCCGACTGTTCGTTGGGCTTGGGCTGAGGCTCGGCGTTCTGTCCGGGCTGGTTTCCGTTCTTGGGTTGTTCGCCGCCTTGCTGCATTTCCTTTTCGCGTTGCTTCAAGATCTCCTCGAAGACCTCACCGGCATTCTCCGGATCGAACGGTTGATCTTGCTTCTCGCCCTCCGGGCCTTCCTGGTTCTGATCCTGCTGCTTCTCGCCCTGTCCGGGCTGGCCGGATTGCTCAGTCGACTCTCCCTTTTCTCCGTTTTTCCCTTCCCCTCCCTGATCCTGCTTTTCGCCTGCACCGCTTTCGCCCGGTTGCTGCTGCGATTCGGCCCCTTCCTTTCCTTGTTCTGCCGGTTGATTTGGATCGTTCTGTCCGGGTTGTTTCTCAGCTCCTTCTGACTTACCTGTTTCGTTCGGATTCTGGGGATCCTGGCCCGGCTGTTGCCCTTGTGGTTTGCCTTGCGGATCGGGGCTGGTGCCCTCGGCCGGGTCCTGAGACTGCTGGGGATTGGACCGCTCGGGCGGCCCGATCTTGAGGCGGCGGGGCTCGGTTTCGGTGCGGTTTCGCTGGGGCTGGCGGTTGTCTTCGGCAACGGCTCGATACTCGATTTCGTCGCCGACGCGCAGCCTCAGCTTGGCGGGTTCGAACGGGTAGACGGCCTCAAATCGGCCTTCGTGTCCGCTCTGTGTGTCGGTGCGGTCGAGCAGGAGCGGAATGGCCAGGGGGCGACCGTCGCGCTGGGCGAGCAGTGCCACTCGAGAGAGGGCGAAATCGGGATCGGAGGCCTCGATCTTCATTTCCGCGAGGCCGTCGAGCGGGATGGCGGCCTCGTCGGCCGGTGCCTCGACGAGACGCACTTGGGGCGCAAGGTCGGGAAAGACCTCGATGCGATGCCGCACCGGATCGAGGTTTTCGCGGTTCTCGCCCGTTTCCGATTCGGCAAAACGGATCTGGTACCAGCGAGGCGACTGGTCGCCGCTCAGCTTCAGTGTGAACTCGCCGAGTGCCTGTTGACCGTTGGCCCGCATGCGGACGCGTTGATCGGCGGCGTCGTCCATTTCAATGCCGGCCCACTGGATCTTGCGGTTGGCCGTTGCCTGAACGGTGATTCGCGTCCCTTCGACGGCTCGAATATCGGCGGCGTCAGAAACCGTGCGTTCGGGAAGCTTAGTGTAAGGAGGATAGATGTAGCGGACCGAATCGACGACGATTGTGGGGGGAACCTCCATGCGGAGCGTGTAATCGACAGTCGTGCAGTCGCCCGCGGTGAGGCGGTAAAGGAGCGATTGCTGGAGCCCGGCCTGGCTGGGAGGAAGCTTGCACTCGAACCGGTTGTGTCCCTCGCCCGGCTCCAGCGGGATCGCCTGGTCGACGATCTGGCCGTCTTCCGTGCTGAACAGGAGCAACACTTCTTCGCCGGGGCGCAAGCCCTCGACGGCGGCCGAGACGGTAACCGACCGGCCTTGGAACACGGTGGCGTCGCCGGGAGCGACCTGGTCGATGTGAACGCGGCTGGGCGCGGCAATTCGTGCCCACGGCCAAAGCACGCGGCCGAACGAAGGCATCGGGCTTTTCGGCGAGAGGACGAGATAGAAGGCCGCCAGGGCGACCATGGCAACCAGCAGATATCCGCGGCGGATCAGATGAATGCGATCGACGGCCACTTCGGCGGGGATCTTAGCGACTTCGTCGGCGGTGGTGGCTTGAAGGCTCTCGATGACCCGCTGGGCCAGGGAACTCTCGTGTCTCGTTTTCGCTTCACGGCGGAGCAGCAGCAAGTTGATTAGCCCGTTCTTGATCGAAGGTCGGGCCTGCTCCAGGGCCTTGGCGGCATAGATCGGGTTGACCTGGTAGGCGAGCGGCGGGATGAGAACACGGTAGCAATACCACCCGGCACCGACGACCAGTCCCAGGAAGAGCAAGAGCCGGCCGGCAAAACCGAGTCCGCCGGCGACGAGCCAATGGTCCGCCACGGCCGCCAGAAACAGGTAGCCCAGCACGCCGGCCAGCAGAGCAATCAACCCGGCCGCGAAATCGTTGAACCTCAGTTGCCGGCGGGTCTGGCGAATCCGCTTGTCGATCGTCGCGACCAGCGGATCGGAGGGTAGCTTGGAGGGGGCCTCGGGCGGCGTCAACGTGGGGCTGACCATGAAACTACTACCCTCTAAGAGGGGGTGGCGGCGCGGACTGCTTGCTATCGTTCAACGGTATGACGAATCAGACAGGCAAATGTGTCTGATCGCCTCATCTGCAATTATAAGGTGCCCTGTCCAAATCCGTATCCAGTATGCGGTTGGAAGCAAAGGAATCGTGGATCTGTTTGCTTCTCCGACCGGGCGATTCGCTTCCTTCTCCCCCCCAATGTGACTGGTCGTTGACCGCCCCGGTTGAGATGTGCTACCTTGAGCGGTTCGGTTGTCTGGCGAACGGCGACGGATATCATGTTGTGCCGGTCGGATGCGAAGGGAAAGAATTGCGAACCGGAAGAGAAATGGTCGGGTTGCTGTCCTCGCTAAGCATCGCTCGAGAAATAACTGTCGCAGGATGGACTGGCAACATGCCTTGGACAGGTTGCAGGAACTGCAAACCTGTCCTGCAGTGCGACACTCAATCCTCGAACGATGCTAACGCGTCGGGTTGGGATGGCTGGCCTCGCTAACGCGTCGGGTTGATGTTTGTGAATCAGGTAGCAGTGAATTGGGTGAAGAATATGACTCATGAAGTGACGTTGATTACCGGCGACGGCGTGGGACCGGAATTGGCCGAGGCGGCTCGGAAGTGCGTCGACGCGACGGGCGTCGAGATCCATTGGGACGAGCAGGAGGCGGGTATTGATGTGATGGAGCGGACGGGCAACCCGCTGCCCGACGCGGTTCTCGACAGCATCCGCCGCACCCACTGTGCCCTCAAGGCCCCCATCACCACGCCGGTCGGCACGGGGTTCCGCAGCCTCAACGTCCATCTTCGCCAGGAACTGGACCTGTTCGCTTGCATCCGGCCCTGCAAGTACTATCCGGGCGTGCGGAGCTTCTTCAGCAGCGTGCCGGTCGACCTGGTGATTGTCCGCGAGAACACCGAGGATCTCTATGCGGGGATCGAGTTCGAGCAGGGCAAGCCGGAGACGGCCGCGTTGGTCGAACACATCAACAGCATCACCACCGGCCGCAAGATCATGAGCGGGGCGGACGAGACCGGCATCTCCATCAAGCCGATCAGCATCTCGGGCACGGAGCAGATTGTGCGTTGCGCCTTCGAGTACGCCCGGGACAACGGCCGCAAGAAGGTCACGACGGTCCACAAGGCGAACATCATGAAGTACACCGACGGGCTGTACCTCCAGCACTCGCGGAAGGTGGCCGAGGAATTCCCCGACATCGAGTTCGAGGACCGGATCGTGGACAACATGTGCATGCAGTTGGCGCAGAAGCCCGAGCTGTACGACGTGATCGTCCTGCCCAACCTCTACGGCGACATTCTCAGCGACCTGGCGGCCGGCATCGTCGGCGGCCTGGGCGTGGCGCCCGGCATGAATGTCGGCCCGAACGGGGCCGTATTCGAAGCCACCCACGGCTCGGCGCCGAAGTACAAGGGTCAGAACAAGGTGAACCCGACGGCGCTGATCCTCTCGGGCATGCTTATGCTGCGCTATCTCAAGGAGACCGAGGCAGCCGATCGCCTGGAGCAGGCCGTGGCGGCCGTGATCGCGGAGGGGAAGGACGTGACCTATGACATGAAGGCCGATCGCAACGACCCGACGGCCGTGGGCACGCAGGAGATGGCCGAGGCGATCTGCCGGAAGATGCGGGGCTGACGGCCTTGCCGTGAGTGAGCGAAACATGAGAACCCGGGCGAAGGTCCGGGTTTTTTTGTGGCGGGTATGGGGCGCGGATGGAGATGCGGTTTTTTGAACAGGAGGGCGCAGAGGTATCAGAGATGAGTGGGTGGTGTGGTGGAGTGCTGTGCGGTAAACTTGCTGGCAGAAGGAGGTTGCGGCCTTCCTCGGTGCGTATCGTGTAGTCCCTGACGGTATTCGGTGACGGCCATGTACATTCTCAACGCCAAGATCGAGAACATCCGTTCGATTCGCCGGTTTGAACTGAGTTTCGAGCCGGAAGAGTGCCCGGGATGGCACGTGCTGATCGGTGACAACGGGGCGGGCAAGACGACGATTGTGCGCGCACTGGCGTTGGGGTTGATCGGACATGCCGAGGCATTGGTCCTTCGACAAGACTGGCGTACGTGGCTTCGCCATGGTGGCAAAAGGGGGTACGTTGAGTTGTCGCTGCTTGGTGACGCATCCGTTGACCCACCTGAATCCGATGGTTCGCCTACGGGGAACAAATTGACTTCAATACCAGTGATCACTGAAGCTCCGTTTCAGTCTGGCAAATCACGCCCGAGCGTGGTATTGGGATACGACAGCGGTGACACATATGGAGAGTTCTCCCCGGACCGGGGATGGTTCTCTGCGTCGTTCGGTCCATATCGCCGCCTTTCCGGTGGAGACCCAAAGGTCGACCCGCTGTTCGAGTCACATCCGAGAGTTGCACCACATCTCTCGGCCTTCGGCGAGGATATTGCATTCACGCACATAGTCTCATGGCTCCGGGACCTTCGTTTCCGACAGCTGGAGAACGAGCGGAGTGATCCTGCGCGCCTCCTTAACGATCTCCGCCGCTTCATCAACGACGGCAGGCTGCTTCCCCATGATACGACGCTCCAGGAAGTCACCTCCGACGAGGTCGTGTTCCGCGACGGCAACGGCTGCAAGGTCGACATCAACCAACTCAGTGATGGCTATCGATCCGTTCTGAGCCTCACATTCGAATTGATCCGACAATTGCTGGGGGCTTACGGACGTAAGAAGGTCTTCATCCGCGACGGCGATTCGGTCAAACCGCAGATCGAAGTGCCGGGCGTGGTAATCGTTGATGAGATCGACGCTCACCTGCACCCCACTTGGCAGCGACGGATCGGAAGGTGGTTCACTGAGCGATTTCCGAAACTGCAATTCATCGTGACGACCCACAGCCCGTTGGTCTGCCAGGCGGCCGAGAGGGGGAGCGTGTGGCGGTTACCGACGCCGGGAGTCGAGGACGACGGCGGGCGGATCACAGGGACCGAGTTGAAGCGGCTCATCTACGGGAACGTGCTGGAAGCGTATGGGACGGAGGCGTTCGGGAGCAGCGTGAATCGATCGGAGTCGTCGAAGGAGAAGATGCTGCGTCTGGCTCAACTGAATCAGAAATCCCTGCGGAGCGATTTGTCGGAAACCGAGCAGGCGGAATTGCTCGACTTGAGGTCGACCTTGCCCACGTCGGCAGGCACGCTGGACGCTACGCAAGGAGAAGTCCATTGATCCGGCTGCCCAATGTTGCTGTGCCCGAAGAGACCGCTCGGAAGCTGCGCGAGTACCAGGCCGAGGTCGATGCGAAACCCTCCTACGCGGAGCGAGTGGCCGAGGCAAAACGGCAGTTCTCCAGCCGAAACAAGGCGACCAACGCGGCGTTCCGTGTCGTGCGTCAGAGGCTCGACGAAATGTGCTCGGGTGCGCGGCGATGCGCGTATTGCGAGGATTCGGCGGCCGACGAGGTGGAGCACGTGCGGCCCAAGGATCTCTATCCGGAGCACGTATTCCGCTGGGAGAACTACGTGTATGCCTGCGGGCCGTGCAACGGTCCAAAAGGGAACGGGTTCGCCGTCTTCGAGAGCGGCACAGGGCAGTTTCGGGACGTGACACGCGGTCGGGATGATCCGATCGTGCCCCCCGTGGCTGGGGACGAGGTGTTGATCGATCCGCGCAGCGAAGATCCGCTCGACTACATGGAACTGGATCTGGTAGGGACATTCATGTTTCTGCCTGCTCCCGGCGGAGATCATCGCAGTACGAAGCGAGCCGACTACACGATCGAGCTTCTGCACTTGAACGATCGTGACCTGCTAATTGCTGCTCGGCGCGAGGCGTACGGGTCCTATTTCGCTCGGCTGCACATGTACCGCGACCGGAAGCTGGAAGGGGCTGATAACGACGAACTGTCCCGGTTGGCGGAAGAAATCCGTTCGATGGGGCATTCCACGGTCTGGCAGGAGATGAAACGTCAGCGCGAATTCCACGAGGAATTGACGAGGTTGTTTGACGACGTTCCTGAATCGCTGGCATGGTAACCTGGGCCGAAGAGGAGATGAGAGAACCTACACCGATGATGCAATCCAACGGAATTCGGGCTATGCGGTCGGGCGGATTGTTTGGCCCTTTTATTGTCCTAGTGTGGGATTTGTGAGCATGAAGTGCGCGCATGTTTGTGAAGGTTGGGTTGCGGGCTTGCCCCGCCTTGGGGCGAGGTTGGTCCGATTCGATTCCCACCCAGGGCGTTGCCCTGGGCTGATATGTGGCTGCCCCTTCGGGGCGGAAGAGAGACGCGAATCGGACACCGTTTGTGCAAGGCGTGCGATTTCTGGATTGGCGTTGCAGATAGGTGTGCTTCTGGCCTCGCTTACGCGTCGGGTTGCAGTGTTTCTGTACTCGCTTACGTGTCGGGTTGCAGTGCTTTTGCACTCGCTTACGCGTCGGGTTGCAGTGTATCTGTGCTCGCTTGCGCTTCGGGTTGGTGTGCTTCTGACGCTTGGCGCCGGCATGGTCCAGGCCGACTCCCCCCAGGTCCTCTTCGACCGGTCGCAGATCCCGGAGCTTCGCGAGCGAATTGCGCGGCCGGAATTCGCGCCGATCTGGGTGAGGATTCTGAAGGACGCGGAGGCTTATTGCGATCCGCAGTCGCCGCGGTATGCCGATCCGGGCGATCCGTATCCGCTGCCCGAAAAGGGGGCGTATATGAGTCAGAGCCGGCACAACGCGCTGCTCGTGCACCGGGTGGGCCGGACGCTGACCGATCGGATGGAGGCGATCGGCGTGGCCTATCAACTGACGGGGCGCCGGGAGTTGGGGCGGCACGGGGCGAAACTGCTGTTGGCGACCATCGAGAAGTACCCCATCACCAACCCGCTGATTTCCAAGGGGTTTGCGGGCGGACGAGGCGACGTGATGCGGGGGCTGGCGATGGGTTACGACCTGCTGTCGGACCAATTGGGCGACGACGAACGCCGGGCAGTGGCGAGCGCCTGCGCCGACTATCTCGACTTCTTCGTCGAGGAGTTCAACAATCCCAAGTCGTGGTGGTATGAGGTTCACAACTACAACGGCGTCAACGGCGGCTCGGCCGGTTGCCTGGCACTGGCCTTGAGCGACGTCTATCCCGACCGTTCGCAGGCCTGGACTGCCGAATGTGTCAAGATCATCGATCGCTGGCTGCGCAAGGGCTTCGATGAGCAGGGAGCGTATTATGAGGGCGTGGGTTACTCGGGCTATGGGCTCGCGAATACGGTGCTGTTTGCCGACGCCCTGTCACGCCGGGGCGACGGGAGTCTCTTCGATCATCCGGTATTCGGGAAGCTGGGCGAGTACTACGCCTTGTCGCTCCTGCCCGGCGAACGTGTGTTTGACGCCCGGAACGACTCGTCCTACAGCGGATCGAATGTAACGCTGCTGAAGCTGGCCGCCGCTCGCAACAGCGGGCTCTACCGGTGGCTGTGGGACAATACCGGATCGGACAACAGTTTCCTGCGGATTCTGTGGGACAACCGCGTCGCGCCCGTGGAGCCATCGGCCGCGGGCGTGCCGAGGGCCCAGCATTTCCGCGGACGGGGGCTGTGCATCTGGCGAACCGGCTGGACGGACCGCGACGTGATGTTCTCCATCGAGGCCGGCCCCTACTATCCGGTGACGCACAACCAGGCGGACAAGGGCCATTTCACTCTCTACGGCGTGGGCCATCGCTGGGCGGTTGACACGGGCTATGCGAACGAGCACGAGCCGAAAGGCCGCGGGCAGACGGTGGGGCACAGTTGCGTCCTTGTGGACGGCGTCGGGCAGGCAATTTCGGGTGCCGGCTCGGGCACCAACGGAACGATTGCCCGATACGAGAACAACG
Organism: Planctomycetaceae bacterium; assembly: GCA_012719125.1. Classification (GTDB taxonomy): domain Bacteria; phylum Planctomycetota; class Planctomycetia; order Pirellulales; family Thermoguttaceae; genus JAAYAY01. The sequence continues at coordinate 79,127 of JAAYAY010000328.1, read as the reverse complement.
ACCGCTACGGATACGCACTGGCCGACTGTACGGAGGCCTACAATCGCAACAATCGAGGGACGCCTGGTGCGGTTGTCGAGAAGGCCAAGCGTCACGCACTGCTGGTCTATCCGCGGAGCGACTCGCCGGCCTATGCGGTCGTCGTGGACGACATTGGCAAGGACGACCAGCCTCACGACTTCACCTGGCAAATGATGTATGCGGACCAGACGGCGGTGACGATTGGCGACGGCCGGGCGACGTTCGAGCCGATCGAGACGTCGGGCGAAGGTTATGTGGATACGCCGTTCGATTCGAGGCAAAGGGATGGGGCTTGCGTGCTGGATTTCGCGATCGACAGCCCCGGTGAGTATGCCTTGTGGGCGAGAGTTCGAGTCCAGGATGGAGAGCCCGGCCAGGCCGATTCGTTCTACGTCCAGATGGATGAAAACAACCGGATCGATTGGCATATGCCGAGGACCGGGACGTGGATCTGGGGAAAGGTCGGTGCAGGCGTGAAGCACGAACCTGTGAGTTATGAGCTTGCTGACGGCAAGCACAGGCTCACGCTGCAAATGCGTGAACCCGGTGCTCAGGTCGATTGCGTAGTCCTGGCGAGCGATCCGCGGTTCGCACCGAAGCTTCCAGCCGTTGCGGAGCAGCCGTTGTTCCTGGAGGCGGAGGCGGGCCGGTTGTCGGGAGCCATGAGGATGGTGCGAACTGAGCGTGTGAAGCCGCGTCTGGTGGTGCACATAGACGCCGCATCGAAACCGGCGCTTTCGACCGATGTGTTCGAGCCCGAGGACTACCACGGACCGGCCGAGTTTCCTCGATTTCGGGCGACGGTGCGCGAGGTGGAGCCGCGATTCTTCGCGGTCTTACTGCCGTTGCCGGCGGGTGTCGAGGAGCCGGAAGTGAAGTTTGAGTCGGATGCCGGCAAGCGGATCGTCCGGGTCGGATGGCCCGAGCATGTAGACGTGCTGGAGTGGTCTGTGAGCGATGGGACGGTGAACTTGCTGAAGTTGCCGTAAGCGGTTGTCTTCCGGTCAGTGCCGGGACTTTGGAGCGGGAGAGTTGACGATGCAACGCACGATTCTCTGCCTTGCGGTTCTGGGGTGTACTTCGATCGCGTATGCCCAGCCGGGAACCGGTGCGGTAACCCGCGAGCAGCCGAACATTCTGTTGATGGTTGCCGACGATCTCGGCTTTTCGGATCTGGGTTGCTACGGGGCGGAGGTGATCGAGACGTCCAACCTGAACGGACTCTCCAAACACGGTTTGCGATTCGTGCAGTTCTATTCGGCGGGACGGGGATGCCCGACGCGGGCGTCGCTGCTGACGGGTTTGTATGCCCATCAGACCGACGTGGGGCAGATGTTGATCGACTACGGGGTTCCCGGCTATCGGGGGAACTTGAATCGCGAGTGTGCGACGATTGCCGAGCGGCTCGGTTCGGCCGGGTATCAGACGTACATGGCCGGCAAGTGGCATTTGACTTTGCACGTGGAAGAACGGGCTCCCAAGCACAACTGGCCCCAGCAGCGCGGCTTCGATCACTTCTTCGGAACGATTCTGGGGGCGGGCAGTTACTTCCGGCCGGCGACGCTCACGCGGGGCAACGAGTTCATCGGCTACAAGGAGGACGGCGACTTCTACTACACGGAAGCGATTGCCGATGAGGCGGTCGCGATGCTCGACAAGGCCGTGGTCAATCGGGCCCCGTTCTTCCTCTACGTCTCGTTCACGGCCGCCCACTGGCCGCTGCATGCCCGGCCCGTTCTGCTCAACGCCTACCGCGGGCGCTTCCACATGGGTTGGGACGAGTTGCGAGAGAAGCGATATCAGCGGATGATCGATATGAAGATCATCGAGCGTTACTGGAAGCTGACGCCCCGCGACCCTCGCGTTCTCTCGTGGTTCGAAGCCCCATTCAAGGACTGGCACCAGCGGCGGATGGAGGCCTATGCGGCCCAGGTCGAGTCGATGGACCAGGCTGTCGGCAGGATCCTCGAGAAGGTGAAGCAGTTGGGGCGGGAAGAGAACACGCTGGTCATGTTTCTGTCGGACAACGGGGCCAGCGGTGAAGAGATTCTTGCCGATTGGCAGGGGCCCCATATTCCGGCAAAGACTTCGAGGGGGGTGGGCGTCCAGGTGGGGAACGATCCGCAGATGATGCCGGGCGACGAAGCGACCTACCAGAGCTACGGCGTTCCCTGGGCCAACGTGAGCAATACGCCATTTCGTTCCTACAAGGGAACGTGTTACGAGGGGGGCATCGCCGTGCCGCTCATCGTGCGTTGGCCCGCCGTCATCCGGCCCGGCCTGGCGACCGGCGACATCACCCGCGAGATCGGGCATGTGATCGACGTGGCGGCGACCTGCTACGACGTGGCCGGGGTGCCCTATCCCCAGACCCAGGCCGGGCACCCGATCAAACCGCTGGAAGGCACGAGCCTGCTGCCCTTCTTTCTCGGCAAGGAGATGTCCCCACGCCCGCTGTTCTTCGAACACGAAGGCAACCGTGCGGTCCGCTATGGGAGGTGGAAGCTTGTGGCGGCGACGGGCGGCGCGTGGGAACTGTACGACATGAACGCCGATCGCACGGAAACGGCGAACGTGGCCGGCCAGAACGCAACGGTTGCGGAGAAGATGATTGCGCTCTACGACGAGTGGGCCCAAAAGGTGGGCGTGCAGCCGTGGCGGACGGGGGAAGAGTGAAGTTCGCCTTGCCCGGGAAGGAACCGATTGGATAGAATGCCGTCCACGGTTTCAATGGCTTAAAGTCAAGGAGCCAGTCCGTGGTCCAACAGAACGAATTCCTGACCCTGCTGGTTGCTCTGGGCGTGCTTGTGTTTGTAGTGAGCAACCGCCAAGGGCTTCGAGACCTGCCGCGCTCTTCTCTCTGTCTTGCCGCCTTCCTGGTTCTGGTGGCGGGCCTGGCGTTCACGGTTCTCGAGGGGCTGGTCTGGCAGGACGTGTTCAACATGCTGGAGCACTTCTGCTACGGTGCCAGTTCCGTGTTGCTCGCCGTATGGGTCTGGTTGGTTTCCAGGGGTGCGTCGCAATGGCACAGAACCTGATCATCGGCCTTGCCTGGCTGTCGATTGCTGTGCTCGCGGGGGCACTGGGCGTCCTGATTGCCGGCTGGAATCGCGTTCTGGGCCGCGACGCCCGGCGGCTGCTGACCGGCTTGCTCGTGATCTCGATCCTGCACGGAATCAGCAATTGGGGGGAATGGCACGGGATTCCGTCTCCGACAGACCCTCTCGAAGACTACTTTCTCTTGTTGCTCCCCGCGCTCTGGGGTAGCTTCCTTTATGTCTTTCTGCGCGAGCACAGCCGAGCGGAACTTCACCGGAGTGAGGAACGTTATCGGTCGCTGACCGACGACGTGCTGGAAACCACGGCGGCGGGTATCTGCATTCTGGATTCCTTGGGTCATGTCGTCTGGGTCAATCAGGCCGTCGAAGAGCATTCAGGATTGAAACGGCATGAGATCGTCGGCGGCCACTACGTCGGCCTGATCGAGGAACGGCTCAAACCCTTGGTCGACGACCCGAGCGGCTGGGCGGCGGAGATGCTCGCCATCTTTGAGCACGAAGGCGAGATCGGTGTGGAGTGCCACGTTCTGCCGGGGGCAGATCGGCAAGAGCGCTGGCTGGAATGCCGAGGACAGCCGATTCATTCGGGGTTATATGCGGGCGGGCGAATCCTGCATTTCTACGACATCACGGAGCGGAAGCGGGCGGCCGAGCATCGCGAGCGGCTGCTCAAGGTTCTGGAGACCCAGAAGGCGGAACTCGAGCGTTTCGTTTACACGGTGTCGCACGATCTGAAGGCGCCGTTGATCACCATTCAGGGGTTCGCTGGAATACTCCAGGAGAACCTGGCTCGCGGAGAACTCGGCGAGGCACAAACGGATCTGGAGCGGATCGAGCGGGCGGCCAATCGGATGGAAAAGCTGCTCGAGGAACTGCTCGATCTGGCGCGAATCGGGCGAGAGAACATTGCGGAAGCGCCGGTGGATCTGGCGGGCGTCATCGCCGAGGCCCTCGAAGGTCTGCGATCGGAGATCGACCGGCGCGGAGCGGCCGTGACGGTTCATGCCACTGCACCGGCAGTCTGGGGGTGCCGAACTCGGCTTGTCGAGGTCTTTCAGAATCTGATCGACAATTCCCTCAAATACTTGGGGAACCAGCTTGATCCGGCGATCGAGATCGGCGCGGAGCCGGGAGAGAACGAGGTCGTCTGTTTCGTCCGCGACAACGGCATCGGCATCGATTCGAAGTACGTCAACAAGATCTTCGAGTTGTTCGAGCAACTCGACCCGCACTGTGCAGGGACCGGGATCGGCCTGACGATCGTGAAGCGGATTGTCGAGACGCACGGGGGGCGAATCTGGGTCGAGTCGGAAGGAGCGGGGCACGGGACGACTTTCTGGTTCACATTGGGGAACCGCCGACCGCCGGAAGAGACCGAGGTACAAGACGCTCAGGCGTCTCCATCGCCCGGCGCAGAGTTGGCCGATTGAAGGAAGCGTATGGAGTACTCGGCCTCGTCTTGCTCGCGGCATGCACCGCCAGATCAATCTTCTCCCGTGAGACAGAATACCAGATGCTCTGTGTCATCGAAGATGACGAAGTCCAGCAGCGGCAATGCTGGATCGCCACGATCCACCGCGAACGATTCCGCTCCGGCACGAGATTGCCAGTCCCACCAGTCGCCGAATCTCTTCCGGAGATGTTCCGGCGGATCGGCTGCCTTGGCTGGAACCATCGCGCGTTTCGTCAGCACGCGTTCCTTGTACGTGCGATACGTTTCCTCGTCCGGGAAATGAACTCGCAAGTAGTAGTCGCAGCGAAGACTCGCGTCGCTGAAGTAATAGACTTGATCGACGGATGCCGGGATCTGGAATACGTCGGCAATTCCGCGGGCGTCGGCAGGCAGAGCCAAGAGGCCACGGTGGTGGACATCCGGGCCGTCGAAGGGCTTGCGGCATGAGCCCATCGCGAGCAACATGGCCGATAGAGCGCCCATTGCGAGATGCCGCATGAAGGGTTCCAGTGGTGAGATGTGACGCTACCGATTGCACAGCCGGTGCAGCACTTCGCCGGCGTGGTCGACGACGAGGATGCCTTCTTCTTCGCGCCCACGATAGTCGTCGGGGTCGATCGACGCGGGATCGCGATAATTCAACGCGACCTTCTCGGTTCGTTCTCTGGGAATGCCCGTTGCCAGAGTGACGGTGACTCGCGGCTTCTCGACGCCGTTTTCGAACGTTCCCAATCCGCGAACGTGGGTCGAGTGGGCCATGACGCCGCCCGGAACGCCGGCAAACTTGTCCATCTGCTTGGCGAAGTAGTCGCGCACGTGGTAGCCGATCTTGTCGAGGTGTTTGCCGTGCGTGTAGGAGATCTCGGTGACGTGGGGCGCGTAGATGATCAGTTCCCCGCCGTCGGCGACGATTGGTTCCAGCTTGTACATGACCTTCCCGGCCGTCCAGATATCGTCATACATCTCCGGGGCAATACCGAGGACGGTTTTGTAGGGGCGGTCCTTGTAGACGATATGGAGCTTGTCGGAAAGATCCGCCGCCGCTTCCCAGGTCTCGATCGGATCGCCGATGAAGCAGCCGGCCAACTCGCCCTCGCGGACGACGAGATTGATGTTCAAGACGGGTTTTGGAATCAGCCTGGCGGCCTCGTTGATCACTTGCCGGACGGGCGTGTCCTTGGTGCCGATGATTTCGATGCAAGTGATCATGGCGCCGAGCCAATGGAAGAAGTTGATGAACTCCCAATCGCTGATACCCGGGAAAAAGTACTTGAGCCCGCCGGAGAAACCGACCACTTCATGAGGGTAGGTGGGACCGAGGATGGCCAGGTGATCGTAGTCGAAAACCATGCGGTTCACGCCGATCGGCACCTCCTGCCGCATCAAACCTCCGGTGATTTCGCCGATTCGCTGTTCGGGGATCGTACCCAAAGGCGCGAAGGTCCCCGGTTCTTCCCAAAGGTGGTTGAGGATGCCGACGTTGGCGTATTTCCCTTGGCGTTCCTCGGCCGAGAGGCCCAGTAGCCGGTTGATCCGGGGCTCGGGAATCGGTTGATGAGTGCCGAGGGCGATGAGAAAATCGAGCCGGGCTACCCGGGGGGCCAAGAGATCGACGACCTGCCGGAACAACATCGGCAAGGGGCAGGTACGGGTTTCGTCGGGAATAAGGACAAGCAGGCGTTTGCCGTCCAGATCGACCTGGCTCAGTCCTGCCCGGAGCAGTTCGTAAGTCTCGGATTTGCTAAGAGTTCCGTCCGGTCGTCCTTCGCCAGCCAGCAGCATGGAGGTCTCCTCATCTTCGTCGGTCATGACCCTGTCATGATACCAGCCTGCGTTGCTGCGGGCTAGAGCGTCCATTGCATGCCGGCGAGCACACACCAGCCTTGGCGAGGACGTCCGCACTGGGCAATGTATCCGCCGTTTTCGAGAAGGCCGGCGAGATAGAACTGCAGCTTCGGCGTGACGGCGTAGGCGCCCTTGAGGATGCCGCGACGCTGACTGAAGTCGTATGACTGACGTTTGTGATCTTGCCTGGAGTTGCTAGATTAGACGGACTTCCCCTCGAACCGATCTCGATGACAAGGATGTTGTCATGGTCGAGCAGCCCGCCTGTCGTGCTTCATTGCGTTTGTTGATTCCCGCTGCCGTTCTCATCGCGGTCTTGGTCTACTTGTGCCCGCTGGGGTTCGGGATTCCGTTGGTTGATCCCAGCGAAGGGTTCCACGCGCTGGTTGCCCAGGAGATGGTGGAACGAGGAGACTGGATCACGCCACGATCTCAGGGCGAAGCGTTTCTGGACAAGCCGGTCCTGTTCACGTGGACCCAGGCCCTATCGCTCAAGCTCTTCGGGATGAACGAGGCCGCCGTCCGTCTGCCGGGGTTGCTCTTCGCAATTGCGGCGATGATCGCGGCAGGTATCGTCGGGTGGCGGATCTACGGTCCGGCGGCCGGTTTCTTGTCTGCCATCCTCTATGGGACGATGATCCTGCCGGCAATCCTGGCTCAACTGCCGGTTCATGATGTGGCACTGATTCCCTTCGCCTCGTTGGCGATTCTGCTCTTCTGGGAAGCCGATCGAGCGGCCCGGTTTCGCGCAAAGGCGGTGTTGACGGCGGCCATTGGGCTGCTGCTCGGCCTCACCTGCATCACCAAAGGGCTGGTGGGCATCGCCTTGGTCGGCGTGGCCTACGGCAGCTACTTGCTGGTGATGCGGCGATTGACGATGGCGGCCTGTCTTCGCGGCGCGGCGGCCCTATCGATTGCGGCGCTCGTCGCTCTGCCCTGGTATCTGGCGATGGAATCGAGGATCCCCGGCTATCTCTACTACTACTTTGTGGAACGTCACGTGCTCGGTCTGGCGACGGAATCGCAACGGCATGCCGGCAGGCCCTTCTGGTATTACCTGCCGATCTTGATCGGAGGCGCTCTGCCGTGGGGCGTCTATCTGCCGGTGGCCGTTCGCGACTGGTGGGCGAAGCGAAAGTCGCTGAACAAACCTTCCTCGAACGGAGGGTCCGCACTGCTGTGGTGTTGGCTGATTGCCTGCACCGTGCTGCTGTCGGCGGCCGGCTCCAAACTGGTCACCTATATCTGGCCCGTGCTGCCGCCCATCGCGATCCTTGCGGCGTCGGTCTGGGCGCAATTGCTGGAAGGCTCGCTCTCGGAGCCGGCGAAACGCTGGTTTGGCGGCAACTTCGCCCCGGCGGGTTGGATCGGTCCAGCGTTGATGCCGACGGGGCTGATCGTGCTCCACTTCGCCGTTGGATTGCCCGTGCCCTGGTATGTGGCGGTGTTGGCGGTGTTGATCGGCTTCTCGGCATGGATCCCGTCGTGGCTGTGGGTGAAAGGACGCTATACCGAGGCCTTGCCGATCGGAGCGCTGGTGCCGGCCGTCCACATGGTCTTCGTTCTGGCGTTCGTTGCGCCGCACCTGTGCCAGGCCTATACGGCGCGCGATCTGGCAGGCTATCTGAATCGGCAAGGGGCAATTCCGGACGAGTTGGTTATCGTCGAGGAGCGTGTAGGATCGGTCGTCTTCTATCTCGATCCGGCTCTCAGGGCCCAACTGCGACCGGGGCAGGTTCGCGGAAAGCGTGTCGACGAAGCCGTGCCGTTGAAGCACCTCAAACAGGGAACCACGTACGCGTTGGCGGAATCGCGGCTGGACGACGTGGAACGCTCGCTGGGACTGGAGAATGCCGACTGGCAGCCGGCGGGACGTTTTCGGATCTATACGGGGACGGCGACAACCTCCTCCGAGGACAAGGCTGTAGCCCAATCGAACAGCCCTCCCATGCGGTGAATGGGGCGGCCGTCTCGGAACCACGCTTCCCGGAATCACGCAAAGCGGTTTAGGCCGCACGCTTGCGTGAGAACGGCCGAATGGCTGCGTCCGCTTCGACCAGTTCCTCCGCTTCAAAACGATCGAACCGGGCGGCAAGTTGGCCCCGGTGGAGAGTGAAGGTCGCCACAACGAAGGCCACGGCGGCGCCACAGAAGGCGTCGCTGAGGAAATGGGCGCCGCTCGTGACGCGTTGGACCGCCACGAGGACCGCCATGAAGTAGAAGAAGGCCCGTGCCCGGGGGTATCGCCAGGCCAGGGCCGCGGCAAGGCCCATGGCGGTGGCTGTGTGAGCGGAGGGGAAGCTCTGTCCACCGCTGCCGGCACTGATTAGGGGAACGAGACTGACAAAGGAGTCCCAGATTGTCGCTTCAAAAGCAAAGGCGCAGGGACGAGTCCGCTCGATCATCAGTTTGACGACGTCAGCCGCAAGGCCGGCACCGAGGGCGGTGGCCAGAATTCGCGGAACGGTCCGCCGGCGGGCCCAGTCCAAGGCCAGCACCGCCAGGGCGATGTAGAGAATGCCGTTGCCGTTGCCGAAAGGTTCAGCCGCTTCCAACAGTTCGCGGAAGAAGCCGGGACACCCGCCACTGACGGCCCAGTGCCCCACGGCGAAATCGAGGGGCAGAACGGCCACCGCCGCGAGGAGGAGGACGCCTGGGACCAGCAGAGGCCGCCGTTTCCTGCCGGACGCGGCTTCTGTCGAAATGTGCAAGGGCATGACGTCCGATCTCATTGACGGTGACTCTCCCCCAAATTGTGGCAAAACAGCCCTGTTTACGCAGTCTGCCCTGTTGCCTTCTCCAGAAGCGTTCCGAGATACACACGTCCGGAAAATGCTGTTGGCTAGCTTCGGCAGTTTCCGTAGACTCCCACTCCTTTTGTTCCGCCTCGGTCAGCGAGATGACTGACGCTCGCACTACCTATCGGTGTGCGATGAGGACGACTTGATGAAAACTCGACGATGCGGGACCTCAGATCGTCGGGACGCAGAGTGTTCCCCGCAAGGAGTACCGACCATGCGACAGCAGATCATTCATCAATTGCTGGTGGCGGCCGCTGCGGCTGTCATCGCGTTCACCACATTGGGTGGAGCGGCACTCTGGGATGAAGATGAGCCGATCTACGCTTCCTGCGCCTGGGAGATGCTGCAGCGAGGCGACTGGGTGGTACCGTATTTCAACGGCCAGATGTTCCCCGACAAGCCGCCGCTTATGTTCTGGATGATGATGAGCGGGATGGAGATGTTTGGGCGAACGGAATTCGCCGTCCGCTTCTGGTCGGCCGTAATGGCCGTCGGAACGGCGCTGGTCACGTATCACCTTGGGCGTCTGCTGTTCGACGTGAAGACCGGGCTGTGGGCAGGGCTGATCGTTTGCTCGTCGTTCATTTTCACGATCTCCGCTCGGGCAGCGACGGTGGATTCTGCGCTGACCTTCGTGACCGCCCTCTGCTTTCTCCTGTTTGTTGTGGCCGGCATCGGCAGGAGACCCGAGCGGGAAGATGCGACGGTCATCGACGCCACTCTGTCTCCATCGTGGTATGCTCCGAAATCCTGGCTTGCCTATCTAGGGATCTGGACGTGCATGTCCATCGCCGTCTTGGGCAAGGGTCCCATCGGTCTGCTGCTGCCGATGGCGTCGATCGGCCTGTTTCTCATGATCATGAACTACCGCCGGCAGGCCGCCCTTCGCGGCAATGCAGAGAGCCGGCCGACCTGGGGCAGCCGGCTTATGGCCGTCGCGCGGACCTGGAGTCCGGTCAATTTCCTGCGATCGTTGTGGCAGATGCGACCGATCACGGGAACTGCGATCGTGATGCTGCTTGCCGTCCCCTGGTTTGTCTGGGTGGGGATGCGGAACGAATTGTGGCTGGAACAGTTCTTCGCCAAATTCAACCTCCGGCCGTTTACCGAGCCGATCCTCGGACACAGCGGGCCGATCTGGTACTACATTCCGGGGATCCTCATTGGCTTCTTCCCCTGGTCAATTTTCATGGTGCCCGTCCTGATCGACTGGTATGAGGGCGTGAAACGCAACGATCGCCGGCAGGCGGGCTACCTGCTCGTTGCCTGCTGGTTTGGCGTGAACTTCGCCTTCTGGTCAGTCTGTAAGACCAAGCTCCCCCACTATCCGCTGCCCGCCTATCCGGCCCTTGCTTTGGCGACGGCCAGTTTCGTGGTTCACTGGACGGCCGAGCTGGAACGCTGGTCGCGAGGCTGGTTGCGCGGTGCACTGTGGATCAGCGTGGTCGTTGGCGCCGGCATGTGCGTTGGTTTGCCGGTGGCCGCTATGATCGTGGCCCCCGGCGAAGAGATCATCGGCGTCGTCGGGCTGATCATGGCGGCGGGGGCGGGGCTGGCCTTGTGGTACCACGAGCGGCGCCGATACCAACGTGTCATGCCGGTCTATGCGTTCACGACGGTTGCTTTTGTCACCGCGGTTTTCGGCTTCGTCGCCCTGCGAGTCGATCGGCATCAGTACGCCAAGGATCTTGTGGCGGCACTGCGAACTGAAGCCGGTACGAACCCCGACCTGATCGGCTACCGCTTCGTCCGCGAGAGCGTGGTCTATTACGCCGCCAGCCCGATTCCGTGCTGCGGCGAAGTCGAAGAAGTCCGGCGGCTGGCGGCGGATCGGACGGCTCCCTTTATCGTCACGCTCGACGAGTATGAAGAGGACCTGAAACAGGAGTACGGTGCGGAACTTCGCGAAGTGCATCGCTGCCCCCGATTTCTTCGAGGAGGCGAGGTGGTCGTCTTCCAGCCCTTCGGCGACTCGCCCGCGGCGGCGACCGCGGGTAAAATGCCGGAGACGCAACGCCGATGACCCGGTAGGTCTCGGCGTCCCGACGGTACCTGTCGAGAATCCGAGATCTGACCACTGCCATGTCTGAAGAACAACTGCGGGCCCAGCTCTACGACTCGTTCAAGAACCGAGCCGTTCTCTACTACTTGATCTTCTCGGAACTCCGCGACGAAGTGGGGGCGGAGAAGGCCGAGGAGATCATGAAGCGGGCGATCTACAAGCGGGGCTTTGAGAAGGGCGAAAAATATGCCCGGTATGCGCCCCGTGATCTGGAAGGTCTCAAGCAGGCCTTTGTGGGCGGCATCCCCGACGACGGGGCCATGTTCAAGCCGGAGGTGCTGCGGTGCGACGCCGAAGGACTCGACGTCAAGTTCCACGGTTGCCCACTGCGCGACGCCTGGATGGAAATGGGCCTCCCCGACGAAGAAGTGGCGACTATCTGCCGGATCGCCGCGCGGATCGACAACGGAACGTTCGAGGGCGCCGGGTTTCAGTTCCACGCGGATACCTGGCAGCCGGGCGGGGATGGATGCTGCTACTTGCACATCCGGCCGGGGAAGTAAGCGGTAAGGACGTGACTCCGTGGCAGGTTGGGGAATCGCGTTGCCGGAATCGCATGGAGACTGCTACAAGGCCTCGACGCCGCTTTCGCCGGCGCGGACGCGGATCGTCTCTCGGTAAGATCGGAGACGAAGATCTTACCCTCGCCATCCTCACCGGTGCGGGCAGAGGCGACGATAGTATCGATCACGCCTTGATCGTCGGAGCTCAGCGCGTATCGACAAATGTCGTTCCCTTGGAACCGAAGAGCAACAGGGAGGCGGTGCCGTTCCTCGGGGGGGCGGGAATGCGGACCTACAGCCGAAGCATTGATTGACGGTCTGGTCAAGCGGAGTTAGACTCCCCGCTGACCCTTTGTGATCCGACGACCTGTTCGTCAACCCGGTCTTGGAGGGAATCGCTTATGAGAGAGTGGTCGCGATACCTTGTCGGTGTGCTGGCAGTGACCGGCCTTTGTTTCTTCGTGCCCTGTGCCGGTGCTGAGACCTGCACTCTCGAACTGAAGAGGGTTGATCTCTCCGCCCGCACTGTCTCGCCGGAGCTGTTGGGGGACTTTCTGGCGAGATATTCAAATCCCCAGAGTTTCTTTCAGCAATTGGGAGGACCTCGGGGGATGATCCCCAGGACGAACAGTGAATCGACGCTCAAGTTCGCCGACGTCATCAAGAAGGAGCCGGGCAAGTACGTGACGGATACCCCGTTCCGCGGCGTGGCCGCCTTGGGATCGGGACACTACGGCTTCGTGCTCGATTTGGCCCCTTCCGAGAAAGACGACCAAGAGGACGACGAGAAGGAATCGAAAGACGACAAGGCCGTTGAGAAAAAGGAGGAAACCGGGGCCAGCCTCCTCTCCATGTTGGGCGATGCGATTGCTCCCCCTGCGCCTTCACGGCCGGAGAACAAGGCGGTCAGCTACACACGGCTTTACTTTGATCTGAATCACAACGGCGATCTCACCGATGATGAAGTGATCGAAGCGACGGCGTCGGGCACGTACTCGATCTTCCCCACGGTCGAACTGACCATCGACGTCGACGGCAAGAAGCTGGATTACGCCTTCGCGTTCAGAGTGTATTCGAGGGTGACCTCCAGTTATGCCTATGCGAGTGCCTCCCTCAATTCGGCCGCCTATCGCGAAGGCGAAATCACACTCGACGGGAAGAAACGCCGTGTCGTGTTGATCGACTTCAACAGCAATGGTCGATTTGACGACGCGGTCTCCTTTCGCACGAACGATGGGGCGGTCTCTTGGGTCATGGGCGACATGCTGTACATCGATCCGGAGTCGCCCCGAATGTCCCGAAGTCTCTTCAGCGCGGCGAGCGGCGGGAATCAGTACTACGTCAGTAAGCTGATCAGCGTCGACGGCCAGTTCCTCGACCTCGTGATCGATCCTAGCGGCGAGACGCTCTCTCTCGGACCCACGTCCGTGCCGCATCCGTACAGCCGACCTGAAGAAGAGCAATTAGCCGGACCCCACCCAGCCGGAAGGCCGACACCGAGTGGGCTTTCCGGTTTTTCTTTTGACCCGTGCGGAGGTTGAAAATGCGATTAATTCATGCACTGGCAGTTCTCTCGTTGTTTGCGTTTCCCGCTCTCGGTGCCGACGCTGCCGGGGAGAAAAACCAAGCAGGTCGTCTCTTCGACGATTTCGACGGAAAGCTCGCTCTCGACTGGAAGCAGATTCGTCCCGACCCCACTCACCAGTCCCTCAACAAATCGCCCGGCAAGCTGACCATCACAACGCAGTACGGGTCGATTCACAGGACCGGACGTCCCGTACTGGCCAAGAATCTCTTTCTCATCGATATTCCGCAGCCGGATCAGGACGGCTTCGCTGTGACCACGGTCCTCGAGGCCTTCCGGCCAGAGACGCTCTATAACCAGGCCGGCTTGCTCATTTACAGGGACGACGACAACTACCTCAAGTTCGTTTGCGAAATGTCCGGCACCAGCGGCACAACTCTCAACGCCATTTTGGAGCAGAGCGGTGAGTCGGTCGTCACCAACCTCACGATCCCCTTCGAGCACGAACGACTGTGGTTACGCGTGGTCAAGCGCGGCAAGATCTACGAATGTTCGAGCAGCAATGACGGCAAGAACTTCACTTCCACCGCTGACTTCACCTGGGACGACACTCCCCGCCTGGTTGGAATTCTTGCCAAGAACGGGGGGCGGCCGGATGCCCGCGAAATCGATGCCCGTTTTGACTCCTTCGAGTTCCGGGTTCTCACCGTCGAGGAAAAGGAAGATCCGGCCCAGCTCGAACGCCTCAGCCTGTCCGGTGTCTGGAACGTCGTGTCGGGAGAGCTCGGCGGCAAAAAAATGACCAACCCGGCAGTGGCGAACATTACAATCCAGCCCGGTAAGTTCATTCTCCGAGAAAAGGCTCGAAGTGTCACGGGCAGTTGGGTGATCGATACGGCGCGTAATCCAAAGACATTAACGGTCTACTTGAGATCCGGTGTGAAACTTACGCCACTCAATTGGGCCTATGCGATTGAGGGTGACAAGCTCACACTGTGCACCGTCGCCAAGCCGGATGCGGAAGCGCCCGACTCGCTTGAGACGAAAGAAGGCGACACCCGTATGCTGCTCAAGCTTCAACGGGCCAAGGCAGAGGCAGAAGACGGGTCCTGAAAGTCCTGGCGTCTTTTCCTCCCTGGTCACTCCGCCGACGTTGCTGGACCCAATCATCACGGCCACAGGAGGTTCACGGTGGCTTGGTGTTTACGGGCGGACGACCGGCAAGAGCCGGATTTCTGAGGAAAGCACCTTCTTTGCCGGCCGAGGGAGAGTCACGTAGGACAGGATTGCATTCTATTCTGGACGGGTTGCAGGGACTGCAAATCCATCCTACGGGTTGCCCTGGCAGGTATTCAGTATTGCTGTTGCCTTACGCTTTGATAATGGGCTGCCCGGCAGCCTTGCCACGCTCGACCCAATCGCTATATTACCATTTGACCGCGACCGGCACGCCGAGTCGGCAGACACCCGATACCTACCGCAACGAGGTTCTCCATGGAGTCGAAGAAGGTTGTTATTGTTGGCGGCGTGGCCGGCGGAGCTTCCTGTGCGGCCCGGCTGCGTCGAATGGACGAGCATGCCGAGATCTTCCTCTACGAGCGGAGTGGGTACGTCTCATTCGCCAACTGCGGCCTGCCCTATTACTTGGGCGGTGTGATCCGAGACCGGCAGCAGTTGTTGGTGGCCACGCCGGAACGGTTTCGCGACTTGTTCAACGTCGAAGTCCGCGTGCACCGGGAAGTCTTGAGCATCGATCGCGAAGCCAAAACGGTTGAAGTGCATAACACCCTTTCGGACGAGCGAAGTACCGTGTCGTACGACATGCTCGTGCTGGCGCCGGGTGCTGCGCCGATCCGGCCGCCCATCGAGGGCCTCGACCTGCCGGGCGTGTTCTGCCTGCGGAATATGGAAGACACCGACCGGATCCTTGCCTGGCTCAAGGACAAGGAGCCGGAACAGGCCGTGGTGGTCGGGGCCGGGTACGTGGGACTCGAAATGGTGGAGAACCTGGCCGCCCGCGGGATCGAGGTCACCCTGATCGAGAAAGCCGATCAGGCGATGGGGCCGATGGACCCGGAGATGCTTGCCCCGCTCTATGACGTCCTCGAGATCGAGAACGTCAATCTGAAGTTGAACTGCGGCGTAGCCCGGATCGAAGAAGGCCGCGAGGGAATGCTCCACGTGATCGACGAGCACAGCGGAGTCTATCCGGCCGAGGTGGTGATCCTGGCCGTGGGCGTGAAGCCCGAAGTTGACCTGGCCCGCAAAGCCGGCCTGGAGATCGGGCAGCTCGGCGGGATTCGCGTGGACGATCAGATGCGAACGTCGGATCCGAACATTCTGGCTGTGGGCGACGCGGTGGAAGTGCGAGACTACGTGACCGGCGAGTGGACGCTGGTGCCCCTGGCTGGGCCGGCCAGCCGTCAGGGACGGATCGCTGCCGACGTCATCAGCGGGCGGGAGGCCCGGTTCCGCGGAACCCAAGGCACGGCCGTGGTTGGACTGTTCGGCATGACCCTGGCCACAACGGGCGTCAACGAGAAACGACTCAAGGCCCTCGGAAAGCCCTATAAGAAGGTGTACACGCATTCGATGGACCATGCGGGCTACTATCCCGGCGCGTCGCCGATCGCCATGAAGTTGCTCTACGAACCGGAGTCGGGTCGGTTGCTGGGGGCTCAAGCGGTCGGCGACGGCGGCGTGGAGAAGCGGATCGACGTACTTGCCATGGCCTTGCAGACAGGAGCGACGGTTCACGATCTGGAAGAGGCCGAGCTTTGTTATGCGCCACAATACGGCAGTGCCAAGGACGCCGTGAATATCGCCGGTTTCGTGGCGGGGAACTCGTTGCGAGGCGACGTGAGAATCGTTCATTGGGACGAATGGCGGGCTCGCTGCGAGCGTGGCGACTCGCCGGTCGTGCTGGATGTACGTCCCCTTGAGGCAGTCTCCGCCTTGGGAGAAGTCCCCGATGCAACCAAGATCCCCTTGGGGGAACTCCGCACTAGAATGAGCGAGCTTCCCAAAGATCGTGAGATCTGGGTGCATTGTGCCGTGGGGCAGTCGTCGTATATCGCCTGCCGGATCCTTTCTCAGCACGGTTTTCAGGTTGCGAATCTGTCGGGCGGAATTACCTCGTTCAAGATGAGTGAAACGTCATGCTAAATAGCCTTGCGGGATTCCTGGAAAAAGGTGACAGCCACCTTTTGTGCGAAGCACCCGAAGGGCCGTTCCGGCAAAAGGTGGCTGTCACCCTTTTCCTTCTCGAGGGTGGTGTCCGTGGGTGACGTACTGGTAACGGGTGCAAGCGGATTTATTGGGCACCATTTGACGCGACGGCTGCTGCAGCGTGGGGATCGCGTTCGCGCCCTGGTACGCGTCGTCTCGCGCGGTGAGCGGCTCAAAGACGACGGCGCCGTGCTTGTCCAGGGAGACGTCGCCGATCTGGACAGCCTGCGTCGAGCCGTTTCGGGCGCCTCCGTGGTTTACCATCTGGCGGGGATTACGAAGGCCTTCACCGCGCGGCAGTACTACGCGGTGAACCGGCGCGGCGTGAGCCGTGTGGCCCGGGTGTGTGCCGAGCAACAAAGCCCCCCCGTTCTGATCGTGGTCTCCTCACTGGCTGCAGCGGGACCGGCGAAAGACCGTCCCCGCGAAGAAAGCGATGAACCCCGTCCCGTTTCCATTTACGGCCGCAGCAAGCGGGCAGGCGAACGAGTCGCCGAGAGATACGCGGCCCAGGTGCCGACGACGATCGTGCGACCGCCCATGGTCTTCGGGGAACGCGATGTGGGGTTCTTCGAGATGTTCAAGGCGATTGCCGTATCCGGCGTCCATCCCGTCCCGGGGTTTGCGCCGAGGACCTACTCGGTCATTCATGCCGACGACCTGGTGGAAGCACTGATGCTGGCCGCCGACCGCGGAGAGCGTCTGCCGGCCGATGCCCGCACCGCGGAGTTGCAGGGCACGGGGTACTACTTCGCCGCCTGCGACGAACAGCCCACCTACTACCAGCTCGGTCGCTTGATCGGCACGGCCCTGGGACGCCGCCGCACCCTGACCATCCCCTTTGGGCCGGTGGTCGTGCGGGCCGTTGGGGCCTTTGGCGAGCTGTCGGGCCGACTGCGCGGCCAGCCGGCCGTGATGAATTGCGACAAAGCACGCGAGGCCTTGGCCGGTTCGTGGACCTGTTCGGCGGAGAAAGCCAAGCAGGGATTAGGATTCCACCTCCCCTGCTCGCTGAGCGAGCGGCTGCGCCAAACCGTCCAGTGGTATCGTGACGAGGGGTGGCTGTGACGTCCGATGGATCGTTATCATGGATCGCAGAATGGCGATAAAGTCGACTCCTGCAAGTCGAGAATCGCCGACGCACCGTCGCATACCGCTCCAACGCTGATCAGGTATCGTTTTCCAGGAATGAAGTGCAGTGTCTCATCTCCGTGCCACGGGCTGATTGCGTCCTCAGTGGCTACAAACCAGCGGTGGAAATGGCCGACGAACAGTAGCCGAGCAGAAACTGCGGAGAAACTCCGTGCTGCCTTGTCAGGCGTATCAGGGATTCCATCGAAATACCACAGTTCTGCCAAGTCCGCAGTATCGAGCCACGGCTCCACATGGGTGAACAGGCAACCGTCGAATTCGAGCCGTGGCTTGAGGCTTGGCATGAACCGCCGCACCGGTTCCGCATACTTCTCGACTTTGCCGGCAACATGGCAAATGCCGAAGTCATGATTCCCCCAGACACCGATCGCACCGGCGTCGAGCAACAGCCGGCACGTCTCGTCGAGTCGTTGATTCATTTCGGCGACGTCGCCGAGAACAACGATCTGATCGACACGCTCACACTCGAATCGGCGCAGAGCGATCCGCAGCCTCTCGACGTCTTCGTGGATATCGGCGAGCAGACCGACTCTCATTGGCCCTCCAAGAACGTGGCCAGGATCATCATGGCGTAGATGGCCAGAACGATCCACCAGCCCAGGCGGACGATCGGTTGAGTCGGTTTCAGCAAGATCAGGACGAGCATGCTGGCCAGCGCACCGAGTCCTGCCAGCCCGGCCGCGTAGTCGTGGGGAAAACAGCCCAGCACGCCGAGGAACAGGGCCACGACTCCCACGAGCAGCAGCATCTCAGCCACGGAGAACTGGAATCGCGACGCCTGCTTCTCCGCCGCCGTACAGAGTTCGTTGATGTCGACGGACGGAGCCGGAGTCGCGCTATCGATGCGCTCCGGATTGGGTGGGAGGACCGGATAGGTGCCGTCCAGTTCGTCCACATCGTCTGTCCCGTTCGGCGGATCGACCATAGCTCAACGGGCTCGCTTTGCCCGCTCAATCGGTGCTGACCGTGACCTTGGCCCAGTAGGCCGCCTCCCAACTCCAGCCGTTGGGTTGATTGACAAGTTCGACCTTCACCGACTTGCCGGCAAAGGGCGTGAGATCGATTTCCACGGCCGCCCAGGCCGTCTTGGGCGTGACCGTCTGTTCGAGCACCGGCTTGCCGGCCACCTTCGCGATCAACTGGAAATCGCCCCGCTTGTCGCTGGCCACCAAGGCCTGGACGAAGGTCTTGCCTTGTGCAGGCACCTCGATCTCGCGACTCAGCGTGCAGCCCACCTCCTTGTTCAGCGGGTGGGTCATGAACACGTTCTCGTGCCCCTGGTACTCGGCCCGCAGGCCCGGATCCATGTCCGGGCCGCAATTCGACATCGTCCAGCCCGGCGCCACCTTCTGCAGATCGGCTTGCTGCTGTTTGGCGGCACTGAGGGCCTCGATCTTCGCCTGTTCCTCGTCGGTGAACACGCTTTCGGCGGCCGGACCGGGCTCCCAGCACTGCTCCAGCTTGCCGGGTTTCGGCTTCTCGACCAGGATGACGAACACGTCCCCCTCGGCCGTTTTCTCGATCCGCCCTCCGTACTTGACGACCGCCTGTCGAGCCAGCTTCTCGCAAACCTGAACGAGCGCCGGGAAGTTGTAGGCCGTGTGGCTGAAGACGTTCTCGGGATTCAACTCGGAAACGAACCGGGCGTCCATCTTCGACTGGCCGACCGTAGTGCAGAGCACGCCGCCGGAGTTGGACGGGTTGCAGTCGGAATCCTGCCCGCAGCGCATGGACATGACAATCGTGTCCTCCAACTCACGGCCACCATACAGCAGGCCCATGACGATATAGGCCCCGTTGATCTTGGCGTCGATATTGAATGTGTCTCCCGGTTTACTGCAGGAAAACTTGCGGTAGGCGGGGTTCTTCTGATACTTATCTTCGATCGACTGCCAGGTCTTCTGCCAATCGCCCGGATTGGCCTTCCACCAACGGAGCGTGTCGCGAATGCACTCGGCGTACTGGCTTTCGGCCGGAATGCAGGCCAGCCCGGCCTCGACGATCTTCTGCGGATCGTCTTCGAAAAACGCCTCGGCGTACATGCCGCCGACGAACTGGCCGCCATAGACGCCGTCGCCGTAGTTCATCAGACGCCCGAACTTCTCGCCCAACTCGATCACCACGTTCGGCATACCCGGCGCGATCAGCCCCGAAAAGTCGGCCTCGATCTGGTAGTCGATGTCGTCGGCGTGCGTGTTGAACTTGGGGTGACCCGAGTCGGGCGGCGCAATCCCGTTGCGAAGGTTGTCGCGCCCCGCCCTGTTGGCGTGCCAGAGCGGATAACCGCTGTTGGCAAAGTCGATGCCGGCCTGCCGGATCGAACAGTCAAGGCCGTAGAGTTCCATGGTCCGCAGAAAGGTCATCTCGACGTAGATATCGTCCTGCCGGAACTGATTGACCATGCTCGGCTTCCAGACCGGCACCTTGTCTTCGGGAATAATCTCTCCATTGAACTTGAATTCGGTGGGCGCGCCCCAGCCGACGCCGACCATCTGCCCGATCCACCCGCCGGCCATCCGGTCGCGGTACTCGGCGACGGAGAGTCGGCGGAATTCCTGGGCCGGCGCTCCATTTGCCAGCAACACCCCCCAGCACGCAATACCAAGCCACATCGCAGCCGACTTCATCCCGTTCGCCGATTTCATGGTTTGTTTCCTTGGATATTGTCGAAAGTTGCCGTTACTGAAGCCGCTCGCTATTCTAAAGGCCGGCACAGTGCCAAGCCAGCCCCGTTCCCCAGCAGGAGCCCCTTCCCATGTCAACCACCCGATTTCGCCGGCGCGTTTTCCTGAAGACAGCTCTTGGGGCGGCGGTTGCAGCGCCTCAATTCGTGCCTTCCACGACCCTGGCGGCTCCGGGACGCCCGGGCGCCAACGACCGGATCCACGTGGGACTCATCGGCTCCGGCTTTCGCTCGCGCGACCTGACCAAGGAAAGCCCGTCTGACCTGAGACTCGTCGCCATAGCTGATTGCGATCTGCGACAGATCAATGCCTATCTGGAAGCCGTGAAGGAGGTACCGGACTCGATCGTCACTGAGTCGTGCGCTCGCTATCAGGACTACCGCGAGATGCTCGAGAAAGAGAAGCTCGACGGCGTTTTCGTGGCGACGACCACCCACGCCCGAGCCTTGATCTGCATCCACGCCATGCAGGCGGGGCTCGACGTCTATGCCGAGAAGCCGCTCACGATCACGATTGAAGAAGGGCAGTACCTGATTCGGGCGGAGAAGAAGTACGGCCGGGTGGTCCAGGTCGGCACACAGCAGCGTTCGATCGACATCAACAACTTCGGCAGCGACCTTGTCCGCAACGGGGCGATCGGCAAAGTGCACACGGTCCTCTGTCCCAACTTCATCGGCCCGGAACTCCGCGGGGAACTCCCCTCGGAACCGACGCCCGCGGAGATGAACTGGCACATGTGGTGCCACCAGACCGAGTTGATCCCGTACAGCCCTGCGTTGCACCCGGGCCTCGGCCGCTGGGGCAAATTCCGCGACTATGACGGCGGCGGGCTCGGCTGGGGAGTGACCGGCTGGGGGGCCCATGCCTTCGACCAGGTGCAGCGGGCCTTGGGCACCGACGACACCTGCCCCGAAGAGATCCGCCTGGAAGGAGAAGGCCCCAACGCACCGGTCACCATGCGCTATCCCAACGGCACGCTGCTGAAGCTCTCGCTGCCCAAAGGAACCGGTCCCGGACTCGGGGCAATCTTCGTCGGCGACAAGGGCAAGATCGAAATCAACCGAAACCGCCTCGCCTCGAATCCTCCCGAACTGATCCAAGACGCTCCGCCGCCGGCCGACAAGTCGGAATATGCCAGCGTGGCCCACGCCCACATCCGCAACTGGGTCGATTGCATGCGAACTCGCGAGAAGCCCCGCGCGCCTGCAGAGGTCGGGCACCGTGCGTCGGTGATCTGCATCCTGGTCAACATCTGCCGCGAGCTTGGCCGCTCGCTCAAGTGGGACCCGGTCAAGGAAGAGTTTGCCGGCGACGACGAAGCGAACGCCCTCCGCTCCCGCCCGCGACGGAAGGGATATGAACTGCCGAAAGAAGTCTGATTCAGCAGTCGTGTGCCACAGCTTGCTCGCAGAGGGCGTCCGGAAATTGAGGCCGTGAATAGGCGGTTTTCCGGTCGTAGCCGAAGTCGCCAGACTTTGGCAAGCTGCCGAGAGGGCCAAATTCTGGCGAATTCGGCTACGACCAATTCCCGGACACCCACTGCTTACCAAGCAGTGCCCACTGAATAGCGTGAGAACGCTGCTTACAAGTAAGCAGTGGCGCACAGACTTGTCATTGCCCGCGGACATTCATCTTGATGGCGTACAGACCCTTTCTCGCCGTAATGAACAGCGTCTTGCGGTCCTTGCCGCCGAAGCAGACGTTGGCCGGGGCCTCGGGAATCTCGATCTGGGTGACCGGTTCACCGGCGGGACTGTAGACCTGGACAGCGTTGCGGGCGAGGTACAGGTTCCCCTTCTCGTCGAGCGTCATGCCGTCGGCCCCCACCGGGGCAGCCAGCTTGCGGTCGGTCAGAGAACCGTCGGGCTGGATCTTGTAGACGTAGGTCTTGCCGTCGCCCGCATCGGCCACGTAGAGCAGCTTGCCGTCGGCCGTTCCCAGCGCGCCGTTCGGTTTGACGAGGTCGCCGACCACGCGAACGAGTTCCTTCCCGCCAGGCGGGAGATAGTAGACGTGGAATCCGTCCTGCTCGATCTGCATGTCCTGCCCGTAACGCGGATCGCTGAAGTAGACGCCTCCCTTTGGATCGACCCACAGATCGTTGGGACTGTTGAGCTTCTTGCCCTGATAACTATCGGCCAGGACAGTCACCGTGCCGTCGGGGGCGATCGAAGTGAGCTGCCGGCTGCCCCCCTCGCAGGCGACCAGGTTGCCCTTGGCGTCGAAGAACAGCCCGTTCGCCTTCCCCGAGTTCTCGCGAAAGGTGGTCAGCTTGCCGTCGACCGACCATTTGTGGATCCGCTCGTTGGGGATGTCGGAAAAGAAGACGTTTCCTTCGGCATCGCAGGCGGGGCCTTCGGTGAACTGGAATCCGTCGGCCAGCTTCTCGACCGTCGCGCCGGGGGCGACCAGGTCGGCGGCCATGGCCGGGATGCAGGAAAGAGCAAACGCGAGGGCGAGCAGCGATTTCAAGTGGGACATGGTGAAGTCCTTTCGGCTGGGGCGGATGAGCACGCCGTCATCTGGCCGTAGCGGCCAACCGGTCGGCGCTGTTGTCTGCTTGCCCGGTATTCTACGGAGTCTGACCAGCCGTTGTGAAGACGCCGACAAGTCGCACGCACTCCAAGTCCGTGCGATCAGGCAGGTGGACGAAAAAAATCTACCAGTTAGACGCACAAATGGGGCTGAAAGGTCGATGAGAGTGCGAAATCTCACGCAGCAGCAAGCTTCACCGGTAGTGGCCCGTTGTTTCGCACTCTCATCGACCGTTCAGGTCCATTTTGGCGCACCTGAATGTGAACGATATCCGCAACAGTAGGATAGGAAAAAGGCGTGGACATGTGGAGCGGCCAGTACGCTGTCTATGCCGAGTGGGATTCTGCTCCACATGCCCACGCCTTTTTCCTATCCTAGAGCGTCTAACTGGTAGATTTTTTTCGTCCACCTGCCTCACTGTTGCGGGACCAGCTCACCCGACGACAGCAAGTTTTTCAGCACCGACGCCATCACCTCCGTATACGCCGACTCCACCTTCCTGATCACCCGCACGTTACTCTTGGCCGCACCCAACCTGGCCTCGAAGTATGGCGAACCGGGGAAGTAGACGTGGAACGTAACACCCTGCGTCGATTGGTCGTCGTACTGAAGCTCCAGCCGGTGCTGGCCGTGGGCCCAGAACGAAAACGTCAGCAGACGGGTGTCGCCTTCCGGTTCGAGGGTGAACAGCCAACGGTCCGGATTGGGACGATCGAGCCAGATGCCGTTGCGGGGACCGGTGAGCGTCGCCTTCTGAATCACCTTGCCCGAGGGGAGGCCGGTAATGCGAACCTGGCAGTCGGGCTGGCCGTCTGGTTCCAGGCTCTTTTTGCCGATCAGATCCTGCTGCCTGTCCAGATAGGTTGCCGCCACGCCTGACTCCGTCGCACTTGAAGGCGCTTTGCTTTGGGAAAGCTCGACCGGCTCCATCTGGTAGCAATCGACTGGGACGGCGTCCGGCTGGGGCGGGTCGGCCAGGGCCTCGTAGCCTCTTGCAGTCTTATAGATCTTCCTGCCCGCCAGGTCGACGAAGGAAGGCGTGCACCACATGTTCCGCGGACCTTGGGGCGGGGGGCACTCGCGAGTGAGGAACGAAATCGGCTCTTCGGTCGATCGGTCCAGCGCGTAGGCGAAATAGGCCCTTAGCGGTGCGGGCGCCGAGCCGAGGATCTCCGTCTGGTCGACGATGAAATGCGTGAAGTAGCCGTCGTGGCCGAAACAGGGGTACCACTTCAGGGGCAGATCGGAGAGCAGGATGCGGCGGTAGGCGTTCTGGTCGAGCCGCACGTTCCACTCCTCCTGATACCCGTCGGGGCCCGTGCCTGCGTTGATGTAGATAGCCCGGACCTTCTTACGAAGCAGCTCCGGCTCGCGGTTGCAGGCGGCCGCCACGTCGACGAGGCTGCCGACCGTGAACAGGCAGACCTTTTCATCGGACTTTCGAAGTACGGAGAGGATCAGGTTCACCGCGCCCTGGGTCGATTCGGGCTGGTCGGTGGCCGGATCGTCGACCGACTTCAAGGCGTGTTCCAGCCCGGTCACGCAAGGCACCGACTTGCCCGTCAGGTGTTTCATCTGTTCGATGGCCACCAGCCCCGGCTTCTTGCCTTCGCCCTGGTAGGGGCGTTTCTGGTCGATGTTGGCCATGTCGATGACGATGCCCTTGACGTCGAGCTCCGGCAAGGAATAGAGACAGGCCAGATCGTAATGGTCGTCAGGATCGTCGTGGGGATGGTAGAGGTCGGTCGAGTAGATGACCGGGACGGCGGCCGGTGAGGGAATCTGGAACGCAAGAAGGAGCAGCAGGGAGAGGGCGATGCGTGGCATGGCGGGGTCCTCGATATTCTGCCGGAACGGGACAATCTGAGGTGGATTGTAGCAGGACAGTCCGGCCATGTCGTGGGGTGACACACGCTGATTGTCACGAGCGTCGTGGTATCCACAGCCATCTGAGCAACACGCCCGATGCCAAGCCAATCGCCGTGCCTTCTTCTGCCGACGGGCCTTTGGGCCACGTTGCGAACAGAAGATAGAACAAGGCAATGGAAACGCCGATCAACGCGCCACCCACTGCCCAAAGGAAAACGCTTCTCAAATGCAGCTTGTGCAACAGAGCACATCCCAGCCAAGTGAGAACGCAGAACGGGAGCAGGAACGGATAGCCAAAGAACAGGAAAGCAAACAGCGAACCGAGGAGATTACTGGGAGTGAGGATCTGCCAATTGCCGCAAACGAGGGACCATGCGACAACAGCCGATGTGGGACCAAGGGCACATGTGATCAGCAGATGACCGACGATCAGCAGACAACCGGACCTCTGGATGTCGGGGGCGTCGAGTGATTCGATCGCAATAAGGGAGTGGTGCGGCGGCTTCTGCGAGCCACAGGAACTCTCGTCGATCTGGTCTGCCTCACCCATGGAGTCTTGTCGCCCGTTTCGGGGTTGGAGGCGAGTGGACCTTCACGCCCTTTCCTAACCCTCCCCCTCGCTTCGCTGGGGAGGGGATTTCTTTCGGCATCAGCGCTGCTGGCCGGCAATTTCAATCCAACCCCCGCCGCTTCAGCAGCGGTTCGATGGACGGCTCCTTCCCACGGAACTTCTTGTACAACGTCATCGGGTCTTCCGTGTTGCCCTTCGACAGCACGTTCTCTCGGAAGGCTCGGGCGGTCTTCTGGTCGAACAGGTTGCCGGTCTCCTTGAAGGCCGCGAAGGCGTCGGCATCCAGGACGGCCGACCAGATGTAGGAATAGTAACCGGCCGAGTAGCCGCCGGCGAAGATGTGTTGGAAATAGGGGCTGCGGTACCGGGAGATGATCTCGGAAATGAGCCCGATCCGGTCGAGCGACTTGTTTTCGAAGGCGAGCACGTCGCAATTGGGATCGGCCTCGGTCAGGGTGTGCCAATCCATGTCGAGGAAGGAGGCTGCCAGGTACTCGGTCGTCTCAAACCCCTGGTTGAAATGCCGCGACTTGCGGATCTTCTCGATCAGTTCGTCGGGCATCGGCTCGCCCGTCTCGTAATGCCGGGCGTACATCTTGAGCACCTCCGGTTCCGAGGCCCAGTTCTCCATAATCTGCGAGGGGAGTTCGACGAAATCGCGGGGCACGTTCGTGCCCGAAAGACTCTTGTAGGTGCAGTCGGAAAGCAGGCCGTGGAGGGCGTGGCCGAACTCGTGGAACATGGTCTGCGTCTCCTCGAACGAGAGCAGCGACGGCTTGTCGGCCGTGGGCTTCGAGAAGTTGCCCACGTTGAAGATCACCGGCCGGATGTTCTTGCCGCCGATCTTCGACTGGCCCCGGAACTCGCTCATCCACGCCCCGCCCCGCTTGCTTTCCCGCGGGAAGTAGTCGACGTAGAGCAGCCCCACGTGGGTTCCGTCGGCCTCCTTCACCTCGAAGCAGGCGACGTCTTCGTGATAGACGGGAACCTCGGGACGCTTCTCGAACCGGAGTCCGTAGAGCCGCGTGGCCACCTCGAAGGCCCCGTCGATCACGTTCTCCAGCTTGAGGTAGGGGCGGAGCATCGTCTCGTCGAGATCGTACTTGGCCTTCTTTACCCTTTCGGCGTAGTACCACCAGTCCCACGACTGGAGCTTGAATCCGCCGCCCTCGGCATCGATCATCTTCTGCATGTCGGCCGCCTCGGCCTTGGCCCGGGCCAGGGCCGGAGTCCACAACTTGTGGAGCAGTTCATAGACCTGCTCGGGCTCCTTGGCCATGTTGTCTTCGAGCACGAAGTGGGCGTGGGTCGGGTAGCCGAGGAGCTTGGCTTTCTCGACCCGCAGTGCAGCCATCCGGGCGCAGATCTTTTTGTTGTCGAGTTCGTCGTCGTGGTTGCCCCGCTCGATGTAACCCTTGTAGATCTTCTCTCGGAGATCGCGGCGCTCCGAGTATTGCAGGAAGGGGATCAAGCTGGGCTTGTGGAGGGTGAAGACCCATTTGCCCTCGTGACCCCGCTGCTTGGCCGTCTCGGCCGCACCGGCGATAACGTCGGCCGGCAGCCCGACAAGATCGGCTTCCTTGTCGAGGACCATCTCGAAGCGATTGTTCTCCTTGAGCACGTGCTCGCCGAAACTGAGCGAGAGCAACGACAACTCGGCGTTGATCTCGGTCAGGCGAGCCTTCTTGTCCGGCGACAGCTTGGCACCGCCGCGGACGAAGTTCTTGTAGTCCTCTTCGAGGAGACGCAACTGTTCGCCCGTCAGGTTCAGCTTGTCCCGCTGGTCATGCACGGCCTCGATCCGGCGGAACAGGGCGTCGTTGAGGAGGATCTCGTCGCTGTGTTTGGACAACTCCGGCACGACCTGCTTGGCGACGGCCTCCAGATCGTCGTTGGTCATCGACGATTTCATGGCGAAGAACACGAGGCTGACCTTGTCGAGCAGATCCCCGCTTCGGTCCAGGGCCTCCACGGTGTTCGCGAAGGTGGGGGCAACCGGATTCTCGACGATTGCCGCCACTTCCCGCTTCTGCTGCTTCATGCCCTCTTCAAAGGCCGGGGCATAGTGTTCGAGCTTGATCTGTTGGAAGGGTGGAACGCCGAACGGCGTCTTCCACTCGGTGAAGAACGGGTTGTCGGAAGCCATTGCGGTGGTGGCAGTCATGAGCAAGGTCGTGGTGATAAGGGTGGTGCGGATCATGGGAGGGTTCGGAAGTGCAAGGTCAAAGGATCTGATGGCAGGGAAATGGCAGAGGCGTAAGCGGGGACCGGCGGAAACGGATCTGTATTTCGTATATTGTACACGGTTCGGCAAACGGTGTTACGTGGGTCCCGGGCCGCGAAGTCTTCTCCGACTTCCTGAAGCCTGAACCCGGAAAACTCTCATTGTATCTCTTTTCCCTGGCGGGAGAGAGCCAGAATCCAGCGGCCGTAGAGGTAAATGCCGGCGGCCGTGAGGATACCGACGACACCCATGACGGACCAGACCATGTGGATGTCGTGGGTCTGGTAGAGGGTGCCGGTGAGGGCTTTTGCCGGTTCTCCCGTCATGGCAACGAGCCAGTTGAAGGCCTCGCCCTGGGGGATGGTACTGACGAGTTGCTCGGTGCTTCCGCCGGCCAGGTCCTGAATCTGCTGGGCCGTGAGCGTGGACTGTTCGGCCAGCTTCACCACGCCGTCGCCGGATGGCAAATGGGCCGTACCGGCGTTGAGGCGTTCGACGAGGAGCTGCCTGGAGAAAAGATCCTTGGAGGCGAAAATGCCGTAGAGCCAGGGGCCGAGATATCCTTCCAAGGTCCAGCCGACAGCCAGGGGGATCTGGGAGAATCCCAGATACATCGCCTTCTTGTCGTGGGGTGCGAAGTTGCCGATGAATTCGCTGAACTTGGGGCTGGAGAGCATCTCGCCGACGCTGAAGATCAAGATCGCCCCGACCATCGTCCAGCCCGCGGTGGTGTGTCCGATGGCGAAAAGCGAAAGGGTCGCCATAAGGGTGCCGACGACCATGCTCGTGGTCGCTCGCATCAGCCCGCTGAGATAGGCGAAGAAGAAGCAGGAGATCATGATCAAACCGGCGTTCAGGTTGAGCAGTCCTTCCGGGTTGATGTCGGTCCCTTCGGCGTTCATGCCCAGAAAGAACTTGAAGAAGCCGTTGCTCGTCTGGCCGCCCTCGAAGAGGGTGGCCATCACGTCGCTGCGATCGACCCAGTCGCGGATGTGGAGGGGCAGGACGTCGAAGAGGGTGTTGAACATGAACCAGAACCCGGAGAAGATCGCCAGGTAGAGGAAGACGTGGGGCTTGGTCAGCTCTCGCAATGATTCAATCCACAGGCTCTCTTGTCGACGCAGACCTTCCCGGTGAAGCCGCGCTCGCTCCAGCCGTTCCTCCTTGCCCACTTCGCGATACGACAGCAGGAGAATGAAGTTGCAGCTTATGATCAGGGCGCAGGCAACGAACACCATGGTCCAGCCATGCGCCGGCGAGATGGCGGCGAAATCGGAACGCATCCTGGCCGCCACAATCGGTCCCAGGAACCCTCCGATGTTGACGGTCTGGTAGAAGATGCCCCAAGCCATGGAACTGTTCGAGCGGTTGGTGGCTTTCACGAGCGTTCCTTGGATCCCCGGCTTGAAAACGGCCGTTCCCGCCGCCAGGACGACGGCCCCTGCATAGAAGCCCCAGTACGTGTGAAAGACGGCCATGATGACATAGCCGAGGATCTTGACCACGGTGGAGCAGAAGATCGTCAGCTTGTATCCGTAGCGATCGGAAAGCCCGCCCGTGAAGACGGGCAGGATCGACTGGACAAGTGCCCAGAGCATGAGAAGCACGCCAAACTCGCCCGGCGTGACCCCGAGCCCTCCACTGGAGACCGGGTCGGTCGCATAGATTGCTGCGACCGCCTTGACGCCGTAGTAGGCGAGCCGTTCCACCATTTCCATGGCCCCGACGACCCAGAAGACGTAGCTCAGACTGGCGATGGCCGCGAACAGGCCCAGTTGTTTGACGTCGGCCAGGGAGGTGCTGTCGTGGTCGTTCGATTCAGACACTGCGTGGCTCCGGGTCGGGGTGCGTGGGGAGGTGTCAGACTCGCGGATCTTGTCGTGGTCTGCCAATCATCGCCACAAAGGCTCAGGGAGGCAAGGCCGGTCTCTTCGACCGGGGAGCAGCAACCCTGCCTTGGCACGAGTGCTCATGTGGCGCGCGATGCAGTATTGACGTCGACCGAAGCTCCTCCCCCTCGCTCACTTCGCACGCTGGTGAGGGAATCGCGACAACACGCTCCCTCACGCCTTTCCGCCCAGGAAACCCTCGTGGAGAAACACGGGCTTGTAGCCGTTCTCCGTGACCCAGCGGATGGCCACGTCCAACCGTTTGGGGTGATCCGGAATGTAGTTGCTGTAGAAAGGCCAGAAGTACTGCTCGTGGGTGAACAGGTCCATGATCTCGGCCGTGTTGGGGTCTTTGGCCTGCGGCTCCAGGGTGGGCACAATCCGATCGACGGGCGTGTTGTTGCAGATGATGTCGACGCGGGAGAAGACGATTCCGCTCTCGAAGTCCTTCCAGGCGTCGTGGTGCCAGAGGTATTCGGAGTGGACGTCGTCCCAGCGATAGTTGACGTCATAGCCGGCAGCGCCCTTCCGGAAATAGCCGCTGAGGGCACGAACGCCCCGCTCATAGAGCGGTTTGAAGGCCGAATGGCGGGTCATGCCCCAATGGATGACCGTGGGCGGGGCATAGGCCTCTTCGCCCGCGAAACGGTGAATCTGTTCCGCAACCAGGTCCAGATCGGCGATCAGTTTCTCGGGCGGCGCGTCCTGATAGGGCCGGGCCGGGTCGTTGGCGTAGGCGTGGAAGGCCAGTTTCATCCAGTCGGCATTGTCGCGCCACTCGCCCTTGTAGCGATCGGGGAACTGGGGCAGCGAGAAGTCGTCGCCGGTCGTGTAGTAGATGTTCACGGTGAACTTGACGCCGTACTCCTTGTGCAGATCCCGGAGCATCTTCAGATAGAAGCAATCGAATAGCGAGGCGTACTGCTTCTGGGCCACGTCGCGGAGGAAGAAGCTGTTATCGTCGATCGAGAACCGGTAGCGAGGCACGCTGTAACGATCCCAGACGACTCGCACGCGATCCTCCTGCCGCCCGGCGCTCCCCTCCGAGACGGCTACGAGATCGGTCTCGGCCTCGCGCAATGTCACGTCCACTTCAAATCGATTCGCCTCCCGCCGGCAGGGCACGCCGTTGACCGTGATTCTCGCATCGGGGCTTGCCTCTCCGACCACGCGGATCGTCAGCCCGTCGGCCAACTGCTTCCCGTGCCGGTGATTCAGGACGGCGCCGTGAAAGGGCTCGCTGATCTTCACCGCCGGAGCGGTTCCGACTGCCGCCGTGGCGTTCCAGCCCAGAAAGGCCGAGGTTCCGGCGGTGGCAGCGGCAAGAAAGGTGCGTCGGTTCAAAGGTGTGTGCGACATGGTCAAGTCTTCCGTATCGGGGCCTCTGTTATAGGTGACCTTCCAACGAGCCGGTTTGTGCCTCCATCGATAGTCTTGCCGGCGAGCGTTGTCAAGTGTCGCGAGATTTCAGCCGTCGAGCCTCCGAATCCGGATTTCGGCGATTCTTCGTCTTTCCCGTTTCCCGCCAGGTCATTTAGAATGCCGTACCCGACCATCGAGGAGACACGAAGATGTCCGAACGGTTCAAGATCGAAGCCGGTGGAGACCGGGCGGCCCTCCGCAGCCGGATCGACGACGCCTGCGACCGGATGGAAAAGATCTACGAGGTCGATTGCTACCCGAAGATCACCGTCACGCGCCACTGGTCGAAGCACAATCCGGTCATTTCCGGCGAAATCGCCTGCCCGGCGGCCTACCGCTGGTATCTGCGGCGGGAACTGCTGAAACTGGCCGTTCAAGGAGCCGAAATCCAGATCGAACCGTCGCGAGCCCGGGTGGATCTTAACTCGCCTTCCCTGCTGAGAAACATCGACGAGAGCGATCTCGATATCACCCGCAAAAAACTGTTCCTGTTCGGCCCCGAACGAGTCGATCTCTCGATCCAGCGGCTGGAACACTACACGGGGACCAAGGCCGAGGAGTTTCAGCGCTATGTGCTGTTGACCAACTACCAGATGCACATGGACGCCTTCGAGACCGTCTTTCCGGAGTGCAGGAAACCTCGCCGCCCGGGAGTGCAGATGCCGGCCTACCATCAGAAGACGGAGAACAACGACGGTGTCACCATCATCGATATCGGGGTCGGGCCGTCGAATGCGAAGAACCTCACCGATCATCTGGCCGTGCTCCGCCCCGACGCCATGATCATGGTCGGCCACTGTGCGGGCGTCCGGAATCACCAGGAGATTGGCGATTTCGTGCTCGCCTCAGGCTACATGCGTGCCGATCGGCTGCTGGACGACGCCCTCCCGCTCTCAGTGCCCGTCTCTCCCAGTTTCCTTCTGAATCGCTATCTGGCACGGGTCCTGGAAGATCGCCAGTTGCCCTATCGGGTGGGCACGGTCTACACCACGGTCGACCGCAACTGGGAACTGGCCCTCCGCGGCACGCTCAACGACCTGCAGGCCAGCCGCAGCGTGGCCGTCGATATGGAATCCGCCACCGTGGCCGCCAACGGGTTCCGCTACCGAATTCCCAACGCCACGCTGCTCTGCATTTCCGACAAGCCGCTCCACGGAAGGCCGAAACTGCCGCAGCAGGCCAAGGCCTTCTACGAGGAGACGAAGAAGCAGCACATCGCCGTGGCCCTCGGAGCGCTGGACCTGGCACGTCAGGAGTTTCCGGAGGGCCTGCCCAACAGCGAAATCCGCTCCCTCGACGAGCCGCTGATGGGCGGATCGGGGATGTAGAAGGGGCGGTCTTGGAGCTAGGCAGGGGGATTTGAAGAAGAAACTCAATCCAGACAATGTGTTTGTACTAAGGGAGGCAAATCGTGAGCAAGATCCAAAGACTGACTCGTGGCGGGGAGTTTGTGGGCATGTCCATTATTGCCTCTCTGCTGCTCTCCGTGCTGCCGACCGTAGCGTTCTGTGCAGAGGAAGCTCGCTTGCCGGATCAGAAGCGAATTCCGTCAGAAGGCCTCTCAGGCGATGCTGCCAAAGTCGTGGCGCTCCATCTGGCCGCAGTGCTAAAACGGCTCCAAGACGGCGGACCACCTGTTGGAGAAGAGGACATGTCGGACAACGTTCGAATGCAGAAATGGAGTGCCGAAGAAGCGATCCGAGATTTCTATGGACACTCCAGGGATGACTATTCTTCAGACCGGTATCTCACCGAATACCGAGAGTCATTTCTTGACACTTGGAAGAAACACTTGGCGAAGAGTGTCCGTCGAGATGCAAGCGGCGCGATCCGCATAATGGGAGGAGATTACAGCTCTTGTTGTTTTCAGTCTGCCGGTGTGACGCGTGGTTACTACGACGCGCAAGCGCTTGTGAATATCCTGATGTGTCGAGTCTTTCGAGAGCAAATGTCCAGTACTGTGGACGCCGCAGGCAACAAGAAGCATCCCGATGGCGGCAGTGGATGGGAATCGGGACGAGATGCACTTACCCCACACAGGGAGGCCGTTATCTTCCTGTTCTCGCGTTTCGTGGAAGAAGAGCAAGAGAAGAAGTCCGAGTCAGAGATGCGAGAAGGCGGGGAGGCGCAGCCACTCGAAGTGAGTGCAGACAAGTGATGGATTTGTCGGATTGGGACTCAGTGGATAGGTCTCAACCATGCCGATATTCGACTGGCAACGATCAGGAAGCAAATTCCTCTGCCTCTTCAATTCCCCTGCCTTTCGTTCGAAGTGTTGAAGGCAGGGGAATTCATGGGTCAGAGGTATGTGGAGGGTGAGCGAGCATCCCCCCGCTATCCATCACGTGAACATCGCCACGACCGCGGGGCTGACGACGCAGACTGCCAGGAGCCAATTCAGATGGCGAATACGCCGCTCGAACCGTGCGTGCCGTTGCGGGTCGCAGCAGGCGTCGGCCAGGGCCAGTGTGCGGCGGGCGATGCTGGGATGCTGCCAGGTCGATTTGTGGCGGTCCAGACCCGATTCGGCCCCGAGACGTTCCAGGGCGGAAATGAATACGCGGCAGGCTTCGTCAGGAGTCTCCGTCTCCAGCATCCGGCAGGCGAAGATATCGGCGTCGGTTTCCAGCAGGCGGCAATAGCCGCCGAACACGAAGTACGCGTAGGAAGAGAGCAAGGCGAGCACGGCGATTGCCAGGGGAAGCTGAGTCGCGGCGCTGAGCCGGGTGGTGATCGATTCCAGCAGGCCGACGGACTGGGGCCAGGCGAGTTCCACGGCGAACATCAGGCTCAGCGGCGCCAGCATGATCAGGCCGCGCAGCAGGAGATGACGTCGCCGGATATGGCCCAATTCGTGGCCGAACACCGCCTCAATTTGCTCCGCCGTGAGGCGGTCGATCAGGCCGTCCGTCAGAAAGACGTAGCGATACCCGGGAACCCAACCGGCGACCGCCGCATTGACGATCACGCCTCGCGTCTCCCAAATCAGGATGTCCCGAACGGGCAGCCTCGCTCGGACCGACAGGGCGGTCAATCGCTCGCGCAACGGGCCGTGTTCCAGAGGGCGAGTCTTCCACAGCCGGCGGAGCAGGAAGGGAAAGAAGGCCACCAACAGGCCGATGGGAGCGGCGTAGGCAACGATCGACCAGCCGCTGCCGGAGAGTCCCGGCAACCACAGGGCAACGGCGTCCTGGGCGGCGAGCAGCAGCAGAATGGGAACGAGCATCACGCCCAGGTAATGCCGGGCGTGCAGCGCGAAGAAGTGCTTTAGCGACGGAGCAGGACCGGCGACCGTCTTGCCGACTGCCAGCCGTGCCGAATAGGCGGCCTGCTCGATTCCGTAGAACGCCACCCACGACAGCATCAGGGGCAGTAGCGCGGGGACCAGGATAAGAAGCTCGTCGAGCAGGAATGTACCGTCGAGTCCCCAATTGAACCGAACGATCTGAGGCCAGCCGGTTCCCAGAGAAACCAGCGCAACCGAGCCGATCCAAAGGAAGGTGTGCATCCGCCGCCACCGCCCGCTGGACGAGAGGATGCGGTCGAAATCCTCGGGATGACGCCGCATTTGCAGTGCAGTGACCGAGGTAATAGCCTGCGCCACGATCACGACCAGAACGATCGCGACCGCGGTGAGTTCCGAACGCCACACGACGCCGTCCACCGGTCCCGGCGGACAGTTTTCGGCAATTACGAGCGCTGCCAGAACTGCCAGGAGAAAGGGAAACTGCATCGATCGTCCCGCCGAATGGTTATCGGTTCGGCTGACTCCGCGTCGCCGGACGGGGGAAACTCAGCCGATTCTTCCAGGCTAATTCTCCGAGCTTCGCGTCTCAAGCTGACTCCGCGATACGCGTGGACCGCCCTCCAGCTTCAGGCGGTTCCGCTTCCGGTCATGACGGTTGCACGGGGGCCGTGTCCAGGCCTCAGCCTCCCATCCAGGCGGGCAGTTCGTTGGCGGCCGGCAACTTGACGATCGAAGCCCGGCTGATTGCATCGAGCGAGAGCAGTTCCCGCAGGGCCTCCGCGGGGGGTTGGCTGTCGAGAGACAGAACGCCGACGGCCTGGCCGCCCGGCTGGTCGCTGACGCGGCCCACCGACATCTGGGCGATGTTCACGCGGTGCTTGCCGAACAGCGCCCCGACCTTGCCGATCACGCCCGGCGTATCGCGATGGTTGAACAGGAGCAGGATGCCGTCGAGAGACGCCTCGACCCGGAACTCGCCCTTGCGTACCAGTCGGGGTTTGCTTCCAAACAGGGTTCCCGACGCGCAGGAGGTCTGGTGTTCACTGACCACCTCCGCCGTGATCAGCGAGCTGAATTCGCCGGGATCGGTGGAGCGTTCTTCGATCAGTTCGATGCCGCGTTCGCGAAGGAGCACTCCGGCGTTGACGATGTTGACCTCGCAATCCATGGCATGCTGCATCAATCCCGCTGCAAAGGAAGACGACAACAGCGACGTGTCCTTCTTGCAGACCTCGCCCTGGTAACTCACCTTGCAGGAGATGGGCGGAGCGTGATCGACCTGCGCCAACAACATCCCGAGCCGATAGGCCACATTGAGCGCGCCTCGCATACCCTCCAGGGTCTTGGGGTCCAAGGGGGACATGTTCACCGACTGCCTGATAGCCCCGGTCGTGAAGAAGTCGATCAGCAACTCAGCCGCCTCGACGGCGACGTTCGTTTGGGCTTCTTCAGTGCTGGCGCCCAGATGGGGCGTGCAAAGAACTCCCGGCATGCCGAACAGAGGACTGTCCGTGCACGGCTCCGAAGGATAAACGTCGAGGGCGACACCGGCAATCTTGCCGCTCTTGAGACCTTCGACCAACGCTTCCTCGTTGTAGATCCCGCCGCGAGCGCAGTTGACCAGTCGCACGCCCCGTTTCATCTGGTCGACCTGCTCCTTGTCGATCAGGTTCCGCGTCTCGTCGTTCAACGGCGTGTGAACCGTCAGGTAGTCGACCTCGGGGAGCATGTCTTTGGGCGAGTCGCAGGTCGTGATGCCCAGATCCTTGGCGCGCTGCGTGGAAAGGAACGGATCGTAACCGATGACCTGCATTTCCAACGCCAGGGCTCGGGTGGCGACCGCCTGCCCAATGCGTCCCAGACCGATGATTCCCAGCGTCTTGCCCGCCAACTGGGTACCCATGTAGAGCTTCCGGTCCCAACGCCCTTCGATCAGGCTCTGATACGCAGGATGGATGCTTCGCGATAGGGCCAGCATCAGAGCGATGGTGTGCTCGGCCGTCGAGATTGTGTTCCCGCCGGGCGTGTTCATGACGACGATGCCCTGGCGCGTGGCCGCATCCTTGTCGATGTTATCCGTTCCCACTCCTGCCCGGGCGATGGCCTTCAGACGCCGGTTGCCTTCCAGCGACTGCGCCGTGATCTTGACCCCGCTGCGGCAGATGGCCCCGTCGAATTCACTCAGAGCGTGCTTCAGATCGTCGCCTGACAGGCCCGTGCGAATCTCGTATTCGATGTTGCCGGCCGACTCGAACAGGTCGAGGCCGTCTTGGGAAAGGGGATCCAATACAATCACGCGAGGCATGGCAGTTCCCTCTTGTCAGAAATGTGGGATCGTCAGGAAGCAGAAAGGTGACGAACGCTCCGACGTTCGGCCCGCGGCGACCCGAAGAGGTGCCCCTTACGAGGGGACGGGTCTGCTCGGTCGCCCGATGCGACAAAGAGACCATTCTAGCGGGCTAGTTCGTCCTTGGGGATGGGGGCCGCTAACGGCGAGTCACGGTGCCGGAATTCACCAACCGAGTGTCCCCACTTGAAGGTGGGTAGAGTGAAGCCGGCGCCATGGCGTTTTGCAGCGTGGAGACGCGAGAGGCCAACTCCGGTTGGAACCGATCGATTTCCAGCGATTTGCGATAGTTCTGCATGGCCTGGGCATATTCGCCCGCTTCGTCCCGCAACCGCCCCAAGGCGGCCAGCGTCCGCGGATTCTCGTGATCGATGCTCAACGCTTCGAGGAGTTGTTCTTTGGCCGCGTCCTTGTCGCCAAACTCCTCGTGGAGCCGGGCTAACTCGATTCGGGGGTCCGGAATGTCCGACCGTCGCATAGCCCACTCGCCAAGCAAATCGAAGGCTCGATTGCTCTCTCCCTGCTCGACATAAAACACGGCCAGGGCACGATGGGCTTCCACGTGATTACTATCCCGGTCGATGGCGATGCGATAGAACTGCTCCGCCTGGGATGCCGCTTTAGGATCGTTGTTGATGACCGCAAGACGGTGGTAAACACGGCCCAGGTTGTAGGCCGCGTCGGGATCGTCGGGGTTGGCGTTAGCCGCTTCCTGGAACTTCTGGACAGCGGCCTGGTATTGGCCCTGTTGATACAACTGCACGCCGTCGGAGTTCCTGCTGCCTGCGGTGAAACTGCCGCATCCGGTCATCGCCAGGCAGGACGTTGCCAGGACGCACAGGAACCTCGCGGACTTCCGATTCTTGCGTTGCCGTGGAGCCGTAGAAGGGGATGCGGTGGGCACGGAAGAGTCCCTCGATACCTGGGCCGAAACGACGGGTTGGCTGGGCCGCTACGCAACAGCCCACGCAAAGCCTGGCGAAAAGCCGTGGGAGAATAGCGACCCTGCCCCGTCGACGCAAGGCGGATTTGCGAACTCGCAAGCTCGAACAGCACGAAAGGAGAGGCGGTTGAATACTCCGATTCCTGGGGTTTTGGTACGCCGCCGCGGAAGTGGGGTTGACGGCTGAGAAAGGGAGTCCTACGATCCGCGGCCGCTTCGCTGAGCGGAGCAACCTGCTCCAGCGGGCTTTGGCCGGGCAGCCGTTCGCATTTGTTTGGCGGCCTGGCTTTCCAAGGCGGCCGCACCACGATAGGGGCGTGAAACACGGTCAAGGGAAGACTACGATGAAATGTCCTCGTTGTTGGGCAGACAAGGCATATTTGCACACGTATCACGGCTGGCGCGAGATGTTCCTCGGCTGCCTGGCGTTTCGGCCTATGAAGTGCACGCATTGCTATCATCGTTTTATGGTGCACTGGGTTTTCACGATTGGCGAGCAGATCGTTCCTCCCGTGCTGCATGTCACTCGGCACGAGGCGAGTCGCGCGGAGCGAAACCGACCGCCTCGCCAGGATCACCGTCCGAACCGGGCTGCGTAGGGTGCGCGGCGACACGTAACCGGATCTGATGGACTCGTCCGAATTGCCGATTTCCGTTTCTACTCGTACAACGCGTCAAGCGAGGTCGTTGTGGCCGGTGCCATCGCCTTTGTCGACATACACTGCCATATTCTTCCGGGGCTAGATGACGGCGCCGTGAACCTGGGAGTCTCCTTGGCGATGGCCGAAATGGCCGTGGCCGACGGAATAGGCATTATCGTGGCGACGCCTCATCAGTTGGGCAACTACGCCCGGAACCGGGGCGAGACCGTTCGGGCCTATGTCGCACGATTCCAGCGAGAACTGGACCAACGAGATATCCCGCTGCAGGTTCTTCCGGGGGCGGACATTCGGATTGAACCCGACATGATCCGCGGGCTTCAGACCGGCGACGTCGTCAGTCTCGCCGATCGGCGACGCCATGTCTTGCTGGAATTGCCCCACGAGCTCTATCTACCGCTAGACGGCCTTCTGGGAGCATTGCGGGCAGCCGGCATGGTCGGCATTCTCTCTCATCCCGAACGAAACCAGGGGATCTTGCGAGAGCCGCAGGTTGTCGAAGGGTTGGTTGCGAACGGCTGTCTGATGCAGGTGACGGCGGGGAGTCTCGTGGGATCGTTTGGTCCCGAGATTCAGGCGTTCTCGGAGTGGTTGCTGCAAGAAGGGCTGGTTCATTTCCTGGCGACCGACGCTCATGGGACCACGAGTCGGCGCCCTCTGATGTCGCGCGCCTATCAACGTGCTGCCGAGTTGTTGGGACCGCAACGGGCGGAAGAGGTGTGTTGCCTCAATCCGGCAGCCGTGGCTCGGGGCGGCGAAATCTCCCAGGGACCGCGAAGCACGCCGGAAGTCAGCGGGGGTTGGTTTCGGCGACGCAGGGCTTGCTGATGGGGATGCCTGGCCGGTTCTTGTCCGTCCGCTCGTGGAGTGTGATCTCGCTTGGGCTCCTGCTGGGGCCGGTGAGTGACATCTGCTTTGCCGAGGATTGGGCTGACCTGCGTGCGGCCGGCCCTTTTGTATGCCGGGCGGATTTCTCATTGCAGGGCTCGGAGGCCTTGCTCGACGATCTGGCCCAGCTTCAGGAGGATCTGGTTCGGGTGCTGGGTATACCTGCCCCTCAGGAGCACATCGAGATCTACCTGTTCCGCAACGAGGCCGATTATCGGCACTACTTGAACAAATTTCTTTCTGACGTGCCGTATCGGCGGGCGCTCTATATCAAACGCGGAGGTCCCGGCGTCGTGCTCGCATACGCCAGTAAGGAGTTGGCAACCGATCTGCGCCACGAATGCACTCATGCCCTGCTGCATGCGGTGCTGCCGATGGTTCCTCTATGGCTCGATGAGGGACTGGCAGAGTTCTTCGAGGTATCGCCCCAAGACCGTCCCTACGGCAGTCCGCATCTGACCAAGGTGCGCTGGAATGCGAAGTTCGGCGTCAAGACGGCCATCGAGAAGCTAGAGAAGAAGGGCGAAGTGACTGAAATGGGCAGCGCCGAATATCGTGACGCATGGGCTTGGGTTCACTATATGCTGTACGGTTCGCGGGATGCACACGGCGAGTTGGTTCTCTATCTTCGCGATATCGCCGGCAACGTGCCGCCCGGCAGTCTCGGGGCAAGGTTGGCGCAGAGGATTCCGGGACTCGAACAGGAGTACTTGTCCCATTTTCGCGGTTGGACGCCTCGCCGTTAGGTTGGGTGTTTTGCGCAGTGTTTGGCGGATTAGCCGGAAAAACCAGGGAAAACGGTTTTGTTTACTGTAGTGGTCATGCGGGTAGAGACGATAGTACCAACGATCCGGAATTTGCACGAGCGTATGGACACGTCCATGGCGTTCGTTGCGGGATAAGGAACTGCATACAAACAATCGACGCTACTTGTTTAGGACGGAAATACGATGAAGTCTGCCAGGATTGTCGGAGGGGTGGTCGTGTGTCTGGCGGCACTGGGGGTATGCCTGTCGGGTGCTGCATTCGCGGCTCCGCCTTCCCCTGAACGTATCGTGCACGATGTTGCCTTGACACCCGGGGGGGTGTTTGTCGGGCAACTGGTAAACGCTCAAAACATTCCTCAACTCGGGCAAAAGGTGACGCTGCTGACCGAAAGTCGTCCGCTTGTTACGGTGATGACCGACGAACGGGGTGCCTTCGCGTTCCGTGGTCTTCAAGGAGGAATGTATCAGGTGGCGGCTGCTGGTTCCGTTGAGGACTATCGCCTTTGGGCGCCGGGTACCGAACCCAAGGGGGTTCCCTCAATGGCCTTGATCGTGACGCCCGACCCCCTTGTGCGGGGGCAGTATTACAACTATCAGTACCAACGGGGATTGTGGGGAGGGTTGCCGCCCGCCCGGATGCTCCTGGCCAACCCGTGGGTTGTGGCCGGAGTTGCTGCAACCGCGGTTGCCGTACCGGTCGGGATCGCGGCGGCTGAAAAAGGGAACGTGCCCGCCAGTCCGTAGCTGCGTGAATCGGCCTGACGTTGGTGGAATCGTGTCGGGCCCCGCAAGCTGAGTCGGCGAGACGGAAAAGGTCTCGCGACGTCTCGGCCTGCGGGGCCCGTACCCATTTCTTGAGTCTGTCCTCGGTTTGTCTCCAATTGGGGTTTCGCCGTCGCGGCGATTTCTGTAGCATCCCGCTCGCAGACGTCCTTCTGTGCCCGAAAATGGCTGGTGACAGCTTGCGGCGCAGCGGAAGTCGTGCCGTTGATCCCGAGTTCACAGGCAGGGCATAGGCGGAGCCCGGCTCGGGAACGAGGAATTCGATTCGTCAAGAAACGATGGAGGCTCGATGTAATGGGTCGCAGGAAGATTCGCGGATTTGGTTTGATTTGGCTGGCGGTTCTGGGGATGGTCTTGCCTGTTCCGGTATTGCAGGCGGCGGATGGACCGGCGGCGGCAGTCCCGACAGCTTCGGCGACTCCGCCAAGTCCGGCCGTAACGGTAGCCGCGGTCAGTGACGTCGCTCTGTCGGCCGACGGCCTGCTTCGTGGGCAACTCCTGTCGCCGCAGGGGCGTGGCCTGGCGGGCGTGCAAATCGCGGCGTTCTCCGGCAATCGGAGTCTCGGCTCCGCGACTACCGACGCGGACGGACGTTTCGCAATCGCCGGACTCAAGGGTGGGGTGGTGACGCTGGTTGCCGGGCAGACTCAAACCGTCGTCCGGGTTTGGACGCCCAAAGGGGCTCCGGCTGCGGCAAAGAGCAGTGTTCTGCTGGTGGACGGCCAGCCGCAAGCGCTCGGGCAGTCCTGGCGCGGTTTCAAGAAAGTGATCACCAATCCGTGGGTGATTGCCGGCGTCGTTGCGGCAGCGGTCGCGATTCCGGTAGCGATTCACAACGCCAACGACGATGACCCGGCCAGTCCGTGATTCCTGTGTCGATGGAACGCGGACGGGTTCCTTGTGAAGCTCTTCGTGTGAGTGGGGATAGTAGGATGAAAGGCCTGAAAGCTATTAGGACGCCCGTGGTGGCTGCTGTCTGTCTGGGGCTGGTGTTGCCGGTTTCTGCTGTGCAAGGCGGCGACAAGCAACATGCGGCGGCCTCCCGGGCTCAACTGGAGGTCGCCGACGTGGCGTTGGATGCTCAGGGCGGCCTGCAGGGTGTTGTGGTGGACGTTCACGGTGCACCGCAGCCCTCGGCAAAGGTCGTCGTCGTTCAGCAGAAGCGGGAGGTCGGGCAGGTTCAGGCCGACAAATTCGGACGATTCAGGCTGTCCGGGCTTCGCGGCGGCGTCTATGTGCTCCAGTCGGGAGGCCAGGCGCGCTTCGTACGCGCTTGGGCGAACAAGGCCGCACCGCCGACCGCCAAGTCGGCAGCGTTGATCGTGACCGGCGACGGCGTGGTTCGGGGCCAGATGCCCTTGGAACAGTTCTTTGCGTCGGATGCGTTCGTGATCGGGGGGCTGGTGGCGGCCATGATTGCGATCCCGATCGCGCTCCACAATCAGGGAGGCAGTTCGTCGCCGGCAAGTCCCTAGCGGCGGCGGCGCCGGATGCGGCATTTTCGTCGACGGTGTGATCAACAGGAGAACGTGATGGGAGGCTTCTTCGCAATCTGGTGCGGTCCCTCTCGTCGTGATCGGGGGCGGTCGTGGAGATGGTTGGGGGTCGTTCTGGCGATCTGGACGGCCCTGACGCCCGCCCTGCTGTCGGCGGAGCAGTTGTCCTCTGCGACCGGCGAGACGCCTTCGCAGGATCGCGCTGCTGCAACCGCGGCCCGCCCCGTTCTCGTCCAGGATGTGGTCTTGGACCGCGGCGTGCTTCACGGTGTGATTGTTCCGGATCCGGCGGAGCCGGATCGCGGAAGAACGGTGGCAGGCGTTCGGGTTGCCGCATTGCGGGACGGAGAAGCAGTGGCGGAAACCAGGTCCGACGCGGCCGGACGTTTCACTCTCTCCGGCCTCCGCGGCGGTCGATATGCGATCGTCGTGGCACGCCCCGGCCGCGTGGAGTCCAATTACCTTCGAGTATGGACCCCAGGTGCGGCGCCGCCGAAGGCGAGTGCCGTGGCTCGATTGGTGCCGGGGGGCGGCATCGTACTGGGCCAAGGGCCGCTCCCTGCGGTTTCCTTTTCCGAGGCGGCGCTCATCGCGGGTGTGGTCGCCGGGGCGGTGGCTGCGCCGATCATCTATCACAATGCCCAGAAGTCGAACCGGGTGCCTGCCAGTCCGTGACAGGGGCCGAAGCCGAGGGCTCGAACCGGCGTCGGCTGTTCGGGCGTCGTCGCCTGCATCTGCGGGTGAGAACTTCGCGTGTGCTGCGTCCTTGCGGTCACCGGCTTCAGGCTTGTCTTGGCAGTCTGCGCAGTTTGACATCAAGCCTTGTCATGGAGCCGGCGACAAGAACTGCGGTTGACTCTCAGGGGTTTTTCCTGCTATTAGACGGCCTCAAGATTGCGTTTGCGGGAAAAATCTCTTCGTGCTGACGTGCCCTGGGCGGATCCGGCGGATTGCGGCCGCATATCGACGCGTGTCGAGCGGATACTCCGGAGGCTCGGTTGCGCGAGTCTCTCTTCTACGAAACAGGTTCATTGCATGACGGCAAGATCGCATCAGGCGCTGCCGGTTCGGCAGTGGCTCGGCGGATTGTGGGTAGCGCTGACATGCCTGTTGGCAGGCGGCGGATGCGCGACCGCAACCCACCATGCCACGGAACTGCCGCCGCAATTCGCCGCCAAACCGATCGACCGGCTCAACAAGGCGGATCTCTCGCGGTTGTCGTCCGTCTTCGTGCCGAGCAACCAGATCGGGGTTGGGGACATCATCGAGGTGGAAGTGTACTCGGACTATGGGGGCGGCGAGACGAAGCCCTCGCTGGTCAACGTGGCGGCCGACGGCATGGCGAATGTCCCCTTGATCGGTCCGGTCGAGGTCGAAGGGATGACGCCCGACCAAGCCCAGTTCGCGATTGCCGAGGCGGCGCGCCAAAGAGACGTGATACGAACGCCGCATGTTGCCGTGCGGATCGAGGAACAGCGCAAGAACATAGTCATGGTCAGCGGCGGGGTCATGGAGCCAGGGTTGGTGGAGCTCGCGCGAGGCAACAGCAACCTGCTGAGCGCCATTCTGGCGGCCGGCGGCCTTACGGACGACGCCAGCCCCGACGTGACGATTCGCCGCCCCGCCTTGAGCGCCAATACGCCGGATGCGCTTCGCGGAAACCCGCTGCGGGTGGCCGACAACGGCAAAGGCGTGGTCCTGGCCGCCTACGAAGAGGGGCTCCCGGAGCAGGCCGACACGATCGCCGTCGATCTGGTCAGTGCGAGCAAAGAAGGCAACGGAGCCTACTACCTCGACGACGGCGACGTCGTCCACGTGAAGAAACGGCCGGAGCGGAAGATCCAGGTCTCGGGGCTCGTGAGAAACCCTGGCGAGTTCGATATGCCGCCGAACGACGATCTCTACCTGCACAACGCCCTGGCGCTGGCGGGCGGAGGCAGCACGTTGTGGGCCGACCGGATCCTGGTGTTCCGGCGCGCGTCGGGTGAGTCGGAGCCCATTACCATCCGGGCCAGCATTCGCGAG
This sequence comes from Planctomycetaceae bacterium, assembly GCA_012719125.1. GTDB lineage: Bacteria > Planctomycetota > Planctomycetia > Pirellulales > Thermoguttaceae > JAAYAY01. The sequence goes on along the minus strand of JAAYAY010000328.1, from coordinate 35,129 downwards.
GTCCTGAAGAACCGCGGCAATATCCTGCTCCAGGAAAACGACGTCATCATCGTGGAAGAAACGCCCATCACGGTGGCTTTCGAGACGCTGAAGAGCTTCGTCCGGTTCAGCGTCGGCAGTTCGTTAGTCCTATTCTAGCAGTTCATGACCTACGCCGACGGCCTACGAGGATCGATACCAGCATGATGGAAGAACCCCTGGTCCCGCAAGAGCGGGCGAAATCCGAGACCTCGTCGCACATCGTGCTTGCCCTCCTGCAGTTCACGATGGCGGTCAAGCACCGCAAGAACGTGGTGATCCTTTGCGTGTTCGTCGCCCTGGCGCTCGGGGCGTTCTATTACTCGACGGCTACCCGTCTCTATTCGGCGCGAGCCGAACTGCTGATTCTCGCGTCGGGCGACGAAACGCGTTCCACCGGCATTTCCGGACAAGGCCGCGAAGGCAAGAACCTGATGCCGACCTTCGAACGGGTGATCGTCAGCTCCGGGGTGATCGAGGATGCCATCGAGAGGTTGCGTCCCGAGGATCGCGTCGATCTGGCCGAGGTTCCCAAATCGAAGTGGGCGGCGGCGATCAGGAAGAACCTCTCGGCCAAGAGTATCTACGGCACCAACAACATCGAGATCGAGTACCTCTCCCGCGATGCAGCCGCCGCGGTGGCGGTCGTCAATCAGGTAGTCGAATCCTACCTGGAGTTCATGCAAGGCATTCACAGGCGAACTGCCGACGACCTGATCCATCGACTCAACGAACAGCAGATGGAACTGAGCGAGGAACTGGCAAAGCTGCAGCTCCTGCTGGGCCAGCAGAAGAGGGACTGCGGAGACTACCTCAACACCGATCCGGACAACAAAACCGTGCATCCGATGCTCGAGAAGCTGTTCACGATTCAGAAGGAACGGTGGGAGAACGAAAAGGAACTCTACGAGGTTCGGGGAAAACTGGACGGGCTCGTCCAGGCAGTGGCCAACGGTGAGGATCCCAAATCCCACATGATGGTCGTCGAGGAGGCCGTGGGACGGGAGATGCTCATGAGCGCCCTGGGGCTCAACGCTCAGGACAAGGCCAATCTTGCCGACATCGATCGCCAGCGAGTCAAGGACAGCGGAGAGCTCGAGGCTCTGCTGATACACTTCGGCGAGGGACATCCGAAGGTCCAGACCCTGAGATCGCAGATCCGTGCGGCGGACGAGGAACTGGCGCGGAGCGCGATCAACAATCGGCAGCGCATGAATGCGTTGGGAGACGCCGAGTTGGCTCAGACGTTGATCGGCCTGATGCGGCAACAGGTCGATGCACTCGTTCGCCTCGAACGAGAGCTCGACAAGGCGGAGGCGAAGGCGAGGGATGAGGCCGTGGGAATCGGAGGACAGCTCATCGCCATCCAGGAGACCGAGCGTCAGATTGAGTGGTGCACGGAACGCCGTGAGTATCTTCTCAATCAGGTCGCTTCATTAAGTGGAGTCCAGGACGGACCGAGCATCCGGGCCGAGGTGGTCAGCGAGCCGGTTCAGGCGACCAGTCCGGCGTCTCCCAACCTGCGGCGCACGGCCATGCTCGCACTGCTGGCAGGTCTGGCCGTGGGGCTGGCGGCTGTTTACGTACTCGATACGCTCGACGACCGCTTCCGCTCCGTCGAGGAGTTGCAGGCCCAGGTCGGGGTGCCGGTGCTGGCCATCGTCCAGGATCTGCCCCCGCACCACGGGGCGGGTGTGGAATCGTTGCAGTTGGTTGCAGAGCCCGACGCCCCCGAGAGCGAAGCCTTCCGAACCTTGCGGACGTCGCTGGCGCTGACCCACGATCAGTCGCGGCGAATCGTGGTGACCAGCGCCGAGCCGGGAGACGGCAAATCGACCGTCCTGGCCAACATGGCCGTGGCCTACGCCAACAGCGGGAAACGAACCCTGCTGATCGATGCCGACTTGCGCAGGCCGGGTTTGTCGACCATGCTGGGAATCCGCGGCGCCGAAGGCGTTTCGGCAGTAATCCGGTCGTCGCAGCCGGTCGGCGAGATCGTGGAACGTCACGTGCGAAAGACGGGCGTTCCGGGGTTGGACATCCTGCCGGCGGGACCGCGACCCGTGAATCCGGCCGAACTGCTGGGCAGTCAGCGATTCGCCGACATGCTGGCCTGGGCGGAAGGCCGTTACGATCGAGTCCTGATCGACAGCCCCCCCACGCTGGCGGCCAGCGACACGGCGGTTATCGGCCAGTTGGTCGACGGCGTGCTGATGGTCGTGCAACCGCACAAGAACCAACGTCGTTTGGTACTGCGGGTGGCTGAGACCTTCAGCATGCTCAAGATTCCGTTGATCGGCCTCGTGGCAAACCGCGTCGGTGCGGCCGGCAGCTCCGACTACTACGGATACTCGGTGGATTACTCGGCCCTGGTCGAGGAAGATCCTGACGACGTCTGTTTTGGAGATGAGATCGACGGTCCACCGGAACGCACGAAGCGCGGCACGACGACAAAGCTGCGGCGCGAAGGCGGTATCGATTTGAGCCAGTTGAGCAGCCCGCGACGTCGCGGTGCGGCCTAGCCGGAGGTGGAGCGGCAGAGCAAGGTGAGAGGAATCATGGCCAAGGAAGTCCATTCTTCGAATCTCGAACATTCTCAGGCAGCCGGGGCAGCCAGCCAGCGCTGGGCCGGAGGGTTACTGCACGTCGTCGACGTGGCGCTAGCCGGTTGCGTCTTCGTCGTGCCCTTGCTCCTGGGCGGGCGGACCCCCTTGGGACAATTCGCGCTGACGGTCTTCGCGGCAACGGCCGCCTCCGCGTGGTGGCTGCGCCAACTCCTGCTGCCTCGCCAATACTGGCGGCGTTCGGCGGCCCACCTGCTCCTGCTGGCCGCCGTCGCGCTGGTCGGGCTGCAACTGGCGCCGCTGCCTCCGTCGTGGACGAGTTGCTTGTCGCCCAAGGCGTCGGAGATCCTGCCCTTGTGGACCGAAAACGGAGCGGCCGGCCTGGACGCTTGGCAGGGGATATCGCTTACGCCGGCCGAAACGCAAACCGGCCTGATCGTTTTCGTCGCCTACGCCCTGGTCTACTGGGTGAGCCTGCAACGCATTCGCTCCCTTGAGGACGTGGAACGATTGCTGCACTGGATCGCCTACGCTGCCATCGGCATGAGCCTGTTCGGGCTCTTGCAGTACCTTACCAGCAACGGCAAGTTCTTCTGGGTCTATCGGCATCCTTATGTGCTCACGGACGACGTAGCCAAAGGCGCCTTCACGAACCGGAACCATTTCGCCCATTTCCTGGCGCTGGGGATTGGGCCAGTCATCTGGTGGGTCCAGGACGGAATGCGCCGCTACGGTCTTCAAGGCGATTCCTTCGCCCGCTCGAGACGCACCCGCAACCGGGCGGCCACGCTCGACATGGGGTTGCGGTTTGCGGGACTGGCGATCGTATTCGCCGGAGTCTTGATGAGCCTTTCGCGCGGCGGAGCCGTCGCCGCCGGGCTGGCCGCTATGACCACTGTTCTGGTCTGCTACTGGGCGGGTGCGGTTCGCGGGAAGTTCGCCTTGGGAATGACGGCGATCGCCATCTTGTTCGGTGCGTTCCTGTTCCTCGGAGACCAGGACTCGATGGGCGGACGGCTCGAAAAGGTCGCGTCCGGTTCGATCGACGAGGTCGACCGCGGCGAGGGGCGGCGGACCATCTGGAAGACGACGCTGGCCGCCATTCCCGATTTCCCCTGGGTTGGTTCGGGCGCGGGCAGCTTTCGGGAAGTGTATCCTCTGTATCTGGAGTACCAGCCGGGCCACACAATCTATACTCATGCGGAAAACGGATATCTGCAAGTCACGTTGGAGACCGGCTTCGTGGGGCTGGTACTGGTCGTCCTGGCCATCTTGCTGGGGTTCTTCTGGACGGGGCGAGGTCTCCTACGAGCCAACTCCTCGCGGATGGCGGTCGCGGCCGGAGCCGCCGCATCCGCCCTGCTGGCCAGCGTCGCCCACAGCGGAGTCGATTTTGTCTGGTATGTCCCGGGCTGCATGGCCGTGGCCATGATCCTCGTCGCCTGTGCCTGCCGGATCAGCCAGTTCACTCAGGACGAACAAGACCGGCAGAGGGACCGCTTCGTACTGCCCCGTCCGGTCGCCTGGTTGGGGGCTCCGCTGACGCTCGCAGTCGGGGCCTGGATGATCGCCGGACAGATCGGGCCGCTAACGGCTGAACCCGCCTGGACCAGCTACCAGCGTCTTCAGCGGTCGGCCTATCTCAACCCGCCCGTGATTGCCGTGGAGGAGAAGACGAGCTTTGTGCCGGAGGATCCTCGGGTCGTGGCCGCTCGGCAGAAGGCCGCCGAACAGCAGGTGACGGCGATGCAATGGGAGAACGAACGCCGCATGGTCGCGGAACTGGCCGAAGTGGTCAGGCGGGATCCCGATCACGCCCAGGCCCGAATCGCGCTGGCGGGCGGGTACTTGCGGCTGTTCCAATTTGCCCAGGACAAGGCGGTCAACCGCATGCCGCTGAGCCAGATTCGCGATGCCGCGATCGCCGCCAAGTATTCATCGCGTCAGGAACTCGAGGAGTGGTTGTCGCGTGCCGTGGGCGACCACTACCGCTGTTTGCTGCTGTCGCTCGAACATGCCAAGGCAGGAGTAGCCCTCTGTCCGCTGGAGGGAATGGGTTACCTGTACCTTGGCGAACTGTGCTTTCTGGACGTCGAACACGATGCGGGCACATGGGATTATGTCGACCAGGCCCTGCGGGTTCGACCCCACGACGGCACGGTGCTCTTCCATGCCGGCCGGGAGGCTCACCTGGCAGGACGCCGCGATGAAGCCCTCGACTTTTGGGCGAAGTCGTTTGCCGCTGGGCCCATTTTTCAGCGGCAGATCGTCGACTGGATGGCAGGCCGGACGGTGCCCTCGGCGATCAGCGAAGAGATCGAGTTCATGCTTGCCCAGTTCCAGCCCGGACTCGAAACCCTGAAGTACATGGAATCGCGGTATGCGGCGATAGTCGAGCCGGAGCAGATGATCCCGCTCCTGGAAGCGGTTGCCCGGGCTTCCCAAGAGGAGGCCGAGGTTGACCTCGATGAGAAGCGTCCGGAATTGGCCTCCGAGCACTGGCTGGACGCCATGTCGGCCTACATGAAGATTGATCGCTTCGAGGATGCGGCCGCTTGCGGGAGACAGGCCGTCCAATGTAATTCGCACAGTTTTGACGCACGCTATCGGCTGGGGTTCCTGCTGTCGGATATGGGTAGATATGCCGAGGCGGACGAGCATTTAGCGTGGTGTGTGCGTTCCAAACCAGGTCACATTAAGGCGAAACAGAGACTAACGGACGTGAAACGCGTCATGCTCGATCCGGAAACCGCGGATACCCGGCGGTTCCGCAATTACTATCCGGCGGGGACCGCCTTTCAGGAGGCCAGTCTCCAGGTTCCCGCCGTCGAAAACCCGCGGGAAACTGTCCCTGGTCTTCTCCACCGCTAGACTCTGACTTCCGAGTACGGCTGCCTTGTGCTGTTGGGTGAGATATGAACTCTGATCAGTCTGACTATACGACCAACGAACCTTCGTCCGGTTGGCTGGTCCATCTCGGGCGAAAGGTTCCGTGGATCGCGCGGCGAGCCCTGGCATCGGCCGTGCTCTGCGGCGTGTTTGCCGGCACCTTCTACCTGAGTCTCTGGCTCCGATATGAAGGCCAGCTCGGCCCCCGCGAAATGTGGCGGTTCTGGTCGGCCATCGAGGTCGTCATCGGCATCAAGCTGGTCGTGTTTGCCTGGTTCGGCCTGCTGCGCGGCTGGGGGCGGTATGTCACCTTCGACGACGTGATCACGCTGATCGAGGCCGTCACGGTCAGCATCGTTCTGACCGTGCTCGTCGAGCGGGTATTCTTGAGCTACCAGCCGATTCCGCGCACGGTCTTCGCCATCGACTGGGGCACCACGATCGCCGTGGTGGCCGGGCTCCGCGGGCTGCTGCGAATCCTCCAGGAGCGCAGTTGCTCGCTCCTCTTTCTGGTCGACAAGAAGGCAACGATCATCGTCGGGGCCAACAGTTCGGCGGAAGTGTTGGTGCGGGCAATCCATGGAAACATGCGGCTCGGCTACCACGTGATCGGCGTGATCGATACGGAACACGGGCGGCTCGGCACCCGGATCGGCGGCGTGCGGATCATCGGGCACCTGGACGAAACGTGCCACCTGGCCCTGCGGCACGGCGTCGACGAGGTATTGATCGTGCGCGACGCCCTGGCGGGGCGGCAGGTGCGGCGGCTCGTCGAGCAGGCGAGGCGCCAGTCGATTCACGTCAAGGTCCTGCCCAGCTATCAGGAACTGATCTGCGGGAAGATCGCGATCCAACCGCGTCCCGTGGCCATCGAGGACCTGCTCCGCCGAGAACCGGTGGAACTGGAGTCGTCGAACCTGCGGGAGTGGTTGGAGGGGCGTACGCTGATGATCACGGGGAGTGCGGGCAGCATCGGCTCGGAGATCTGTCGCCAGTTGCTGCACTTCGCCCCCAAGCGTCTGGTGTTGGTCGATCGCAGCGAAAACGGGCAGTTCTACCTGGAGCGGGAACTGCGGGCCGACATGCCAGACACCGACATCAAGATCTGCATGGCCGATATCCTCGACCGGGAGCGTATGAGTGTGCTCCTGGAACAGTACCGTCCGGAGATCGTGTTCCACGCCGCGGCCTACAAGCACGTGCCGTTGATGGAGTCTCACGCGGGCGAGGCGGTTAAGAACATCGTCGGCGCCACCCGTTGTCTGGCCGACCTGGCGCAGGCCCACGGGGTGGAGTCGTTTGTGATGATCTCGACCGATAAGGCCGTCAATCCGACCAGTGTGATGGGAGCCTGCAAGCGGGCCGCCGAAATGTATGTGCAGTCCCGCGCGGGCAAGTCCGAGTGCCGGTTCATCACCGTGCGGTTCGGCAACGTGCTCGATTCGGCGGGGAGCGTCGTGCCCGTCTTCCGCCAGCAGATTGCCGCCGGTGGTCCGGTGACGGTCACCGATCCGCGGATGCAGCGGTTCTTCATGACGATTCCCGAAGCCGCCCAACTGGTGATCCAGGCCGGAGCAATCGGCAACGACGGCGAGATTCTATTGCTCGACATGGGCGAGCCCGTTCGCATCGTCGATCTGGCCACCGACATGATCCGCCTTTCCGGGCTGCGTGTCGGCGAGGACATCGAAATCGAGTTCACCGGCCTGCGTCCCGGCGAGAAGCTCTACGAAGAACTCCACGCCGAAGGCGAAGCGCATCTGCCCACGCGGCATTCCAAGATCATGATCGCCGACCGCCAGCGTCGGGATCCCGAGAGGATCGCGGCCGCCGTCGGTCAACTGGAACAGCTTGCCAACGGTCCCCAAGCCCTGGTTCTCGAGCGGCTCCGGCGGCTGGTTTCGGAGTACGTGCCGCCTGAAGAGCGGGAGCACGAGACGCGGCGGGCGGCGTAGGTGTTTCTGGATGACGCACGTGGACTCTCGTCGCGCCACCCTCCGGTTCTGGGGGGCAAAATGAAAGAGAAGGCCCCTGGCTACCATGGGAAGGGGGGAATATGTTCGGCTTGGAGAAGGGAAGCCGGTCCGTCGATTTGCTTCCACACCATCGGCATTTCGTGGTATAATCCGAGCATGAGCACTATCAGCTATCTCGACCGTTTGTTGGAACCGGTCACCGAGTCGTTTACGCCGGAGGTCGCACGAGCCCTCGTCAATCTCCGGACGGATGCGGAAACAGAGGCTCACATCAGCGTTCTTCGACAGAAGGCAAATGAAGGTACGCTTTCGCCCGAGGAGGAAGAGGAATACAAAGAGTTCGTCGAAGCGGTCGACATCATTTCGCTGATCCAGATGAAAGCTCGGCAGTTTCTTGCGAGGCACTCTGCGTAGCATGGATGCCGAGACTCGCCAATTCGTGCGGCGGCGTGCTCGCGATGTGTGTGAGTACTGTCGGATTCCCCAAGCGGCTACGCCTCTCATTCCCTTTCACATTGAACACATCGTTGCGAGACAGCACGGGGGAGAGGATGATCCTCGCCAGCTTGCCCTCGCCTGTGATCGATGCAACGCCTACAAGGGACCGAATCTGACCAGTATCGATCCTGATTCCGGTGAGATTGTGCTGCTCTTCAACCCACGTCTGGATGAGTGGGGGAACCACTTCATGTTTCGTGGCGGCGAGATTGTAGGAGTGACTGCTACTGGCCGCGCAACCGTTCGCCTCCTTAGAATGAACGACCTCCGTCGTGTGGAACTCCGCGAAATGTGGTTGAAGGCGGGCGGCAGGTTTTCCTGAGCAAGTACGTGCGCGGACGAAGAAGAGCGGGAACGTTGTCGGCCAGAGCGTCTCCTGAGGAGCCCCATGCGAGTAGCCGCAATCATCGCTCTGTGCATCTCCGCCTGTTTCGTGTACGGCATTCTCCACGATCAGGTGACGGCTCGCATCTGTGTCGAGTACTTCACGATCGGCCATCCTCCGCTGATCGCTTCCGACTCTCCCACCCTTCTTGGCGTTGCCTGGGGAATTGCCGGAACGTGGTGGGTCGGGCTGTTTCTGGGGCTCTCCCTGGCGGCCGCGGCAAGGGCCGGTGGGTGGCCAAAGTTCTCCGTGCGACGTCTGCTGCGACCCGTCGCCCTGGTGATGCTCTTCGCGGCAGCCTGTGCCCTGGTCTTCGGAGGCATCGGGTTCGTGCTAGCTTCGAGCGGCACGGTCTTCCTGGTCGAACCGTTCGCCACGAACGTGCCGGCCGAGCACCACGTGGCCTTCCTGACGGATCTCTGGGCCCACACCGCCAGCTATATCTCGGGCTTCCTCGGCGGCGCGATTGCCTGTTACGTCGTGCTGCGCGATCGGGCGAAACGGGCGTTTGAACAGAAGCACCCGGGGCGGAGAATAGCTCCGTCTTCCCGGTGAGGCCGCGGCTGAGCACAGCAATACCCCACTAGGGCACCTCTTCCCACAGACCTTCGTCATAGATCAGTTCGAATTCGATCGGATCTTCCTTCTTCACGGTGTCATGGCCATCGTTGTCGGTTGCGTACAGTTTGACCCAATCAAATGCGACGACCTCATAGAGGAGGCCCAACTCCCCATCATTCCTGTAGAAACTGGCGGTATCACCCGTGGCACCCACGTGGTCGCTGAAGATCGTATCGTGCAACTTTGCACGATTGTAGCCACCGTTCTTCGCCTCAAAGTGATACTCATCGAACTTGCGGGCGGTGATCTCGTAGGTCGGGTGCGTATCGTCACCACCCCAGAGGATGACCTTGTGAGGTCGTGCCCGGGTCGTGTCGTCGTCCTCGGAATCCTGCAGATGGGCAGCATCCGTGCCTTTGGAGGCGTAGGCGATGAGTGAGTCATAGCCGCTTACGGTCACGTCGTAGCCCGGGCCGATCAATCGGCTTTCGGCCTTCTGGCCGAAGAACGTGTCGTTCCCCGTCGAGTCGAACAACCGAACGGTGTCCTTGCCGTCGGTCATGGTGGCTACAATCCGCTCGAAATTCTTGGCCCGATTGAAGTAGTCGCCACCGCCGTACATCTTGCCGAAGAACTGGTTTGAGTTGGGCCAGTCGAACTTGAACTTGTCCGCCCCCGGCGTGTCTTCCATGTAGGCCACGTCGTTGCCGCCGTCTCGGGTCGTCGCATAACCGTAGGTGACCATGAAATCAAAGGTCTCGAGGCTGAAACCATCGCCGGATAGTTTCCCGTAACCTTTTCTCGCGATGAACTCGTCGTCGCCGGGCGAGTCGTACATGAAGGCCAGGTCGCCCTCCCCGCCGCTGTGGGCGGTGATTGCGGTGGTGTCGCTGACCGTGACAAGGAATCCATTCTCGCCGAACGTCCCGTGGTCGGGGTAGAATCGGGCAACCTCCGGGCCGGCTCCGCCGGTGAGCGCGGCCGAATCGTCGCCGAGGCCGCCGTTGAACACGATCGTCTCATAGACCGCGTCATCAAAATGGTATTCGACGCCTTTAATCGTAACAGTGTAGGATCCCGTCGCGGCAAACTCGAACGCGTCGGCGCCGTCGGTGCCGAAGACCATGACCTCCGTACCGGCGGTTGTGACGAGGTTGGCGATCGTCAAGGCGGCGTCCGTCGAACTGCCTGCAATCCGTAGGAAGTAAGTCGTGCCGGCCTCGACTGCATGGTCGAGTCGTTCCACGCCCTCCATTGCCGACGAAACGGCCAGCGGTGGCACAGTCTTCCAACTGTCGTAGAGGTTAACTGAAGCCGAACCGGCAGCAGCCGACGCAATAGCCGTCAACTGGCCACTCCGGGCGGCGGTCAATCGGTACCAGACGTTGCCGTCCGGCAGAGCCAATTCGGAAAACTCGCTGAAGTCGACGGTTCCCAAGTCAATCGGCTGCGGTTGCGTGACGCTGATCTCGACGGTCGCCGAGGTGCCGACTCCGTCGTCATCGATAACCGCCAAACCGACCGTCACGGTCATTGGCCCGTCGAGCCCCGCGACCGAGAAGTCGGGCGTGGCGCCCACGGCATCGTCATACTGGCCGTCACCATCGAAGTCCCATTCGTACGTCAATGTGTCACCGCCCGGATCGGTCGATCCGCCGGCATCGAGTTGAACGGTCCCGCCTTCGGTAACCGTGTAGGGACCACCGATATCGGCCGTCGGAGCGACGTTGGTGACGGTGATCGTGATGGTCGTTACGTCACTCGCTCCGTCGTCGTCGGTGACTTGCAGTCTGATCGTCACCGAGGTTGGGCCGTCGAGCCCGGCGGCCGAGAACACGGGCGTGGCGCCTACGGCGTCGTCGTGCTCGCCGTCGTTGTCCAGGTCCCACGCGTACGTCAATACGTCGCTTCCCGGATCGGTCGATCCACTGGCATCGAGTTGAACGATCCCACCTTCGGCGACCGTGTAGGAGCCGCCGATGTCGGCCGTCGGGGCAACGTTGGTCACGGTCAGTTCGACGGCCGCCGTGTCGCTCGCTCCGCCGTCGTCGGTGACCTGCAGCCAAACTGTCACCGAGGTTGGTCCGTCGAGTCCGGCAGCGGAGAAGTTGGGCGTGGCGCCTACAGCGTCGTCGTACTGGCCGTCGCCATCGAAGTCCCACCCGTACGTCAATGCGTCGCCGCCCGGATCGGTCGATCCGCCGGCATCGAGTTGCACGGTTCCGCCTTCGCCGACCGTGTAGGGTCCACCCGCGTCAACGTTGGGCACCAAGTTGTTGATCGTCAAGGTGGTGCTGCCCGTTGCGATGACGGTCTCCTCGTCGCTCGCTCGTACGTGGATCGGAAGCGGACTGCCGTCGCTTGCCAAGCCGAGCCCCGCGAGCGTGCTCCAGGGCACGGTCGTAGTCACGTCGTTGGCGTCGTCGTACTCACCGTCGTCGTCCAGATCCCAGGCGAACGCGACGTTCGCGTCGACCGTTCCCAACCAGGAACTCGCGTCGAGCGAAAGGTCTTCCCCCTCGTTGATCTGGCAAGGGCCGCCGGCACTGAGATGGGTGAAGTCGCGGATGACCACTTCCACCGTCTCGCCCTCGGCCGGCTCCGTGTTGGACAACCACAGATTCAGCCGGAACTGCTCCCGCCCCGGCTCGGGCACGACGAGCCCCGCATCGGCATCGTGACTGAAGGTCCACTCGTCGATGACCGCCTCGGTCGGATAATCGTCGGCGGAGTAGTATCCGGCGAGGGCCGCGAACTCGATTTGCAAGGGCTGCCAGTTGAAGAACCGCGTGAGAGCCGAACTATCGCCCAGATCAGGCAGCGTGTACTGGTGGCGATGGCCGGCAGGTTCCCAGGGTTGAACTACGAACTGGCTGTTGAGCGAGCTTGCGGCCTCTCCCCAGCGTGAGTCCTCGATATCGATCTCGCGATAGGGCCAGCCGGGAATCGCCTCGTCGTCGCCGTAGGGATCCCAGGTGAAGGCGCCGAAGACGGCGTTGGCGTCGAGGATGTCGTTTCGGCTGTCGGTCTGGATGGCGTAGGTTCCGTAGCCCAGACTGTCGAGGAGGACGACTTCCGACGACCACCACTGGCCGTCGTGGAAGTTGACGGTCAGGTGGAGGCCTTCTTCATCGACCCACACGTCCGCTTCGTCGCTCGAGAACCGGTTCAGGCCCGGTCCGACGGGCAGTACTGCTTCCTTGACGGCCCAAGTGTAGCCGGCGAATTCGATGGTTCGCCCGTAGCGCTGCTGGAAGTCGATCGCTACGGCCAGGCTGGCCAACTCCGCCGGCAGCGATCCGTCGCCGTCGGCGATCGGAATCGTCACGTCGTCCGGCAGCACGGCCGTGCAGAAGATGGTCGCCCAGGCGTCGAGACCACCGGAAACCACGTCGACCGCGAACGACCCGTCCGGACCAATCGCCACCGCTGGCTCGGCAAAGGTAGGCTTGGTCCACCAGCCGCTGCCGTCGACGTAGATGTAGGTGGCGAGCTGGTGGGTGGCGAAGTCGACGCCGGTCACCAGGCCATGCAGCAGTCCGTCGCTGCCGTAGTCCGGAGTCTCGGTGATGTTGATCGTGGGGATTTCGCTGCCGACGATCATCAGGCTCACGGGGATAGTTGCCTCGGCGGTGTTCGCCGAACTTACGGTGATGGTGCCCGAAACCTCGCCCTCCATCTCAGCGGGAACTGGAATCGACGCGATGACGACTCGTGAGGCGCCCGGCGCAAGATGGAACGACTGGGCGTCGAAGGTCACGGCTGAGCACGGAATCGTGCCGGAAACGCCGACCAAGTCCGTGCACGAGAAGACGACAGCCGCAATCGAAGTCTCTCCTCCCGATTCACCCACCGTCAGCGGAATCTGCACGGTGGCGCCGGCGACTGCCGCAACGGCGATCTCGGTTGGGTCGACGGAAAGCACCGAGTGATCGATCTCACTTTCGTCGAAGACGGTCGCGCGCACGTGGCCGGCGGATATCTCCGGAGCGCTGCTGTCCACGGTCACGGTGATGCGGCGTGTGCCGGCTGGGTACGCGTGCGACCCGGTCACCAGGCCTTCAACGCTTCCCGGTGCCTGGACGATCTCGGCGGGCGAGTCCTCCGAGCCGTCTCCCCAATCGATTCTCGCCGCGAGCGTCATTTTGCCGCCCACTTCGACAAAGCGGACCTGGTAGAAGGTCTCGCCTTCGCCGTTCCAGGCCGGGTCGACCACGATCGGATCAAGCTGCGGCATTGCATTGAGCCCGTACTCGAAGTTCACCTGCTGGCCTGCTTCTCCGACGTGCACGAGCCCGGCGAGCGGGTGCGAGGCAAACGCGGTGGCGGTGACGGCTCCGGCGGGGCGGTACCAATCCAGAGCCAGGGCGGGGGAATCGGCTCCCAGCCCCCAGAAGTCCACTACGTCGTTTCCCTCGTCCGCCAACTCGACCAACGTGTATTGGCCTGGTGCATCGGCCGGGTAGAATGTGTAGCGGTCGTCGCCCCCTCCGCCTGCGGCGGTGACCGTGCCCGTCCATTCGGAGAATATGAACTCGTTTTGCCCTGCACCCGCGGAAAGGGACGCCTGCTCGACCGATTGCAGCAAGACCCAACCGAGGTCATCCAGCCACAAGGAGCTGTCTCCGAGCTTGAGATAGCCCGCATCGCGCATGGCAGCAATCGTATCGACGCCTTCTCCTCCCTGGATCGTGACCGCGTCTCCAATCGGCTCGCTATCCGCATTGATCTCGAGAGTATCGTCGCCGTCCCTGGTGTCGATGCAGAACTTCTCGACCCCCGTGGCCTCAAAGACGAGTCCGTTCATTCCGGAACACGGCGCCAACTCGATTCGCGTCACCGCTCCCTGCCGGTTGACCCGCGCGGAATCACTCTGGTCCGTCAGTTCCATGGTCAACATGTCCTGGCCCCCTTCGGACTGGATGCGGACGCCCTCCATGGTCCAAGGAATTCTCAGGTCCTCGTCCGTGCGCGTGCCGACGGTTGAGACAAGGGTGGTCTCCGTCTCTTGAGAGAAAGACAGCGAGGCATGGTCGGGGTCCAGGCTCATGGTCAATACGTCGTCCAAACCGTTGCGAGTGAAGTCGTGGACGATCAGCTTCCCGGTGAAGTCCTGGTATGCCGCCGTGACGGCCTTCGATCCGCCTGCTCCCGGCAGAATCGCCTCGCCTGCGTTGGCCAGTAGGATGTCGCCTACAGACGATACGTTCAGGTTCGAATTCGGCGTAAACACCGCCTGGCCGACGGCAACCACGGTGTTGGCGCCTGCGCCGCCGTCGAAGATGATCGTCTGGACCAGCCCTTCACTGGCAGGGTCGACGAGCAATACGTCTGCGCCGGCTCCCGCGTTGATGCGGATCTTGTGCAATCCCTCCGTAGCGCATACGAGCCCGTTCACGCCAACACGGGTTTGAAGTCCGCGCTGACCGACGACGACGAGGTCGTTGCCGAAACCGGTTTCCAGTTCCAGCCCATCAACGGCCAGCAACCGCAACTCGCCGGTGAAGCTCGTCAAAGAGACCACCACGTTCGATTCGTCCACTTGCCGGCCGATCGTGGTGGTGATCCCGCCCGCGGACAATTGACGGAAGTTCAACTCGCCGCGTTCGGAATCGATAACAATCTGCAGCTCGCTGGAGAGAGTGGAGGCCGCGGGGTCGTAAACGACGAGATTCCCCTCCGCGTCGCAGAAGATGGACGTCTGAACGGACAGTGGCGGAGGATCGCCGTCGGTCAGGATGCTCTCGACGCCGTCAGTCTTTACCGATCCCAGCCCCGGGACCTGGAGGACGCCGGGGGCCAGGGTGACGATGCCTTCACCTGAAAAGACCGCCTGATCCGCTCCGTTGCCCCCCTCGTAGACAACGGTCAGCCCGGGCGATCCGCTGCCGGCAAGGAAGGTCAGGCGGTCGTCGCATCCCGCGGTGCGCACCAGAATCTGGCCCGAGAACTGGCTGAGAGGCACGTGGACTTCGTTGGCACTGGCGTAATGACCGACGGTCGTCACCATGTTGTGGACGTGCCGGGCCCAGCTTGACGCCGTGCCCGCAGTGCCTTGCTGCAGGACGAGTTCCCCGTCGGCTACGCGGATGCTCAGGTCGTCGATTCGCCCTTGAACGCGCATCGTGTCCGACGGAAACAGGTCCTGGACGATGAGGTTTTTGTGCCCGTCGAGCGAAACGAACGTGAATCGTGTATCGGTTGACCAATTGCCGTCGCGGTCGAGGTCTTGGACGCCCAGCCATATCGATGCGTCCGTCGTTCGGCTCTCGTAGAGCTTCCAGTTCTCCAGGCCGTTGACCGGGCCGGCGAACTGCATCGGAATATCTTCGCCTGACTTGTCCTTGACTTTGTGACCGTTCTTGAGCAGATACAACTCGTCCGCCGGGATGTTGACAAAGTCCCCCCAGCGGCCCGTGAACATAGATTCCTGCCAGAAGTAGTCGCCCTTCGTTCCGTCTGTACGGACCAGAGAGCCGTCCGTCTTCGTAGAGTACCGATGGACGGATCGCAGGGCAAAGGGATAGGGGCCGGAATCCGGCGAGACCGACCTCCAACGCTCGGCCGTGAACCATCCCCAATCCTGTCCCAACAACGTCTTGGCGTCCTGAACCACCACGTCCCTGCCGCCGCCAAGAATGCCGATCCGCCCGTCGCGCAACCGCGTGGCCCCGGGATCTCCCTCGGCCCAGCTCCAGACCGCCGCCTTGAGAAGATCGCCTCGTTTGCCGTCCGGCAAGTCGTAGAACGCTTTTTCCGGCCCTCCGACCAAGCCGAGATTCACCCAGCCGACGTCACCCTTCTGGCCCAAGAAGAAGTCCATCCGCACCACGTTCACGGCGTTGCGAGCGTACTCCGTCAAGAGTTGTGCCGTGACCGGATCCACGTCCCACTCGTCATTCCCGCTCTCTCCCATCCCGTCCCCGTACACAATCTGAAGATAGCCCAAGTCCGGTTCTTCCCCTTCCATCGAGAAGTCTTGCGTCGGTGTCGTGCCGCTTTCTTCGAAGTACTCGACGCGGATACCCTCGGCGAGCAGTTCGGCGCGCGACTTGTAGATCGTCTGATTCGAGTAGTCGACGGTCTTCGTCAACCGGCTACCGTCATCGCCGAGGCTTCCCAGAACCTGCTGAAACGGCTCTTTCCACTGGCGGTCTTCCAGTCCCGTATGATTCTCAAGATGGAGGAAGATGACCTCCGACGAATTTGCATCCACCCAGCCGCGGATTTCGTCGAGCGCCTCGACGATTGGGATCACCGGGGCCGATGGATTGATCCCGATCGGGTTCGGTTCCCATTCCTGGTTATGATTGAGCACGATACCCCCGTTATAGAGCCACAAATCAAGCTCCAGAACGCGAGCACCGGCATCCAACTGGTCCGCCAGGCTGAAGATTTGGTTCGGCGCCACCAGGGGTATGTTTGCTGCACCGTAGGCCTTCGAGTTGTATGCGTTGTGCGAGCCCAATTGCAGTGTGTTGCTGATCGGTTCGTTGACCTGCAAGTCTCGCTGACTCTTGAGCGCCCACCAGGTGTAAGCCCCCATGAATTCAGCGACTGCGGGTCCGGCAAGAAGATGCCGCGATTCAAGCGACTCGAGGCGCAGTCGTCGATCCCGCGCCGCAGGCCGCCAACGCACCTGGGATTCCAAGCAACGCTGATTTCCTTGATCCATCGGACGCCCCTGGTGAAGAACGCAATAGGATCTATGCCCTAGTCATCCATCTTCATGGCCGGAATGGGTTGTCGTCAATATCTCCAAAGAGGGGGCCGTCACGGTCGCACGAACAGTGACCTCGTCGCGCCCTTTGGCGAGGTCCGTTTTCGCCAAGGCTCCAACGAACCTAACTTGAGTGCACCGCCGGAGCAACTGGCGGCAGACTTCGGTCTAGTCAACGAGCATCTGGCCCGATTCGCGGGAAACGCGCTCACGCCGCCGGCGATCGTCCACTGGAGACTGGTTCGTCCGGACGCCTACGAGGTTCTCGCCGACCGGGGAGTCAAGACCTCGTGTTGGTTCCACGACGACTTCTGCGGAGGTTCGTCGAGAATGGCTCGAAGGACGACGATGACGAAAAACAGTCGTCACGTCCGCAGTCCACTGCCGCTCGATCGTCTTGCCGCTGGTTTTCAGTTTCTTGGACGCATGCCTCAAGCATGCTGACTAACTCCTACCCCACCACCAGCACACCGCGCGAGCGGAGGTAGTCGCGCCAACCCTTGACCGTGTCGCCATCCGGCGGTGTGACGGTTTCAGGCAGTTCCGTCTTCAGCCCGAAGCGATCGAGTTTTGCCCGCCACAGATCGTAGTAGGGCAACAGCTCAACGCCCTCGATCTTGGGCATTCTCTTGGCGAGGGCCACGATGCCGTCGAGATGCTCGCGCCTCGCGTTGTGCCCCGGAATCATCGGGCATCGCAGCACGATCTTGGCGTTTGCCGTGTGCAACTCCTTGAGATTCGCCAGGATCAGTTCGTTGGTCTTGCCGACGTACTTCTCGTGGAGACGGCGATCGGTTTCCTTGTAGTCAAACAACCACAGGTCGACGAGTGGAAGGAGCGGGCGGACGGAACCCCACATCGCGTAGCCCGAAGTCTCCAGCACTGTGTGCAGGCCGCGAGCCTTGGCTTCCTGGAGCAGCAGCCTAGCGAAGTCGGGTTGCATCAACGGTTCGCCGCCGGACAAGGTCATTCCGCCGCCGGACGCATCGTAGTACGCCTCGTCGCGCAGAACCACCTCGAGCACTTCCGCGGCCGTCGCCACGCGACCGACGATCTCCAACGCCTGGGGATCACAGGCACGTGCACAATCGCCGCTCCCCTTGCACAGTGTGCGATCGACACGTGCTTTACCGGAAACGTCAGGCGAAAGAGCAGATTCTGGGCACTTGTCAAAGCAATCGCCGCAGGCGATGCACTTCTCCGGCATGTAGGAGAGTGACGGTTCTCGGGAAATACTCTCCGGATTTCCGCACCACAAACAGCGCAGTGGACAACCCTTGAAGAAGACCGTAGTGCGGATGCCCGGGCCGTCGTGGATACAGAAACGCTGGATATCGAAAATGTGGCCGGTCGTCATTATCGGTGTTCCATTCGGGCAATGACGTCTTGCTGCAATTCCGGCGTGAGGCGGACAAAGAACTCGCTGAAACCGGCCACCCGCACGACCAGGTCCTGATACTGTTCGGGGTTCTTCTGAGCGGCGCGGAGCGTGTTGCTGTCCACGACGTTGATCTGAAGTTCCTGGCCGCCTTGCTGAAAGTAGACGTTCAGCATGGCTCGCAACTTGTCGCGTTCCGCCTGTTCGGCGATCATCCCCGCGTGAAAGCGAACGTTCACCTGATACCCGGACTGCCAGCTCTTGGCCGAATCCAACTTGCAGACCGAGTTGAGCAGGGCCGTTGGACCGGTCTGTTCGCAACCGACCGAAGCGGCCACGGAGCTGGCCAGCGGCGTGCCGGCCAACCGGCCGTCGGGAGTGGCCGGCGTTGTCAGCCCGCTGCGCACGGCGCCGCTGCGGACGACGTGTGAGTTGCCAAACCGGCTGCCGTCCCGAGGATCCCGGCAGATTTCCTTCATCGGCTCGTCCCGCATTCGTTCCACCAAACGGATGACGTCGTCGAGCCGCGGATCGTCGTTGCCTTGCTTGGGAGCCGCACGCAGCTTGGCCCGCAGGCGCTGGTGACCCTCGAAGTTCGCAGCGCAAGCGGCCGCGACTTCTTCCAACGTTGCTTCTTTCTTCTCGTAGACGACCTGTCGGATCGCAGCCAGACAATCGACCGCATTGGCAAAGGCAATGCCTCCGCACGAAAGGAAGTTGTATTTCGTCCCCTCGGCCATGTCGTGAGCCTCGTCGATGCAGCCGTCAAAGAAACACGACGTCAGCGGCGTCGTGCCCCAGCGGATCTGTGCCTCCAATTGTTGAAGCTGCCCGCGGTAGGTTTTCTCCATCGCTGCCCGGATGTACGCTCCGACTGCATCGGAGAACTCGTTGAAATCAGCAAGCTGCGATACGGGAGGTGCGATGTCCCGCCAGCGCCATTGGCCGGCAAACCCCTTCCCGCTGGTGAGCACGGCCTCGATAGCCTGCAGGTAGCCGCAATGCGCCTTCGGGTTGTAGTACCACTGGCCGGGAACCGCCAGTTCGTTGCAGCCGACGGGAACGAAGTTGAACGCGTCCTCCCGCGCAATTCCCAACTCGATCAGCGCGTCGGGAATCGCTTGATCGTTCCAATACATGGGGAAGCAGGTGCTGCGCTCGAGTCGCGCCAGGCAGAAATCGAAGAACTCCTGGTCGATGTTCGGGTGCCAGCGGACCCACAGCAACGGTTCCGGCAGAGTCAGGTTCGTGTGGCCCTCCACAAACAGCCAGCTCAGACGGTTCGTCTGGTCCTTGCCGTCCGCCGTCGAACCGGCCACGCACAAACCCTGCGTGAGATGATGCTCGGAGCCCCAGAAACTGTTGTCATACTGCTTGAGCACGAAGTTCTCGGCCAGCCTGAGCGCCTGGTCCTCATCGATGCGGCCGGCGCGGAGGTCGGCTTCATAGTAGGGAAACAGGAGCTGGTCGATCCGGTCGGGCGTGTTCGAGTAACCGTGCCCCTCGATATGGACGGCCTGGTGCACGAACCAGATCAACTGCAGGGCTTCGCGGAACGTCTCCGGCGGCCCGGCGGCGACTTTCGCGGCGATTCTCGACATCTCACGCAGCTCAGCGGCGCGGGCGGAGCGATCGCAGGCGGCGGCCGTCTCTTCGAGGAAGTCCGCGTAGCGGCCGATCCACCGGCTCAGCCCGGCGAGCGAGAGTTCGGCGGCCTGTAGAAACGCCGAGTGGTCGGCCTCGACCGGCTGCTGTTGCCTGGCTCGGACCCGCTTCAGGATTCCGCCGATACCGACCTGCAACAGTTCGCCGTAGCTCGGGCTCAGGTGTCCCTGGTTCGAGATGAAATTGTAGCCGAGTGATTGAGGTACTTCGTCGGCACTCTTGTAGGGAGGTTGACCGAGGATTTCGGTTCGGTACAACCCCCACATGTTGCGGTTCATCCAGTAGGTGCGAATCTCGTCGGGCACCCGGCCCAGCAAGTATCCCTGGCGATCCGGACGCTCGCCCGTGTAGATGTTGTTCTCGCCAATACCCAGCTCGACCATGACCGGCATCGCCCCCGGCAACTCGCTGATCGCCCCCGCCAGGCCGTCGTGATCGCGGACGTACAGCGGCACGGTCTCGAAGTACTCATGCAAGGCCATCGCTTTGCGCAATGCCCAGGGCCGGTCTTCGGTTTCTCGAAAGACCTTGGTGAAGACCTCGGCGCGGTGCAATGCAACGCGGACCGGCGAGTTCACGATGTCCCGGCGCAAGGCGGCAATTTCGCCGTGCGGTGTCGTGATCGGCCCCGCCGACGCCGCTCGTACTCCGAATCGTCCTAACGCCACAGCCCCTGCTGCCGCACCGGTGACAGCCATGAACTGTCGTCGTGTGAAGAAACTGTGTTCGTGCATGTCGATGTCTCCTCAAACACAAACCGCTGCCGGCACATTCGATTCTACCCGCACTGCCGGCGTTCAGTCGCCGGCCTTGCTGCCCTCCGCCTTGCCGGATGATTCAGCCGCTTCGCGACGCCTGTAATCGTCGAGCATGGCGGCCGTGGCGGTGGCCCCGCATCGCGTGGCGCCCAGGTCACGGACCTTGATCAGGCCGTCGAGGTCGCGTACGCCGCCAGCCGCTTTGACCTGCACCTGCGGCGAACAACTCGCACGCATCAAGGCCAGGTCGTGTTCCGTGGCGCCGCGGTAATTGTAGCTGCCGTCGGGCTGCTTCACGAAGCCGTAGCCGCTCGAGGTCTTGACCCAGTCGGCCCCGGCACGCTCGCAGATTTCACAGAGCCGCCGTTTGAAATCGTCGCCGCTCAGGCCCGCACCGCCCTGGGTGAGATAGTCGTTCTCGAAGATGACCTTGACCTTGGCGCCGTGGCCGTGGGCCTCCTCGCAGACGGCCTTGACATCCTGCTCGACGTAGTCCCAGTCGCCGCTGAGCGCCTTGCCGATGTTGATCACCATGTCGATTTCGGCCGCCCCGTCGCGGCAGGCCAGTTCCGTCTCGTAGCGTTTCGACTCCGTGCACGAGTTTCCGTGGGGAAAGCCGATCACCGCCCCCACCAGCACTCCAGTGTCTTGCAGCAGCTTCGCCGCTCGTTTGACGGCATAGGGCTTGATGCAAACCGAGGCCACGCCGTATTGGGCGGCCAGCTTGCAGCCGGCATCCAGTTCCTCGTCCGTCATCGTCGGATGGAGCAGGGAGTGGTCGATCATCTTGGCCAGTTGTTCGTAGGTATATTTCATGAAACCATCTCCAGATGGGGTGAGGGGGGATTTCCCGATTTTTGTGGCAGGACGCCACAAAAATGGGACGGTCCCCTTCCTGCAGCATCACGAGCACAGAATTCGGTACAGGTCCGCTCCGAGCGCGGTTCGCGGGAAATCGGGATTTCCGGCGGTTCTGCGGACGGCACGGCGGAGCGTGCCTGCTGCTTTGCAGTTCTCCTGCCAGGCCGGTGCGGCCCATTGACCAGCGTCGCCCACGATGGTATAGTGGCTAAGCCACCGTGTCAAGTGTCGGAGCGGAGCTTGGCCGGCATTCCCCGAGCCCCCAGGCCGAGGCACCGTCGCGCCGGCCCGATTCGTACTCCACTCTGCCACGGCCACCGGGAGAAACATGGACACCCAACTCGTTCGCAGCCCCGTCTATCAGCAACTCAACCAGCGCCTGCGCTCGGCCCTGGCTGGCGAGTACAACTGCGGAGATCGATTTCTTACCGAACGAGAGATCGCGCAACGTTTTGGAGTCAGTCGAACGACCGCCAACAAGGCCCTGGCGAGCCTGGTGTCAGAAGGGTTCCTGGAGTTTCGCAAAGGGCTGGGCACCTTCGTGCGACGAGCGGTTATCGACTACGACGTTCGCTCTCTGGTGAGCTTCACCGAGAAGGCAAAGGCCGCCGGCAAGACGCCGCGCACGGAACTGCTCACCTTCGGCAAGTTGCCGGCCGCAGACGTCGACGACTCGGTGCGGACTGCACTGGATATTGCCGACAACGCGTTGGTCTGGGAGATGGAACGCGTACGCCTAGCCGACGACGTACCGGTGATCTTCGAACATCGCTACGTCGTCCATGGCCTCTGCCCTGAACTCACCCGGTTGCAGGCGGAAGGATCGCTGTACCATGCCTGGACGGAGAATCACGGCCTGCGAATCGCCGGCGCCAACGAAGTGATTCGAGCCGTGCTGCTGACGACCGCCGAATCGCGCCGTCTGCAGACCACCACCCGCTCGGCGGCGTTCGAAGTCGTGTCGGTCGGCTTTCTGGAGAACGACCGGCCGCTCTGGTGGGAGCGGACACTCTATCGCGGCGACCAGTACGAATTCCACAGCCGGCTTGGTCCGATTCAATCGGCAACGCCGCCTCGCGGTCGATTGCGGCAGTGAAGAGGCAAAGAATGACGAAATCCAGAAACGACAGAATCTGCGTCTCGGTCCTCATTCTGACCCTCCTGTTCCTGTCGGCGAAAACTCCGGCGTTTTCCCAAGAGCCGCAGGTCGGCCAGGCATTGCCCCCGTGGACTGCCGGCTGTCTCGATATTCACCATATCAACACGGGCAGGGGAGAATGCTCCTTCTTCGTTTTCCCCGACGGCACGACGATGCTCGTCGATGCAGGGGTCACAGGAGCTGCCAAGCCGAGAGTGACCGATCCAAAGCCCAATGACAGCCGGACCCCCGGCCAGTGGATCTCGCGGTACATTCTCCATTTCCTGAATCCTCTGCCAGAAAAGAAGCTGCACTATGTGATGGCCTCCCATTTTCACGAAGACCATCTCGGAGGTGTCGCTGCCGACACGCCCGCTTCCCCATCCGGCAGTTACCGCTTGACCGGACTTGTGGAGGTGGCCCATTCGATCCCGTGCGGCACGTTGATCGACCGCGGCTGGCCCGACTACGACTGGCCGGTTCCCCCGGAAGGCGAATCAGCAAAGAACTACATCCAGTTTGCCAGATCGCAGGTTGCCGGCGGCACACTCCGGGCAGAACGGTTCCGGGTGGGAGCCAACGACCAACTCGTTCTTGTGAAGAACCCTCGAGAATACCCGGACTTCGAGATCCGCAACCTGGCGGCCAACGGGCATGTCTGGACAGGGGTGGGGTCCGTTGAACGGAACCATTTCCCCGCCCTGGCCGACCTCGATGACGACGAGTATCCCAGCGAGAATGCGTGTTCCATCGCCTTCCGGCTGTCCTACGGCCGGTTCGATTACTTCAGCGGAGGCGATATCTACTCCGTCACGGCACAGCCCTGGCAAGACATCGAAACGCCCGTGGCCCTGGTGGCCGGCCCGGTGGAAGTATGCAAGGCGAACCATCACGCCAATTTCGATGCCATGGGCGCGTCATGCCTCCAGGCCTTGCGCCCCCACGTGATCATCATTCACACCTGGCTGGCGCAGCAACCCGACATGGCCGTCTTGCGGCGAATGCTCTCGACGAAAACCTACCCCGGCCCCCGCGACGTCTTTGCCACCAACATCATGAACGAAACCCGAATCGTAGTAGGGCCACACATCGACAAACTGAAAAGCCAGCAGGGGCATGTCGTGGTTCGCGTCAGTCCGGGCGGCCGTGAGTACCGGGTCTTCGTACTCGATGATTCCGCCGAGACTTTCGAGATCAAGGCGATCTGCGGACCGTACAGTTCTGATTGACGATCGGGACAAACGTTTCGTACTTGCATTGCGAACACCAACTGCAAACGAGGCTCTCCTGGAGATCGCCAAACAAGTGCAGGCCCCTCAGAGGCACTATGTATTGGGTGGTACGCTCAGACCGAAGCGATGGGCGTGGATGGTCAGATCACCACGCCCATCGCTTCGCTCTGGGCGTGCCACCCCTGAATATTCCGTGCTAGGACTAAAACGAACCGTTTCCCCCGTCGCGGATTCGTTCTATCCCGCCCACCGCGAATTCGGTGATCCTGTCCGCCAAGAGATCCACCCCCGACTCGTTATGCGGCACCGGGTGGCCGAATCGCCTGACAATCTCCTGCCCCTGCTCGTGCATGATGCAGACGGCGCCCACGAAATTGGCGCACTGGCCCCGCAGACGCGGCTCGTCGGCGTCTCCCAGCAACGCGGCGACGATGCGTTCCAACGCTTGCCGCACCGGCAACATCACCAGGGCAATCAACTCGTCGAGCGCGGGGGTGGGGTCGCGAAGTTCCCACGCGAAGAGCCGTCTGGCGTGGGGATGGGCGGCACGACGCAGCAAGAATAGTCGCAGTGCATACCGCACCCAATTCCTCAGAGCGGCACGCGGATCGTCTCCCGGCGACATTTCGGGAACCGGCTCGGCATCGACCAACTGGCGGTGCGCCATGACCAGCACCTCGCGGTACAGGGCCTCCTTGCTCCCGAAGTAATGGCTGACCGCGCCCAGGTTCACTTTCGCCTCGGCGCAGATCTTCCGCACAGGCGTATCGCGATATCCGTGCCGAGCGAACGCCTCTGCGGCCGCCGCCAGCAAGGTCTCGCGAGTCCGAACCGCATCCCTTCGTTTGGGGGTCCGGCTGGGCGTGCGGGCAATCTTCGATGTTATACGAGCGTTTGACATAGCCATTGGACGAGAGTATACTTCATTAAGTCATACAAGTGTATAACATAAACAGTCAGGCATCAAGCAATCCAGATGAAGAAACGTGTCATCCTCCTGATCCTTGTCGTCGCCCTCGCCGCAGGCATCGTCTGGTGGCGTTCCCAGCGGTCTCAAGGGCAACCGGAACGGCTGACCCTCTACGGCAACGTCGACATCCGCACGGCGCAGCTCGCCTTCGACGGCAGTGCCCTCGTGACCTCCATGCGGGTCGAGGAGGGCTCGCGGATCAAGGCAGGCCAGATCCTGGCTGCGCTCGATTCCTCTCGCACGCGAGCCGAACTCGACGAGGTCAAGGCCCTGGTCGACGCCCAGGAGGCCGTGGTCCGAAAACTGGAATCCGGAACCCGCCAGCAGGAAATCGAACAGGCCCGGGCGCGGGTCGCTTCTCTGGAGGCCAGACTAACCCACGCCGAACAGACGCTCGAGCGATATCAGAGGCTCTCTCCCACTGGGGGAGTGAGCAAGGAGGCGCTGGATGCTGCCGAGATGCAACTGCGAGTGGAGCGGGCTGCACTCGACGAGGCGAAGCAAGGCCTGGCCCTGGCCCTGGAAGGACCGAGGAAAGAGGACATCCAGGAGGCACACGCCCGCCTGGAAGCGAACCGCGCCCGCGTGCGGCTCCTGGAGAAACGGCTTGCCGACACCGAGCTGCGAGCCCCGTCACCCGGCACGATTCGCAGCCGCCTCATGGAACCGGGCGACTACGCTACGCCCGGCCGAGCAGCCTACGTGCTTGCCCTCGACGACCCGAAATGGATTCGCGCGTATGTGCCGGAACCGAGCCTGGGACGGGTTCGGCAAGGAGCGCGTGCCTGGGTCACCACCGACTCGTTCCCCGAGAATCCGATCGAGGGTTGGGTTGGATTCATTTCGCCGATGGCCGAGTTCACTCCGAAATCGGTGGAGACAACCGAACTGCGCACCCAACTCGTCTACGAGGTCCGCATCTACGTCAACGATCCCGAAAACCGGCTGCGTCTCGGCATGCCCGCGACGGTCGTCGTCGATGAATCGTCTCCGCCAACCGCTGTGCCGGCGCCTGCGTCACAATCCGAGATTGAATCCACCCTGCCGAAGGTGCCTGTGCCGTGATCCAGTCCGCCGACGAGTCTGTTTCCGAGCGTTCCGGCGAAACGGTGCTGGGCGTACGGAACCTGCACAAACGCTTCGAGTCGAAGGGCGGGCCGCCGGTCGAGGCGCTGCGAGACGTCTCTCTGGACGTGCGATGCGGCGAGGTGGTGGGACTCGTCGGTCCGGACGGGGCCGGCAAAACGACGCTCCTGCGGATCGCGACGGGGCTCCTGGTGCCGGACAGCGGGACGGCCACCGTCCTGGGACTTGACTCGGTTCGCGACACGTTGCAGATCCGGGGACGCATTGCCTACATGCCCCAGAAGTTCGGCCTGTACGAGGACCTGACCGTTCAAGAGAACCTCGACCTGTACGCCGACCTTCAAGGCGTGGAACCCGCCGCCCGAGCGCCTCGCTACACGCGGCTTCTGGAGATGACGGGACTGGAGAAATTCACAGGTCGCCTCGCGGGCAGGCTCTCCGGCGGGATGAAGCAGAAGCTCGGCCTGGCCTGTGCCTTGATCAAGAGCCCGGAACTCCTGCTCCTCGACGAGCCGACCGTCGGAGTCGACCCGGTATCCAGGCGGGAACTGTGGCGCATTGTCTACCAGATGGTCGACCAGGAGGGAATCGGAGTGCTGGTTGCCACGGCCTACCTCGACGAGGCCGAAAAGTGCCATCGTGTCGTCGTATTGCACGAGGGCCGGAAGCTGGACGAAGGCACTCCCGCGTCATTTCGCGAACAGGTGCATGGGCACACGTTTGTGGTTCAGCCTCCGCCGGGCGTGCGGCCCCGGACCATCCAGGGCCGATTGGCCGGACGGCCCGGCATCATCGATGCCACAATCCGTGGTGGCCGGGTCCGTGTGGTTACCGAAGAACGCGATATCGCGGCCGTCACGGGGGCGATGCCGGACAACCTAGCCGCCGCGATCGACGTGGCCGGTCCCACGTTTGAAGACGCTTTCATGAAACTGCTGGCCCACGCGCGATCCAGCCAGAGCCACGCCAATCTCCCCGCCGCACAGGTCAGTACTGGTGTCAGTCCGCATCCGCGTGAACCCGAAGCAACGATCCACCGCGGAGAGTCCGCCGACGGTGTCGTCCACACCCGCGACTTGACCAAACGCTTCGGCACGTTCACCGCGGTTTCGGAGATCAGCTTCGACGTCCATCGCGGCGAGATCTTCGGGCTGCTCGGCCCCAACGGAGCCGGCAAGAGCACCACCTTCCGCATGCTGTGCGGGTTGTCGAAGGTGTCGGCCGGCGAGGTCCGGGTTGCCGGGCGCGACCTGCGCCGCGCCGGATCGTTTGCGCGGCAGCGATTGGGATACATGGCCCAGCAGTTCTCTCTCTACGGCCAGCTTTCGGTGTTCGAGAACCTGCGTTTCTTCGGCCGGGCCTACGGGCTGGCCAACACGCGGCTTGCCGAGCGGATCGAGTGGGCCCTGGACGAATTCGATCTCCGCGGCCACCGCGACATGGCCTCGGGAAGGCTGCCGGGTGGATACAAGCAGCGGCTGGCGATGGCCGCCGCGATCCTGCACGAGCCCGATATTCTTTTCCTCGATGAGCCGACCAGCGGAGTGGATCCCCTTGCCCGCCGCGACTTCTGGCGACGCATCAACTCCTTCGCTGAAGGCGGGGTTACCGTGGTCGTCACGACGCACTTCATGGAAGAGGCCGAGTATTGCGACCGGATGCTCATCATGTCGCAGGGCCGCGAGCTTGCGACCGGGACGCCGGACGAAATCCGCGAGTTGGCACGGACCGAGGACCATCCCGACCCGACCATCGAAGATGCATTTATCGCACTGGCCGAAGGCGCCGCCCGGCCGCGTGGGAAGGAGGGCTCACCGTGAACGCGTTCCAGCGGAGCATCATGCGCCTGCGGGGATTTCTCCGAAAAGAGGCCCTGCAGATCTGCCGCGACCCCAGCAGCATCGCGCTGGCTCTGGTCATGCCCGTGGTGCTGTTGTTCCTTTTCGGATTCGGAGTGTCTCTCGACGTCAAGGACGTGCCGATCGCGATCGTGCTCGACGACCGCGGCCCCGAGGCCCGCGACCTGGCCGAGCGGTTCACGCTCAGCAATTACTTTGAGCCGGTTCTCGTCGACAGGTTCGACGAGGCCCGGCAACTGCTCGACCGGCGGGAAGTGGACGCCATCGTCCAGGTGCAGTCGGATTTCTCGGACCGCCTGGCCCACGGTGCAGCGGTTCCAGTCCAGATCATCGTCAACGGCACCGACTCGAATCTCGCCCAGCTCGTCAAAGGCTACACGCTGGGCGTCGTGGGGCTCTGGTCCCAGCAGCGGGCGGCTCGGGGGTTGTCCACAAGTTCCTCGGCCGTGACGATTCAGCAGCGGGTCTGGTTCAACGACGCCGTCAACAGCACCCATTTTCTCGTTCCCGGCCTGGTCGCACTGGTGATGACGCTGATCGGCGTCTTGTTGACGGCCCTGGTCATCGCACGGGAATGGGAACGCGGCACGATGGAAGCGATCCTCGCCACGCCCCTGCGGGTCGGCGAGATCATGGTCGGCAAGCTCTTGCCCTACTTTGTCCTGGGGATGATGGGGCTGGGCCTCAGCGTGGGATTGGGCCGAGTCATGTTCGGCGTGCCGTTTCGCGGTTCGCCCGGCGTCTACCTGTTGCTGTCCACCCTGTTTCTGCTCGCCTCGCTCGGGCTGGGACTGTTCGTCTCCGCAGCCGCTCGCGTGCAGTTCGTCGCCGCCCAGGTGTCGATCATTGTCGGCTTTCTGCCGGCGTTCTTCCTGTCCGGGCTGCTCTTCGACTTGGAGAGCACGCCCTGGCCGATCCAGGCGGTCAGCCACTTGATCCCGGCTCGTTACTTCGTTTCGGCCAGCCACACGATCTTCCTGGCCGGCGACGTCTGGTCGGTTCTTCAGTGGGACGCGCTCTTCCTGGGCCTGATGGCCGTCGTGCTGATCGCTCTGGCCAGGTCGCGCCTCGGCCAGCGTCTGGAGGGATGACCCATGGCTTTGGCCCTGCTCCGCATCGCGACGCTCGTCGTCAAAGAGTTCCTCGCCATCATGAAGGACCCCAAGAGCCGGGTTGTTGTGATCGGCCCGCCGATCATTCAGTTCTTCGTCTTCGGGTATGCCGCCACTTTCGACCTGAACAACGTCCGTTACGCCGTACGCGACGAAGACCGCAGCGTCGAATCGCGCGAGTTGCTGTCCCGCTTCCGAGGCTCGCCGACGTTTCGCCTGGTGGGTGAACTGAGCAGCGATCGCGAGGTCGGCGACTTGATCGACCGGCAGGGCGTGCGCCTCGTGCTGCACATACCGCAGACGTTCAGCCGGGATCTCCACGCGGGCAGGCCGGCACAAGTCCAGGTGATCGTCGACGGCCGGAACTCCAACGTTGCCGCCGTGGCCCTGGGTTATGCCAGCGGGATCATTGCCCAGTACAACGCCGAACGCGGCGGGACTCTCGCCGCAGGTGCCCCCAACGCAGCACGTCCCACGCTGCAACTGGTCGACCGCGCCTGGTTCAATCCCAATCTGCAAAGCCGCTGGTTCATCGTCTCGGCCCTCGGCGGCCTGATCGCGATGATCGTCGTGCTCCTGCTGAGCAGCCTCTCGGTCTCCCGCGAACGCGAGTTCGGCACCTTCGATCAACTGCTCGTGGCCCCCTTCCGCTCCGGCGAGATCCTGCTCGCCAAGGCGTTGCCGCCGATGGTCTGCGGACTGTTCGACGCCCTGCTGTTGGCCGCCGCTGCCGTGCTCTGGTTCGGCCTGCCGTTCCGGGGCAGCCTGCCGGCGCTGGTCGTTGCGCTAAGCGTATTCATCGTGAGCGTGGTGGGGGTCGGACTGTTCATCTCGTCGCTCTCGTCCACGATGCAGCAGTCGTTGCTCGGTTCGTTCATGTTCATCATGCCCAGCGTTATCCTGTCCGGGTTCACCACCCCCATTCAGAACATGCCGCAATGGCTCCAGTGGGGCACCCTGATCAACCCGTTGCGCTACATCGTTACGGCCTGCCGTGAAGTGTTCCTCCAGGGCGGCACCCTCGCCACGATCTGGCCCCAACTCTGGCCGATGGCCGTGATTGCCGCAGCAACCCTCGCCTCCGCCACCTGGTTGTTCCGCCACCGTACCGCGTGAATTGCTGGCAACATCAACCATGGCACACAGGCGAGTTGTTTCTGTGTCGCCCAGTCGCAGCGCTATCGAGACCGAGAACGCGGCAAATGGCCTTGCGTGATTCCCGGAAGGACTCTCGCGGTCCTTCACCCGTCATTCCCGCGAAGGCGGGAATCCAGACACTCGACAAACGTCACTGGATTCCCGCCTTCGCGGGAATGACGCAGGGGACGGCCCTCTGGCGACTGAGTTTCCAGGAATCACGCAAGGCCATTTAGTGTGGCCGCTCCGAAAGACCCTCGGATTTCCGATTATGCCGGTGCTGGGCCAGGTGGTGGCTACTCAACAGCCCAGCGTGCCGGCGGTCCGAACAACACCGCGTTGCTGTAGAGCCTGATGCCACGGCCGGCGTTCGGGTGGATGTGGTCGAGGATGTTGTCGTCGGTCACGTGCCGCTCCAGATAGGCGCGAATGTGCTGGTTGGCGTCGAGAAAGATGTAGCCCCCATCGGTGCAGACGTCGCGCAACACGCGATTGTATTCGGCGACCATGGCGTCGCGCTTTTCCGGCGGAAGACGGGAAAAGCGATCGTTGTCGTAGGCCAGCCAGACGTTGACGAAGGCGATCCGAGCGTCGGGTTGCGCCGCTCGAATCTTGGCGGCGATCCGTTCGAGATTGCGGGCAAACGCGTCGGGGGTCATCGTGCAGATGGCCGGATCTCGATAGCGCACGTCGTTGGCGCCAACTGCGACGACGAAGAGATCGGCCGGTTCTGCGACGTCGCGATCGAGATGATCCAGCAGCGTCTCGGTCGTCTCGCCGCCGACGCCTCGATTCACGAACTGATTCTCCGGAAAGAGCCCCATGATCGGCTCGAACCAGCCGTAACCGCCGTTCTTCGACCCGGCGGTAATACTGTCGCCGAGCATGACGGTTCGTTTCGATTCGGCAAGGGCCTCGTAGAACCGTCGCCGCTCGGCGTCGAGCTCTTCCGGGTCGATATCCCTCGCAAGCCTTGTTTCAAGCGGTACGCGGGCATAGCCGCAGTCGGGCAGGTAGTAATATCGTTCTTGCACCTGGTCGATGGTGAGGGGCGTGCCGAGCATGACCTTTGTGACAATACGGTGGACTTCCTCGATTCGCTTCCACTCCAGACCGCTGATTTCGGCCCGCAACTCGGGGTCGGCGACTGTTGCGTAGACAGGGACGGGACGCGGTTGGCCGGCGATGCGACGTTGTATCCAGAGCGGAACCAGCGAAACGCCCAGCAGACGGCCTCTTTGTTCGGGTGCGGTATCGAGATGGACGTTGACGATCGCCGCGGCATCGCCGTCCTTCTCGGTGTATTCGTTGACGAAGTTCCCCGGACAGTAAACGACGAGGCCCTTCCGCTGACCGCCGTCGGGTGTCGGAATCGAGTGATATTCGATTGGCTGGACGGCGTGGGCATGGGCGGCGAGCACGATGTCGACCCCCTCTTCGAGCAGGGCCTTGGCCCAGACGCGGCTGAAGCGATCTGAGCTATGCGAGAACTGCTCGCCCATGTGGGGCAAGGCGATGATTACGTCGGGATCGTGTAGCATCGCCCGACGAATGTCCTGTCGGACTATCTTCAAGCTCTGCGTGAACTCGCGCCGGTTCTCCGGCGGGGCGAGCACGGTCAGGAGATGGGCGTTATCGCCGTCGAAGTAGGCCGGGTCGCAGAAATTCGCGCCGTACGTGTAAGCCAGGAAGGCGATCTTGATGCCTTTCACGTTTCGGATCAGGATGCGATTCCGCTCAGCCGTATCGCGGCCGGTGCCGATGTGTGCCAGGCCGATCCGATCGAGCACGTCGAGGGTCCGGTAAAGACCCGCTTTTCCTTTGTCCATGGCGTGGTTGGTGGCGGTCGTAACCAGGTCGATGCCGCTCCCCTGAATATCTTGCACCCATCGATCGGGCCCGTTGAGACGCAGCGGGATCCCGTCGCCGAAATTGCTGGTGGAATAGCCGGCCTCCTCACCGGCGAGGGGAACCTCAAGGACGCCGACGGAGAAATCCGCCTTCTGGAAATAGTCTCGCGTGTGCTCGAAGACGGGGCGAAAGTCGAAGCTCTCGGATTCGTCGTCCCATGCCCTCTTCACTTGATCTTCGAGCAAGATCAGATCGCCGACGAAACTGACGGTGGCCGCTGAATCGATTTCTCTCCGCTGTTCGCGATCGAGCACGGCATGAATGACGTCGCCTTGGTTCTCCGAGGCTGTGGACGCGTCGGAGAGAGCGACGTAGACAGTGGGCAGGGCGAAGAGCACGAGGGCTGCCAAGAGATCTCGTGCCGGCTTGCCGTCTGCGGTTGGACGGTATCGCCCGGTGGTGAGCAGATTCCTCGCACAGGCTGCCACGGCGGAATAGGCGCCGGCCATGACGGGGTTTCCGAGAAGCCAAACGGTGAGCGCGGAGAGAGCAAACACGGTGAGCACGTGGGCGGAACGCCAGGCCTCGGCGGGAACGAGATCGTAGAACAGGAAGTTCACGTAGCGATGCAACAGAAAGACGAGCAGGGAGAATCGTCCGGCGGATGTGAGGAATTTCAGCTTGGCGGCCGGGCACAGCACAAGTACGGCCAAGCCGATCAGGAAAGCCAATGCGAAGAAAGCGAGTCGCAGCCAGAGCGTTCCGGTGGGAGCGTAGGGAGCCGCGACGAACACCGAGAGCGATAAGCTGTGAGAGGCGGTCAGCAGGTAGACGGGCCATGCCGAGGCGACAAGCAAGGCCACCGCCAAATAGCGATTGGTCGTCCGCATCTTGGCGATCATGCTTTCGTCGGTGTAGTACCCGAACAGAAAGAAGGGCAAGAAGGCGATCGTTCGACCGATCCCCAGGATGTTCGTGCCGTCGTTGAAATAGCCGACCATCAGCGCGGCAAAGACACTGATCGGGAGGATGAGCCGGATCTTGACGAGATCCTTGAGAAGAATTCGCCAGAAGAACAGGGCGAGTAGAAACCAATGGACGTACACGGGTGTGAGCAGGCTGACGTGCCGCATGCTGCCGGTTGCGC
Organism: Planctomycetaceae bacterium; assembly: GCA_012719125.1. Lineage (GTDB taxonomy): Bacteria > Planctomycetota > Planctomycetia > Pirellulales > Thermoguttaceae > JAAYAY01. The sequence continues at coordinate 2,324 of JAAYAY010000328.1, read as the reverse complement.
GTGCCTCACAGAACATCATCAGGCTGTTGAAGACGAGGTACGGCAATAGCAGGCTCTCGAACGCGTTGACTCGCGACTTCTCGACGTTCTTGGAGAAGTACCCGCTGACAAAGACAAACAGCGGCATGTGGAATGTGAAGATGTAGTAGGTGAGCGTCTGAACGAACAACGACGCGACGCCCTCCTGAACGTAGTGAAGCAGGAAGTGGGAGAAGACGACAAGAAAGATCAGGACACCCTTGAGGTTGTCCATGAGATCATCTCGTCCACTGGGCGAGGCGTGAAGGACCATCGAGTGCTCCGCGAAAATTGAGCTCTTGTAGGTCCGCAAGTGTCGCCGCGCCGGCACGGGGGTGCGTCGGCTTGCGGAAAAGGTCAGAGATTGGCCTACGAAAAGATAGCTTCCCGGCGCCGCGGCGACCTTCTGGGAGCCCGCAGGGATTGGGAGGGTCGTAGCGAATCTTTGGATTACTACGTTGTGGGCGGGATTCCCGCCTTCGCGGGAATAACGGGCGAAGGACCGCGGGAATGCTTCCGGGAATCACGCAAGGCCATTTGGTGTCGGTCGGCTTCAGGAACCGTGAACCAGTCGGGTCGTTAAACATGCTGTGGCGATCTGGTAAGATAATGGCCAAACGAGCCAAGTCCAGCTCCAGGCTCACTCCAGATGGCAAGAGCCAACTCCGCCAACGATCCACCCACAGGACGAGCACAAATGATTCAGGGCAACCCTCAGAGTACGTTTGGTGCGTCGCGTCGATTGTCGGGCGTCGCGTTTGTCGTGCTGACTGCGCTCGGACTGCTGTTAGGTCCTAATCAGTCGATCGCAGCATCCGCGGAACTGTGGATCGGGGTGGCCACGGCCGACATCACCCCCGAAGCACCGGTGGCCCAGGAGGGTGTGAATATCGCTCTCACCATCAAAGACCGTTGCACCGCCAACGTGCTCGCGTTGGAGTCGCGGCAGGGCGACCGGGTGATCGATCAGGCCGTTCTGGTGTCCTGCGATTTGTGTATCCTGCCGGGGGTCCAGGAAGGATTCCGTAAACATCTGGCTGCCCGCCGGCCCGGCTTTGACATCAACAAGCTCTCGCTGGCCGCGACCCACACGCATACGTCGATGATGGTGGCCAAGAGCCCCTACAACGACAAGGATTACGGCGACGCGGTGCAGCCCGAAACCTACCTGCCGTTCCTCTATGAGCGGATGGGTGACGCCGTCACTAGAGCGTGGGAGACTCGCGCCGTGGGCGCCGTGGCCTGGGGGCTGGGCCACGCCGTGTTGGGCCGCAACCGCCGCGTGGTCTATAGCGACGGGACGGCCAAGATGCACGGCAAGACCAACGATCCCAAGTTCAGCCACATCGAAGGCTACGAAGACCACACCGTCGATATCCTGTGCTTTTATGATGCCCAGCAACAACTCAAGGCCACGGCCATTGCGATGGCCTGCACGGCCCAGGCGGCCAGCGGCCCGGTGATCAGCGCCGATTTCTGGCACGAGGTCCGCAAGTCGCTCCACCAACGCTACGGGCAAGACTTGTGCGTGCTCGGATTCGTGGCCCCGGCCGGCGACCAGACCCCCAGAGTGCAGTTTCACCAGAGCGCCGAGTCGCGCATGGAGCGGCTCCGCGGCCTGGATCACACGCAGGAAATGGCGCGCCGAATCGTTGCGGCGTTCGACGACGTTACCCCGCTGATCGCCAAGGACATCCGTAGCGATGTGCCCCTGGTCCACCTGGTTCGGCAGGTCGACCTGCCGGCTCGGATCGTCACGCCGGCCGAGTACGCCGAAGCGAAGAAAACGTGCGACGAAATGGATGCCAAGGAAGTGCGAGGCCACCGCGAGTGGTACTGGCGGGGCTATCAAGGGCTCATCGTCCAGCGCTACCTGGCCCAGCAGAAGGGCGAATGGAAGACCTTTCCGATCGAGATGCACGTTCTGCGTCTGGGCGACGTGGCGATCGCCACCAATCCGTTCGAACTGTTCCTCGACTACGGCGTACAGATTCAGGCCCGCAGCCCGGCTCCTCAGACGGTTCTGATCGAGTTGGCCAGTCCCGCGGGCTACGCCGGCTATGTGCCCACGCCACGGGCCGTCGAGGCCGGCGGCTACAGCGCCGAGGTGCTGGTCAACATGATCGGCCCGGAGGGGGCACAAGTGCTGGTCGATCGCACCGTGGAAGCGATTCGAGAGCTCTTCCCGTAGGCGTTATCCGAGAGTTTGACCCAGGCCGCCTTGAGTCCGTAGGCATGGGCGGCCACGAGGCCGTGGAGAGAGGAGGAAAGGACCAGTTCGTGGGAACTGAGAATACGGCAGAACT
>JAAYAY010000327.1 GCA_012719125.1 Planctomycetaceae bacterium | reverse complement strand
CGCTCGCCAAGCCCAGCATTCGCGCCGCGTCGTCATGTGTTGGTACCGGGAAGCGGGAGAAAATCTCAGCAGCCTCCTGCCACTTCTCGTTGAGAATCGCCGCAGCTTTGCGTTGTTCCGCTTCGCGTTTTTCGCGCTCAACCTCGTCTCGTTTGAGCCGCATCAGCATTATCAGGTTCGGTTCGACGGGCTCGCGAAACAGCTCAACGTGTGTCCGACGGTACGCCGCAAGAGCAAACTCGTTGAAGTCGGGCCGAATGTCCGGGCGCCGCTCGAGAAACTCCAGCAGTCGCGAACCGAATGCGCAGGCGTGGGGGCCCATGAATCCCCGAACGTCCTCGATATGTGGGTAACCACTTTTGTCTCGCCCGTTGAAAATGTCAAACGCTTCTTCCTCCGACAACGTCGTGACATCCGCAAGGTGGCGGGGGTAACACATCATGTTCGGGTCGATTACATCCTCGAAGCGCAAAATGGCTCGCAAGTCATCGTCGCTGAATCCGTGCAGGTCGCAGGGCTTGAACGGCCGTTCCAATTTCGGCCCGGTGGATTTCGCCGGCTCGTTTTTGGTCGAGACCGTGGCGGTGGCCGGGGGCACCGTGAATGCCGGTTTTTCTCTTGTCGCAGTCGACATAACTCTTCTCCTTGGGTTTAGGGTAAACGCTTATCTCTTGACTTTCGCGGCGAGTTCAGCAACCACGGCATCAAGTCGTTTGATGCCGTCGATCAACTTCAGCCGCTGGGCGTCGCCGGCAAGGTACAATCGGCCGGTGGCGACTTTCGCCGGGTCGACGCGGTGCCTGATCGCCGCGTTGAATTCGCCTTGCGCCTGGTCAATTAGCTTTTGCCAGTACGCTCGCTGCGTCTCGGTAATCTCGGTACCAGGAAAGCCGGCCCCCTTGAATTCGCCGGCCTTGATGACGACGGCCTTGATGGCGGCTTTCGCGAATTGTCCTGAACGATCGTACAGGCCCACGAATAGCCCGATTCCCCCGACCATCGCGGTTGGGGTGTTCGCGTAAAGCTTTTCCGTCTGCGCGGCAATCCAGTAAGCGGAGGACGAACAAAGATCCTCAGCGAACCCGAAGATGGGCAACTGTCTCTGCCGGGCCTCGTTGATCGCCGCCGCCAGGTCCGCTGTGCCGGCTACCGTGCCACCAGGCGAATCGATCCGGAGCAGAACGGCGTCGGCCTGGTCGACCAGCTCGGCGAGCTGCGTCCGGAGTGTCACGAGGCCGGCCCGGCCTGGTCCGTCACTCTTGCTCAAGAAGCCCGTCACGTCGAGAATGCCGATCCGCTTCCCATCGAGGTTCAGGATCGTCGGCTCGGGCGGTGGGCCGCCGAAGAAATTCTCAAGCGCCGCTTTGTCGCCGACGATTGCGATTCCCTCGGGAAGTTTTCCGCGTCGCCGGCCGCGTCGATCGGTGGCGGTGACGGCAATCCGAGATGCCCAGAATTGGAAGAGCGAGAAGTACCGCTCGTCGCAGCTCAACAGTTCGCCGGAGAAATCGCGGAGAAGTTGTTGCAGGGGTGAGAGTAAGACGGGCATGAGAGGAATCCGTTCGCAGGGGCGAGTTTTAGGCGCGACGCGCGAAGTAACCTTTCCGGTCCGCGTTCACCTCGGCGAGATACTGCTTGTGCAGGTCGTGATTGTTTTGAACGACTGTGCAGATTGCCTTCTGCCGGGCCCGGATGGGATCCCGCCCAGTCGTCTTGGCAACTTCGGCTTCAACCATTTCCTCGAATTCGTCGATCGCTGACATGATGTGTTCACCTTTTCGATTTCGCCGGCTCGGGGGGATCCCGCGACGTGGCCGGCTGCGTCACGAGCTGGTTGGTTTTCGTCGGACCCCCTTGCGTTGCTGCATCAACGTTCGGCGTTCACAACGCGAACCCGCGTCCCGTCCACGATCTCGTCCGCCACGCGCTTGCAGGCGGCGGCGTCGAAGTACCGAACCCCGTTGAGAACGCAATCGGGCTCGATTTCCAGCTCGTTGATCCTGCGATCCAGGACGGCAACTGGAATCCGCAGATTCACCGCGAGATGGCCTGTACTCTGAAGATTTCGGAACATGGTCTCAATCTCCTTTCACCCGCATCGTATCACCTGCGATCGCCTAACTTCCAAATTTTGGAAGTCATTCCAGGACCACCCGGAATTTCTCGCCGCAGTCTTTGCAGAGCGTGTGCCTGGTGGTGACTTCCCCGTCCGCAACACTGCGATACGTCTGGAGCCGTGCCGAACCGCAGCTCGGGCAGCGAGGCCGCTGGCAGAACACGTAGTTCGGTTGCTCCCGGCCGACGCATGGATCGCCGCTTTGCATTCTGGTCCGCCTTGCAACATGAGGTGTGTGATGATCTACTTCGGAAAGTAAGCCCGCCGGCCTCCCCGAATGTGCGACGCCAACAAGCCTTCGGTCGCGGCCGGCGGGCTTGGCTTTTCTCACGGTGGCTCAGAACGGAATTTCGTCACCAGGTTGCGCCTCCCCGGGATCGTTGGCCGGCTCGGGCGCCGGCGGCGTCT